>NZ_VEWM01000062.1 GCF_020662265.1 Psychrobacter sp. I-STPA6b
GCTCTACTGTAATATTCTTAATGCATTTTGGTTCAACAAAATTTTAGTTGCATATGTGGTGCAATAGTGTTATCGCTTTTATAGGAGGTAAATAAAATTAGGATGTTGGTAGTTCATGCTCTCATAGCACTATAATTAATTGACCTTGTATCTCATTAGCTAAACTGTCAGTCTATTCTGGTTTATCCACTGACAATATTTGCTTTTTAGTAAATAGATCGACCACCCCAACCCTAACAATATTTGTATTGCATTGCCTTAATGGTATCCAGAGGAAAAAAAATCACACTAAGGATTTATTATACCGTCTAGCTGCATGTACCTTTTCCCGTTCTTTTCAGGTATAGATTTACTATCATTATCAATAACCATAACTTTGGGAATACTGCTTTGAAGGCCAAACCACCTGGGAAGACCGTCTCCATTTGGATTACCGCTTTTTATAAAGTTTACCAGTTAAGACTGAAAGACTTTTGAAGTTTCAAAATCTTCACTCTCCCATTTATAACTCTTATTTAGATTGAGATTTCCAAGGGC
>NZ_VEWM01000142.1 GCF_020662265.1 Psychrobacter sp. I-STPA6b
TTTCGCTCCAGCTCTCTTTGCAAACGACTCAAAAAATGGCGGTCTTTGGCGAGCACTGGCAGCTCATCAAACTGCTGAGCGCTTTGAATATCATTGGTCTGTGTAACTGGTGTCACCGTATCGAGATCAATGGCGTCACTAGAGGTATTAGTATTTGGCATAGTTTTGGCGATAGCATCAGACATTGGCTTAGGCTATTTTGATGTTCTAGGTTGCTAGGATATGAGGATGAATCGCGGCAGAATCAAGGGCAAGGCATTATAACAAGCTTAGGACAGTAGCGAATTAAAGAAATAGCTTGATGGCTACCACGTAGCAACAAAGCCTAGGAACATCGTAGCATTGATAATCACCTCAATGGTATCAGTCTTCTGATTGACACAAAAAAGGGAACCTAAGGCTCCCTTTCTAATTTACTATTTTTTGCCGTTCAACTATTGTCACCGCTCGACAGTTAGACGTCGGCTCTTACTGGTTTTGCTCCACTACTGAAGCGAGTCAGTAATATGAATCACGCCATTACTGGCAATAATGT
>NZ_VEWM01000091.1 GCF_020662265.1 Psychrobacter sp. I-STPA6b
TAATAATAGGTGCTTTTCTAATTTAAAATAATTGTTAACTCAAGACAGCAGTTCTATCTTAAGACTGTTCTTGCTCAAACATCTTAGGGTCATTAAAGGTTACTACTTCTTCCTCAAATTCAGGCTTGACCTTAACCACAAAGTCATCACGCGATAGTCCCATGCGTAGTGGAATTGAGCTGGCGATGTAGACAGAAGAATAAGTACCTGCCAGTAGACCAATAAATAGTGCCACTGAGAACCAGTATAGCCCCTCACCACCAAAGGGAACATGGCTTTCATCATTGACTGAGATGTCATTGATATGGGTCATGCCTGCCTTAATACCGCGAGCGAAGCGTAGTCCCTTCTCCATATCCTCAGTAAATACGGCGCTAGATAAACCAAACATAGAGTCGTTAGCTATGGCCAATGCATCCGCCTCATCTTTTGCACGGATAATCCCCACTAGCGGACCAAATACTTCATTCTTTGCTAAGTCCATATCTCGAGTGACTTTGGTGAAGATATGCGGCGGAACGACTTGACC
>NZ_VEWM01000020.1 GCF_020662265.1 Psychrobacter sp. I-STPA6b
ATCAAACATTGCCTTTAATAAATTAGACCAAAAGCCCTTTAACTGCCCCATTAAGGAAGTTGGAAATTTTAATCACGCTGCAAATAATGTAACATTTAATTTTACTGTCCCAGAGTATAATAAATATATTTATACTGAATATCAATTTTTACTTGAAGGATTGCAAGAAAAATGGAGTCCGTGGTCCTCCAAAACCACCACTTACTATAAAAATTTGCCAGCTGGAGAATATATTTTCAAGGTTAGGGCTAAAACTGGTAATTCAACACCCGAAAATATCGCTACTTATAGTTTTACGATCAACAAACCATGGTATGCAACAAACTTTGCTATTATACTATATTTTGTTTTAGGCTTTATGATAGTTCTTTACATACATAAAACATACCATCAATATTATCGACTAAAAGAAGGAAAACTGATCGAAGAAAATAATTTATTATTGGAGATTGCTGCATTAGAGAATGAACAGCAATTGATGAAACTTAAGAATGAGCAACTTTCTAGTGATATGGACTCAAAAAATAG
>NZ_VEWM01000056.1 GCF_020662265.1 Psychrobacter sp. I-STPA6b
AACTAAAAACGGCTTGCGTATTAACGTCACGACTTTTTGTAATCGAACCAGAAGCCGAATCTCCTTCGGTAATAAAAAGCGTACTTTCAAGATATCTTGGGTTTTTAATATCTGGCAAATGCACTCGGCAATCGCGTAATTTCTTATTGTGAAGACTTGATTTTTTGGCTCTGTCTTTCGCTAATTTTCTAATTCCCGAAAGTTCTTTTCGTTCACGTTCTGCTTGTAAAATTTTACGCAAAAGTAAATCGGCAACTTCTGGATTTTTATGTAAAAAATTATCGAGTTTCGTTGTGATGAAATCGTGGATAAATGTTCGTACTGTTGGACCATTTGGACCGATATCATTCGAACCCAATTTGGTTTTGGTCTGACTTTCAAAAACTGGTTCTTCTACTTTTATCGAAATAGCAGAAACTATAGATTTTCTAATATCTGACGCTTCAAAACCTTTATTATAATATTCACGGATGGTTTTTACGATTGCTTCACGAAAAGAATTTAAGTGCGTTCCTCCTTGCGT
>NZ_VEWM01000084.1 GCF_020662265.1 Psychrobacter sp. I-STPA6b
GAAATTGGTTGCGAATATCGGCAATAACCGTTTCATCTTCTAACAAATAACGATTGGCAAAAACCAAAACTAATGGGTTTTCCAACTCAATTTTATCCTGTAAGAATTTCCAATCTTGATTTTCTAGTTTTGAGGCTTGAACTATTTTCATCTTGAAATTTTTATTTGTTTAATTGTATGAAAAATGTGGTTCCTTTTCCGTTTTCGCTTTCAATCCAAATTTTTCCGTTGTAATTATCGACGATTTTTTTCACTATCGAAAGTCCTAAACCTGTAGATTTTTCTGATTTTTCTAACGATTGAAATATTTTAAATATTCGCTCTTGATTCTCTTTTGCAATTCCTGGTCCGTTATCTTTTATCGCAAAAATGAAATGTTTAGCATCTTCTGAACAACTTACTTCTATTATCCCAATTGGTTTATCAATATAATTTACAGCATTACTTATTATATTCTGAAACAATTGTTGCACTCTAAATCGATCGGCGTCAATAATAGGTAAGCTATTGGTTATAGTA
>NZ_VEWM01000086.1 GCF_020662265.1 Psychrobacter sp. I-STPA6b
GTGCGGCTATGCGCCAGATTTATCCGATGCTATTGTCGATAGGGCAATGTTTCACTGTGACAATGGCTACTATTATCCGGCAGCGCACATTGCGGGGCACCGCTGCAAGACCCATACGGTATCGAACACCGCGTATCGCGGTTTTGGTGGTCCGCAGGGACTCATGACCGCCGAGTATATGATGGACCACATCGCCTATACCTTAGGTCAAGACCCGCTGCAAGTGCGCCTCAATAACCTGTATCAAAATGGGCAAAGTACCCATTACGGTCAGCCGATTGAGCATTTCGATTTAGCAACGATTATGACGACGCTAGCGGAGGACTGCGATTATGACCAGCGTCGCCAAGCTAT
Source organism: Psychrobacter sp. I-STPA6b (assembly GCF_020662265.1). Lineage (GTDB taxonomy): Bacteria > Pseudomonadota > Gammaproteobacteria > Pseudomonadales > Moraxellaceae > Psychrobacter. Next base: position 355 of record NZ_VEWM01000086.1, read on the forward strand.
CATCGAGGCCAATCAGCAAGCGGCAGCGACAGGTAATGATAAGCGTCGCGGCATTGCGCTAACCCCCGTCAAATTTGGTATCTCCTTTACGGTGCAAACCCTAAACCAAGCCGGGGCACTGGTGCATATTTATACCGATGGCAGTATCCATCTGAACCATGGTGG
>NZ_VEWM01000013.1 GCF_020662265.1 Psychrobacter sp. I-STPA6b
GTTTAATTGAAGAATTCAGTTTAGAACATATTCGTACCAATCGTGGTGATTTACTTTCAGGAGGAGAACGACGACGTACTGAAATTGCTCGTGCCTTGGCCACAGATCCAAAATTCATTTTATTAGACGAACCTTTTGCAGGAGTTGACCCAGTTGCGGTTGAAGATATCCAGAGAATTGTAGCTCAGTTAAAAAACAAGAATATTGGAATCTTAATTACCGACCACAACGTTCAGGAAACTTTGGCTATCACAGACAAAACCTATTTAATGTTTGAAGGTGGAATTTTGAAAGCAGGAGTTCCGGAAGAATTAGTTGAAGACGAAATGGTTCGCCGTGTTTACCTTGGGCAAAATTTTGAGCTGCGTAAGAAGAAATTGGAATTTTAAAAATAATTTATAGTAAAATAGTAATGGGAAGAACTAAAACATTTATTTTAATTCTTCCCATTTTTCTTTTCACTACTCTTTACAAAAAAAACTAATCGACTGTGATGAACTGCAATTGTTGTAGATC
>NZ_VEWM01000055.1 GCF_020662265.1 Psychrobacter sp. I-STPA6b
GGATAGACGACATTGGCCACCAGCCCGCCATCGATCTTGACACAGTTCACGTCCAGATCGGTCAGATAGGAAAACCCCGACAGCCCGGCCCCGAAGTCATCCAGCGCGACCGAACAGCCCAGATCCCGCAGGGTGCGCACATTGATCTTGGCACTGGGCAGATCGTGGATGGCCGAGGTTTCGGTGATCTCGAACTGGATGCGGGCGGGATCGATGCCCGCCTGCGCCACGATCTGCACGATGCCCTGACCGAACCCCGCATCCGACAGCGTGCGCCCCGACATGTTCAGCGAGATATGGATGTCGTCATGCTGGGCCAGCACGGCGGCATGACCCAGAATCGCATGCCGGATGATCCAGTCATCCATCGTGCAGATCATGCTGGTGCGTTCGACCAGCGGCAGGAAGGCGGCGGGGGAATGTTCCTGACCCTTGCGGTCCTGCATCTTGACCAGCACCTCGTAATGGCGACCCGTGCTGTCTGGATCGGTATCGACGATCTGCTGCGCATACAG
>NZ_VEWM01000079.1 GCF_020662265.1 Psychrobacter sp. I-STPA6b
GTACTTTACATCGCTGCACATCCAGATGATGAAAACACCAGATTAATATCCTATTTATCCAACGAGAAAAATGCAAGAACAGGTTATTTATCTTTAACTCGTGGCGATGGCGGACAAAATTTAATCGGACCTGAACTTAGAGAATTACTAGGCGTGATAAGAACTCAAGAACTTATTGAAGCTAGAAAAATAGATGGTGGCGAACAATTTTTTTCAAGAGCAAACGACTTTGGTTTTTCTAAAAATCCGGATGAGACATTGCAAATTTGGGATAAAAATCAAGTTCTTAGTGATGTAATTTGGGTAATAAGAAATTTTAAACCCGATGTAATTATCAATCGTTTTGATCATCGTTCTCCTGGAACTACGCATGGTCATCACACTTCGTCGGCGATGTTAAGCTTTGAAGCTTTTGATAAAGTTAATGATGCTTCAATCTTTCCAGAACAATTAAAACTAACAACAACGTGGCAACCTAAACGATTGTTTTTTAATACTTCGTGGTGGTTTTATGG
>NZ_VEWM01000057.1 GCF_020662265.1 Psychrobacter sp. I-STPA6b
TGTGGCGTTAGCTTCTGTGTTGTACTCAGGTTGGCAGTTAAGCCAAATGACATACTCATAAATATTTTAATGTCCTAAATGTCATAAAAAACCGACAAAAAATTATTATTTAGATGTTTTCCATTTTTACCAAAGAAGTCGCTCCAGCAATTTATTTATAAAAAGGAAACAAAATGAGCCATAGTAATCAACAAGTCGGACAGCATATCGTTGCAGACAACTTACCCGAAACCCTACCCGCTTTTAGCAAAAAAACCAATGTTGCCGATAGCCGTCTGGGTGCCAAAGCCCTGTTTGCCACCGATGACTTTTTTGCCCCCAAAGAGCGTATTTTAAGCCCTGATATTCCAACATTTATCGTTGGTAAATTTGATGATAACGGCAAATGGATGGACGGTTGGGAAACTCGCCGTAAACGTCATTTGGGTTATGATTATCTGGTCATCGAATTGGCACGCCCGACCCACATTGCAGGGCTAGATATTGATACCAGCCACTTTACGGGTAACTACCCTTCTTCTGCCAGTGTTGACGCCCTCTCTGCTCCAGAACTTCGTGGCAATAGCAAAGTGGACAGCTTTAATAAAGACGACTGGGACAGTCAGGATTGGCAAACGCTACTTGATATGACTGCCCTACAAGGCAATAGCCATCACTTTTTGCCTTGCCAATCTGAACAAATCATCACTCATCTACGCCTAAATATCTATCCTGATGGTGGTATCGCTCGCTTACGTGTTTATGGTGATATTGTCTTTGCTCAAGATGATGCCAATAACAATGGAGCTAATGACAAAGGTCAAATCGACCTAGTCGGTGCGTTAAATGGTGGACGAGCCATCGCTTGTAATGACGCTCACTTTGGGGCGGTAGAAAACCTATTGCTACCCAACAAAGCGCCAAACATGGGCGAAGGTTGGGAAACTCGCCGTCGTCGTGAACCCGGTAACGACTGGTGTATCATTGCTTTAGGTCAAGCAGGCATTGTCGAAAATATCGAAATTGATACCGCTTATTTTAAAGGCAATTTCCCTGATAAAGTATCTATCCAAGCGGTCTATGCTCCAAATACACCTGATGCCACCTTGGTCACTCAAAGTATGTTTTGGCAAACACTGCTAGAGCCACAATCACTATCAGCCGATAATGTTCATGAATTTGACCAAATCGCTGATTGGGCAAAAGACACCGCCATTACCCATATTCGAGTAAATATTTTCCCAGATGGTGGTATCAGCCGAGTGCGTTTATTTGGTAAAGTGGTTGGTGAAGCTAAGTGATAAAGTAAGCGGATAGCTTTCACTGTTACCGTGTTTTCACTTTCAACATTTTATATTATTAGTATTTTCTCTATCCTAACCCCCTCCTTATGTGAGGGGGAAAGTATATTTTTAACAACCCCAAATTTAAAAAATCAGCAAAACAAATCAGCAAGGTAATCTATGACCATAACACTAACTGCCCAGCCATTAACCAAACAAGCCTTTGCCCCTTATGGCACAGTGATTGAGCCTTATGATGACCACCAGCAAACAGATAAAAACACCTTTGTCATTAACAATGGCTATGCCACTCGTCATCATCGTATTGCCGAAGTGTTTACCGATGGTGGCAATGCAGGATTAAGTATTTTTGTTGCCAAACCTCGCACTGTACCGATTGCCTTATCAGTAATGGAGTATCACCCATTAGGCTCACAGGCGTTTTTTTCGATGAATGGCTTAGATTATGTGGTGGTGGTTGCCAAAGCAGGTGACGCTCCCAAATCTGCCGATGATTTGGCGGTATTTTATGCCAAGTCTTATCAAGGGGTACAATATGACGCAGGCGTCTGGCACCACCCATTATTAGCCCTAGAAAAAGAATGTGCGTTTTTGGTGGTTGACCGTGTTGGTGGTGAGGGTAATAATTGTATTGAGGTCAATATTAGCGACTGGAATGTGGTAATTGAAATATAACAGTCTGCCTACTATAAATAAAAAGGAAATTTGGTGAATAATTCAGGATTTGTTGCAGGAACGCTAGTACATACAGATAAGGGTTTAGTACCAATACAGGATATTAAAGTTGGTGACCTTGTGTTATCAAAGTCTGAGAACGGTAGTGGTCAGGTAGAATATAAGCCTGTACTTAGCACCTTTAAGTCCACTCACAAAGAAGAGATATATAAGGTTGAGTACCATAACGAGACTGCCGAAGAAGACAACGCATTTCACTTTTTGCTATGTAATCAAAATCATCCATTTTGGGTGACCAGAATGCCAAACGCCAATGAGGGCGAATGGTTACCTGCTTTTGCCCTGCCCGCAGGCTATTTGCAAGCTGTCAACGGTGATGTCTTGGCATTAAGTGACTACTCGTTTTTGCCCGTGCGTACCTTAGCCCACTTCCCGCAGGGGTGTGCTTATACCCAGTCGATTGAAGAGCACGACAGTTGGCAATACGAAGACTCAACTTACGATGTGATGTATCTGCAACTGACCGATACAGACTATCATTTTATCAGCCTAAGTGAAGATGCCAATGAGCGAAAGTCAATAAGAGAAGCTTTTTGTGAGTTGAGAGCCATAGACCCAGTGACACGGTTAAGTCAATACGAACCCATCAAAACAGCGCCTGAGCGCTTTCAAAAACTTGATGTGTTATTAGAGCAAGATATCAGTCCGTATTATCGCTCAAAAGAAATCTACCTCAACAAGATGTATTCGCCTTTTGTTATTGACGGCAAGGTTGTTAAAGACACGCACATTTTTGATGAAGCGGGCTTTAAAAAGGTAGTAAATAGGATGGAGAAGTATGGCATTGATTTGGGTGCCGATTATGGCGATAGTGTGCATTTGAGTATGCAACGCTATACTGATGACTGCCCCAACCCTTACGAGGATTATGTCTACAACATCGAGGTTGCTGACCATCATACCTACTTTGTCGGGCATGATGGGGTGTGGGTGCATGAGTAAAATCAATCAAGGAAAGAATATGAGTTTTGCTACAGGCACGCTAGTACATACGGATAAAGGCTTAATGCCCATTCAAGATATCAAAGTGGGCGATATGGTGCTGTCTAAGTCCGAGACAGGAGAGGGTGAGCTGGTTTATAGCCGTGTTATTCGCACCATGAAATCAGCAGACAAAAAACCCATTATGACACCAGTACAAGGCATCTACTGTACCCAAGACCATCCGTTTTGGACACACATTCATAGAGAGGGCAAACCTCGTTGGCTGGCAGCCCGACATATTACTTTTAATGACCATGTCGAATGCTTGTATCCTTTTATAGATGGTATAGGACATCCATGTAAAATACGTGGTAGATACGAAGAAAGAGTATTTGGCAAAGATCCATATGGGGTGGGTGGCGCTTATTTGATTGCAACCAGTGATCCCAATGTCGCCTTATATATGATAGATTCAGATGGCGACGAAGGTGGTCCAAACTATATACCAATGGGCGTTGTGGATTTTAGTAGTGAAGAGCCAGTAGAAATTTATAGCAATGATAAAAAGCATTACATTGGTTGGGATGGCTTTTTATCCAAAGCGCCTGATAAGCCGTGGGCTGCCTATAAATTTTTGGACAAAGACAATCCCGAACATCATGCAGACATTGTTAGGTACTCCAAGCTGTGGGACGACTACCTAACCCCAGATTGGGATACGGATATCACTGCAACGTCTACTGCCTTTACAGATTATGTCTATAACATCGAAGTTGAAGACACGCACACCTATTTTGTTGGATATAATGGAGTATGGGTGCATGAGTAAACCATAAAACTAGGAAAACCGATGACAAATAAAAACTTAAATAATCACGCTAAAAATATCCCACAAAAAAAACTACCCATCGGTATTCAAACCTTTGCCGATATTCGTAACGAAAATTTTTATTATGTTGATAAAACCAAACATATTCTACAACTAGTCGAATATCGCTATATCTTTTTATCTCGCCCCAGACGTTTTGGTAAAAGTCTAACCTTAGATACTATTGCTGAATTATTTACAGGTAATAAAGAGCTGTTCACAGGGCTTTATGCCGAAGCCAACTGGGATTGGGATACCACTTACCCTGTCATACGCCTCGGTTTTGCTGAAGGTATTATGGGCGATAAACAAGCGCTTTATAGCGAAATTCATAGCCAGCTATCCATTAATGAACAAAAATATGCTATTGCTAATACAGTTACTAATACAGTTACTAATACAACAGAAAAAGACTTATCCATATCTAACCGATTTCGTCAGCTTATTCGCACACTTTATGAAAAATACCACCAAAAAGTGGTCATCTTAATAGACGAGTATGACAAACCCATCTTAGACAATCTAACCAAGCCAGACATTGCTTTAATCATGCGAGATGGCTTACGAGATTTGTATTCAGTGATTAAAGGACAAGACGCTCATATCCGCTTTGCGATGCTCACTGGGGTGTCTAAATTTAGCAAAGTGAATTTGTTTTCGGGGCTTAATAACTTATTAGACATTACCATTGATGAAAAGTTTTCGGCATTATGTGGTTATACCCAACAAGAGCTAGAAACCGTCTTTGCACCCGAGTTGCAAGGGGTAGATTTGGCACAATTAAAAACATGGTATAACGGCTATAACTGGACAGGCGAATCGGTCTACAATCCGTTTGATATCCTGCTGTATCTGAATGCCAAAGTATTTCGCCCCTATTGGTTTGAAACTGGTACACCCACATTTTTGATTGATAAAATGGTCGATGATGGGGTAGCAAGTTATGAAATAAATCAACAAATTGCTAGTGAAAGTATTTTATCTAGCTTTGATGTCGGTGATATCTCACCGATTGCATTGATGTTTCAAACAGGCTATTTAACCATTAAGCAAATGCTACCCACCATGGCATTGCCCCGTTATCAGCTTGGCTATCCAAACTTAGAGGTTCAATATAGTTTAAATCAAGTATTACTACACCGTTATATTGGTCAGGCAGGACTGGCAGAAAAATACAGTCAAAAGTTAATTGATTTGTTATTTGTAAACGATTTTGATGGCATACATGAACTGATTAATGCCTTTTTTAGCTCTATTCCACATGATTGGCATAGAAATAATAATATCGCCCATTTTGAAGGCTATTGGGCAAGTGTGTTTTATGCTTATTTCGCCAGTCTTGGTTTGCAAGTAGTAGTGGAAGACAGTACCAATCGTGGGCGTATGGACATGACGGTGGACTTTAATGAGTGTATTTATATTTTTGAATTTAAAGTGATTGAACAAAGCAAAAAGCCTAATTCTGCCCTTGAGCAAATCAAAGATAAAGGCTATGCCGATAAATATCGTATGCAGGGCAAGGCTATTTATTTAATTGGCGTAGAGTTTAGCGAAACTAGCCGAGAAGTAGCGGATTTTGTAGTGGAAGAAGTGGTTTAATTAAATTGGATTATTTGAATAAGGATATGATATGAGCTTTGTCGCAGGAACATTAGTACATACAGAACAAGGCTTAGTGCCGATTCAGGATATTAAAGTCGGTGATATGGTGTTGTCAAAGTCTGTGCTGTCTCAGCCCAAAGACGGTAGTGGCGTAGCTGAATTCAAGACAGTGCTAAGTACCTTTAAATCACCCCACAAAGAAAAAATCTATAAAGTCCAATATTTTAATGACACTATTGGCGAACATAATGAAAAAGGGGTTAATTACATTTTCTGTAATGCATTGCACCCATTTTGGGTAAGTAAAAAGCCTATCACCAGCATTAACGCCAACTTACAAGGGGAGTGGTTGACAGCCAAAGACCTACCACCTGCTTACCTAGCTTCAGCACAGGGGAACTTACTATGGATGGATGACTATCAATTCATGCCAGTGCGTACCCTACCCAACTTCCCTCAGGGATGTGCCTATATACAAACCATTGACCATCATGACGAGGGTTGGAATGGTAGCAGTAATATCGAGTTTATTAAGTTTAGTGACGCAGGTTATCAGTTTGTTAGTCTTGCAACAGACCAAGCAGGGTTTGAAAGCGGAATTAAAACGCTAAACATCAAGACCAGCGATGCAATGTTCGAAGTTAATAGCAAAGAATCCTTTGTGGTAGACCCAGAACTATATAAAACCTTGAATGTAAGGCTACAACAGGATTTAGATCCCGATTCTCATAATATTGAGCGATTGAAGGCAGTTATGAATGAGCCATTAGTTGTTAATGGTAGAGTGGTAATGGCGTCCTGTATAGCTGATAATGATTTATATGAAAAAGCACTCCATAACATAGCGACATACGGCAATAGTAGTGGTTTGACCGAGGTCAGCCTGCACGCTAGTATGAAACAATATGACGATGACTGCCCCAACCCTTACGAAGACTACGTCTATAACATCGAAGTCGCCGACCATCACACCTATTTTGTCGGACATGATGGGGTTTGGGTGCATGAGTAAAACTTTAGTACCATCAATGATGAACAATCATAATTTAACTTACTAATATAAACTATCCCCAGCTTTAGGGGGCAGACGCAGAAAATATAACCCTGATAAGATGGTTACTACCCCCAATAATAAAAACGTATCATGAAACGCCACCAATGTTTCAACTTGCCAACGCCCACGTAGCATATTTAACACCGTTGCTCCAAAGGCAATACCAAAACCAATGGCTAATTGCTGATTGACTGCCATTAGACTATTACCACTGCTGATTTGCTGACCTTGTAAATCACTGATGGTAATGGTATTCATCGCACTAAATTGAATCGAATTACAAGCACCCAGCACCACCATTAATGGTGAAAATATCACCCATTGTGAACCGTCTTTAAACAAAGACAATGCCATAATCAATAGCCCCAATAATATGGTATTGACAATCAAAACGACTCGAAAGCTAAAACGGCGTATCGCAGGCGTTACCAAAGGTTTAACACCCATCGCACCAATGGCAATCGGGGCTAAAAACCAGCCTGCCTGAGAGGGACTAAAATCAAACACCACCTGTAGCAATAATGGCAACAAAAAAGGCACTGCACTGATACCAAGACGGGTAAACAAATTGCCTGCGATACCAATACGAAAAGTATCAACCTTAAATAGCGATAATGAAAACAACGGAGAAGCATGACGTTTGGCATGCCAAAAATAACCAACCAGTAAGACGATGGCAGTGATAGCCAACACAATAGCAAGATTAAGCTGTCCCACATGCGAGCCAAACTCAAGTGCCAACGTTAAGCCACTGACCGCAGTAGCAAATAGAAAAAATCCCAGCCAGTCTAAACGATTAATCTGCTCACGCAAATCAGGAATTAAGGAGCGTCCCAGAATTAATCCTATCAGCCCCATAGGAATATTAATCAAAAATATCCAATGCCAACTGGCGTATTCAACCAAATAACCACCCAATAAAGGCCCAAGTAGCGGTGCAATCAAAGCAGGAATCACCGCAAAATTCATCACACTTAGCAATTGATTGCGTGGAAATGACTTTACCAAAATGAGTCTGGCAACAGGGGTCATCATCGCCCCGCCAATGCCTTGAATGATACGTGAAGCAATTAATGCAGGCAAAGAGCCTGATAAAGCACACAGCAACGAGCCAACACAAAATATACTTACCGCTATCAAAAATACGTTACGACTGCCATACTTATCTGCCAAAAATCCACTGATGGGGATAAAAATAGCCAAGGTCAACGCATAGCTAATCACCGCCCACTGCATATTTAATGGCGACTCACCCAACGCTGTCGCCATTTTTGGCAGTGCCGTATTTAAAATGGTGGCATCGAGTATCTGCATAAATAAGGCAATCGCCATGACATAGGGCAGATATTTAGTTTGCGTTTTGCTTAATTGAATTTGCAATGTTTTACCCCTTATGTCATCGCCAATTTTATATAAACTGCTATAATCAATACCAAATAAGCTCTATTTTACAGACTCTAATAAGAGAGTTATATAGTCAATAGCTAATAGTCGCCATCTCATTTCACCACCTGCTCATTCTTTTAAAACCATATTTGGATAAATCATGAACGAATATCTTTCTAAAGAGCTAAAACTAGATGTTCACAAAAACCTAACTCCAGCAAAGCAGTTTAAGCAAAACTTTGCTAAGCCAGCATTGATAGAAAAAATGGAAAACATGGATTTTAACCAGTTTTTGGATTTTTTAATAGAAAAAGAGTTGATGATGGCGGTTGATTGGTCAGGGGAAGATAATGAAGGTGACCTTGCTTGTTATATTAACCAACAACTGAATTTTTTTGGCATTAACTTTGCCATTGATAACGAGCAAGTACAAAAACAGATTGCTTCTAAAATCAAAAAGAAGAAGCTACAGCGAGGTGATTATATTATTTTGCTGATTAAACAGTACCAAAAATTACTATCACCGCATAAAATGGTCATTGCAGAATTTGCTACTTATTCTGACACTTATCTATTGAGTATCACCAAAAAAACCTACTTGAGCAAGCTCAAACAAATGCAGTTTCCTCATGACTGTTATTTTCGCAAATTTGGTGAGCGTAAAAAACGCGAAATACTTTATTGTCTGCATTGTCCAGACCCAGACTGCCAATCTAATATGGCAGGTATTTGGGTATTAGATGTCAATGAACCCCCGCCGTCAGAAGGGCTTTGTGATAGCTGTGGCACCATGTTATTTGATGAAGCTGGCAAGCCCTATGCCACAATGGAGCAGGGTTTTGTTTAGTTATTGATATGTTATTAGGGACTCTTGAATGTTTATCTTAGTAGGAAAATCTATGCGCATCACCATGTTATTACTGGGTTATTAGTAGTATAATTTTAGTTTGCCATCACATAGATGGTTTAATAAATATACTGAAAAATAATCCTAAAACCTAAATAAGTAGAGGAAATCTTTAATATAGGATTTCCTCTACTCAATAACAACTAACCAGTAATTGCTTGCAACTCAAGCTCAACTGCACGTTGTACCGCAGGTCGCTCAGCGATTTGTTTTGCCCAACGTTGTAGATGCTGATAACTTGCTACATCCAAAAACTCACTGGCATTATACAGCTTACCCAAAGCCAACTGTCCATACCATGCCCAGATAATCATATCCGCAATCGTATAATACTCTTCACCTTGCTTATGCTCTGGCGAACACATATATTCATGTGTTGCCAAGTGTTTATCTAACACATCAAGCTGGCGTTTGGTCTCCATAGTAAAGCGATTAATCGGATATTCCATGGGATAAGGGGCATAAGCATAAAAATGCCCAAAGCCACCACCTACATAAGGTGCACTGCCCATTTGCCACATTACCCATGATAAGCAAGTTGCCCTTGCCTGCCCCTGATCCATCGGCACAAACTTAGCAAATTTTTCTGCTAGATATAGCAAAATCGCTCCAGATTCAAAGAGCGTCACAGGTGGATTTACAGAATAGTCGACCAATGCCGGAATTTTAGAGTTAGGATTGATATCTACAAAGTCTGAGCCAAATTGATCACCTGCCATAATATCAATTTTATAAGCATCATATTCTGCCTCCTGCACACCACATTCAGCCAATTCCTCTAATAAAATATTGACCTTAATACCATTCGGTGTATTTAGTGAATACAGTTGTAATGGCTTATCACCCACTGGCAAAGTTTGCTCATGCCTTGCCCCTGCGGTAGGTCGGTTTGTTCCTGCAAATTTACCACCATTTTTTTCATCAGTGGCATCTGTATTCATTTGCCATACTTTGGGTGGTGTATAGGTTTGTTTATCCATTATTTTTTCCTTATCTTAGTGTTTGTTTGGTTCATATCAAGCAAAGCCTACTAACTTACATAGCCTTGCTGTTGTAAAAACTTATGTAAATTTTCTGCAAATTGTCGATAGCCTGCCTCATTTGCATGGATTTGGTCAGATTTTAGGCTGTCATCTGACAATATCGCAGACCAGCCACCATCACTACTTGTCAATAATGGCACATCTTCACTATCCGCAACTTCTTGATAAACGGGATTATCGCTGGCTTTACCAAATAAAGCACTGGCACTAAAGTGTGGCTGTGCAATTAGTACCACAGGGATATTTGCCGACTTTAATCGTTGCACAATCTGGGTGATATTGGCTTTGGTGGTGGCTGGCTGTACTCGCCGTAGCACATCGTTACCACCAATCCCTAATAACACCAAATCAGGCTTTTGAGCAATGATACCATCAAGACGTGCCAATACATCAGCAGAGGTATTGCCATTCACCCCTTCGTTTTTGATTTGCCAACCTGTCAACCCTGCCAGCACCGTAGGATATGCTGTCTCTGTACTTGCCCCATAGCCGTAAGTTAAGGAATCACCCAATGCCACCACATTACTGCCTTTGGCGATATGTTGCCCCTGTGGTTTTGAGCCACAGCCACTGATACCAATCGCTAAACTACTGGCAACTGTCGCAATAATGGCAGTATTTCCCAAGTAAGCTAAAAACTGACGGCGAGTGGTCATACTATCCTCATGATTCATTTATAAATTTAAATGATAATTTTAATTTTTACAGTCATCATCAAACTGTCATCAGCTAGTCATTTCTCTGTCATTTTACAACCACACACTAGGGCGTATTAATGACAGCACTATAGTTCATTATTAATAACTGCAAATGTATCAGCTAGTTAGCTGATAGTCAAAATACTTAACCTACTAACTGTAATAGATAAACAATCATAGGATATTTTATGAAAATTTTTGCCAGTAGCCACTCAAACAAAAAACTATTAATGACCGCCATTGCTTGCGTGTTAGCCAGCACATTAACCGCTTGTAAAAACGACAATAAGAAAAACCAAACAACCACACCATCTCAGCCTAGCACGCCAACCTTTCAGCCAGTAAATCTATCCATTGCTCATATCAATGACCACCATTCACATCTTGAGCCTGATGGTGAGCAAACTTTTGTATTAAATGGCACAACCTATCGCTCGGCTCGGGGTGGTTTTTCTCGTGTCAAAACTGTTTTTGATGAATTGCAAAGTTTGTACGGCTCGGGCAACTTCTTAAAGCTACATGCAGGGGACGCCATCACAGGTACTAGCTACTTTAGCTTTTATAAAGGTGAGGCTGATGCTGATATGATGAATACCATCTGCTTTGATGCCTTTAGCTTGGGTAATCATGAGTTTGACGAAAGCGATGATGGGCTAAAACACTTTTTGGACAGATTAAAAACAACCAATTGTCAAACCCCTGTTCTAGGGGCAAACGTCAAACCTAAAGTCGGCACGCCCCTTGCCCCCGAAAAGGTTGATGATTACATCAACCCATATGTCATCAAAACCACAAAAGAGGGCGTGAAAGTCGGTATCATTGGGCTAGACATCGTCGGTAAAACCATGAATTCCTCACGTCCACTACCTAGCACTGAATTTTTAGATGAAACCACCACTGCCCAAAACTATATCAATGAGCTAAAAAATAAAGGCATTGAACACATCATCTTATTAACCCATTACACTTATGAAAATGACAAAAAATTAGCCAGTCAATTAACAGGTGTTGATGTGATTATCGGGGGTGATTCACATACATTACTTGGTGACTTTACTCGCTATGGTAAAGGCGGTCAGGGTGGTGAAGATAACTTTGGCTCACAAGGGGCATACCCCACCATTGTTAAAAATAAAGACGGAAACACCGTCTGTATTGGGCAGTCTTGGGAATATACCAAAGCAGTGGGTATTATGAATATAAACTTTGATGATAAGGGTAATGTCAAAGATTGTGGCGGTTCACAAATTATCCCTGTGGCGACCAACTTTACAAAATACAATGAGACCACCACTAAGTTTGAACCACTCAATAGCAACGACAATCAACAACTGGTTGACCAATTAAATAATGAGAAAAACAATCTGCTAAAACAAGATTTGATATTGCCATTTGTTGAAAATGTCAGTGCAAACGAAGTGTTAAAAGTCTATCGTGACAAACTGAGCGAAAATATGGCAAAAGGTATTGGGCAAAGTAGTGAAACCTTATGCCTAGTGCGTGTACCTGGGACGACTCGTTCAGGCGATAAAGCAGGCTGTGAGGACAGTGGCAGTTCAGCTCGTGGTAGTGATGGTGCTCAAGTGGTTGCCAAAGCCTTTTTAGATGGTGCATTGCGAGCCGACTTTGCCATCCAAAACGCAGGTGGCGTACGAGAAACCCTAGAAAAAGGCGACATCACTTACCAAACTGCCTACACTATCTTGCCGTTTAGCAATACTTTAGTCAATCTGGACATCACTGGTCAGCAGGTCATTGACACCTTAGAAGACGCTATTGACAACCATTTAACCAAAGGTGGCTCATCAGGCTCACACCCTTATGCTGATGGTCTGCGTTGGGATTTGGACTTAAGCCAGGCCAAAGGTAAACGAGTAAAAGCAGTCGAAGTACGTGACCGCAAAACTGGTCAATGGTCTGCCATTGATGTCAATAAAACTTATGTGGTGGTCACCAATGACTTTATCGCCGAAGGACGTGATGGTTACGATACCTTTGGCAAAATCTTTGCTGATAAATCTAAGGTTGAAGACACCAAATTGCTATATACACAATCATTTATCGACTATATCAGCAAAGTTAAAACCATCAGCCGACCCAATCGTGACGACTATTCACACAAAACTATGATTACTCAAGAAGGTAAGTTGTTAAATCCTTAATTCTCATGCTTAATCTAATATTTGATACAGTCTAAAAAAACATGCAATGATGAAAGAACTTGATTCTTTCACCATATTGCAGGTTATCATGATGCAGTTATACAATTATGTAATGGTGTATTATCATACTGTCATTTAGAACCAAAGATACTGAATACTTATGAAACCTGCCTCTTCCTTACCTACTTTTGATACCAGCCATGATAAAGATAACTTAGCTGAGCTATTGACTATTGTTGATGATATTATCAAACAATTCACCATCAAAAAACCTGCTATCAAAGACTCTACAAAAACAACCCAGCTTATCATGGATTTTTACTCATCACCATTAGGCACAATGTGTTTGATTGCTGATGAGCAGTTTTTATTTTTATTAGAATTTGTTGATAGAAAAAATGCAGGAAAACAATTACAAGATTTATTAAAACGCCTCAATGCCACATTAAAAACTGGTGAAAACTCAATTACCATTAAGACAAAAAAGCAATTACAACAATATTTTGCTGGCACATTACAACATTTTGATATCCCAATAAAACTATTAGGGACAGATTTTCAAATCAGCGTTTGGCAAACTTTACTCACCATCCCTTACGGTACAACCATCAGCTATGCCGAGCAAGCCAGTCAGATGAATAATCCCAAAGCTGTGCGAGCCGTTGCCAATGCCAACAGTCGCAATCGCTTATCTATTATTGTGCCATGCCATCGAGTGATTGGCAGTGATGGCTCATTAACTGGCTATGCAGGCAAAGTAGAAAGAAAGGCTTGGTTGCTTGGGTTTGAGGGAAATAACTTACCCTAAACCAAATCCAAAAAGTCCGCCACAAACTCACTAACTGGTTCATTAACCAACTGCTCTGGTGTGCCGATTTGTTCGATTTTACCATGATTCATTACCACAATCTCATCAGATACTTCCCTTGCCTCTTCTTGGTCATGAGTTACCATGATACTGGTCACGCCCAATTCATGATGGATATTTTTTAGCCATGTGCGTAATTCTTTACGCACCTTAGCGTCCAATGCCCCAAATGGCTCATCTAATAATAGCAATTTTGGTTTGACCGCCAATGCCCGAGCCAAAGCGATACGTTGTCGTTGACCACCTGAGAGTTGGTGCGGATAAGCATTGGCTACATGAGGCAGTTGCACCAATTCGAGCAGTTCATCAACACGTTTTTTAATATCTGCTTTGCTAGGACGCTGTGCTTTAGGCAATAAATTTAAGCCAAAAGCGACATTATCAAAGATGGTTTTATGGCGAAACAAAGCATAGTGCTGAAACATAAAGCCAATATGACGTTTTTGTACAGGGGTATGGGTGACATCAACACCATCAAACAATATCTGCCCACTATCACCATATTCTAGCCCTGCAATGATACGCAATAAGGTGGTTTTACCACAGCCAGAAGGCCCTAGCAATGTGACCAGTTTGCCAGTTGGAACAGTTAAGGTGATATCATCTAAAGCAGTAAAATCACCAAACTTTTTATAAACGTGTTGAATATCAATGCTCATATTATGCTCTTTATCAAATACAATTTATCTGGTTGCTAGATGGTGATGGTGGATTTATGCTGTTGGGTTATCTGCCACTTTGTCTAAACTGCCATTGTCTGTGCCATCTGTGGTGTTTTTTTCTGCCAATATGGTGGTGCTGACTGAAGTTGTGGCAGTTGTCACAATAGGGTCAACAAAGGCATCACGATTTTTGCTTTTTGCCATTTTACGGCTTTGAATTTTGGTCATTACTTGTTGTACCAATAAGGTCAACAGTGCCAACGCTGCCAGCAAACTTGAGATGGCAAAGGCAGCGGTAAAGTTATATTCGTTATACGCAATCTCCACCAATAACGGCATGGTGTTGGTTTCACCGCGGATATGCCCTGATACCACACTAACCGCCCCAAACTCACCCATTGCTCGAGCATTGGTCAAAATCAAGCCGTATAATAATGCCCATTTAATATTTGGTAAGGTGACGTGCCAAAATACTTGCCAGCCTGACGCACCCAACGTCAACGCTGCCTGCTCCTCACTATCGCCTTGCGTTTGCATCACAGGGATTAGCTCTCGGGCAATAAAGGGAAAGGTGACAAACAAAGTCGCCAATACAATCCCCGGTACAGCAAAAATCACTTGAAAGCCTATGGACTCAAGCCAGCCACCAAGCGTACTATTTAAGCCAAATAACAACACAAACATCAGACCTGCGACCACAGGTGACACCGAAAATGGCAAGTCTAATAAAGTGGTCACTAACTGCTTACCCTTAAAGTTGTAACGAGTGACCAACCACGCAATGGCAATCCCCATCACCGTATTAATCGGCAACACAATAGCAGCCGTTAATAAGGTCAACTTAATCGCCGCTACTGCCTCTGGCTCAACCAAAGCAGCAAGATACAAGTCCCAACCACTTTTAAACGCCTCATAAAACACTGCCAGTAGAGGAATCACCAACATCACCACCATAAACACAACGGCAATGACAATAAACAAACGGCGTACCCACGGGCTATCTTTGGTAGCAGCATTGCTTTGGTAATCGTAGCTATTGGCTATTTGCATGGCTTGGAATTCCTAACAGTTTTATCTTTATAAGTGAATACACTTTTAAATTTGTGTGGTGTTTCAAAAAGTATATTTTGGCTACTTTTAGTAAATCATCATAACTTCAGACCTCCCCCTAGCCCCCTCTTTTTAGGAATTTCTATTTAAAGAAATTCCCTTGCGAGGCTAAAATTGCAATGCAATTTTTTAACACCTCTCAGGGAGGAGGAATAGTTCCCTCCACCTTTGGGGGAGGGTTAGGGAGGGGGCTTTTTATAACAATACCTAAATGTAAATAAAGTGGTTAAATTTAAATAAACTACTTCGCACCCACTCGGCGAGACAGTCGCCATTGCAGCAGATTAATCGCCAATAAAATCACAAATGAGATAACGAGCATAAACAATGCCACCGCCGATGCCCCTTGAATATCAAATTGTTCTAATTTACTGATGATAATCAATGGCAAAATTTCTGACTGCATGGGAATATTACCCGCAATAAAAATCACCGAGCCATATTCCCCAGTGGCACGAGCGAACATCATACCCGCTCCCATCAGCAGTGCGGGTAATAACTCTGGCAAAATAACAGTGCGAAAAGTAGTCAATCGTCTTGCACCTAAGACGGCGGCAGCCTCTTCGTATTCAACCGATAATTCAGCCAATACAGGTTGCACCGCCCGCACAATAAAAGGAAAGCTAACCACCACCAATGCCAACCAAATACCGATTGGGGTAAATGCCACTTGTACACCAATTTTGGCAAACCATTGTCCGATTAAGCCATTGGGGGCATAGAGAGTTGCCAAAGAAATACCTGTCACCGCCGTTGGCAAGGCAAAAGGTAAATCCACCAAAGCATTAATCAATGACTTACCCCAAAATTCATAACGCACCAATACCCACGCCACCAATGTGCCAAACACCATATTGGTAAGCATGGCGTAAAAGGACATCTTTAATGACAAAATAATGGCAGCAGTGACTTGAGGTTGGGTAATGGTCTGCCAAAACCCTTGCCAACCCATTTGAGTACTGGTATAAGCCATCATGGCAAACGGCAAAACCACCAGCAATGATAGACTTAATACGGTAATACCCATTGATAAGCCAAACCCCGGCAAGACATTACGCTGACGCAATCGGGTCAGCCAATTTGCGGTTTTGACAGGGGGTCTTTGTGGGACTGATGAAGTTGATTGCGTCATAGATTCACTCAGATTTGGCTACTTTTGGCTGACTGATAAAAGAATATCAAAAACTATTATGGCAACAATTACTGTGGTGCATTGGTGGCTAATTGGTCAAACACGCCATTATCACCAAAATATTTGGGCATAATCTCATCCCAAGTACCAAACACATCATTGGGGCGGAAGGTATCTACTGGGGGCAGTTTATCGCTGTTTTTCTCAAGCACACTCTGCACACTTGGACGCAGATATAAGTCAGCGGCAAGTTGCTGGGCAGGCTCACTCCATAGATAGTCTAAATATTCTTTGGCAGGCTCAGTTGTGCCTTTTTTATCCGTTACCGCATTGACCACTGCCACTGGGCTTTCTGATTTAATAGAGTATTTTGGATAAACGATGTCAACTTGTCCTTGTCCAAATTTGCTAGCAGCAAGGTTTGCCTCATTTTCAAAGGTCACCAGCACATCACCAATGCCACGCTGGACATAAGTTGTGGTCGCTGCCCGCCCACCATTTTCATAGACTTTGACATTTTTTAGCATGTCTTTAACGTAGCCTTTGGCTTTGTCTTCATCATTATTAAATTCATGCAAGCCATAACCGTATGCTCCCAAAAAGGCATAGCGTCCATTACCTGTCACCTTTGGATTTGCCATCACAATTTCCACACCCGGTTTGGTCAAATCTTGCCAATCATGAATACCTTTGGGATTATCTTTGCGTACCAAAAACACAATGGTACTGGTAAACGGTACGGCATGGTCAGGGAACTGCTCGCTCCAATTATCAGCAACCAAACCTTTTTTCTGTAAAAGCTCAATATCAGAGCCTTGGTTCATGGTAGCAACATCTGCCTGCAAGCCATTAGCAACAGACAACGCCTGTTTACTGGAGCCACCATGTGACTGCTTAATATTGATATTGGTATCTGGATGTTCAGACTTGTAATGCTCAATAAACATGGGGTTATAGTCTTTATAAAAATCACGTGCCACATCATACGAGACATTTAATAGTTCAATATTTTGTCCGTTGCTTACACTGCTATTGTCTGCATTATTTGCAGTATCTGCCGTATCATTGGCAGATTGACTGCACGCCATTAAGCTAAGAGAGGCTGTAGCAATCACTGCACTGGCAAGCCACTTATAAGAAAAAGAAGTTTTAGAATAGTTAATGTTACGCATGATGTTCACCTTAAATTGGAACAAACTAAAAAGATTCTGGCGACCATGCTAACAGTGGTTTGTTATTATGTATAATGATGAATAAGCGTATCTTAATGAGCAAAAGGAATAAAGAAACAAAAAAACATTGCAAAATAAAAGAATCTTAAAGTCAATCTGGTATTTTTAAATAAAACTCATTACACTACAATAAATAATAATTAATGAGACAGAAAATGGACTTAAAGAAACCTAACACACCATCATATCAAAACCTCTACTCTGCCCCACAAGCAGACATTATTCCACCCCATCTACCATCACAAACCCAGCAGTTTTATGTAGTATCTCAGCGCAAGTTTTTAATTTTATTATTTAGCACTTTTAGTCTGTACTCCTTATATTGGTTTTGGAAAAATTGGAGCTTGTGGCGAGACCATACAGGTGAAAAAATTTGGCCAATTCCAAGGGCGTGGTTTGCTATATTTTTTATCCACAGTTTATTTAACAAAATTGAAGACAATGCCAATAAATTAGATGGCTACCAAGCCCCTAGTTTAGGCACTGCTGCCACAGTTTGTGTTATAGCAGAAATTGGACTTAATATAAGTGCTCGCCTACCTTTAGGCACAATTGCGTATATGATCTTAGCCATTGCTTTAATTGTTGCTTTAGCATGGAGTATATGGCAGGCACAAATACAAGTAAATCTAGCAGCAAATGACAACCAAGGACAACAAAATAGTAAGTTAACAGCACTCAACTATTTATGGATAGCACTTGGGAGTACGATTTGGATATTAAATATATGGATAACTATGGAAGTATATGGCTTTTAATTTGATATGCTATAAGAAATGAATAATATGATAAAACAAACCACGACGCTTTCTTGTGTGCTATTTGGATTGATAAGCTTAACTGCCTGTCAATCTACTGACTCTGCTATCGTCTCTTCATCTGACACGGTTAGGGTGAACACTCCCTCTCAAACAACTTATCCTCATCAACGTATCATCACCTCACCAGCATCAATACCAACGAGTCAAGCGCATACACATCTACATAAGCCCTATACCATGCCAAATCCAGCTATTAAAATGGTTGTCGGAGAATATATAAACTCAAGATATGATTGGATACAATTAACGATAACCGCCATTGATAATCAACATATCAATATTGCCATACAATCTCATGATGAGATAAAGCACACTGTCTGTAATTATCAAGGGCAAGCTCATTTTATTGGTCAAGATAGTGTACATGGTGCATTATTTGAAACGATTACAAATGAATCACCAACCTTTTTTCAGTTTAAAAACCATGTATTAACAATAGATACCCAAGATAGAAGTTCATTGCACCTTTTTTGCTCTGATGGGACAACATTGATAGGTAACTATACCAAAATTGCTTAGGCTCTGTTGTATAAGCTCTCAAATAAACCATAAAACTTATCTTTAACGAGCCTAACACCATACTATAAATACAGGCTCTAGTTTACTGGTTGCACTGTTGCCAATTTATCAAACTCTCCCCCTTCCACAAAAAAGCGTTGCATAATCTGTTGCCATGAACCAAATACTGCTGTTGGCTCAAAGGTATCAATGGCAGGCAAGGTATCGCTATGCTGTGCCAATATGTCAGGGTCACTGGGTCGCAGATAATATTGTGCCATCAGTTGTTGGGCTGGTTTGTCCCACAACTTTAGCAGATAATCATGAGCCACCGCCCCTGTGCCTTTTTTATCAGTGACACTTTTTACTTGGGCGACTGGGTTATTAATCTGAATAGAATAACTTGGATAGACAATATCCACTTGACCTTTGGCAAAGCCATTGACCGCTTGATGAGCCTCGTTTTCAGTGGTAATTAGTACATCACCAATACCACGTTGGCTAAAGGTGGTGGTGGCCGCCCGAGAACCATTATCATAAGTGGCGACATTTGCCAATAAGCGTTTCATATAGTCCCTAGTATTATCAGTGGCATTGCTAGCATTAGTCGCTTGGTTTGCGTCAGCGTTTGAGGCAGTGCTACCCTCACTATGACCATTATTATTTGCCTTAAAATGGTGCAACCCATAACCATATGCCCCCAAAAACGCATAACGAGCAGTGCCACTGGTTTTGGGATTGGGCATCACCACTTGTATGCCCTGTTTTGCCAAGTCGTCCCAATCTTGGATATGCTTGGGGTTACCAGTGCGTACCAAAAATACGATGGTGCTGGTATAAGGGATAGCGTTATTAGGCAGTTGTTGTTGCCAGTCGTCATCAACCAAGCCTTTATCCACCAACACATCAATGTCAGTTTGCTGATTCATGGTCACCACATCAGCTTGCAAGCCATTGGCAACCGATAACGCCTGTTTACTTGAGCCACCATGTGATTGACCAATTTGAACGCTACTGTTTGGGTGTTCACTTTGATATTGCTGAATAAATAGTGGGTTGTACTCTTTATAAAAATCTCGGGAGACATCATAAGAGACGTTTAACAGTTTGATATTCTGTCCACCACTGCCATTGTTATTGGCATTGTTATTAGCGTTGCTGTCAGCATTACTATTAGTACTACTGCCCGAGCTACAGGCAGTTATCATCATAGTCAACATAGTTAACATAGGCACTATAGATAATAGTGCCACAGTCAAGGTAGTAGATAGCCTGTTTGAAACAATCACGTTATCATCAGACGTTGTCATCATTATCTTATATCCTACTGATTTTATGATACTAAAGGCTATTTTATTGTGCTGACGCACCAGTAAGCTTGACCTCTGCTCTATCCTCTTTGGCAATGCCTGCATAATAGTTGCGTAAGATGGCAAGCACTTCTGGACGGCTAAAGTTATCAGGCACAGGCTCGTCCTCTGATAAGGCTTTACGTAATTTGGTACCAGATACTTTGACATGATTACTCGCATCGTGCGGGCAGGTTTTGCTTGACGCCATCGCTTGACAGGCATTGCACCAAAACGTCCAATCAATTTTTAATGGTTTGGTAATTAAGGCATCATCGGCAATCTCATCAAAAATCGCTTGGGCATCAAACGCCCCATAATAATCGCCCACCCCTGCATGGTCACGTCCGACAATCAAATGACTACAGCCATAATTTTGACGGAATAAGGCATGCAGTAATGCCTCTCTAGGTCCTGCATAACGCATATCTAATGGATAGCCTGCCTGAATAACGGTGTCCTTTTTAAAGTAATTATCAATCAAGGTTTTAATTGCCTCTTGACGCACTTCGGCAGGAATGTCACCAGGTTTTAATGCCCCAAGTAATGAATGCACCATCACACCATCACAGATTTCAATGGCAATTTTGGCTAAATATTCGTGTGAGCGGTGCATGGGGTTACGGGTTTGAAAGGCCGCTACGGTTTGCCAATTTTTTTGCTCAAATAAGGCTCGAGTTTCGGCAGGGGTTTTGTAAATCTCAGGATACAGCTTAGGAAATTCGCCTTCGCTTAAGACTTGCACTTTACCTGCAATATTGACTTCGCCTTGCTCCATGACTTGTTTTACACCTGGGTGGGCAGGGTCGGTGGTGGTAAAGACTTGTTGGCATTCGTGATTTTTGTCAATTTCGTAAGTTTCTTCAACGGTTAAAATCCCCATGATTTCACCATCTTGAGCAACCAGTGCCACTTTATCATCTTTGCTTAGGCTATTTGCAGTGGCTTTATCGGTAGATAGGGTGATGGGAATGGGCCAAAACAAGCCTGCATTGTCACCTGTTTGCAATGTCATTTCATCAACCACGCCTTGCCAATCTGCTTTATTCATAAAGCCATCAAGTGGAGTAAAGCCACCAATGCCAAGCATGATTAAGTCACCACGCTCACGTGAGCTTAGCTGGATTTGTGGTAGGGATTTGGCAAGCTCTAGGGCTTGTGTACGCTCATCACCTTGTAATAATAAAGGCTTAAGTTT
This sequence comes from Psychrobacter sp. I-STPA6b, assembly GCF_020662265.1. Lineage (GTDB taxonomy): Bacteria > Pseudomonadota > Gammaproteobacteria > Pseudomonadales > Moraxellaceae > Psychrobacter. Next base: position 21,533 of record NZ_VEWM01000057.1, read on the forward strand.
GTCACTGCCATGCGGTGGCACTAATTTGCGAATACCTAATCGCTCAACGATTTTGTTATTTGGCTGTTGTGCGTTGCTGTCCTGTGAATGGCTAGATTGAGTTTTGGCTACCGACATAGTGGCTCCTTTTAATTTAATAATTGATAGTTAATAGTTAACAGTTATAAAAATTGGTTGTGCATAGGCTACCGAATTTAGCTTATTCAGTTCTATGCTGTGTTCGGATATGCATATGACTTAATTGAATTTATCAAGAGGGGCAACAGTGGGTACTATGCACTAAATTGTTTTAGTCACTTTTATTTTTCATTTTCTACTTTTTATTTTATAAGCCAGCAAAACGAGCCAATTATGTATCAATATACTTATGCCGACCAAGCGATGGTTGATGAACGGGTGGCACAGTTTCGTGACCAAACCCGTCGCTTTTTGGCAGGTGAGTTGCCAGAGGAGCAGTTTTTGCCACTGCGGTTGCAAAATGGGCTGTATATTCAGCGTCATGCTCCGATGTTACGCATTGCCATTCCGTATGGTTTGCTTGCCAGCCAACAGTTAAGAAAAATTGCCGATATTACCCGTCAATATGATAAGGGTTATGGGCATTTTACTACTCGTACCAATATTCAGCTGAATTGGGTACAGCTAGAGGACGTGCCAGATATTTTGGCAGAGCTTGCCTCGGTACAAATGCATGCCATTCAAACTTCAGGCAACTGTATCCGTAACACCACCACCGACCCTTATGCAGGTATTCACCGAGAGGAGGTCGAGGACCCTCGCCCCTATTGTGAAATCATTCGTCAATGGTCAACTTTTCACCCAGAATTTGCCTTCTTGCCACGTAAATTTAAGATTGCGGTGATTGGTACGGAGCAGGACAGGGCCGCCACACAGGTGCATGATATTGGTCTGCACGTTCGCAAAAATGAGGCAGGCGAGGTTGGCTTTGAGGTCATCGTTGGTGGTGGTTTGGGACGCACGCCTATTATCGGTAAGGTCATTTGTGAGTTTTTACCGCGTACGCATTTATTAAGTTATCTGGACGCTGTGTTGCGGGTGTATAACTTGCATGGCAGACGGGATAATAAATATAAAGCTCGCATTAAGATTTTGGTTGATAGCATGGGAGCTGAGCAATTTACCAAATTGGTTGAGGAGGAATGGCACGCTCACAGCAAAGATGGTGAACTGACCTTAACTGATGAGCATTTTGCCAAAGCTCAAAGTTATTTTACTGCTCCCAATTATCAGAGTTTTGATGAATTGGCGGTACAAGGTGAACTGCAAGCCAAACTGCAACAAGATAAAAACTTTGCCAACTGGTACGCTCATAATACGGTGGCTCACAAAGTCGCAGGCTATCGGGCGGTTATTATTTCGCTAAAAGCTGGGCTGGTCGATGGCAAATATGTGCCAGCAGGTGACGTTACCGCCGAGCAAATGGACGCTTTGGCAGATTTAGCTGATAAATATAGCTTTGGGGAAATTCGCTCCACCCACCAACAAAACTTGGTGTTTGCAGACATTGCCTTAACCGATATTTATGAGGTATGGCAACAGTTACAGCAATTAAACCTTGCCCGAGCCAATATCGGCACATTGACCGATATGATTGTCTGCCCCGGGTTTGATTATTGCTCATTGGCAAATGCCACCACCCATAACATCGCTGAACAAATCGAAAAACAATTTGATGATTTGGATTATCTGTATGATTTGGGTGAAATTCGCTTAAATATGTCAGGTTGTATGAATGCGTGTGCCCATCATCACGTTGGCGATATTGGCATTTTGGGCGTGGATAAAAAGGGCGAGCATTGGTATCAAATCAGCTTGGGCGGTAGCTCTGGTAATGACGCAAAACTGGGCAAAATCTTGGGTAAAGCCGTGCCTGCCGATGAAGTCGCCCAAACCCTACAAAGCATTTTGGACGTGTATGTCGATACCCGCCAGCAAAGTGGCGATGAGGTAGAAGGCTTTGGTGAATTAGTCGAACGGGTGGGCATTGACCCATTTAAGGAACGTGTCTATGGCTAATCATCATATCTTAGACCAGCAAGGGCAAGATATCAGTGCCAATGATACATGGCATGCTTTGGCTCACGAGCAACTGCCTGATGGCGTTGCCCTTGCCGAACTCAATCTTGGCGAAATACTGCACAAACAAGAAAAGCTGGATATTATCCTGCCCATTCAAGACTTACTAACTGCATTAAACGTCAACAGCCCCTTGCTACAAGAGGTATTGGCTTTGGTCAATCAACACAGTAGCCGACTGGCGACATGGCTAAGTACCGACACCACGCTAGAACAACTTGATGAGTTAGCCGAAGTGCTGGATATTGATGACAGCCTTGCTGAGGAAGTGGACGCTGATGGCGATAAAAGCAAAGCAAAAGCGAAACCTAAAAAACGCAAAAAAGACGCACCGCCGACCATCGACCCAGAAAGCCTACATAAAATCGAATTGGTGGTGATTTATGTGCCAGCCTTTGCTGATGGACGTGGCTTTAGCCTTGCCAAACACTTACGCCAAATCGGCTATCAAGGTGAAATCCGTATGGCAGGGGCATTTGGACGTGACCAAATCGCTTACTTACGCCGTTCGGGGGTGGATAGTTTTGTGATTGCCGAGCAGGATATGAGCGATGATATTGCCCAGTCTTTTAATGATTTAGCGTCCGCTTATGCAGGCACGCAAGTCAGCAAATTACCGATGTTTCGCTAAATTTAACCTTTCCCCTGACTCGCTTTAAAGGGGAAAGAAAACTATTTTAACAAGATTTTTCAACCTAACTTTTCAACCTAACTTTTCAACCTAACTTTTCAACCTAACTTTTCAACCTAACTTTTTAACCTAAAAGGAATAATTATGAGTAACACAAGCCACGCTATTAACGCAGATAATCTTGAGCAAGCCAACGCTGAATTACAAGGCAAAACGCCTGAGCAAATCGTCGAATGGGCATTGGCAAAAGCCGAAAATCCCATTATCACCACCAACTTTCGCCCTTATGAATCTGCCATCTTGCATTTGGTCGCCAAACAACGCCCTGATATCAAAGTATTATGGGTGGACTCTGGCTATAACACTGACGCCACCTATCAATTTGCGGTTAAACTTATCAAAGACTTAAACCTCAATGTGGTCACTTATATCCCACAGCAAACCCGAGCTTATCGTGATTCAGTGATGAACGGTATTCCTAGTATTGATAACCCACAGCATGATGAATTTACCGAACAAGTCAAACTTGAACCATTCCGCCGTGCATTGGCTGAGCTAAAACCTGATGTGTGGTTTAACGCCATTCGTAAAGAGCAAACCGAATTCCGTCAAAACCTAGATGTACTTAGCCTATCCAAAGATGGTGTGCTAAAAGTTGCCCCATTATTTTATAAAACGGATAAAGACTTAGACGCTTATCTGGAAGAAAACAGCCTTCCTAATGAATTTGACTACTTTGACCCCACCAAAGTAGAAGAAAATCGGGAATGTGGCTTACATACACAAATATAAACAAGCCATCATCAGCTACTAAAATCAATGTTATCATTAAGCCAAGTCATCGCACTTGGCTTTTTTGGTTTTATGATAAGAATTGATAAATTAAAAACCAATCTTGATTTATATCCTGATAACACAGAACAACAAACTTATATTGAATTGTGCCAACAAGCTAAAAATTTATGGAGTTAGGATAAACAAAAACAGCTCTTGACCTATAACCTGTAAGCTGTAAGCTGTAAGCTGTAAGCTGTAAGCTGTAAGCTGTAAGCTGTAAGCTGTAAGCTGTAAGCTGTAAGCTGTAAGCTGTAAGCTGTCTATTATCTACTTTTTTTGGCAACCTTTATGTCATTTGAGCAATTCACCCTATTTTTTTTAAGTACCTTTGTTATCTCCGCCACGCCCGGCCCTAATATGCTACTCGCCTTTCAACATGGGTTAAATCATGGAGTCAAACGTACCTTATGGACACTCGCAGGGTTAAGTTTTGGGCTATTTTTATTATTACTATCCGCACTACTTGGGCTGGATATTATCAGTCGCCAATTTCCGTGGCTGTTAACGCTCATTAAAGTTGTTGGGGCATTATATCTGCTATATTTAGGAGTGAAATCATGGCAAACGGATAAAAAAGATACCAAACTGCTTAATGCCACTGATACTACTAAAAATGAAAACACTAGCAATAATATAAATAAAATAAACCCCAAATTTTCACATACCCCGTTGTCACTATTTCGCACGGGAGTTTGGGTATCATTATCCAACCCCAAAGCGATATTATTTTTTGCGGCCTTTTTTCCTAAATTTATTAACTTTTCATCACCACTGTTGCCACAATATATATGGCTAACGGTTGGATTTTTTGTCAGTGAAACATTTTGGCAGTTAATTTACACCTTTGGTGGTAAAAAACTGGCAAGATGGCTGGCAACAGGACAACGACTGTTATGGCTTAATCGTATTTGTGGTCTGATTTTTGTAGGGATTGCATTGGCTTTACTTTGGGAAGTGGCACGTGGAATGGTTTAATAGCTTAAATACGTAAGTCTGCTTAGGCTATTTTTTAAATAACAAAATAACACCGCTCTTAACCTTTTTAATATCCAACTATTAAACCAATCATTTCTAAAGCTATTCCCTCATCTTAAAAAACCCAACCCCTTAATACCCAAAACGAATATAGTAATAACGTTTTGCTAAGTGAGAGTGTGCTTAAAATACCCGATAATAGCCCGACATAACATATAGCCAAAAAATGACTATCATTGTAGTTGTATTAATTGACAGGGTAATCATATGAACACATTCCCACTATTTTTTAAGCTTGAAAATCAACCTATTGCCATTATTGGTGGTGGTGAAGTAGCGTTGCGAAAAGCAGATTTGCTACGCCGAGCGGGGGCGTGTTTGACCATTGTCGCCCCTATAATTAGTGAGGATTTGCAAGCCCTGTTAAGCAATGACATCAATACCATCAATGACAAAGCGACAAACAATCAACCAAATCATCAGCTTATTTATGCCGATTATGATAAACAGTATTTAGTTGGCAAACGTATCATCATTGCAGCGACGGACGATAAGGCATTAAATCGACAAATTCATGCCGACGCACAAGCATTAAACATTCCAATTAATGTGGTCGACACCCCTGAGTTATGCGATTTTATTTTTCCTGCGATTGTTGATAGAAACCCCATCGTTATTGGTATCTCGTCCAATGGTAAAGCCCCTGTATTGGCACGTCTGCTAAGAGCTAGACTTGAATCATTAATACCACAAGGTTACGGTAAGCTGGCAAGTTTGGCAGGGGATTTTCGTCAGCAAGTCAAAGCTAAAATCCCAACTTTAACCGCTCGCCGACAGTTTTGGGAGCGAGCATTTGAGGGCAAGGTCAGTGAGCTGATTTTTGCAGGTAAAGAGAGCCAAGCCAAAGCTCAGCTTGAGGCTGATTTAGAGCATGCCAGCACTGCTTATGCCCAATCACATCAAGCCAAATCTGGACAAAAGCCCAAGCAAAAACCTAAACAACAAGATAAGCAACAATTCAAACAGCAAACTGTCGGTGAAGTTTATTTGGTTGGGGCTGGTGTTGGTGACCCTGAGCTACTCACCTTTAAGGCGTTGCGACTTATGCAACAAGCGGATATTGTATTTTATGATGCACTGGTATCGCCACAAGTGTTGGACTTGTGTCGCCGAGATGCTGATAAGGTATATGTCGGCAAAAAACGCAGTAATCATGCAGTAGCACAGCAAGGCATTAATGAGCTATTGATACAGCATGCCAAAGCAGGAAAACGAGTGGTGCGTCTAAAAGGTGGTGACCCGTTTATTTTTGGGCGAGGCGGTGAGGAAATTCAGGCATTGCGTCAGGCAAATGTTGCGTATCAGGTCGTTCCGGGGATTACTGCCGCCAATGCTGCCGCCAGTTATGCAGGGATTCCGTTGACCCATCGTGACCATGCTCAATCGGTGCGGTTTGTCACTGGGTTTTTAAAGGCAGGTAAAGAAAATAATGGCTTTGATAATCTGCTTGCCCCCAATGAAACGGTGGTGTTTTATATGGGATTAAATGCCCTTGAACGCTTGACCCAAGGGCTAATCAAAGCAGGCAAGCCAGCTGATACCCCGATTGCGATTATCTCGAATGCTAGCCTGCCCAATCAGCAAGTATTGACAGGCACACTAGAAAACATTGTACAAAAACAAACAGTTGCTAATCTGCCCACCCCTGCCCTATTGATTATGGGTGAGGTAGCATGTTTGCATGATGAGTTGGCATGGTTTGGTGAGTCGCCTGCCTCTCAAGATAACTTAGTTGATGAGCAAGATATGCTAATAGCTTATCCTAACGCCACGCCACAAGTTGCCCATGCGTTAAATATGGTGACAGTTATGGAGGAGTTGGCGGAGGGGTAACTCAAAAAATTGTTTAATTTTAACTGCTGATACTTCATAATTAAGTATGGTTAAAGCTAATCTAGTGCTATTATTGATGCAAACTTATATTGATATTATTGCTCATAACTTTATTTATAAAGTTATCATTATTGGTTAGCATAATGACATACTGGATAAAAAATAAAACTTCTACAAACAACCCACTTAAGCTTATTAAGAAGTTATCACGTATATTGATTGTCACAATCATGATACCTGCCTATGCCCACCAGCAAAACAATGACTATCAAAATCAAACCACACAAAGAGTACAACAATTTATTAATTACAAATATAATCATGACGAAAAAAAATCTGAAATGATATTTAATGAATGCCTTATACAGCCAAGTGATATGGATTTATATTATCAACTATCCAGTCAACGATATAATGAAAACAATGAACAGATGCTTAAAGACACCTTGGAGAAAACAACAAAAATTTTAAGAAATCAAGAATATTATCAGAGATTAACGCCTGCTCAGATTAAGCTAGCAATAGAGATGCATAATTATGCAAAAACATCACTATTGCGTTTAAAAGCGATTGCTCTTTTAAAATCAGGACCCAATAATAGCTCCCTTCCAAATTTTGAAGATAACAATCAGGAATCCGATTTTTACGAAAAATTAGAAGCTTTTCTAGCCAGCACAGAAAACACTCCAGAAAATAAACAGCCACCAACTAATACAGCTACTTCAAATTATCCCTATTTTCTCGAAGCAATGATTGAACCTAGTAATTTAACATATATAACTAAAAATCTTATTCATACTAAAAAACTTACCTATAATTTTGCCACTCAAGCAAACAGGGAGCTTAAAGACTGGCAACCCTTTAACTTACAGCAACAACAAGATATAAAACTGGCACTCGATAAGTATACTGATATCACAGGTATCAAGTTTGTTGAGGATAAAAACAATCCTAATTTAACTTTTTATTTGGATGATTTATCTATTCGAAATAATCCAAGTGTTGACGCATACGCTAATATTAGACCACCTGAAGTCCATTTCAAAACAAGTATGTATCATCAAGCCAATTCTTTTAATATAGGTACAAGAGGCTTTCATGTTGCATTACATGAAATTGGACATATTTTAGGTTTAAAGCACCCTGATGAAGAGCCTGCTCTACCCTTTCTCGAGCAAGAAGGCTCTGTCATGTTTCATACAAGCAATGACAATGACAAGGGCGAAAATCTAAAACTATTTGACATCATTGCTTTACACTACTTACATGGTATTAATCCAAATCTAAGAACAGATAATAACAGCTACAGCTTTGATGATACTTATATTTGGGATAGTTCAGGTATTGATACCTTTGATGCAAGCAACTCACCTGTCTTTAGTACCATTGACTTAAATCAGGGAGGTTGGTCATATCAAATGACCAAAGCCGATAATATAACCTCTGACGGTCAAAGCCTAATCGGTTATCATAGTCATATAGAAAATGCTAAAGGAGGGCGATGTAACGATACCTTAATTGCTAATGAGTTGCCTAATGCACTCATGGGTGGAGAGGGACAAGATACCTACATCATACATGATTATGATAATGGAAAAAGTAGGATATTTAAAACACCAGAGCCATCAGGTATTGATACCATCATTGATGATGATAGCGATAGTATTGTCGTCATTAATGGTATTATCCCAGACCATCTCACTTCAGTAAATGATACTTTATTTTTTAATGACAATGGAGCAGGTGTAAAGGTAAATTTTGATAAAGTTCAAACTTGGGAAATTAATAGCCAAAAATATTCCAGTAACGAATTAATCACTATGCTAAAAAATAAGCATAAATAATAAATGAACCAATAAAAATCAACAAAATCTATTGCTAAGTAATAAGAAAAATTAAAATAATTATTTTTTATATTCAACTATATATTGAACAATTACAAAATCATGACTGTTTTTATATATTAATAATTACTATACCTCTGTTTATATACTTTCCTTCATTAAATACCTTATCAAAAAACCCAACCAAACATTTATATTCACACGACAACTGTTGTCACTTAATTTAACTTTAAAGATGATTGATGTTTAGTTTTAGTTTATGATGGGCTTAATAAGCAACAGTAAACCCTATTATTAAATTAGGACAACATTAAATTAGGACGACATCAGCATGACTAATAATTTACATGACAATGAAACGAGCACACTATCTTATGCCACTCCTGACAACCAGTTTCATTGGTCAAAAAAACAGCAAAAGATTTTAGATGACTACCGAGCCAATCGCTTTGCTCAGGCATTGGCGTATCAACCTAAAGTGGATAATACACCCATTCAAGCCAGTGATATAAAAGCCACAACTTTACAACAAGAACAATGGCTTGCCCTTGCTAATGAGTGGATACAAGCAGACGATGACGCATTAATAGATTATCAAAACTGTGCCGAACAGTGGCAAACACATTTAAATTTAAATTCCTCAGATTATAGCTTTACTGTAAATATCATTGATTGTTTATTTGCTAAGTTATCTCTATCCAAACAAATCAGCTTTACGGCAATATTAGCCAGTTTACAAGACCCCATTTATATACGGCAACTTTGTGAAGGTCATCGACAAACGCTATTTTATATTCAAGCCCGCATTCATCAGCTAAAACAGCAGTCACCTAAAGAATATGAAATGTTATTTAACCGCCATCAGCAGTTGTTACCAGCTTTACGGGCGTTTTATTTTTTAGCTGATGTGCCTTATCCTCGGCAATCTTTTGAGCATATAAAGCGTCCATATTGGGAAGGTGCCCCCTCCATTCAGATTTTATTTATTCATCATACTTATAATTCAGCGGTATTTGTTCCTGCTTATAAGCAAGCAGTAAGTAGTAAAGCATTTAAAGACAGTGATACCCTACCACCCTTATTAGATTTTATTGCTCTATCGCTATCTGATGCTGAGGACAAGACTCAGACTGACACTAAAGAGAAGGACGAGCAAGCGTTTGCCTCTATTGCTACCTTACTAAATCATAAGTTCAATGATTACCGTTCCCCCAATCAAGACCATTCCTATAAAAATCTACGGCAAGTATTTAAGGTATTGCAAGATTATCATCATGAGCACTATCTAACATGGTTGCTTGAGCGTATCTATAATAATAATTTTAGTAAGCTAATAGCCGTTTGGGTTAATCACTATCCTATATTCACAAACCTAAAAATGCTTGAGTGTTTAAATACCCTATATACAGCAATCAATGACTGTCCTGACTTCTCACAAATGACTAAAAAGCTGATAAAGGCACAGTATTATAAGAAAAAACAAAAATATGATTTTCTCGTCTATCGTGCTGAGCACTTGTTACCAATTATCAAACATACCTTGACCGATATATTGATCAATAAGCCCACAGATTTTGAAAAAATTGAAATGCTATACATGAAGCAAGACAACAATAAACAAGTCACCAAACCAGATACACAGCAAACAACAGACACTCAAACATCTGCAAACTGTTATCATGTTGCCCCAATATTTGCTGAAGTTCGAGATATGATAGCCAGTACACAGTCAGCAACTACCTCGCCCAGTGATGACAATAATAGTAATGGCAGTGATACTAACAAAGCTGACGATACGAACGAAAAACAGGCACAAGAGCAACTACAAAATCAATCACAAATGCTATCAGAATGGCTGACCACCCCACCTTGGTCTTATAAAAAATATCGCCTACAAGCACCAAAATTACCTGAGCATTTATCCATTCATGGTTTTCCACGTCCGATTTTACAAGTTGATGGCAGTGAATTGGCATTGCCATTATTTGAAAATCTATTGGGTATCTTGATTAAATCCAATTTTAAAAAATGGATTAAACCACTCACTGATGCAGATATGCAGGCAATCTTATCGCCCTTTACTCGAACGTCATTAAATGACTTGGGGCAAGCATTGTGGGACGTAGGTATCCCTGAGCCGTGGGGGTGGCTGATGAATGCAGAGGCATTGCCGACTATTGAGTCCCTACGGAAACAAAAACACCGTGACTTAATCCGTATGATGAAAGCCAATATTGAGCTTTGGTATGAGATTGAGTTACAGAACAATCAACGTAAGCAAAATAATCCGTCATTAAAATTTGCCCATAGTGCGGATATCAGTGCAATAGTGAACGAATTGTTATATCAGTATGCTAAAAGTAAGTCACACTTTCGCACGCTGATTAAACAAGCATTGGCTGATATTTGTGAAATTACCTCACTGTCATTAATAGAATTGCGAGATTTGGCAGTGCCATGTTTGGGCTTTGATACTCAAGGCGAGCGTCATTTTGATTTAGATGAAGCGGGCAATCAGCGATTAACGCTACGTTTAGACGCTCATTTATCGCCATTATTATTTGATGAGCAGGGGCAGTTATTAGACAGTTTCCCTCGTGCCAAAAAAGGCGATGATAAAGAACGCTTTCGACAAGTCAATAATGAGATTAAACAGCTTAAAAAGCAGTTGGATAAATTATACAAAACATTAAATCAACGATTTGAGCAAGAGTTAGAAAAAGCCCATCACCGCCAGCCTTTATTTATGTATGAGTATTTTTGCCATCACCCAATATTACAAAAATATGCACAGAATTTGTTATGGACAGTCACTATTCGCCCTGATAAACCAAACAATGCTGATGAGGCGAAACAAAGTAGCGATGATGAGGACGAAGCAAAATCATTCTCCGCTGGCTTGTATGCTGATAATCCGCTCAACCATACGTTTATTATGGCAGAGGACGGCAGTTTTATTAATGCTGACTATGATGAGATTGCCCCTGAGCAGTTTGCAGAATGGCAGAAAAAGTGGCAACAAAATGAGAAGCAAATGCAATATTGTGTGATATTTACTTACCCCAGCTATATAAGCCAATCACAGTTAGATTCATGGGTAGAGCTATTGGCTGACCATGCCATCGCCCAACCGATTGAGCAGATAAATATACCCTGTCTGCGTGCCACCGATGAGGAAAAGAGTTTGGGTAAAATCACTCGCTTTGATGACTGTTATTTTCATATTAATGAGCTGGTTGCTCAGCTAAAAGAGGTTGCAGGTGGTGGTTATTATTTTAGAGAGATTAAAGATAACTCGTTGGAAATAAGCAGCGTAGTAGAATTTAGCAATGAGCCTGAATTATATGACGATCAACTTTATTCCAGAAAAAATAAGCGTTTTGGTGAAGATAATTATCTGTATATTCGCTTATCTGAGCCCTTTCCCGCCTACTCATATAGTGAGCAACACGGTAGAAATATGCCTTTTTCTATGCTTAGCCAAAAGGTGCAGATAAAACCTATTGATATTTGTGATAAAAATCCACTTATTATTAGTAAGGTATTGCTGGCATTGTCCTCTATCGCTAAATGCTAACACAATGAATCAGCATAACCATCATTTATTTATCATATAGTCAGCGAAGTTATAAACTGGTACAAGGCAGGCGAGTGCAGATAGTACGGTTGTACAGCAAGCGAGCCTAACACCGTAACAGTTATCAAGTTCGTTGACTATACAACTAAAAAAAGGACTAAAAATGGTCAATAACAATGAGATAAAAAGCAATACCACAGGTATTCCACAGGCACTATTATCAACCGACTGGCAAAAAACCACCCGTAAACGCAATATTATATTGAATGAAACGGTGTCACGCTGTGCCAGCAATCATACAACATCAGTTTCAACATCAGCCTCAACATCGGATAAGCAAGATAACACAGAGGATAAACAACAAGTTCCCCTAGTTGATGCACTCACTGCCCCCGTTATCGCCAGCACAGGTGAGCCACTGCCCAGTGATGCCTTTGAGCAGTTGTTATTAATGCTTAAATTCAGCTCGTTGGATAAGCCCATTATCACTTTATCCTCCGTATTACCTGCTTTTACACCCGAATCACTGGCGACACTTGCCAATGAGCTATGGGACGACTATGAGGACACCAGTGGCAGGGACAAAGACAGTTGGTTTGATAGTTTTGATAAAAATAAACGCTGGTTTATGACCGCCTCAGCATGGCTGGCAGATAAAAGTATTGCCGATAAGGTTTGGCAATTTATTAAAGACTATGAATCCATGCCTACCCAGCGTGGCTCCATCACCCACAGCTTTAAAGTATTGGCAACGCTTGCCAGCAACTATCCTGATAGTGAGCGTGCCGAAAAGTCATTGCAAATGCTGATAAAAATCAGCCAAAAAGCCCGCTCTACACTACGTCCACATGCCGACAAAGCATTGAGCCATTATGCCAAATGCTTAGGCTTAAGTACTGAGCAGTTGGCAGATAAATTGTTGCCCGATTTTGGCTTGGATAAATACGGCACATTGGTGGTTGATTATAATCCCCATCAGCCAGATTCACGCAAAATTACCGTCAGTCTAACCGATGATTTAACCTTTGCTTATCATGATGAAACAGGTAAAACGTTTAAAAATCCACCCAAAGCAGGGAAAAATGATGATGAAAATGCCGTCAAAGAATTTTTGGCTCAGCACAAACTGGATAAAAAACAGCTTAAAGAGTTGCGTAGCAATTTGCCCAAAAGACTAGAGCAAATGATGATAGAGCAACGGGCATTATCCTTATGCGATTTTATGGATTATTACGTCCATCACCCCATCATGGCACAGTTAAGCAAACGGCTACTATGGCAAGTACAGCTCACAGATAAGGATAAAAACAATAAACGCCAATTATTTTGGCTAAGTGAAAGCCTTGAGTTGCTTGATGCTGAGGATAATTTGCTTAGTGAAGGTATATTAAAAAATAGCTTAATGGCTAACAGTGATAACAAAAATAATGCTAAAGGTGCTAAAAAAGACACGCCTCAATCGGTAGCAACCCCAACAGTAACAATAACTCTCGTCCACCCCATTTTGTTAAGCAAAGAACAACTTGCAACTTGGTCAGAGCAGTTTAATGATTATCAAATCATACAGCCATTTGCACAGCTAGCCCGTCCTGTTTATTCTCTGAGTGATAAAGAAAAATCAACGGGTGAAATACACCGTTTTGATAATGATACCTTTGCCACAGGCAGTGTCATTGGTTTACGTTCTGGCTCTCAAAATTGGGAAGTCATACAGTATCGAGGTGGTTATTGTGGTGCTTATGACAAGGTGATAAATGGGCATAAATTGTCCATCACCTTGCAAGAGGGCTATCCTTTGTATGAAGGTGTACCAAAACCTGATAATGGGCAACAAATAGAGCCTTTATTAGTACCGCAAGATATTGATGATATCACTGCCAGTGAATTTTTATTGGCCGTTGATTCGATGGTCAGACTATAAGGACTATAAGCTAGTAGGCTAGCGATTTAATTGGCAATACTTGATTGGCTATATTGGCATAAATAAAAAAACTGACAATTAGGATTTACCATGTCTAGTAAAAAACACACATCAGAGCAAACAACAGCACAACTATCAGAGCAGACAGCACAGCAACAGCAACGCCCGCCTGCAGAAGTGCGTTATGCCAATGAATTGCAACGCCTGCAAGAATATGACCAGACACAACAAAAAACACAGCCCAGACCCACACCACAAGGGTGGCAAATGTCGATGTTGGCAGTGCGAGATTTTATTTTGGGCAATACCTCGCTTGATATTGAAAAAAAACTGGTCTGTCCACCGAGTATGATAGAGCGAATATTGGTAACGCTTGCCAGCCAGCGGGCATTATTGCTTATCGGTGAACCCGGTACTGCCAAATCCATGTTATCTGAGTTATTGGCAACTGCCATCAGTGGTAACAGCACCTTGACGGTACAAGGCAGTGCTGCCACCAGTGAAGACCAAATTCGCTATGGCTGGAATTATGGCTTGCTACTAAACGAAGGTCCTAGCACTAAGGCGTTGGTTGCCTCACCTGTCATGCGAGCCATGCAAGAGGGCAAAATTGTCCGCTTTGAGGAAATTACTCGTTGTCCGCCAGAAGTGCAAGATGGCTTGTTATCCATATTATCTGAGCGTCTATTAATGGTGCCAGAATTGGCAAATAATGATGAACACGCCACCATTTATGCAAAGGCTGGTTTTAACTTGATTGCCACTGCCAATACACGTGACAAAGGGGTCAATGAGATGTCTGCCGCCCTAAAACGGCGTTTTGCCTTTGAGACGGTGTTTCCCATTGCCCATATTGACGATGAAATGAGTTTGGTAAAACGTCAAGTCATGCAATTATTAACCGAGCAAGGCATTGATACTGCCCCCTCTGATGAGGTGATTCAGATTTTGGTTACCATGTGCCGAGAGCTACGCACAGGCATAAAAACCTCGGGCAATGCCATTGAAAAGCTATCGACTACGCTAAGTACTGCTGAGGTGGTCAATGTCGCACAAGCGGTATGTTTGCATGGTTATTTTTTACGTGGCGATGCAGGCTCACCTGCTGATATTTTAAATGCCATGCTTGGCTGTGCCATCAAAGATAACAATGATGACAAGCTTAAGTTACGCCGTTATCTTGACCACCACGCCAAACAACGCCCAGAATCTGGCTGGCAGGATTTATACCAATCCCGATTAGAGTTATTGGGATAATTGGCGATGACGACTGTGACTGAGCCAACCGCTACTCACCCAGCAAAAAACGCTATTCAAGCAGTACATTTTATTGGTATTCGCCATCATAGTCCTGTGTGTGCCACCTTGGTGCAACAATGGATATTGACGCATCGCCCTGCGGTGGTATTGATTGAAGCCCCCAGTGATATTAAGCCACAGTTGGCACAGTTTTTCTTGCCACACCAACTGCCCATTGCTTTATACAGCTATCGCCAAGAGCGAGTTTTAGCACAGCCGATTGCCGATTTGGATTTAGAGGACAATAATTTAGAAAACAACAATTTAGACGCTCAGGATAATATCCAAACAGCTCAAAGTTGGTTTCCCTTATTAGACTATTCACCAGAATGGCTCGCCATTCAGACAGCAGGTAAAATTAATGCTGAAATTGATTTTATTGACCTCCCCCATTGGAGCTATCGGGCAAGTATCCATCATAACTGGCAAGACAGTACAGACAATCAATCCCCCTTATCTGCTCAATCATTGGATAACGATAACCAAACAAGCAATCGTTATCATCATGTCCTTACCCAACTATTAGAACAAACAGGCTGTGATAATCAAGATGCTTTGTGGGAGCGATGGTTTGAACAAACCACTGACCTAAATCATTTTGACAACAAGCACTTTGACAACAAGCACTTTGACAACAAGAACTTTGACAATATTGAAACTCGGTTGGCTTATTATTTTGATGTGTTGCGAGGTGATGCCAAAGGCTCAATAGAAGACCGTTGCCGAGAAGGCTATATGGCACAATGGATTGCTTATCATCAAGCCAAACTAGCAATAGCAATGGCCAAGGGTCAACAAAATAAGCAAGGAGGCATTTTGGTGGTGTGTGGCGGTTGGCACATCAATGGTATCAAACAACAACTTAACCAACTACAACAACAATTAAAACAACAACCAATACAACATCAAACAGAGGAAACCTTATTACCCTCACCACCTGATATGCAACGTTATGTTAAGCAGTTTTTTCAATTGCAACATGGTCAATCACAAAATAGACAGTCAGAAGATAATAAAAATAATGCTGATATTAAAGGTGTTGAAAATAAGGATAGCAATGACTATAACGATGACGCTGAGTTTGATAATTTGTTACCACGTACACAAATTATCAGTCAAGGCAACTATCTAATACCGTTTAGCTTTAAGCAGGTCGAAAGTCTTATGGGTTATGGGGCGGGTATGCCCTCACCGCAGTATTACCAGTGGCTATTTGATGCCAAGATGAACCACCAAATCGCCCATGACACCGCCATGATTGCCATTTGCCAAGCCATACGGCAAGCAAAACAGCCCCTATCCACAGCGACACTAACGGCATGGCAACACAGCAGTGCCAGTTTGGCAGCTCTGCGTGGTTTGGCTACCCCGAGTCGGCAAGAACTGCTTGATGCCATGTTAAGCTGTGTGGTCAATGATACCTTGCCGACGGTCAGCCCTTGGAATGATTCCAAACTAAACCACGCCAGCAACGATGGCTGGCAATATCTGCGTTTATTACATAGCGATGACCACCCATTAATCCGCCTTGCTTTGACCACATTAACAGGACAACGCAGTGGCAAATTGGCACAGTTCACCCCCACACCACCCTTACTTATTGCCATTGAAACGTTGCTACAACGTTTTGACTTAATGCCCACTGACCAGCCACAAATGTTGAAATTAAGCTATCGTGACCCCGTTGAGCGAGAAAAATTACATATTTTATGGCAATTATCAGTACTTAATATTTCTAGTGTGCAATTAATTACCCCAAACACTAACCAACAGTCAAACAACAACTCAAATAGCAACCAAAAAGTAAATAGCCCTTTAGCCACTGAGCAGTGGCAACTACATAAAAATGTACATTGGCAAGTCGAGCTTATCCAAGCTTCACGCTATGGAGCAAGCCTTGCACAAGCCAGCCAAACAGCATTAAATGAACGCTTTTATCAAATCCAGCAACTGCCCGATGCTGACAGCCAAATTGATGCCATTACGCAAATTTTTAGTAGCGTTATTCATTGTGGCTTTGATACATGGTCAGCCCAACTGATTACTCAGCTTGAACGGCTATTGCCACATATCCAAAAACGCCAAGCCATCAGCAGATTGGGTAATCGGCTGATTAGTATGCAATTGCAAGGATTTTGGGGGCAAGATATTGAGCGTCTATTGGCGATACCCTTGATTTTGGTGATTCAGCGTTTGCTATGGTTGGTTGATGGTGATTATAGTCATAGTAACAGCCAACACCATCAAGACAAACAAGCCGACATCACCAGTATCCAAATCATCACGCATGGCATTGAGCAAGCAGACAGACTCAATGCCATGGCACAAATAACACTAAGCTCACTTAATCCACTTAACTCATTTAGCCCACTTAGCTTGCCCAGTTCTCAATCAGAAAATTTACCAACCACACAAGTAACACCGCTTGACCCTTTGAGTATGTGCCAAGTGCTACAACGTCTAAGCCTTGATAATCAAACCAGTGCAACATTAAGAGGCAGTGCCGTTGGCAGTTATCAACGCTTGATTCATCAGTTTGGTCAATCTACCCAGCTAGATTTAGTTGCCATAGATTTAATTGGTATTATCAAAAGCGTGCCTGTGGTCGATAAATTGGGTGATTTTTTATTGGGATTGTTTGCCACCGCCCGCCATGAAATCACTCGCCAAGCGAATTTATTAGACAGTTTGCACCAAATTTTTAGCCAAATAAATGATACAGAATTTTTAACCGCATTGCCCAGTTTACGCCAAGCATTTGGCTGGTTTCCACCACGAGAACGACAGCAACTTGCCAAACAACTTGCCTCTATTATGGGATTAAATAACGAGCAAGCACAACAATGGCAACGGTTAATCCAACAACCCCTTCCCCAAGACAGCCAAACATTGGCAAGACAAATAAGCCATGCCAGCTCCATTGAGCAACAAACCTTAGCCTATCTGCAACAAATTTATCCGCCATTTTGGCAACAAATTGGGGAGCCAGACTGATGACCCTACCAAAGCTAACACCAGCACTAATGCCAACTTCAAAACCACAAAACAGTGATAACGACCAGCCCCCATTATCTATTCAAGACCGCTGGCGACTGTTATTAGGCGAAGTATGTGACAGCAGTTTTGGACAAAATCAAAACCCTACCGTGAGCCAAATGAATCAACATCTCACTTGGCTATATGGTCGTGAGCAAGCAGGTTTGGGCTTGAATACTGGCAATGGCAATGGTGGTGGTAGTAGTAGCGACAGCAGTCAAGAACAACTGCAACGCCAAGCAGGGCAAGGTGCGTCCACCCTAAGCACGCCAGAGTGGATAAATAACATTGAAGTGCTATTTCCCAAACAAACCGTCGAACGCCTACAAAAAGACGCATTAGAACTCTATCAACTCGATGACTTAGTCACCTGCCCTGAAGTTTTGCAACGGGCAACACCCAATCCCACTTTATTATCGGCGGTATTGCGTACCAAACACCTGATGAATCCTGAAGTGCTGGCTATGGCTCGTAAATTAGTCAAGCAAGTGGTCGAGGAATTACTAAACAAATTAAAACTGGATATCGAGCGTAGTACTCTTGGTAAAAGAGAACCTGCACAGCTTAAAAAGCAAGGCAGTAGCAAACAACTGGCATTTAAAGCCACCATCAAACGCAACTTACAACATTATGACCCGAAACGCCGTCAGCTTATCTTAGCCCAGCCGTGGTTTTATAGTCACCACAGCCCCAGTCTAAAAGAGTGGCAACTGATTATCTTGGTTGACCAAAGTGGCAGTATGGTCGATTCGGTCATTCATTCTGCCATTGTTGCAGCAAGTTTTTGGGGCATACGTCGCTTGCGTACCCATCTGATTGCCTT
This sequence comes from Psychrobacter sp. I-STPA6b, assembly GCF_020662265.1. Lineage (GTDB taxonomy): Bacteria > Pseudomonadota > Gammaproteobacteria > Pseudomonadales > Moraxellaceae > Psychrobacter. The sequence goes on from NZ_VEWM01000057.1 coordinate 40,466, forward strand.
TGATACCAATGTTGTTGATTTGACCGACGAGGTGCAAGACCCTGTCGAGCTACTTATGCAAGTACAGCTTGGCGGTGGTACTAATATCGCGAATGCAGTGCAGTATGCCAGTGAGCTTATCACTGTACCCAAACGCACCATGGTAGTGTTAATCAGTGACTTTTATGAAGGTGGTAATGAGGCGTGGCTTGTGCAGCAAATCGCCCAATTACATACTCAAGGCAGTAAAGTATTGGCACTGGCTGCCTTAGATGAAAATGCCAACCCAAGCTACTGCCATGATACTGCCCAACAGCTTGCCAAAGCAGGTGCCAGCGTCGCCGCCATGACCCCTGCCAAACTGGCAGATTGGGTGATTGAAGTGATGGGATAATATTAACTAGTCATTAAAATAACTAGCCATTCAAATATAGAAATAGAACTATGAGCCAATCTACACCCACACTTGCCAAACTACCAAACATTGCCAGCCTAAACCCTGACAAACTTAGCCATATTGCCAATAAAGGACTGGTCAAACGGGCACAAAAAGCCCTTGAAAAAGGTGATATTCCCAGTCTTAGTACCGATGATAGTCTAACCCTTACTGCCAGCTTTGATGATGGTAATCAAGTCACATGGCAACTTAAGCAAGCCATCAATGATAGCCAATGTGATTGTCCTGCCATTGCCCATAGCCTATGTCGCCACCAGCTACAAACTGCCCTTACCTACCGTCAATATTACCAAGAAAATTTTGGCAACCCTGATGACCAACAACCTGCCATTCATACCCTTACTGCTGAGGACATCTGCCAATATAGCAATGATATTTATCATAAAAACACCCGACAACGTGCCAGCAAACTGTGTCAACCCAATATCAGCATTATCCTATTCGATGGCGAACAAGAGCCTTGTGCCACTGCTCGCCTACCAATGGCAACAGTTAGATTTTGGGGTGGGGCTTTATTACAAGAATGTATTTGTGATTGCCATAAAAAACAAGGCTGTGAGCATATTTTGCTGGCGTCCATTGCCTTTATTAATGTTGGTGACACGCTACAGAACCAATCAGCCAATAGCTTATCAGTTACCCTAACCGCTGATGATATTAGCAACCTTAATAATAAAAACAGCCATCAACAAAGTTCAAATAAAAACCCTAATAACACTTCATCTGACAAAGACGAACCCAAGCAACAAGCTAACAACAAAGTTAATAAGCAAAATGAAGAACAAGACAATAAGCAAATTTATCAAAAGCTTACCCAACAGCTATTTTCACCACAGGCGATTCAGCATGTTTTCTCATTATTAAGCGATGAGGAGCAACAACTATTTTGCCAACTGTACCAATTTGGCATTAGCGGTAATAACATTGGTGATGGCATAAACGCCAACCAACAACGCCTTGCCAATATCCACCAAGACTGTCAAAAAAAGCACTATATCTGGCTGATGGACATCATCGATGACCTACAAGACTGGCTAACTGCCTATCAAATACGCCGTAGTGACTTCGACTTTGCACAAGGCAACCGTCTAATTGCAGATTACCTACTTAGACGGCTGGCAGGGCAACAACCTGCATTTTCCCAAGTTAGCCTTGGCGTCGGGCTTAAACACACCACCAACATTGCCACCACCCAACTGCTCAGCCTTGGTTGTCAAATCCAAGCCTACGCTGATACTTATCACGCCCAAACCATGCTCTTAGACATTCATAGTCATAGCTTATCTTTGCTGTATCACACTTGGTCAGCACCACAAACCCAATCTCAAACCTCGTCCTTATCTCAAACTCAACCACAACAAGCACCAATACAAGCAAATGACCCCGTAACCAACCAGCAAAAACAACAACAAATTCGCCAACAATCCCTTGCCCCACAGCTGACATTGGCTGAGCTACAACATGGACTATTAACCAGTCAACGAGGCAAACGCTACGCCAATCACCGCCTCACCCTAAACAAAACCCGCCGAGCTTATAACCAACGCTTACCTTATACTGTCACTGCCGAACAATTAAGCAACCTACCCACGCCCATTCGCTTTGCCACAATTGCACAGCTAAAAGCTCATTATCAAAAACGCACTCCCAGCTTTATCCAGCCTCGTTATCAGCACCCTGACTTTGTTATCTTGCCCATTGCCCAAATACACTATATCGGCTATGACCCTGCTGAACAAAGGGTGGCAATCTTAGTCACAGATACAGACATCTCTAGTAATCCCGATAGCACACCCAGCCATTTCTGGATACAACAACACTACCGTAAACATACCCCTTATGCCTTAGAAATGCTTTGCCAAGCCTTTTTAAATGACAGAAGTGATGATAGCAAAGACAATTTAAATGGCAACTTAAACAGTGATTCAAATAACAAAGATTTAAGCCCTCACTACAGCACCACTGTCCACCATGTCGCAGGTACGCTTTCATGGCAACGCTATCAAGGGCAGATGATGGCAGTTATCACCCCTTGGGCAATATTTCATGATGACCAGCACATCGTCCCCAGTATTGACCTGCCTGCCCATCTGTCACATTCAAATAACAAGCAACCTGCTAAAGAGTGGCTAAGCCAGTTGCCTTGTATTGACTTAAGCGAAATCAACACTAATGATACAAGCAGTCTATCTACCTTTCTGACCAATCCCTTAACCAATTCCCTAACTAACGCCTTCACCGATTCACAAACCCTATTATCTGCCTGCCAACGCTGGCTAGATGATGCTTTATTATGTGGAAGTGAGCGTTTATCCGAACGCTTTTGGTATGAGCATCAACAACTTGCCCAATATGCAGGGCAAATCGGACATCACACCCTAGCCACATGGTTAAACCAGCTACAGCCTAACACTGCCAACCCCAAAGACTTTATTATTATGCTGATGGCGATTACGGTGATGAGTGAAGTGGCATATATTGGCTGTGTTTAAAAAGAACAGTATTAAAAGGGACAGCATTTAAAATGAACGATGGTTAAAAACCACCCAAAACACTGATATACTGACATATTCATATCCGCCGAATGTTATCTCTATTCTATCTTTTATAAACGCAGTAGCCATCAGCCATGCCCAATACCCCAACTGATACCGCCCAAGCCATTAATACTCAGACCAGCAACACCCAAACTACTAACACCCCCAACCGCCCTGCCCTGACCATCTTACATACCTCTGACTGGCATCTAGGTAGACGGCTATATGGACAACAACGTTATGCAGAATTTGACGCTTTTTTGACATGGCTTACCGACACCATTGAGCAACAGCAAGTAGATGTGGTCATTGTCGCAGGCGACATCTTTGACACCATGACCCCAAGCAACAAAGCCCAAGCCTTATATTATGAATTTTTGGGTAAAATCTCCCAGTTACACTGTCAGCATGTGGTTATTGTTGCAGGCAACCACGATTCCCCCACCTTTTTGGACGCCCCCAAAACTGCCCTAAAATATCTAAACGTGCATATTATTGGTACAGCTTGCGAAGACCCTCGTGACGAAGTATTGACTTTAATGGACAATCAAGGCAATCCATATTGTATCGTTACTGCCGTCCCCTACCTACGTGACCGTGATGTGCGAGGCAGTATCGCTGGTGAGTCCAGTAGCGACAAAGACGCCAATGTCATTGCAGGTATTCAAGCACACTATCAACAAGTTGCAGAACATGCCAAAAGCATACAGAGCAAGCTTATTGCCAACCATCAGTGTCATATCCCCATCATCGCCACAGGTCATCTATTCACCGTAGGTGGAAAAACCACTGATGATGATGGCGTACGTGACTTATATGTCGGCACACTTGGGCAAGTGTCCGCCAGTATATTTGATGACTGCTTTGACTATGTGGCACTTGGGCATCTGCATGTACCACAAAAAGTTGGCGGTTGTGAGCATATCCGCTACAGTGGCTCACCCATTGCCATGGGCTTTGGTGAAGCTCGGCAACAAAAACAAGTATTACTCGTTCGTTTTACTCATATAGATAAGAAAAATCAAACGGATAAGCAAATAACGTCGATTGCCGTACCTTGCTTTCAGCCAATGGCACAAATATCAGGCACACTTGAGCAAATTGAGGAAAAAATCCATCACGCTGTCACCAGCTTATGCCAAGAAAACAACACACAAAATCGCACACTTTGGCTCGAGGTCATATATACTGGACAAGAGGTGGTCAGTGACCTACGTGAGCATATCCAAACCATCATCAGTGACCTACCATGTGAGGTATTAAAAATCAAAAATACCAGTACTTATAACAAAGTGCTACAACAACAAAGTGATGATGAAACCCTACAAGACTTAGATGAACGTGAGGTTTTTGAACGCTGTTTGGATACTTATCAAATTCCTGACAGTCAAAAACCCACCCTACGCCAAGCTTATGAGCAGATTTTATATAATATTGAACATAAAGATAAACAGGCGGAATAAAATATACAATGACCACTATACAGCAATTATTTTCACAAGATAAATCAACTGGTCTTTATCCTATATTTAATATCACTTTGACCATAATCCTACTAGCCTTATCAGGCTGTAGTAATGATGCTGACTGGTCACAAAAAGTGAATGATAGCATTAATAATGGCATAGAAACATTAGCAAATAACAGTCATCTAGGTAAAATTCAAACCATTGATATTGAAGGGGATTTTATTATTACAAAATCAGGACTGGTACTAGATAATCAGAAAATTGACGCTGATGTTGTCGGTAATTCAATCGGCGTTTGTTTGCGATTTGATAATAAAAAACTGCCTTACCAACATCTTAGTGAAGTGGACGATTGGACAAATCGTATTAACCTAAAAGCAATTGTAGTATTAGAAAATAACCCACATATTTTATTAACTAAATCAGCAAGAGGATTAATTGCCACTAGCACAGAAGATCGCATCAAACCTGACGATTATGTCAATATATGTCTAAGCAATCATCATATCAATCCCAGCTTAGTTGGACAAAAAGTAAAACAAATAACCATAACCGCTGATGAGAATTTATATATAGAAAATATTCAATGGGGTTCAAGTTAGGTTTGATTTTAAATTTTATTGATCCTTAACACTCAGCCAAATCCAAACTCTACCAAACCAAATTAACATCCAACCAAATCAAGACCCAACCATGCGCATCTTAGAACTACGCTTTAAAAACCTAAACTCACTTAAAGGCGAATGGCACATTGACTTTAGCCATGACAGCTTTATTAACGAAGGCATCTTTGCCATTACAGGGCAGACAGGGGCAGGCAAAACCACCATCTTAGACGCCATCTGCTTGGCACTATATGGCGAAACACCTCGTATTCCCACCATCAGCAAATCGACCAATGAAGTGATGACACGACAGACGGGCGAATGCTATGCTGAAGTGGTGATTGACTTAAATGGCACCTGCTATCGTTGCCGTTGGGGGCAACGCAGGGCTTATAACAAGCCTGACGGCAACCTACAAGATGCCACCCATGAAGTCGCCCTGATAACCCCAAAACCCGACCTAAACTCTGAGCAAAACGCCAACAATAAACACGCACAAAAAACAGGCGACAAAATAATCGAAAGCAAACTGTCGCGCACCAAAACAGCTATTATCGACTTGACGGGTATGGACTTTCAACAATTTACCCGCTCTATTTTATTGGCACAGGGCAGTTTTTCAGCGTTTTTAAATGCCAAATCTGACGAGCGTGCCGATATTCTAGAAAAAATCACTGGTACTGATATTTATGCCACCATCTCTGAAAGTGTTCATGAGAAAAAACGCCAAGAAGAAGAACTATTAAAACAATTAAAAGCCAAACTAGAAGGCATTGCCCTACTCAGTAGCGAAGAAGAACAACAGCTTAAAACCCAAGTACAACAGCTAAACGCAACGCAACATGAGCAACGCAACAAACTACAAGACATAAATAAAAAAATCACATGGCTAGAAGAAATTGAGCAACTTAAACACAACCTAAACACCTACCAAATCGAATATGATAAGGCACAACAAGCACAGCAAGCGTTTGCCAGTGAAGCAAAACGTCTGGCAATGGCAAATCAAGCATTAGAGATTGAAAGCCAATACAGTCAACTATGCCATCAGCGTCAACTGCTTACTCAGCGACAGCAAGAACAGCAACAACTACAAGTTCTTATCCCACAACAACAGCAGAAAACTCAGCAAAGTCAGCAAACACTGACTGAACACACACAAGCAGAAAAACAAGCAAATGCACAACTACAGCAACAACTGCCATTCATTAACAAAGCTCGCCAGCAAGACAATGAGCTATTGCACCAACGTCAAGGGCTAAATGAGCAACGTGAGCAACAAAACAACCTCACTGAGCAGATTGAGCGACTGCAACAACAGCTTAGCACCCAACAAACCACCCAAACACAAACGCAGGCACAGCTTAAAGACACACAGGCATTTTTAAGCAATCATCAACACCATCAAAACTTAACCCTTGATATTGAGCAAGTTGACCATCATGGCTCACAGCTTAAGCATTATTTACAGCAGACAATAACGCTTGCTCAACAACGACAGCAAAACCAGTCAGCCATGCAAGCATTAACCCTTAAACAACAGCACCTAACGCAACAACAAAGCCAAATCCACAGCCAAATTGGCGATAAAAAACAGCAGTTAAGCAACCTACAACAGCAACTAACCACTCTGACACAAGGGCAAGCCGTTAGCCAATTACGTCAGCAACAAGAAGAGCTTAATCAGCAAATTAGCCAACTCGATAAGCTCCATGCTCAACTTGAGCAAATGCAAAAAACCACACAACAACTAAATAGCACTCATCAGCAACTGCCAAACCTAAACGGGCAAGCACAACAACTGCATCAACAAATACTAGACTCACAAGCCAAGCTGAAACACGCCCAACAAAACCGACAGCAACAACAAGAAAAACTGTCGTTATTACAACAAGTTGCCAAACTTGAAGACTATATCGAGCTGTTACAAGACAATCAGCCCTGCCCACTATGTGGTGCAACCGAGCACCCCTACGCCCATCAGCACCCCCTACGCAGACAGACACAAACACAAAGTCAGAATAACAGCCAAAGCCAAAATGATGACGCGTCAGCTACCCCCTCACCCACTTCACCTATTGTCGAAGCACAAAATAAGCTATCGCAACTTGATGACAGCATCAGCAAGTACACTCAGCAAATTGCCGATTTTAACGTACAGTATGCCAATCATCAGGCACATATCAAACAACAACAGCAACAACTAAACGCCTTACATCATCAGCTCAACGAGCAACAACAAGGGATACAGCAACCATTACAAACGCTCAATCACTTAAAGACTGTAACCACAAGCAAAGCCTTAGAGAATTTAAATACCTCTACCGCATTACAGGCTATATTAAAAACCCAGCCATCACCGAGCAATGACGACTGGCAAACAGCCAACAACACCTTAACAAACCTCAATCAGCAAATAGCCAGTGCGATGACACAGGTGCAACAAGCTCAGCACAGCATCACACAGCTAAAGCAAACCCTACATGCACAGCTTGACCAGTACGATGAGCTATCACAGCAAATCAGCACACAAAATAGCGAGCTTGAATACACACTACAAAATGAACAAAATATCAAGGGTGAGCTTAACCAACTAAGTACTGACATTCAGCTAGGACAACAGCAGGACAACAACCAACAAACACAAATTGAAAATCACCATCAGCACCTTGAAAAACACATCACACAACTACGCACGCTGATACAAAAATATCATACCGATAATATCCAGTACGCCGAATTGTGTTTAGATGACCTAAATGCCTTAACTAAGCAATTAACCGAGCAGATAAATGAGCAAACAAGTGACAAAAACTTACTGGTAGAACAAGAGTTTGACACTTATCTAGAGCATTTACGTAACTACCGCAAAGCATTGACTGAGTGCAAACAGACCTACCAAAGCAAACAGCAAGCAGAGCATGAGTTAGAAAAAACGCTTGGCACACTTGAAGCACAAATTCAAAGTAAACAACAGCAACTTAACGAGCAAAAACAAGCACTGACCCATATCACAGAAAGCATACAGGCAAAACAACAACATATTGACGAGCTTGTGCAAGCACGCCATGAATTATTTGCTGATAAAAACCCTGATAATGAAGAGCAACGCCTACGCCAACACCTAGATGACAGCAAAGACAAACTGGCACAAAGCAAAACTGAATACGCCAGCCAGCAACAACGCTTACAACAGCTACAACAAGATGCAGAAAAACTGACGCAATTACTTAACCTTGCCAATCATAACTTAACCACTCAGCAGGCAAGTTTTGCCACCGCATTACAGCAACAACAATTTGCCGATGAGCAAGCCTTTTTGCAGGCACGGCTACCACAAAGTGAGCGGGAACAACTAAGCCAGCAACAAAGCCAACTCGCATCGCAATTACAGCAAGCCCATTTATTACTGACCCAAACTCAGCAAACGCTTAACGCCAAACAACAAAACCCCCTTACCGATGCTGATAAAGACAGCTTATTGCAAATCCAGCAAGACACCAGCCAACAAGCCGATAACATAGCTGAGCAGATTGGCGCAATTAACCAACAGCTTAATAGCAACTTGGCAAAAAAAGCCGATGTGCAGAGCCAAGTCGATGCCATCGAAGCCCAAAAGCAAGAATATCAAATATGGCAACAGCTTCATCATTTAATTGGCTCAGCCGATGGCAAAAAGTTTCGCACCTTTGCTCAAGGCTTAACCTTTGAAATCATGGTGAAACATGCCAATACGCAACTGCACAAAATGAGTGACCGTTATCTACTTATCCGTGATGACAGCAACCCACTTGAGCTCAACGTCATTGATAACTATCAAGGCGGTGAGATACGCAGTAGTAAAAACCTATCTGGGGGTGAAGGCTTTATCATCAGTCTGGCATTGGCTTTGGGACTATCACAAATGGCAAGCCAAAATATTCGCGTGGATTCGCTGTTTTTGGACGAAGGCTTTGGCACGCTTGATGAAGACTCACTCGATATTGCCTTAGAGACGCTGACCAACTTGCAACAAGAAGGCAAACTCATTGGCGTTATCTCGCATGTGCAAGCACTAAAAGAGCGTATCTTAACCCAAATCAAGGTGGAAAAAGGAGCAGGTGGCTACAGCCAGTTATCAGGGGTGGGTTGTCAAAAGGTGGGGTGATAAGACAAAATCGATATAAAAAGGGCAAATAACAAAACATATAGTATCTGTTTTATTATTTGCCCAGCTTTGTTATTTTACCCAACTCTTCCGACTATTATCAGGAAAAGATTGAAAAAATATCTATCCCATTATCCCATACCCAGCTCAATCAAACTGGCATTACCACCAATAGCTGTGGTATTAATGGTAATCACGCGTTCAGTGACATAACGTAATAAATACTCAGGAGCAAGTATTTCATGACAACCCTGCATATCTGTTACAGCAATCACTTGAGTCAAAATACCGTCAGTATTAGAGATAATGGCTGCCAGTTTGTCTACTTCTGACTGACTGCCAACCAGACCAACCGCAGCCAAGCGATCCATATGCAATAGGACTTCCGTTTGTGAGTCATTTGCGACACTGATGACATCTTCTACCACGCCAGCTTCACGTAAAGCGACCTGTATTTGCTCACACAATGTATATTCACTAGGATAGTGCAAGATAACTTCATTACCTGCCAGCAAAGCGGCTAATAACTGCCCAACCACAGGTAAAGGTGTCGCAGATTCAGTTCCAACAATCATGGTTTTACCACGTGCCGTAACGTATAGCTCATTAGACTCACCTGTTGCTCCTGTCAGCTCAGTCACCTCATCTAATGCTGGTGCTTGCGCTAAAATATGAGTAAACAAACGCAAGGCTTTTTCTGCATCACCAGTTAGTAATGCCAATGCCTCAGATGCTGACTGCAAATAGGTAGCGCGATTGCTTGCTTTTAACAATCGCCATTCCTCACAGCGCTGGGTATGTTGTGTTTTAAATGCGCTTGAGTTTGATTCAATCATTTGATTTGTCATCATACTTGTATCCTTATTATACTGCTTGATTATCTGTTTGCTCCCACTGCATTAAGCGAGCGAGATAATGAGGACCACCTGCCTTTGGACCTGTACCAGAAAGTCCACAGCCCCCAAATGGCTGCACATTCACCACCGCACCGATTTGGTTACGATTGATATAAGTATTACCCACCACAGTACGACGCTCAATGTGATGCGTAGTTGACTCAATACGGCTATGAATACCAAGTGTTAATCCATATCCTGACGCATTAATAGCATCAATCAAGCTATCAAGGTTCTGTGCCTTATAACGCAATACATGCAATATAGGACCAAAATGCTCACCACCGATTGTCTCAATGCTATTGACCTCAATCGCTGTTGGACAGACAAATGTAGCATCATCTAAAGACTCAACAGCATCTGCACTTACAGGTGTCTGTGCAATCATACGTGCGTTGCTATCTTTATCTAGATGCTCAATATGCTCAAGCAATCCAGATTGTGCTTCTTTATCAATTACAGGACCAACATCTGTACTGACATTAACAGGGTTACCAACGACCAGCTCAGCCATATTGCCTTGTAAAAGCTCAATAATGCCATCGGCAACTTCTTCTTGCACACATAAAATACGACAAGCTGAACAGCGCTGACCTGCTGAGCCAAAAGCAGACAAAACAGCATCTCGCACTACTTGCTCTGGCAATGCCGTTGAGTCAACAATCATGGCATTTTGACCGCCTGTCTCTGCGATTAATACTGGAAGCTGAGCATTACCCTCACTTTGCTCCGCACGGTGCTGATGTAGGCTTTGATTAATACGTTGAGCAGTCTGCGTTGAGCCAGTAAATATCACACCTGCAATACCCTTAGCAGCACTTAATGCACCACCAACATCTCCTGCCCCCAATACTAACTGTAACGCTTCTGCTGGTACGCCCGCCTCATACATCAGTTCAGTTGCAAAGCAGGCAATCAAGCTGGTCTGCTCAGCTGGTTTTGCCACGACCGTATTACCAGCAGCCAATGCTGCTACAACCTGTCCTGTATAAATGGCTAACGGAAAGTTCCACGGGCTAATACACACAAACGTACCACGAGGTTTGCGTTGATAGGTCACTGTCTGTCCCATCAGATCAGTCACTTGCTGAGTTTCACCCTCTAGACGCTCAGCTTCATCTGCATAAAAACGACAGAAGTCAACGGCTTCACGCACTTCATCAATGCTATCTTGCATCGTTTTCCCTGCCTCTTTATGACATAGGGCAATCAGTTGTGCATAGTTATCTTCATAGTACTCAGCAATACGACGCAAAATCTGTGCGCGCTCACTGGCACTGACCGCCTGCCATTTTTGTTCACCTTGTCGTGCCGCCTCAACGGCACAAGTTGCAAGCTCAGCATTTGCAAAATGTGCTTGTCCTGCAACAACTTTATGATTCCAAGGTGCAACCACTTCATAAATATTATCCGTGCTGATTTTTTCAGCATTAATAATAGAATATGCTGTCCATGTATTGCCCAGATAGTTATCAACAGCAGCCTTAAATGGCTTCCATTGTGACTGCACAAAAATATTGACCCCAAAGCTGGCTTTACGCTGTCCATAAATATCTAATGGCAATGGAATCAAAGGATTTTGCAATGTCTCATGCGACGTTAACTTGTCATAAGGATGCACAGTGAGTTTATCAATCGGATAAGACTTATCTAACAACTGATGCACAAATGAACTATTTGCACCATTTTCTAATAGACGACGCACTAAATATGGTAATAAATCTTTATGCGCACCCACAGGAGCATAAATGCGCACTGGAATTTCATAAGCCTGCAAGATATGATCATACAGCGCATCACCCATTCCATGTAAACGCTGGAACTCAAAGTCACGATGCTCACTCATGGTCATCACCGAAGCCAGCGTATGTGCATTATGCGTCGCAAACTGTGGCCATAATACCCCACGAATCTGCTCAGATAATAAAAAGCGAGCACAAGCAAGATATGCCACATCTGTGCCTTCTTTTCGTGTCCAGACAGGATAGCCAGACAAGCCTTTTTGTTGCGCCAGCTTCACCTCAGAGTCCCAATATGCCCCTTTAACAAGACGCACAGGAATTTTGTCACCCACTTCTTTTGCTAAGCTGGCAAGCCATGCCAATACAGCAATGGCACGCTTTGAATATGCCTGTACAACCAGCCCCAAACCTTGCCAGCCACTGGTTAATGGATCACGGTATAACGCCTCAAAAAGTTTTAATGAAATCTCAAGGCGGTCTGCCTCTTCAGCATCAATACTAATATCAACATTGACTTCACGCGCCGCTTCAATCAACAAACGGCAACGCTGGCACAGTAGCCCCAATACTTGCGCTTCTTGAGTCGCCTCATAACGTGGATGCAACGCAGACAGCTTGATAGACACCGACGGTGTTGGCATACCATCTACCACTTCAACACTGGCAGCAGACTTAATTGCATGTAGATAGTCATTAAAATACTTTTCTGCATCTTTATTAGTAATCGCCGCTTCACCTAGCATATCAAACGAATAGGTATAGCCTTTTTTACGATAAGACACACTGTTTTTCTTCGCATCTTCGATGGTCTCACCAAGCACAAACTGATGTCCCATGATTTTCATCGCACGTTGCATGGCACGACGAATCACTGGCTCACCCATCTTTTTGGTCATACGGTCTAAAAACCCAGCAGCCGTTGTATTGCTATCAATACTCACTACCCGACCGGTCATCATCAAGCCCCAAGTTGACGCATTGACCACAAAACCATTATCGTCTTTTAAATGTTTTTTCCAGTCGGCAACACTCATCTTGTCACGAATCAGGGCATCAGCTGTATGATTATCTGGCACACGAATCAACGCTTCTGCCAAACTCATCAGCAAAATACCTTCTTTTGTATCAAGGCTATACTCTAATAATAGTGAATCTACCATTTTGACCGCTTTGTCGTCATGGCGAACATGCTCAACCAAGCGCTGAGTCTGCTCAGCTATCGCTGTACGCTCTTGGTCACTTGGCTTTGCCAAAGGTAGTAACTGACTAAGCCATGAGGATTCATCGACACTGTATAAAGGAGAGACTTTTTCTATTAGTTCAGCAGGAGACTGCGTAATGTAACTAGGAGATAATAAATCTTGAGGAGAGAATAAAATTGGTTTTTCTGGGGTAAATTGTTTTATTGGGTTCATAGCAACTCCGTTGTGGAAACTCCATCACGTCATTGCACCCATATATTGACTAACTTACTTATATTACTACTAAAACCATACCTTGAAGATTGAATACTGCCAAATAATAATCAATATAATCGCAATATATAACCTCTTACCTTATTAATATCAACACATCCTATATGATATAAGGTAAGAATCATCAGTTTAAATAGATAAAAATCAGCCAACAAACAGGTATCAACAACGTGAAACCAGACCGACTATCCAGCCATCATCATAAAACAACAGCTTAACAAATCAGTCAGCGATAGAATATCGTCTCGGTAACAACCGAAATGACAATCATAAGTCCACTAGCGCCTTCTTCTTTGTTGGCTCTGATAACACAAATATACAATAGCCAGCAGTCATAAAAAAACCACACCTATCGCTAAGCTTATTGCATTCACTATCAGGTAAAGAAAAACCTCTACGGCGTTGATTGAGGTTATGGACTCATAAGCATAGAATAACACGGAATATGGTCAATCTAGTACCATTTTTTCTAATTTTATTGCAATGTATTACCAAGATATGACTATTTATTATCGTTATCTGTCTTTATATAATCACTCATCAGCTCTCTAGAATCAAAGCACTCTTAACCAATCATCACACCATTATTTAATACTTAATAAATCATCGAAAGATACTCCGATTAACTTCATATAACTACCACTCATATGCCGAACATGTCTATATAGCAATATCTGGCTTGTCTTGGGGTTTATTCTTCCGCTATCATCTAAATTAGCACATATAATCAGCCCAAGATACAAGATTCTTCGGTTTCTCAGAAAACGCATGATAGTGTCACTGTTCCTATAAAGTTCAGGTACTACAAGCGATTTTGACTTTTTAACTTTAGTGGCAGTTTTGTATTGAGCTGACTATAGCAATATACTCCTCTACCCATGTATTCATATTTATCTATAATGCACAAAGCTACTCTTGCAATATCCTAGTATAGATATACTAAAACATAGATAAGCATTTGTTTTATCTGACTCGGTTAGTATAATAGCTTAGACAAACTCTGCCTGTTGTCAACCTTATTGATAGATAATCATAATGGACATTCACACACTCTAGCAACATAATAACCCTATGATGCACCCAAAAACTATGGCACGATAGATGCATAAAATTTCAAGCAAACTTACCGCCTAATAGCTTATTTATGATACTCGTCATAGCTTCAAGGAAGAGGACACATGCCAAAAAATTTTTTATTCATGGATAAGTATCAGGTTCGTGTACATGTCCACCCACCACAAATATTTACTCAACCTGACCAACACTACGCTACATTTATTTTTTTAAATGCGTTAGGGTTGTCAATGCGCAGATATATCAAATTTTTTGATTTACTAACACAGCAAGGACATACCATCATTACCGCAGATTATCCTTGTTGTGGTGAAAACCAACCAAACGTCAGCCGGCAAGTCGACTATAACTATCAAGACCTGCTTGACGACTTTATTCCCAACTTACTTGCCTATGTTCCAAATAAAACCAATCATAGCACCTATCTAATGGGGCATGATTTAGGTGGACATTTGGCTACTTTTTATAGTGCTTTACATGATATCCCAATGATTGGTATTGCCACTGGCAACCTACACTACAAAAACTGGCAAGGTATGAAGCGACTCAATATGCTAAAAGTCATGTTTTTATTTCAAATCCTTGTCAAGATATATGGATACCTGCCTGGATATAAAGTAGGTCTGGGTGATCGTGAAACCAAGGGTTTGATAAGTAACTGGTGTCAAATGGTATTCACTGGGCGCTATGACTTCCTTAATCAAGCACCGATAAATGGTAAAGGCAAAGGACTGTATCTATGCTTGCAGGGAGATACCTATGCACCCTACCATACTAGCGAGCAACTCTCTAAACTCTGTGCAGAAGCAACTCTGACACCTATCACTCTGCCTAGTGATCTTAAAGGCAGCCCTCATAACGCATGGACACAAAACCCTGCCAGCATTGTTGATACTATTGAAGCTTACTTACAAAAACAAGCGTAGATACACAACCAAATACTGACTACTCTCATCCAATATATGTTTACATATACATACAAAAAGTTACTTTAATCAAACCAGTTTTAATTATCTTTCCAGTATAAACGCAAACTTTTGTTTATGAAAACCGCCTCTATATCATACAACCCCTTGAATTTATTAAGATTTTATTAAATGTTTTTATTTAAATAAAAGACAGTAGTTATCAGATACCCAAAAACAATATTTGTCTAATAAAATGTACTATTTCCTATTAAAACCCTATATTTTCAACATTTTTTTATAACATAAGTTTATACATATGTTTATAATATAGTGTTACCAGACTTATACTGCAACGTAACTGTATAGATTTTTTTCTTATTGCTTAATAACTGTTTGATTTTATAAATTCATACAAATTTTTTTTGACTGATTTTCTTGTTGTTAATAACAGTTCTTCTTATCAGTAAGTTAAATATTAGGCTATGATATCCGCCAAGTTACCATTGATATTGAGCCAACAGATGAAACACGCCAAGGTAAACCTCGGCTGATTGTCAATAAATCCAGACATTCATATGATGGTAAGTCACTGATTACTGGATATATCAGTGACTTAAAAGGCGCAGTTGATAGCGTTCAGGTAGGCTCAGAGCATGTGCCACTCACAGGTGGTGAGTTTGTCACCATTGTTGATACGGCAAAAATTCAACAAAAACGACACCAAAAAGTAGATACCAGCAAACCAACCGAAGTGCCAGTGAGCATCTCT
Source organism: Psychrobacter sp. I-STPA6b (assembly GCF_020662265.1). GTDB lineage: Bacteria > Pseudomonadota > Gammaproteobacteria > Pseudomonadales > Moraxellaceae > Psychrobacter. The sequence continues at coordinate 56,524 of NZ_VEWM01000057.1, forward strand.
CTACAGACCTCTAAAGGGCTGGAAATCCTAAAAACAGCTGTCACTGTAGAAGGAGAAATGCAGGCAGACCAGCTGGTCAACATTGAAGCCCCCGGTGAGACTCGCTATGCCAAAGATGATAATCAGCCAGAGACACTGACACTCAATGGTGCTAGTATCGACCTAACCGCCTCTGCTAAAAAAGACCGTGATATTTCAGTGACTGCCCTACGTCGAGTGGATATGCCTGCGCTTGATAACGGGATGGTTAACCTAACAGTTGGTGCGAGTAGCTATCGTTTTTTACCCCATGGCACTCAGTTTTCTGAAGCGCAAACAGTACAAATCCAGTACAATCCACAAGCTATCCCAGAGGGATTTAGCCCACATGATATCCAAACTTACTACTTTAATGAAAATGAAAATCGCTGGGTTGCATTAGATAAAATAGAGGTCGATGAGGCAAGTCATACGATTGTATCAACGACAGATCATTTTACCGATATGATCAATGCTGTTGCAAAAGCACCTGATATGCCCGAGACTTCTGCCATGACCCCAACCACTTTTAGTGGTATGTCAGCCGCAGATCCAAGTAGTCAAGTTAATTTAATGCCCGCACCAACGGCTAACTCTCAAGGTAGTGCTAATATCAGCTACCCACTACAGTTGCCTGCTGGGCGACATAATATGACTCCAAGCCTTGCACTAAATTACAATAGCATGGATAAAAACGGCATGCTAGGAATGGGTTGGCATTTATCACTACCCTCTGTGGGGATTGATACGCGCTGGGGTGTGCCTCGTTATGATACAGCTCTAGAGACTGAAACCTATACTTTTGCAGGTCAGCAGCTTGCACCTAAGGTGTAACCAGTGATCATGTCACTGCTCGTATTATTGCCACTAACCGCCAAGGGCACGTGCGTGTACTATATAACCAAGACCTTGGCTTAGCTGCCAGCAACCATGAGATAACACTATCTAGCGATGTACAAGTCGGTGAGACTTTGAAGTTTGAGCTCACTTCTGATAGCCGTATAGACTGGACACAAGTGGTATGGAAACCCATTGTCACTTATCAACATACAGATAACAACACCATCAACCAAGCACTCAATGACGCAGAAAGTCGTGAAGCTTTCCGCTTTCATGCTGTGCCTAGTATGAGTTTATATCAACACGTCGTGACCCCTAGTCAAGTACAGCCTTTGGCGACATCTGGTCACGTCACCATTACCCCTCATATTCAGATTGCTGGCAATGTCTCTGGGACACTGACCCTTTCACTAAAAGCTGGCTCAAACCAAATAGGACAAGTCGCTACTCTACTCAGTAAACAAACTGTCAGTGTGACTCATGGTGCATTATCACAGCCTATCTCAGCACTCACTGCAACTGTGCCAACAGGACAGCTACTATACGTTGAAGCAAGCGCAGACAACCTAGCATTAGGGCAGGCTCTTGCCAATAGTCGCTTTACATTAAGTCGCCTTGGCATCAGTGAACAAAGCTTACCTCTGAGCATATTTGCTGGTGATGATGGCTGGATACTTGGAGCAGGTTATCGAGGCTGGGGACAGTTTGTCTATAACGGAAATGCACCATGGGGCAGTCAACCTATCGACCCTAGTGTGATAGGTATAACGACTAATCAAGCACAGGATATCGGCCAGATTGATGGTGGTAGTGAAGCAGGTATTGATGCTGCCAATGAGCACTATAACCCCGCTCATGAACGCTATATTACTATGCTACCCGATGGAGAGCGTCAAGCATTTGTTGGTCTTGACCCTGATAATATGGTCAATGCCTTTAGTGTTCGTAGTACTCGCTTTGGGCAAAAATCTGCCAGTGATGCCAGCCCCATTCCCAGTGCTGGAGCAGCAGCCGTTGTCAAAGTTACCAAATCAAAAACGACAACATATCGTCTCAGTGGTGGTAGTGGTGTCGGTGCAGGTCTGACTCGTAGCAAATCTAGCAGTCATACAGTTAGTGACTTTGTAGATATGAATGGGGATGGTTATCCCGATGTCATCGGTGAAAGTAGTATTCAATTTACCGATATGCTAGGACGACTCAGTGAGCAGATGCTCACAGGCATCAATAGTCACACAAAAGATCAAAGTCGCTCTGAGAGCATCAATGTGAGTGGTGGCTATATACTACATGAACAACAGCCTATCACTGTTGATGGGCGTGTATTTGTCATCACGACACCACAAGTTCATAGTAGTGCTGGTGTCAATGGTTCATCTGGTGATGGAACCACTCAAAGCGTCTGGGCAACCGTAGACATCAATGGTGATGGATTGGCAGATCGCGTCTATCAAGATGGGCAAGTTGAGCTTAATCTAGGCTATCGTTTTGCTCCAAAAGAAAACTGGGCATACCCGAGTGCTAGACAACAAAATAACGAAACCCAGAGCCTTGGTGGCAATATCAATCTTGGTGCTTATAGTCTGGCTGCAGGTATCAGCCTTTCAGATACAGAAAATACAGATCAACAAGGGCTATATGATGTCAATGGCGATGGGCTACCCGATGTTGTCAGTAGTGGTAACCCTCTCATGGTACGGCTCAATACAGGTAATGGCTTTGCCGATGCCATTGCATGGGGTAGTATCAACAAAAAAAATGCCTCTCACTCCCTCTCTGAAAGTGCAGATGTGGCACTGGCAGCATGTATTTTAGTACCACCACCGGTGAACATCAAAACGTGTATTAATGGTGGTAAAAATTGGACAAAAGGACTTACTCGACCTACAGGCGCACTACAAGACATCAACGGTGATGGCTATCCTGATATTACTGAATCTAACAGTAGCCATGAGCTAACCATACGTCCAAGCCAAGTCGGACGTAGTAATCTTTTGGCAGAAATTCATCGTCCGATGGGTAGTCAAATCAAGCTTGACTATCATCGTGAAGGTAATACTTATGCCATGCCCCCTAGTCGCTGGGTACTTGACCGAATAGAGACCATTGATCGTGTTGCCAAAAATGGTGGGTATCGTAGCCTCAATACCATTGACTATCAAGATGGCTACTATGACCGCCGCGAGCGAGAATTCTTTGGCTTTGCCACACTTAACATCCATCAACACGATACACTCAATCACGATGCAGTCTATCGCACACAGAGCCAAGCCTTTAACAACACGCATTATTACTTCAAAGCTCTACCTGTGCGTACGACACTTAGTGACGCCAAAGGTAAACTATGGACACAAACAGACAATGACTATCAGCTGCAGCAAGTATGGCATGAGCCAAATCCAAATAATAGCAGTCAGTTTATTAGCGATAAAGATGCCGCCTTCCCTGCTTTAGTACGTCAAGAAACACGATACTACGAAGGCAGTACACAAGCACAAAAAAACCATGTGCAAACATATCAATATGACCACTATGGCAACATCACTAAATATCAAGACTTAGGCGATAACTTGGGTGAAGCAGGCAGTAATGCACTACAAGCTGACATCAGCTACCATGACCCCAGTCAATTTAACACCTACATAGCCGGTGTACCCAGCCACATTGTCGTTACAGATATCGACCGTGGTCAGAGCTTACGAGAGCGTAGCACCCAAGTCAATGCTCAAGGTGATATTACACAAATTACTGCACAGACAGGCGCAGGAAACCCTGCTATTACTAACATCCGCTATAATGACTATGGAAATGTAGCCGCCTTAATCTCACCAAAGAATGAGCGTGGCGAACGACTAATCCACGGCTATGGTTATGATGACAATACACACAGCTATGTCACCAGTATCGCCGATAGCTATGGCTATAGCTCAACCAGCCAGTATGACTATAAATGGGGGGCTATTACCCAAAATACAGACATCAACGGTAACACTACGACCTATACTTATGACAGCGTCGGACGCACAGCAACCGTCACTGGACCTAACGAACTACATGACAATGCCCCCTACACCATCGCCATGACTTATGCACCAATGGCGGATGTACCATGGGCAAAAACCCAGCACTATGATGCCGCAGGCAAAGTCTCTGGCAGTGATGGCACCCTAGACACCTATACCTTTAGCGACTCACTAGGGCGAGTCATCCAAACCAAAAAAGATGGCAGTCTCTACACAGGTAAAAACCAAGCCGACACCCCCGTCATGATCATCTCAGGCTATCAATACTTTGATGGACTTGGACGAGTAGACAAAACTTACTACCCAACCACAGAGGGCAAAGGTAATGGCAATAATGTCTATAACCCACAACAAGACAGCATTGCGCCTACCACACAACAATATGATGTATTAGACAGAGTCACTACCAGCACCTTGCCGGATGGTGCCAGTACCAGCATGAATTATGGCTTTGGCACAGATGGCAATGGTGCTACTCAGTTTGTCACCCAAATGACAGATGCCAATGGCATCCAAACCCAAAGCTATAGCGACATTGACGGACGCACCACCACTGTCACTGATGCTAAAGGTAACCAAACCCGCTACAACTATGACGCCCTAGGACAAATCCGCCTCGTCGTTGATGCTGCTGGCAACCAAACCAGCAGTGACTACGACATGATGGGACGTCGCACCAGCATCGACAACCCAGACACCGGACTGACCAACTATGGCTATGACCCAGCGGGCAACCTCATCTATGAGCAAACCGCTGAGCTTGCGCCAGAAGGACTATTTATCCGCTACGTCTATGACCATAATCGTCTTATCCGTATCACTGACCCCTATAACTCAGGTAAAGAGCGACGCTACCACTATGGCAAACCCGGAGCCGCCTATAACCGAGCAGGACGCCTCGTACTCGTCGAAGACAGTGCAGGTAGCAGCGAATACTTCTATGACTTTATGGGTAATATCAGCCGAGAGATACGCACCCTAGTCGATACGAATTCACAAGTACGCACCTACACCCAAGACACTAACACTGATACATGGGGGCGTGTCCTCTCCATCACCTACCCAGATGGAGAAATCGTCAGCTACCACTACAACGCAGGTGGCAAACTTAACAACATGGTCGGCTACAAAAAAGGACATAACTACGACTACATCAAACAGCTTGGCTACGATAAATTTGAACAGCGAGTATTCCAGTGGCACGGTAACAACACCACCAGCTACTATGACTACGACACCCGTAGAAGACTATCACGGCTTAAAGTCAACGCCTATGACGTCTACTTTGGCACCAAACGTACCCGTAATCTCATGGATAACCACTATGACTATGACAACACCAATAACATCCTAGCAATACAAAACCAAGCTCCCCTGCCCTCTCGATTCTCACAGCTAGGTGGCAGTGTAAAACAAACCTTTGATTACAATGATTTGTATCAGTTAACTGGGGCTTATGCTGAGTTTGAATCTAAAAATCGTAAAGACCGCTATATGGTTAATATGCAGTATGATGAGATTCATAATATTACTCGTAAAGAGCAAAGCCACCAAACTACTGGAAAAATCATCAATAATTGGCGCAATGTGAATGCGACTACTTATAGTCATTTATATGATTATAGTGATAAGCAACCACATGCTGTCAGTAGTATCACAAGCGACAACGAAGCAACGCAACAATATATCTATGATGCTAATGGACGCCATAGCGACACCGTACGTGAAGGCAAATGGGGCGTACAAACCCCAACTCGCAAACTACACTGGGATGCTTATGGTAATCTAACTAAGATTAGTCAGGGGTTGGTCAGTCAGCATTATTATTATGATGCTAAGGGTAATCGTAGTATCAAAAATAATAAGCTTTATCCGTTTGCTTCAACTGTCATCAGTGGTACTGGCTTTAGTAAACACTACTTTGCTGATGGTCAACGGATTGCTAGTAAGATTGGTAATGCTTTAGAAACACCAATGTTTGGTAGTCAGCCACAGCAACAAGAGCCTGCTGGTATCAGTGCCCTACCCGATATTAATATGGATCAGGCTCAAGTTAACAGCCATTATGATAAGTTAGTCAAAGAGCGCAGTCATGGTATTCTAAGCTACCGCCCTAACAAAATTAAAATAGATTTAGGCGATCATAGCAATGCCGAAGACCCAAGAGGCATCGACTATGAAGGACAACAATACTTCTATCATAAAGACCATATCGGTAGCTCAAGTTATCTGACCGATGACAATGGTGAGGTACATGAGTTCTTTGCATATTTCCCAAGTGGTGAGACGTGGATAGAGCAATCAGGGGCATTTGGCACTGATTATAAGTTTACTGGTAAGGAGCTGGATAAAGAGACTGGCTTATACTACTTTGGGGCTAGATACTATGACCCAAGAACGCAAGTTTGGCAGAGTCCTGATCCTATTTTAGGCAGTTATTTGGATGGTCAGGGTAGCCAAGGTGGAGTATTTAATCCTGTTAATCTCAATCTGTATGGTTATGTAGGTAATAATCCGGTTAATTTGGTTGATCCGGATGGGAAATGTGCAACTAACAATGGCCAGATAAATTGTTTAAATACAACCCTGCAAAACCAAAGATCTATTACTGAAGGAATGACTAGTTCATACGAAAATGGCGATTATATAGGTGTTGCTACAGGTTTTGCTTTAGGCACTGCTAATACAGCCAATATTGTAATGGCGTTTGTATTTGATGGAGTCATATCTGCACCTTATAATGCTGGTAACAGAATTGGAACAGGTGTTTATGAAAGAGATGCGAGTAAGTATTATGACGGCTTGGCTGATCTTGGTATACAGCTCTCATTTGCTAAACTGAGTTCGCCATCTTCTAATACTACAAGATCGGCTGGTAGTATTAGGAATGTTAATCCTACTAACGGTACACAAAACTGCGTAAATTGTGCTCTTGCAACTGATAGTACCTTAGCCGGTCGTCCCGCTTCAGCTATGCCAGGTAGTAGCACCCCTATAAGAGAATTAGAGAAATATTATGGCAGACATTTCAGCTCAGCTATGGCAAAGTCTAGAATTATTGATAGGATGACAAGAGCAGGAAATGGTTCAAGAGCAATTATATATGGATATAGGGGTAATAATACATCGGGTCATGTTTTCAATGCTGTGAATCAAAATGGAACAATAAGATTCTTAGATGGGCAGACAGGTAAAGAAGCGGTTTTTGAAGGGCAAGGTTATGTTAGTCTACATATGATGTACACAAATTAGACTATAGCTAACACACAATCAAAATGGTACAGTTATAGCTTCAAATGACTTGATTCATTTGAACTGTACTAATTATATTTGGATTTGGCTATAGATGTTAATTGATAGTTGTATTAGGGCTTTATTCAAGGAGTTTATATATGTTGAGTAAAAATGAAGCATGGGATATCGCAAGAAACCATCTATTGGAAATTGAAAAAGAAATAAAAATTGACTTAGAATTTAGTTCAGATAGTCCAATGAAAGTTAATTATGGTTACATATTCTCATATAATTCAGCCGAATTTTTTAAGACTAATGATTTTCGAGAAGCTTTAGCAGGAAATGCACCTTTTCTAGTTGATATTTTTGATAATAAAATTGTGACGTTTGGCACTGCAGATACTATTGACAATTATTTAAAAGAATACGAAAAGTGCAAGCAAGCGTAGTCTGCGCATTTTACCTAGCCAACATATCAAACAGAACTTACCCCTCAAACCCAACCCGCCTTAAATCAGCCAACCAATGTTGCTGATTATCAGGGTTGATGAGTTCCTGCTTAATACGTCGCTCAAACTTTGTTCTATTGTTGACTGTGTTAGCATATTAACTGCATTAATAGCACCTAAGACTTATATGCCCATTACACTACCCTAACCCAAGAGCGAAGTAATGGCATCCTTGAGTAACGTCCCAGAAAGCTGATAGTCACCCTACCTGACTTGAGCAATGCCGAAGACCCAAGAGGCATTGATTATGAAGGGCAACAATACTTCTATCATCTGAGCGAGGAAAAAGTGAGTGTGTGGGAGACAGTCGCCCCGACGCAAGACGAGAGCTGTGCTCGAGTAATCATATCGGTAGTTCAAGCTATTTGACTAATGCAAATGGTGAGGTACATGAGTTCTTTGCTTATTTCCCAAGTGTGAGCGAGGAAAAGCAACCGTTTGGGGAACGGTTGCCCGAAGCGCAAGGCACAGGGCTATGCCCGAGCAACATGGGTAGACCAATCAGGGGCATTTGGTACTGATTATAAGTTTACTGGTAAGGAGCTGGATAAAGAGACTGGTTTATACTACTTCGGCGCTAGATACTACGATCCAAGAACGCAGGTGTGGCAGAGTCCTGATCCTATTTTGAGTGACTATTTAGGTGGTATTAATGCTGACCCAAGTAAGCTACCGGGAATGGGAGGGGTTTATAATCCACCTAATTTGAATTTATACGCTTATAGTCATAATAATCCTGTTAATTTGGTTGATCCGGATGGATTATGTATTGCTTGTGTGGACTTAGGTGATTCGATAGCAGAAATTCGCAATAATACCAACTCTGATCCTTTTAAGGGTGAAAATCAAATTTTCTTTATTGAGGCAGGGGTGGGTTTAAATGTTGATATAAACGTGATCAATGACATAAAATTGAGTGCATCCCAAAAAGGTTTTAATCTTTCTAAAATTAATATTGGAGGTGATATAGCAAAAGGTTTAGAATCTGCCGGAGAAATTGAAGGAGTTGCTAGTATTATGATTGCATATTATTTTAAAGAAGGGAGAATACATTCTAGTGCAATATATGGAAATAGTGAAATTGGATATGGAGCAGATGTTGATGCCTCAATGAATACTAGTAATTTAAATATATCAGGTTATGTAGATTTCAGGTATGGTTCAGATGCAAATTTAGAGCTTGATGATATGAAAGGACAGTCTTTACAAAAAAACCTATCAATCAATTATGGACTATATAATGGTCAGGGTTCAAAAATCACTCCTATAGGAGCAGATTTTAGTTTATATTCTTTAGGTGTTGGTATCAATTCAAGCCAGTCAATAGGTGTTAGTGCTAGCCAAACTTATGCCTATACTATTCAATTAACTGATACCACATTTTATGGGCAATAGAAATAACTATATGGAGGATTTTTTGTCTAACTTAAATAAAAACAAAGGACTTGACTTTATTTTAAAACCAATAATGATATTATCATTAATTTTAATAATTATATTAATTTATCTTAAACAATACCTTCTTTTAACCAACAGATTGATAACAATTGGTTGCCTTAGTTTATTTGTTTTGTATTTTTATAAAACCCACTCAAAATTAAAAACAAACTTATTTACTCATGAGGGTGATTTTATAAAAAAAAATATAATATTGAATAAGTGGAAATCAGTTATAACAAGCACTCTTTTTTTAATATTAATTATCTTGTATCTTACCATACCTACAATGATTAATAACATAATACTTAATAAGTACGAAAGAGTGAGAGTGCTTAACTGGTCGTCTAATAGTAATTATAAACTAGGTAAAGAAGAAGAGTTTATAATAAATTTGAAAAAAAATAGATATAAAATAGCTTTTTTGTGTCAGGAGGTTTTAGATTCTGCTGGCTATAATAGTGCAACGTTTGAACTAACTTCAAGTTCAGGGGATGTTATATCCTCACAGTTAGTTCATCCTAAAAATCCAGATAGGTATTTTTTGAGACAGGATTTAAAAAAATATGGTATTTCATTTGACGAAAGGTTTGATAGACTACATGATTTTAACAATCGAAAAAAATATATTTGGATTTTTGGGCCTTTTACAATAAAAGAGGATGGAGAATATCTTCTCAACTATCACTCCAAAGAAATGATTGAGAAAACAAACAAAATAAAAGAAAAAGAATATTGCAAAATATCTGGACTCTTGTTGATAAGCAACATCCCAGATAACCAGTGGTATATTTATTATAAAAATACGGTTTTATTCTCAATATTCATTGTTATAATTAATGGATTTTATATTTTCTATAACATTCTTCAGATAGTTAAAATTTATAGGGAAGTGTTTGGGAATAATATATATAATTAATATAGGAAAATTAATCTGGAAATTATTTCTTATATAAATAAAGAAGTACTATACCTGTAATTTACAGAAAACAAATTTATTATTACCAGATGGAGAAATCGTCAGCTACCACTACAACGCAGGTGGCAAACTTAACAACATGGTCGGCTACAAAAAAGGACATAACTACGACTACATCAAACAGCTCGGCTACGACAAATTTGAACAGCGAGTATTCCAGTGGCACGGTAACAACACCACCAGCTACTATGACTACCAACATCCTAGCAATACAAAACCAAGCACCACTGCCCACACGCCTAAACCAACTGGGCGGCAGAGTTAGCCAAACCTTTGACTACGATGAGATATACCAACTTATCGGAGCATCAGGAGACTATGAGGCCAAAAACCGTAAAGACCGCTACATGGTTAATATGCAGTATGATGATATCCATAACATGAGCGAGGATAAGCGAGTGTGTGGGGCACACTCGCCCGAAGCGCAAGACGGAAAGCTATGCTTGAGTAAAGCAAAGAGCAAAGCCACCAAACTACTGGAAAAATCATCAATAATTGGCGCAATGTGAATGCGACCACTTATAGTCATTTATATGATTATAGTGATAAGCAACCACATGCCGTTAGCAGCATCACAAGCGATAACGAAGCAACTCAGCAATACATTTATGACGCCAACGGACGCCATAGCGACACCGTACGTGAAGGCAAATGGGGCGTACAAACTCCAACTCGCAAACTACACTGGGATGCTTATGGTAATCTAACTAAGATTAGTCAGGGGTTGGTCAGTCAGCATTATTATTATGATGCTAAGGGTAATCGTAGTATCAAAAATAATAAGCTTTATCCTGAGGAGCGTTAAGAAAAGGTCTGGGAGACCTTTTTAGCGACGCAAGACGAAGGGCTATGCCCGTAGTGGGACTCAACTGTCATCAGTGGTACTGGCTTTAGTAAACATTACTTTGCTGATGGTCAACGGATTGCTAGTAAGATTGGTAATGCTTTAGAAACACCAATGTTTGGTAGTCAGCCTGAGCGAGGATAAGCAAAGGTCTGGGAGACCTTTTTAGCGACGCAAGACGAAGGGCTATGCCCGTAGTGGGACTCAACTGTCATCAGTGGTACTGGCTTTAGTAAACATTACTTTGCTGATGGTCAACGGATTGCTAGTAAGATTGGTAATGCTTTAGAAACACCAATGTTTGGTAGTCAGCCTGAGCGAGGATAAGCAAAGGTCTGGGAGACCTTTGCCCGAAGCGCAAGACGAGAGCTATGCTCGAGTGCAAAACAAGAGCCTGCTGGTATCAGTGCCCTACCCGATATTGATATGGATCAGGCTCAAGTTAACAACCATTATGATAAGTTAGTCAAAGAGCGCAGTCATGGTATTTTAAGCTACCAACCTAACAAAATTAAAATAGACTTAGGTGATCATAGCGATACCGAAGACCCAAGAGGCATTGATTATGAAGGACAACAATACTTCTATCATCTGAGCGAGGAAGAAGTGAGTGTGTGGGGCACACTCACCCGAGCACAAGGGGAGAGCTATGCTCGAGTAATCATATCGGTAGTTCAAGCTATTTGACTAATGCAAATGGTGAGGTACATGAGTTCTTTGCTTATTTCCCAAGTGTGAGCGAGGAAAAGCAACCGTTTGGGGAACGGTTGCCCGAAGCGCAAGGCACAGGGCTATGCTCGAGCAACATGGGTAGACCAATCAGGGGCATTTGGTACTGATTATAAGTTTACTGGTAAGGAGCTGGATAAAGAGACTGGTTTATACTACTTCGGCGCTAGATACTATGACCCAAGAACGCAAGTTTGGCAGAGTCCTGATCCTATTTTAGGCAGTTATTTGGATGGCGAGCGGGGTATGGGAGGAGTTTATAATCCGCCTAATCTGAACCTGTATGCATATACGCATAATAATCCGGTTAATTTGGTTGATCCGGATGGAGAAGATGTATTTGAAAGTAGTAGGGTAGATTTAGGTGATGGATTGAAAAGAATGTCACTAAATAATACTGAACTAGCTAAAATGGCTCTTGCTGCTGGTAACAGTTCATTGTCCTCATGGTATATAACTAAAGCTGCAGCACAAAATGCATTAACTTTTGGAACAGATACTGCTAATACCCCTTTTGAAAGCTATAATATGGCAGCGGGACTAAGGGATGGTAATTATGAGCAAGCACGTAATAGTGGTATTTCATTATTAATGCTAGGTTTAGGTGCTAAAGCTTCCCCACCTAGAGCTAGGGCTGTCAGTATTTCTGGTGCTTCAATTTACTCTGGAACTGCTGGGAATCTTGCTAGAGCTTTTGCTAATAATCTTAGAAACTCTAGTTTTAGAGGTAAAGGTAAATCACAACCTAGGGCTGCTAGTGTAGCAGTGGACTTAACAACTGGACAAAGCTACTATGGTATTAGTGGTTGGTCTGTAAGGTCACAAAATATTCATCCTTTATTACGAAGTAGAATGCCTAATAAAAGTTTAACTGGATGCCCGAATGTCGATAACTGTGCTGAATTTAATGCAGTAAATAATGCACTGAATAATGGTTCGATTATAAGCAATCTAGAGGTACATACTGTGATTGTTAAAACTGATGAGCCTTTTCCAAGATGTGCTAATTGTCGAGTAACTACAGATGGGGGGAGGGCAACTAGTGATTAAGTAACTATATATAGCTAATGATATCTAAAGAAATCGTTAGCAGTACAATTTCTATATCTTTGCTTATTTAGTGCGTATTTTGTTTTAAGTCATTCATATAATTTTTTTATAAAGTATATATTTCTGCATACATATTTTTATTATTTGTTATACATGAGAATTATTAATGTTGAGTAAAGTTACAGAAGAAATTCTAACTAAGATGGGTTGGTTTCCATCTAGAGAGATCAAAATTGATAAAATCAGAGCTACTCTTAATCAAGAAAAATTTATATTGAATGATAAAGCAGAGTTGTTTCTGAAAGAGTTTGGAGGTTTATCATTCGAATCTAAAGATGAAAAATATTGTTACGTATCCTTCGACATTGATTATATTGCAAAAACAGTATACTCAGGCTGGGCAAATGATGTTTATGCTTTAACTATTGGTGAGCAGATGTGCCTTGTAGGTGCTTATGATAATTATCTTTTAGAAGTGATGATTTCTGAGAGTGGAAGAATGTATGGAGCTTATGATGGCTACTTAACTAAGTTGGGTGAAACTGCTTACGAAGGATTGAATGCCATATTTGAAAAAAAGGATACACCAAATATTGATTTAATTCTAGAGTGATAGCCTTTATTGTGGATATACAATATCGATATTGATTAAATTTTGGTGGTGTTTCAAAAAGTATGCTGAAGGGATGAAGGAGTGGTGACAGCCGAAGCAGATGTTATATTTGAGGTTATGAAGACACAAATAGAACTAAACTGCCCCGACTGTCACAGTACAAGTCTAAAGAAAAATGGTAAAAAAAGCTATGGTAAGCAAAACTACCAGTGTAAAGACTGTAAACGACAATTCATTGGAGACCATGCTTTAAGCTACCAAGGCTGTCATTCAACTGTTGAAAGTAGAATACGGCTCATGCTAGTCAGAGGCTGTGGAATTAGAGATATTGCTGAAACAACTTCGGTTAGCATTGGTAAAGTACTCAGCACTATACAAGGCTGGGCTTATCAGCTAGAACCCAAACATCAATATTACCAAAGACTAGAAGTTGATGAGTTTTGGACCTATGTTGGTAAGAAGAAACGTAAAGTCTGGCTTATCTATGCCTATGACCGTCATACAGGTGAAATAGTTGCTTATGTGTGGGGTAAACGTGACCTAAAGACTGCGAAGAAGTTAAGAGAACGTCTTAAACGGCTTAAAGTTAGTTATGAGTCTATTGCTATGGATAACTGGGATAGTTTTATTACTGCATTCAAGGCTGATAATAAAAGAATTGGTAAGCAGCATACCGTAGGTATCGAAGGTAATAACTGTCGAATAAGACAAAGATTACGACGAGCTTTCAGAAAAACTTGTGGCTTCTCTAAAAAGCTCGATAATCATTTTAAAACTTTTGATATGCTGTTCTTTTATATTAACGATGGTCATGTTCATCAGCATACTTTTTGAAACACCACCAAATAGGTAAATCTCTTGAGACCCCAATGTTTGGTAATCAGCCCAAACAACAAGAGCCTGCTGGTATCAGTGCCCTACCAGACATTGACACAGAGCAAGCACAAATTAACAACCACTACAATGCCTTAGCCAAAGAGCGCAGTCATGGTATTTTAAGCTACCAACCTAACAAAATTAAAATAGACTTAGGTGATCATAGCAATGCCGAAGACCCAAGAGGCATTGATTATGAAGGGCAACAATACTTCTATCATCTGAGCGAGGAAGAAGTGAGTGTGTGGGGCACACTCACCCGAGCGCAAGGGGAGAGCTATGCTCGAGTAATCATATTGGTAGCTCAAGCTATCTCACCGATGATAATGGAGAAGCACATGAGTTCTTTGCTTATTTCCCAAGTGTGAGCGAGGAAAAGCAACCGTTTGGGAAACGGTTGCCCGAAGCGCAAGGCACAGGGCTATGCTCGAGCAACATGGGTAGACCAATCAGGGGCATTTGGTACTGATTATAAGTTTACTGGTAAGGAGCTGGATAAAGAGACTGGCTTATACTACTTCGATGCACGTTACTATGACCCAAGAACGCAGGTTTGGCAGAGTCCTGATCCTATTTTGAGTGATTATTTAGGTGGTATTAAGACTAACCCAAGTAAGCTACCGGGAATGGGAGGGGTTTATAATCCACCTAATTTGAATTTATACGCTTATAGTCATAATAATCCTGTTAATGTGGTTGATTTGGATGGGAAAGAGTCAACATATTATGACTCTAGTATAGAAAGAGCTGAAAGAGCTGCTGGTTTATCGTATGCTTCCCTAAGCAATACACCAAGAAATAATAACAACGGTATGTCAAATAAGCAGTGTGTATTGAATGGAGGGGGCTGTAACTTCATAGTATCTCAAGGTGCTGGTTATCGAGGATTAGAACCTTGGTATGAGATTGCTTCATTCTCACCAGTACTTGATTATAATAGTACTATTGAGCAAGCTGCCAGTGTCTATAAATTAGACCCTGATCTTATTCGAGCAATTATGTACATGGAAACTACACATGGGTATTATGATAAAGTTACAGGTTTAATACGTCCGAACAAATCCATTCTACCTATGAATATTAATGTAAGCTATTGGGGAGATTCTTTCGGTAGTCGAGAATATTTAGAAAACCCACATCACAATATTTTTGCAGGGACAAAAATGCTAGCCTCAATTAAAGCTAATATCCCTGATGGAAACATAGCTCAAATTGCTACTCTATATAATAATGTTAATGCTACACAAGTTAGTGAATATGGTGCTAGAGTAGCCAGAATTTACTCCAATAGAGTTTGGGAGAAGGAAGATGAATAGAAATATTATATTAGGCTTGGTATCAATGAGTTTTATTATATCTCTAACTTTTCTATATATAGGTATTAAAAATAATAATCAAGGAGAGTTTTACAACTTTGAGACAGGAAATATAGATTTTGGCTATATATTATTTTTTATATCTTCTAGTTTTATTGTTTCTTTTATAGTTTTTTTATTTATTTATTTACTACTTAAATATATATATAGTATAGTGAAATTTAGAAAATGAAACTTATTAGAATGCTCTTAAAAATACAGTCTCAGGAATGACAAAGTGAGTATCTGAGACACTACCCTTATTTCAATACAAACAATCTCCTCATTTAAGCCCAACCCGCCTTAAATCGGCCATCGTTGTTGATTTCCGGTTGACCAATTCCTGCCTAATACGCTACTCAAAAGTAGCATCCATCTTGTGCTAGCTTTATATAGTCAGCTACCACTACAACGCAGGTGGCAAACTTAACAACATGGTCGGCTACAAAAAAGGACATAACTACGACTACATCAAACAGCTTGGCTACGATAAATTTGAACAGCGAGTATTCCAGTGGCATGGTAACAACACCACCTGAGCGGGGAATTAGCAAAGTACTGCTTTGCCCGAGCAACATGGGTAGACCAATCAGGGGCATTTGGTACTGATTATAAGTTTACTGGTAAGGAGCTGGATAAAGAGACTGGCTTATACTACTTCAGTGCTAGATATTATGTGAGGAGGGGTAAAGCGAGTGTCTGGGAGACAGTCGCCCCGACGCAAGACAAGAGCTATGCTCGAGTGAAAGAACGCAGGTGTGGCAGAGTCCTGATCCTATTTTGAGTGATTATTTAGGTGGTATTAATGCTGACCCAAGTAAGCTACCGGGAATGGGAGGGGTTTATGCTCCAGTAAATCTGAATTTGTATAGCTATACTGGTAACAATCCTGTTAATTTGGTTGATCCAGACGGAAACTCTAGAAGACCGCCAAATCGAATTGGCAATTCTCCCTCATCGAACTCTATAGTGCACAGTGCTCGAGTTCAAGGAATACAAAATAGGATAAGAAGATATGATCCAAACTATACCTATTCAAATGTTTCACCGATAAATGGACCTAGATATACTCATCGTGATGTGACATTTATAGAAAGAGATTTAAAGAGATACCAAAGGGAAATAGGCAATAGAATAAGCTATAATTTGAACCCTGGAGGGTTAAATACCATTAACTATTACCGAAACTCTTTAAATATTGGACGGACTAAAAATATCGCCTATGCTAATGTAAGAATCGGTGGAGCTAGAGGTACCTATGTAGCAGCCAGCGGAGAACATCAACATCCTGGTACTATACCAAACCCAGTAAATAGGAGGTTCGGAACCTTTCCTACAAACCCAAATAGTAAAAATACAAGGCGCTTTGATTCAGAAGTGAAACTATTAGAACATATTTCGTCTAGAATTAATCGTAATAGTTCTGGGAGTATATATTCAGAACGAACACCATGCCAATCGTGTGTAAATGTAGTTAGGCAATTCAGTGAAAGGCATCCCAATGTTCAATTAAAGATAGAATATGGTGTTCCGCCAAGAAATTAACTATAGTCCATCCTAACTAAAAATAGTTAAGGTAGACTATTTTTTAAGTATAAGCTTTTAAAGCTCAAGCTTTAAAGTTATTTATTATTCTTTATAGGAAATTAATTTAATTAATAAGGTCGATCGTATGTTTATAGAGATTCTTGCTCAATATCCAAGATGTTTTGATACACGCAATATATCAGGATGTAATGAAAAACAAATTAATGATCTTCAAAAAAAGTTTAATGTCGAATTTCCAGAAGATTATAAAAATTTTCTTAGAGAAATGGGAACAAATCCTGGAAATTTTATGGCTGGTACGGACTTGACTTATTATGAGCTTGATGATATTCAAGAAGGATTAATAGATATTTTTAAATATAATAAAATTGATATAGATGAGAAAAACGTTTTTTGTGTTATGTTACATCAAGGTTATGTAGCTGATTTCTTTTTCAAATCAGGAAATGGGACGACAATGTTTTATATTACCGAAGGTGAAGATAATTATTTTAAGACCGCCGATAACTTTATGAAACTATTTCTTGGAAAGGTGCAATTTGAGTTAGATATGCGGAAGCAGTATAATAACTTCAAAAGTAAATAGAATAAACCTGTTATAAAAGTCCTTTTTTATTTATTTTTATAAGCAATATGTGAAAGTTTGTAGAATACCTATGCAAGTATAAGTATTCTAATATAGTTAACGTATTTAATAACAATTAAACGTGGGTATAGCATTTCACCCAAACCCCACCCTTGCCAAATCCCCAGCCCACTTACTTTGCGTAGCTGGGCTGTTTAATTCTTGCCTAATACGTTGCTCAAAAGCGGCGGCGTTTTCGCCTGCTTTAGCGTATTTACTACCAAAAGCGGCATCTTGTGCCAATTTTTCACTACTTTGCTGACGGACAACGCATCGCTAGTAAAATAGGTAAATCTCTTGAGACCCCAATGTTTGGTAATCAGTCCAAACAACAAGAGCCTGCTGGTATCAGTGCCTTACCAGACATTGACACAGAGCAAGCACAAATTAACAACCACTACAATGCCTTAGTCAAAGAGCGCAGTCATGGTATTTTAAGCTACCGACCTAACAAAATTAAAATAGACTTAGGTGATCATAGCAATGCCGAAGACCCAAGAGGCATTGATTATGAAGGACAACAATACTTCTATCATCTGAGCGAGGAAGAAGTGAGTGTGTGGGGCACACTCACCCGAGCGCAAGGGGAGAGCTATGCTCGAGTAATCATATCGGTAGTTCAAGCTATTTGACTAATGCAAATGGTGAGGTACATGAGTTCTTTGCTTATTTCCCAAGTGTGAGCGAGGAAAAGCAACCGTTTGGGGAACGGTTGCCCGAAGCGCAAGGCACAGGGCTATGCTCGAGCAACATGGGTAGACCAATCAGGGGCATTTGGCACTGATTATAAGTTTACTGGTAAGGAGACAGGCTTATACTACTTCGGTGCTAGATATTATGTGAGGAGGGGTAAAGCGAGTGTCTGGGAGACAGTCGCCCCGACGCAAGACGAGAGCTATGCTCAAGTGAAAGAACACAGGTTTGGCAGAGTCCTGATCCTATCCTAGGCAGTTATTTGGATGGAGAGGGTAGCCAAGGCGGAGTATTCAATCCGGTTAATCTCAATCTGTATGGTTATGTAGGTAATAATCCGGTTAATTTGGTTGATCCGGATGGGAAATGTACAGCTTCCACTGAATCTGGAGTTGATTGTGTCTCTGATCAGTTAGCAAACCAAAGAATGATTGCCGAGCAGACAAGCTCAGATTGGGAGCAAGGTAATTATCCAATGGCGACAGTAGGTGTTGCTCTATATGTAGGAATTCGAGTTAGGTTATAATGATAACTTTTCTTATTATCTATTTGGCTTATCAGGTTGTTTTATTATTGGGATATAACTATGGTTTTTAGCGAAAATTATTTAAAACAGTGGTTTTTAGATAATATAATATCATTATTTGGCAAAACTATGGAAATAGATTATGTTGATGGATATGATGATAACTTTGGCAATTTAATAGGATTTCAATTTAATAGTGATGAATTTGGTGGCTATATTTATTTCTGGAGTAATGGACTCTCAAGTTACCACTTAGTGAATTATTTTGTAGGAAGTGAAGTCATTCCGGAGAAAATAGTTAATATATCAAATACTGAAAGTATATTTGAAATAGCAAGTGATTTTAAAAAAGTAAGTATGAAATAATTATTCAGATAACTATCGTTCGAGTATTGATTATACCGTTACAAATGTTTTTCCTTCTATACCCAATGGAAATACTTCAAGGATTCTACACTATTACAAATATCCCATAGCAATATGTATACTGCCATTGGTATATCGACAATTACTAATATTCATAATATTGATGAGAAAGCAAGCGTAGGCTGGGTATTCTGCTCAGCTATTTAACAACTACCTCACTTACTTGTATTGCTAACGACACATCTATCTTTAGTTTCCTTTCCATCTCTAAAGAGTAATTGGACAGGCAAACCCCTGCTTTACATGTGCCATGAAAGGTAATCGCAGTCATGGTATTCTAAGCTACCAACCTAACAAAATTAAAATAGATTTAGGCGATCATAGCAATGCCGAAGACCCAAGAGGCATCGACTATGAAGGGCAACAATACTTCTATCATCTGAGCGAGGAAGAAGTGAGTGTGTGGGGCACACTCACCCGAGCGCAAGACAAGAGCTATGCTCGAGTAATCATATCGGTAGCTCAAGCTATCTGACCGATGACAATGGTGAGGTACATGAGTTCTTTGCTTATTTCCCAAGTGTGAGCGAGGAAAAGCAACCGTTTGGGGAACGGTTGCCCGAAGCGCAAAGCACAGGGCTATGCCCGAGCAACATGGGTAGACCAATCAGGGGCATTTGGTACTGATTATAAGTTTACTGGTAAGGAGCTGGATAAAGAGACTGGCTTATACTACTTCAGTGCTAGATATTATGTGAGGAGGGATAAAGCGAGTGTCTGGGAGACAGTCGCCCCGACGCAAGACGAGAGCTATGCTCGAGTGAAAGAACGCAGGTTTGGCAGAGTCCTGATCCTATCCTAGGCAGTTATTTGGATGGAGAGGGTAGCCAAGTGAGGGATAATGAAACGAAGAATTTCTCTGAGTACTTTACAGCATCTATTAAACCCAGTAGGTTTGTTAACCCAAACCTTTATTTTGGTTCAGGCGGTAGTTCGCTAACAACAACTGGTAATTTTGTGGCTACTAGGATTGGACGCTATACTAATGTATCAGGAACAATAATTCACACTTGGGAGGACTTGTATAATTGGGATGAAGGCAAAAGTACTCCCATTGGTGTGTTTAATCCTGATTATTTTAGAGATGATGAAGCTAGGTATTTAGTGGAGCAGGGATTCGCATCAGATTTTAATATAAAATCTCAGTGGAGTGGAAGTTTTAAGGGAATATATGATAATGAAAAAGGGACATGGAAAAATGCTGATTTTAAATAGAAATTTATTTATAGCCTGTGTTTTAACTTTATTAGTTGCAATAGCTTTATTTTATTTATACGATAAAAAAATTTAGTTATGTTCCTCTTATGTCAGTTAAATTTTCTTCCAATTATGACCGGCAAGTTTATGAAAAAATTGATCCAAAGTATAAAATATGTTTTTTAATAACTTATGCTAAATTACATACAGATTTTAAAATCGACGAAAATGGTGATTATTTTATACGTAAGAGTTTAAGTGACGATGTAGATTTGATGTTAAAAAATACTCAAGAAGCATATAAGCTTGCAAATAAATCTAAATTGAAAGAGATTCCCTATAAGGGAAGTTATTATTGTGCTGATTTTAGTACAGAGGAGTTTATAATTAATTAGGTGGTGTTCTAAAAAGTATGCTGGCAATAAAAGTCAATAAGGAGTCTATGCTACGTTATCTGTTCCTACAGGGCGTTCAAGGCTTCAAGGATTGTTTAAATTTTAATCAACAGACTTTTTTATACACCACCAAAAAGTTGAGGATACCAGAACATATAATTTTACTGTTGATGATAAGCATACCTACTTTATTATAGATAATAACGTATCAGTATTAGTACACAATGTTAATCCTAATGATATTCTTTATACACAAGACTCTATTAGCCCAAACTTCCAAAATACAACAGACGTTCCAGAAAAATGGAGAGGTAGACCAATTAGTGAGGCAGTCGATGAGGCACGACGACTGGGGAGGCTCCCTGATGGACTGCATATTTCTGTACATGAAATGAATGGAAGTTATGTGACGTTAAACAATAGAACCTTATATGTGGCTAGACAGGCAGGTTTATCTAATGTCACTCCAACGATTACTGGAGCTTCAGGCTATAATCAAGCACAAAAATTACTAAGGAATTCAGGAATGATTATGGCTAGCGATACGATTACAGTCAGGTGTCCATAATGAAAGTTAAAAGATGGTTGGGTTCGTACACAGTAACAGATTATGCAATAAACCATAGTGATAACCTTAGTTTGATAGCGATTGTTGCTGGGTTTGTATATGAAGATAATACAAGTTTTATATCAATACTTCCTACTGGAATTATGAATGAAAGATTTAGATACAATATTCAATCAAATCTCTTAGAAGTTGAACTGGATTATCTTTGCTTACACAACATTTTAAGTGTTGTTTTACTTATAAATTATAATTTAGTTAATATATTTACTAATCCCATCATCAACCAGATTAAAAATTATGAATTTTACTATGAGTATCGGGGTAAAATTATATTTCTTCAATTTCAATTTGATGACTTTTTTCGTATAGAAGAGTTTTTTGAGGAAGATATATCTGGTACAAGTTCTGAAAAGTATAATTGCTTGATTATTCAAAGAGATGTATCTAAATATATTGTTGAGAGCTTAATGCAGATTATTAGCAAACTTTCAATAAAGCTATCACAAGATAAAAAGAATCCTTGGGTTGAATTTATCTCTGATTGAAAAACAAGAGACTAGGTTTATCCTTGGTTAACATTATGGAAGTAAAAAAGGACATAACTACGACTACATCAAACAGCTCGGCTACGATAAATTTGAACAGAGAGTATTCCAGTGGCATGGTAACAACACCACCTAAGCGAGGAATTAGCAAAGTACTGCTTTGCCCGAGTGCAAGGCGAGAGTTGTTCTCGAGTGAACTATGACTACGACACCCGCAGAAGACTGTCACAGCTTAAAGTCAACGCCTATGACGTCTACTTTAATACTAAACGTACCCGTAACCTCATGGATAACCCCAATGTTTGGTAGTCAGCCTGAGCGAGGATAAGCAAAGGTCTGGGAGACAGTCGCCCCGACGCAAGACAAGAGCTGTGCTCGAGTGAAAGAACGCAGGTTTGGCAGAGTCCTGATCCTATTTTAGGCAGTTATTTGGATGGCGAAGGTAGCCAAGGTGGAGTATTTAATCTGGTTAATCTGAATTTGTATGCGTATAGTCATAATAATCCGACAACTATTGAGAAAATGAGAAATTATGAACAATATATATGCAAGTATGACTGATTGGGAAACCATCAAATCTGCCTTTACTTTAAAAACACAACAAGATACTTACGAACAAGGCATCAGGCTTTTTTATTATGCATCTTCAGGGAGATTAGGTAACGAAAGAAGCATCAATCTAGCAATAAAAATCAAAGGTATGAGCATAAGATAGCAATGATTAAATTTTTACTATTAACCATAACTGTAACTGGTTTATTTTGTAATTATTGTTTATTAGACTATATTTTTTTATGGTCAATAACAAATGTAGTGCAATGAGCTTCGAATTATTATACCCAATATTGTTTCTTATTTTTTTTATAGTATCTATACTCTCTATAATACTTGCTCCTAAAAAAATCATCTTAATATTTGTTTTTATTTTTTGGATAACCCAGTTTTTCTCTTTTATATTTTTACACCTGATTTGCCAATATATAATTTAAGTTATTTAAAAATAAAAGCACTGGCTGACTAAATTTGTATGGTTGTACAGCAAACCAGCGCTATAAATACCCGTTCTAATACTGATGTAACGAAACTCCCAAACAGGTTCAATACAAAACTGGCACAAAATCCAACTCACTCGCAGTACCTGCTTTTATAAGAGTAGTTACACCTTCACACATCTTCCATGTAACAGTACTATCTTAAATTTAACAAAGCATTAAAAACCATCAAATCCAAACAACCCTCCACCTCAAACCCAATACGCCCGTATCCGATTAATCTTACCCTTTAGTCCATGTTCTTCACGTAGATATGCCTTGATTGGCTTGAAATCAGCCTTACCAATCGCTCCCCAAGCACAGTCAATCTGTTTATCTTGAGCTTTGATTTGCTCAATCACCGCTTGTGCCAAGTTATCAGTCTCGCTAGTATTGATATAGATAATATTTAGCTTATCCTGCAATACTTCAGGTAATAACATCTCATCAAAATAACTAAAGTCAGCATCATCATTAGTAATGCTAATCACAATAGGGATTACATCACTATGCCAACGCTCTAACACCGCAGTCACAGAAGGCATTGACGTTTCATCACAGATAAGTAGTGGCTGACCGATGGTCATATTCTTGATGGTCTCTGTGTAATCATTATCAGCATAGATAATATCACCTGCTTTGAGTGATTTTGCCCACTCACTACCCGGGCTGCCTTCATGAATATAAATATCTACTTCACCTAAATAGGCATCTGTATTCGCCTTAAGCTGACGCAGTGTGTAATAACGTCCTTCATCACCACCTGTGGCTGTTGATTCAAGTTTTTCTCGCTGTGCCTCTGGCAGACGCTTTAATACTTCAAAGAATAAGATTGAGCCTTGCTTTTTGGCAGTATTAATCAGCCGTGTACCAAAAGGCAGTTGTTTAACTTTAGGCTCTAGCTGTTGCCAGACTTGCATGGGTAACTTGCGAATATTAAAGTCAATCTTTTGTTCATCACCTTTTTTATTTAATGTGGTCAATATAAAGCGGTAAGCAAATCCTGCATCATCATCTGGTAGTGTCACGTCACTTTTTAGATATAGACGTAGCATGTTTGGGGTGACAAACTGAGTATCAGTGACTGCAAAATAATGCCGTGTGGCTTTATCTGGTCGTACTTCCTCTATTTTTCCAAGTCTAATCAGTGCTTCATAATATAAATAATAAAAGCGTTCATCAATTGAGGCATCTTGGATACGAAACGGCACAAAAACCGTTTGACTGCTTGGGTGTTGTTTGATGTTCTCTACTGATACGCTGTTATCTTTATTAATAGCCTCATTGTTATCTTGTACTGATTTTGAACTTGCTTTAAATATGGCATCATCGAGAACCACATCAGCAGGAATATATTGTATTAATAGCCCTTGTTGATAGATTTCTGCAACCACAGGTAAGGCTTGCTTATGGCTACGCACATCAGTAAAGACTTGCAGGATATTATCCAAATCACGACGGCAGTAAGTATGGATAAAGTCGAACAGATCTGCTTTAGATAGGGCATCATCACCTGTCAGTGGTGTACGCTGCTGACCATCAAAGCTGGTAAAAAAGACTCTGTTACCAGCCTCTACTGCAAGTTTCTTAGCCTTACTAATGCTTGCTAAAATATCCATTGCTTGCCTCCTTTATTAATTGTTTCTGATTACCAAATTAACTTTAATAAACCATCTACCTAAACTTACGCATCATCACCAAGAAATACGCCCCACCAAGTACCGATGCCAAGATACCTGCGGGTATCTCATAAGGAAATATCGCATAACGCCCTACCCAATCCGCTACCAGCATAATCATCGCCCCAAGCAAGGCGGCTAATGGCAACTGCTTTTCTATCTGTACTGCCCCAAACGAACGAGCCAGTTGCGGTGTCATCAAACCAATAAAGCTTAAAGGCCCAACGGTGACTGTACTAATGGTGCTGAGTACAGCGACAAATATTAATAGTCCTGCTTGCGCTGATTTAATGGGCAGTCCCAATCCACGTGCCACAGGTTCAGTTAGGCTAAGTAGCTTAATCGGCTTGATGGTGATTAAGCTGACCAGATAAGAGATAATGGCTAATGCCAGTAAGATATAAGCAATCTGTGGCAAGATATGATAAGTCGTACCTGATAACCAACTTAATATGGCTTGTAGTCTTGGGTCTTGGCTAAAGCCAATAATGACATTAAAGGCAGTGGTAAATGCACCGATGGCAATACCAATTAAGAGTAGATAGCTACTATGTACTTTGCTTGATAGCCAAAGAATAATCATCAAGGTAACAGCACTACCCAACACCCCAAATCCCAACACACCTAAAGTAGGTAGATTAGGGATAAACATAAATGCTAGTACCATGGTAATAGACGCAGTTGAGCTAATACCGAGTACGTCAGGGCTTGCCATTGGGTTACGGGTCATCTGCTGTAAGATAACGCCTGCAATGGCTAAGATAACACCCGTTGCCGCAGCACCTAGGCTACGTCCAAAGCGAAACTGCATGATATAGTCAAGATTAAATGAGAACTGCCAACCTTGAGCGGTTTGCACAAAGACTAAAAAGTAACCAAATAAAAACACCAACGGCACAATATATAACCACCAGTCAATATCTTGGCGTTTTAATTCAATGTTATAGGCATCATCACCTGCTGGTTGTTTGCGTTGTTTCAGGATAAGCCAGATAATCAGTGGCGCACCAAGCATACCAGTAAATGTACCAGCAGGTAGTGGAAATGGCAGGGTGACATAATGGGTTAAGATGTTAATTAGGTTGTTAGTCAGCCATAGTAGTAAGCCACCAAGTAAAAACCCTAGCAAAAGACGCTGACGGATATGACGTACTTGCATGGCGTTGACCATGGTGGCAGCACCCAAGCCAACAAAGCCAATTAGTCCGACATTACTCACCACCAATGCCGTAAGGACAGCACATAGGATAAATACGCCAATGCGTAGCCACTGCACAGGCAATCCCAGTCGGGTGGCTTGTTCATCGTCAAGTGACATCAGCATTAAGGGTTTATGCAGTAGCATTAATACTGGCAAAGCAATTAGGCTTGCGATAGTCAAGTGTTGTAGAGGTTGCCAGCGGATTTGATACAGTAAGCCACTACTCCATAGGGTTAATCTAGCAAAATACTCAGTATCAAATAGCATGAGTACGTTAATAACGGCATTTGCTAAGATACTGACCACAAAGCCTGCTAGGATTAATACTAAGGGGTCGAGTTTGCTTGGCAGGGCAATGAGCAATACTAATCCAAGCGATAACATAGCACCAACAAAGGCGACCCAAAAGCTACCATAGATGGCTAGGCTTGGGAAAAATAGCATCGCCATAACCATGGTGACTAAAGCACCACTACCCACGGCAAGGGTACTATCAGATGCTAGGTTATTTCTCACCACTTGTTGCAGTAGGATACTGACTACAGCAAGCAGTCCACCACAAAAAAATGCCATGCCTGATTGTGCTAATAAAATCAGCTGAGTAATCATAGCCTCAGGGCTTAGTTTACTTGGAGATAATAAAAGCTCACTTAAAGGAAGTTGCCATTTTATTTGGATTAGATAAGCAAATGAGATAAGGGTCGCCAGTGTAAAGAATGCAACTGGTAAGCTATGTTTGAGTAGACGTGTATTCATTACTCGCCTCCTTTTTTGCTACTGCTGTTGCTACTATTTTGGGTGGCGTACTTATTGCTAAACTCATTTTGCTGTTGGCTGGTGACAGCTTTTTCTAGGTTTTCGGCAAAGGTGACTAAAACCTCAATCCCACCATTTGACCATACTGGGTCAATGGTATAAACACAGGCATCAGGGCGAAAAAATGGTGTATGTTGCCATAGTGGGCTATGAGCAAAGTCATATTTAACCATTTCAGGTATTGGCTCCTCAATGATTAAACAAATATCATCAGGTAATTCAAACAAAATGTGCATGGGTACGGAAGTCACACCCCAACGAGTACCACCATCAATATCAAGTATATTTAACCCCATTGTTTTAAGCGCTAAGGTGGTATGACTATTTTTAGTTTTTATATCTAGTTGTCGGGCATCCCAAAAGCTGACCACTAAGACTTTTTTATTACCAATATGCTGACGTACTATTTTTCCTGCCTTAATAATACGCTGTTTACTATTATCAATATAATGTTGGGCTTGCTGTGGATTATTTAGTAGCATGCCAATTTTTTGGGTGGCTTTGATAAAAGGTGTCCATGTTTTTTCTTGCCCTGCTTTGTTGTCTTCAATACCAAAATCAATATCATAAACAGGAATACTAGGATCATAGACAGCACGATTTTCTTTATAATAAAAAGTATCTAGAATTAAATTGGGGTGCAGCTGTGCTAATAGCTCTACATTGGGTTGTCCTCGAGTACCTAAATCCACCATCTGCTTAGGTAGCTTAGGATTATCTACCCAAGTAGGGTATTTTTTCTTATCACCAATAGCAATGGGTGGATGTGACATTGCAACCAAAGTAGCACCCACTCCCCAATCAGGTGTAAATACCTTTAGCTGCTTAGTGTTGTCTAGTTGTTCCACTTTTTGATAATGTGACCAATGTAAATAAATGCTAATGACCATAATAAATGCGATGGACAGTAGCATAACGCCCCGTTTTCTATGTTTAGCAAATTTCATAACAAACTATCCAGATGCCAATAAAAGCTGCATAAAAAAGGCAAATAGAACCGTTCTATTTGCCTTTTTTACTTTATCTACATGTATTTAATACTTACCACTTATAAGTGACTTTACCAACGATATTACGTGGCTCACCATAAAAGCAGTCATACGTACAAGTCACATATTCTTTATCTAGTAAATTCTTAACATTTAGTGACAATAGCCAGTTATCATTAACTTTATAGTTTGCCATCGCATCAACTAAAGTATAGCTAGGTAGATCAGCCTTTCCTCTTTGCCCCAACGTACTGCCTATATAACGCACACCAGCCCCAACTTTTAGCTGTGGCAGTCCAAAGTCCGCAAAGCGATAATCGCCCCATAAAGAGAACTTGTTATATGGTACATTATCGGTTCTTTTACCTTCTAGCTGAGGTGTGCTAGGGCTACTTTTAATGGTTCGGGCATCGGTATACGCATAAGCAGCGATTAAGTTAAGATTATCATTAACTGCTGTTTTTGCTTCTAGCTCAATCCCTTGCGAACGTACCTCACCTAACTGTGCCCGAAATCTTTCTCCTGCTTTATTATTGGGGTCTGCTACTAATACATTAGTTTGGTCAATACGATATACAGACCCTGTTAACAAGGTATCACTGCCTTGTGGTTGATAGCGAACGCCAGCTTCATATTGAATGCCTCTAGTGGGTTTAAATAGGTCACCATTTCTATCTGTACCAAGCTGTACTTCAAAAGACTGGTTAATACCAGCATAAGGAGCAATGCCATTATCCATCAGATATGCCACACCTACTCGACCTGTGGTAGCATTATAGTCACCTTCTTGTTTTTGACTGGGATTAAAGAAGGCTCTTTTCTCTAAGCTAGCTTTGTCATGACGAAGCCCTAACACCCCTACCCATTTATCATTCACTGTCGCCTGATTTTGTACAAAAACGCCAGTTTGTGCAGCTTCTTGTATATGAGACCAAGCAAATGGGGTGAATTTATCACCAACCATATCTTTACTATGGTCAGGGTTAAAAAAGTCTATACTACTTGCTGTACCATTGTAACGCTCCGTTGAGTGATTTTGTTTGGCATAATCAATACCAAATAAAGAGACATTGTGGATATTTTTATTCATATCCCACTCATACACGGCTGATAAATTTGCTGTTAATTGCTTGGACTTATCATGCCTTTTTTGAGCAGATCGTGTATATGTTGTATTAGAGCCATTGACCAATTCATCATAAGATGCAGAAGGGAAATCTCTATCTGCTTTCATATAACTTAAATTATTCCTCACCTCAAGATTTGGATTGATTTGATGTCTAAGGTTATAACCTAAGGTATAGCGTTTATTATCATATTTATTAAAACCCTTAACCCCTTGGTTAAAATCACGGGCAATTTTTTTACCATTGGCAGCAGGACGTAGCGTACCATCAGCAGGTAAGCCATAAACATAAGCCGTCAAATCATGCTGATAATCTGCTTGTAGAGTTAATTTTGTATCCTCACTGAGTTGCCAAGTCAATGAGGGAGCGATATAAGTTCTATCATCAGGTACAAAGTCAACAAAGGTATCACTGTCACGATAAACTCCAACCAGACGTACCGCTACATCATCGTTGACTTTATGGTTTAAATCAGTAGAGACTTGTTTTCGGTTAAAGCTACCCACTTCAGCATTGACTTCATAAGCATTATCAAAAAAAGGCTTTTTACTAACAGCATTAATCACTCCACCAGGGGGTAATGTACCACTCAGTACAGAATCTGCACCTTTTACGGCTTCAATACGCTCTAACCCATAAATTTCTTGCTGTCCATCAAATCCATTAGCCTGATATTTTTGTCCATCTTTATAAGTACCAATAGTCATAAACCCTCTTGATATATAATACGAACTAGTTCTATCTGCCGTTGCTCTTTCGTTAATTCCTGCAGAATATCCTAATGCATCAATAAGATTATTAGCACCAATCGTCTCTATCTCCTGCTGACCAACCACAGAAACCGACTGGGTAGATTTTAGAATGGATTCATCTGTGCCTGTGGTAGAGCTGACACGACTAGCAGCCAGTCCTTTTACTGGACCGTCGGCATATTCTGACTGAGCAACGATAACAACGGCAGGTAGTGTGACCGTAGGCAGATCATCACTATCAGTGGTAATAGTAGTCGTATTGAGTTGTGAGGAAGGTACTTGAGCATAAGCCATGCTGGTGGTAGCTAAAGCCATCAATGCTGAGGCTTGCATGACATGCTTGACAAGTTTATTGAGTAAAGTTAGCTGTGCTGTGCTGTGCTGTGCTGTGCTGTGCTGTGCTGTGCTGTGCTGTGCTGTGCTGTGCATAAGAATAGTCCTTGTTTAACTAAATATTAAGTGACTTTTTGTAACATAGCGTAATAAAAAAGAATTTGATTATGATAATTATTCGTATTTGTTAAGTCAAGTAAATAAAGTTGTATGCTATTGAATTTGTTACATTAAATTACATTTAAATAAAATTTAAAACAAATTTAATTCAACTATAAATTACTTTTAACCTAACTGAGCAATGGCATCACGACTTGCTGCCAGTCTCTCATCTCCCGTTAGCTCTATCAGCTTGCCGTCTTTCATTTGTAGCAATCTATCTGCCTGCTCAAAGTAATGATCATCATGACTGATGACTATCAAAGTTTTACCCATCGCTTTTAAGCGCGGGATAATCTGATGATAAAAGATACGCCGAAACTGTGGGTCTTGGTCAGCCGCCCATTCATCTAATAACAACAACTCCCGCTGCTCGACCACTGCTAGCAGTAGAGCCAAGCGTTTGCGTTGCCCTTGTGACAGCTCTTTGTTTAGCACTTTGTGATTATCATCAAGCTGGATTTTATCCTGCATTTGTAGTATCTCTAGCCACTCTTGGGTTAATGCCTGCTCGTCTTCGCTGAGCGTATCTGCTTTACCCACCAAAGATTTAAACAGGTGCAAGTCGGTATACACGGCTGAGAAGTGTTGCCGATAGTGGGCATATTGGGTGGGGTCATTAGCATCTATTAACTGTCCATCTAGTGTTATTTCACCTGATGCCGGACGATAAAGACCCGTTAACAACTTAGCAAAGGTAGATTTACCACTGCCATTGCCTCCGATTAAAAACACCACCTCCCCTCTTTGTAGGCGGAAGTCTATCGGTCCAATAGCAAAGCTGATGTTGCCTGCCTCATCTTGATAGTGATAACAGATGTTGTTAAATGCAAGCGTTTGCCAAGGCTGGAAGGTGGGGAGTACAGCAAAGTCTGGCTGTGGCTCATTAAGCCCAAGCTGTTTAATTTTATTAAAGCTAACATGCGCTTCTAGAAAGGTTGGAATACTGCTAAAGCTTTGTACCAAAGGTGATTTTAAAAACAGTATGGTGACGGCAAAGGTGGTGGCGGTGGTATTGGTTGCCCAACCCATGACATTGGCTAAAAAAAACACCACCCCAATACTAGCCAGTAACATGGTATCAACCCAGTTTAAGGCAGTAAAATGCAGGGTATCGCCAATAACGATGTGCTTGCGGATATAAAACGCATTGGTTTTAAACTCTTGGTTATATAACAGCTTGGCTCGCTGACGGTTGAGTGACAGCTCTTTGCGACCCTGAATAATCGACTCAAAGTCTTGATATAGGTTGTCCTCTAGGTTTCTCACCTTGCGGTAGTGTTGATACACTCGTTTGACCAGTTGTCTGCCAACAATGATCATCGTTGCTATCATCACGACCACCACCAAAAACAAATCCCATGCCAAATAGCAAAGGTATGCTGATGCACCCAAAGCTAAAATAGCGCCTTGTATCGACCCCGGCAGATTCATAAAGGCACGTTGGATACTGTCAATGTCTTTTGACAAACTGGCTAATAAGCGAGAACTGCCAATACGCTCAATCACTGCAATGTCGGTATCCATGATGCGTTTTATCAAGGTATTGCGAAACTCATAGACAAATTTATGTCCGATATAACTTAAGCTATACTGGGCAATAAAGCGTAATACAAATAAAGCCAGTAATAGCCCGATCAACTGCATTAATACTTGCCATGGATTGTCACTAATCTGGGTTAAGGTGTCATTAATATAAGCAATCACCCCTACCCCAGCAAAGGCGCTGGCAATACTAATCAGGGTGAGCCAAATGAGTACAGAACGATATTGTTTAAAGATAAGTCGCCATAATTGCATTGGTAAAATCCTGTAGATTGAAGTAGAAGAAAGAACCAAAATGCGATAATATCACAAAAAAATTAATGATAATCATTACCATAACTTGTATTTCATTGTTTATATTATGATTATTTATTCAATACTTTTATTAGACACTGCAAGGAATACCCATGCTAACAATTGATTCAGCAAACTTAACGATTGATGATAAAGCGTTGCTTACTGATATTTCTTTATCCTTTGATAAGGGGAGGCTTTATGGTCTTATCGGACACAATGGCTCAGGTAAGTCAACTTTGATTAAAACGCTGGCAGGTGAGTTACAACTGACATCAGGCAGTGTCAATTATGAAGGTGAGGCCATTGCCAAAATACCCACCAAGCAACTAGCGAGACAAATTGCTTATCTGCCACAAAAGCTGCCTGATGCACATGCGTTTACGGTAGAAGAGCTGGTAATGTTAGGGCGGTATCCTTGGCAAAAATGGCTACAAAAACCCAGTAGTGAGGATTATGCGATTGTCAAACAGGCGATGCAGCAGACTCGCATCATTGATAAGGCAAAGCAGAATGTGTCAACGCTGTCGGGTGGTGAGCGCGCTCGGGTGTGGCTGTCGATGTGTTTGGCACAGCAGACAGATTATTTGTTACTAGATGAGCCGTTAGCATCTTTGGATATTGTGTATCAGGTGGAAATATTGCAGTTAATTCGTAAGCTGGCTCATGAACAAAATCTTGGGGTGATTATTATCATCCATGATATCAATCTGGCAGCACAGTTTTGTGATGATATCATTGCGCTAAAAGGTGGCAAGATATGCCATGAAGGCAGTGTTAATGAGACACTAGACCCTGATGTGTTGATGGAGATATTTGGGATTAATCTGCATGTGCTTAATCATCCTGTAGATGGACATAAGATTGCGGTGGTTTGAGGTGGGTTGTTAAGGTGAAGGTGAGAAATTATGGGTAAATTAAAAGTCTTTTCTATCGTTCACCTTTCCTATCTACCCCCTAAAGACATAACACCTGCGTCGGCTTCCAAATTTCAGCATCACCATGCGTGGTAAAAATTACTGTTGCTGATAATTCACAGATAACCTTAACAATTTCTTGTTCTGTGGTTTTATCGAGTGCCGATGTTGCTTCATCTAAAATCAAAATAGGGGCATTTTTAATTTGACCCTACCCCAGCATTCGCATTTGTGTATATACCTAATCATTTTGGAACGGGTGATGGGAAAGTAGATATGCTAGATTTAAACAGCCGTATAAAGTATGGATGCAAATTAATGGGTTACAGTTATACAAATGGAACGTGTCAATAGTGGTCAATCAACAAAGAAGCAAAATAGGTGAATCTAATATAAATAATATTAGGTTTTATACTTATTATCTATCTTGTTTAGCTGTTTCAGCATTTGTTCTAGTAGGTATTGGTAGTTATATATTAACTTTCTTTGAGTTTATTGATGTTGCCCACTTAATATTACCTTGTGTTGGTCTGATTTATTATATTAATCTTATTTTTATTGGATCGCTATATCCTGGGAAAAGTGTCAAAAAACATACTAAAGAATTTTTCATTCTAATTTTAATTTTAATTTTTTTACATAAATCTATTTTGTCACTTATGGGAGGTATTGGGGGATTTGTTGTTAATGGTATGTATTACTCCATCGCTATTTCATGCCTATTTAGGAGTAAAAGTAGCGATATTACTAATAATGTTTGCTTAACTTTTATACTTAAAAATTTACTTTAAAGGTGTATTCATGAACTATTTAAAAATATTAATTCTTGCCTCTACTTTTTGCTGTATCAGTAGTTATGCAAACTGCCAACGACCCATTATAGAAGAGTCGGTAGTGAAGTCGTTACCAGAAAAAGTCAGTACCAGCGAGTTAACCAAAAAGTTTGGTGAAGGGTGTCTATCAGGCATGACAGCAATGACTTATCAATATCAAAATCAAAACGGTGAGCCTATTTGGTTTTGGTTAGAGAACAAACCAGTAAAAGCGTTTGATGCATTACAGCTATCAACCTATAGCAAAACCCCATTCGATATCCAAGTTTCTTTTGCAACTAAGACTTTGAACAATGGTGATCATATAGTTGTCTATCCAGAAAAATTTACCGATAAAAAAATGGAAGATATGATAGAGCAAACTTACTTTTCTACACCTTAGTACCTTAATTGAGCTACAAGGCACTAAATTTGAATACCTAGAAGGTGGCTAACATCAAAGCAGGCGTTGGCAGATTGGGTTGTTGGGTACATAATGCAAGCTGTGCCGAACTAACAGTAGGTTCTCCAGACCATAAAGTAGCTAGGTGGGAAAAATATCAGCAAAATCCAAATAATTCAGGGTGGGACTATGAGAGATAGTCTTCACAATATGAACGTAATATACAACAGGTAAAACTTTCAAATGCAAAAAGAGATAAATATTTTCATACGTTGGGTTGGGGTCAAACAGAAGTAACTGTTAAAGTAAAAATAGATGGTAAAGTATACAATAGAAGACTGGATATAGCTGATATCAATACTCAAAGAGCTGTTGAGTATAAATCTGGCTCTTATGTTACTAGGGTCTGTTGAACATTCATCTTCATAGGAAAAATTGAGAAGAATTTGACTTAGTCAAGGCAATGAATGCAGGTAATATCGAGATATTAACAAGTTCATTAACGCAGAATAAGACAAATTTAGCCAATTTTTACATGAAAGTAAAAAATAGCTGTATGCCTTGTAGGTATTAGCCTAACGGGGTGAATTTTCAACAGACCCTAGGTCAGATGGCATAAAAGATATTAATTGGGAATTTGAAAGAGATGCTGCTTTAGTAAAAGAAGGTTGGCAGATTGAGTGGGTGTTTGAAGGAACAATCTCAGAGCCTTTAAAGGATGAGTTAAAAAAAGCTGATATATCTTTAAATTGTTAAACAAAGGACAACAGTAATGAGGAATAATAATGAAAGTGTTAAAGATAGCCTCATAGGCTTTAATGCATGGTTAGAAGACATGCCAAATGCGATGCAGCGTTTTAGAAACAGTCTACCTATAGAGGTCGAGAAAGATTTGGATTTTAGTTTACAGTCATTAAATACTTTAGAAAAACACCTGATAGCAACTTATGAAAATATACAACAGCTAAGAGCTTTGCCCAATGCGTCACGTATAGCGGACGGTTATGCGATTTATATCGGCGAAACCTTTAGAAATGTTTTAAAGGATTATCAACCAAATTTATGGAAATTAATGTTGGAAGAAGATAATGTTTTTTATAACTTACCAGTAATTGAAATTAATGGTTATACAGGATGCCCTTTATCTTTAACTACAGCTTGCATAGATAGACAAAAAGGGGACTATTGGTCGAATATTTTATTGTACGTTAAGAAAAATATATAACTTTGCTAAGCAAAAAACCATCAATGCTAATAAAATAAAAGCGGTCGGTAAAAGTATTGAATTTGCTGGAGAGCAACTCAAGGACATACCCAGTGGCACTAAAAGAACGGTACAAATAGACTGGGATCATAACATCTCTCTCACTAAAATAAATGATACTAATTTTAGAAATGAGGTAATTAGGCTAAAAAATAAACACAGTATTAACTCAGTCGTCATTAGATTTTCTAATGGTCAAATAAGGACATATTGATATGCAGCTACAGAAATATATTTTTGCCACATGGGAGTGTAAAAAGCAATTTACCACCCCACTCTCTAAACGAGATGATCGCTTTATTGAAGAGTTGGTATCTATTCTTAAGTTATTAAAAGAGACTGATTTTTTTCATCCAACAGAGGTGCAGCTTTGGTTGAATAAAACTCATAAAATTGATGAAAATAGTGATGAATATTTAACACCAGACTATTGGCAGCCAGTCTTATCTGGCTTATTGAATGAGATCGCCGTATTAGAAGTCATAGGTAAAACTAAAATCATCAATAATGTTGGAGAAAGTGTTTATACAGAGAATAGTATTAAAATTGAATTTATGGGATATCCATTTGAACCAGAAGCAAATGATATCGATATTTTAATTATAGTCAATGATGATGTTTTTCTACCTTATTTTGTTGTAGAAACCGTTAAAAAGAACCCTTATTATGAAGTGAATAGTGAAAATCTTGCAAATGTGCTTACCAAGATTCAAAAGCTTGGTTATGAAGTTAGTGATTATAAAGACGGCAATGCAGTGGCAGTTATCGATGGATTCTATGTCAAAGAGAGGCGTTGCTCTGATGGAGAAATCGTTGAATATGATGTCAGAGGGTATGTTGCTTAAAATAGCTTCTATTATTTAAGAGTTTTACCAGCACGTAGGTTGGGTGTCGCAAGCTCCACCCAACCTACGTGCTGGTATATTCAAAGTGGGTTATTACCTGCCCTATACTTGCTGTTAAAAAGTACAGTAATTCCCATATTGATCAGTCTTATTAGCCATCTCCTTTGCTTTACTTGAATAGTTCCAAAGCAACTCTAATTTTTCAGGATAAATAAACTCTTTATTTTGAATTAAAATTTCATTATTTTCGTTAATCAAAAACTTAACCTTTGATTGATATAGTGATTTTATATAGCAGAATGTCTTTTTTTTATCTAAATCACTCAATATATACTTATTTTTACTTAAAGAGTAATTTACATCTTTCAATTTAACAAATCGGTAGTGACTCCAATATATACCAACAGAACATATTATTACTAATAAAAGCATGATTTTTGGTAATTTACCCTTTTCCATTCCTTAGAACCCAAAACTTTCGTCAAGATTTTATATAACCCTTTAAACTCATATTTCCAGCTTAATTTTAATTTAAAATCAGATGTTACATCACTGTCATGAAGAAGTCTAAACTCTCTGTCATACACATAACATCTTTCTAGTATATATGATCTCTCTTTATCCCAGTCATATATCTCTCCAGTTTACATTATGTATCCAAGTACCAAAATCACCGACATGATAAGTTTGGCATACTACAAGAAACATATAAAAATTACCCTATAACTAAAACAAACTCTTCTTCAGGCATACATTTTCTTACTATCAATAATTTCTCTAAGGATTTAAACGCTTCAAATTGCTCTGGTATTACTGAGTATTTAATATTCAATAGCTCTTTATCAACTATCATCTCATACTGAACTGCAACCTCATTAGGGATGCAACTATTATTTGGTAAAACATTTGCTAACAATGCTGATTCTAGGGTAAAAACATTAACAAGCCACTTTAAATGACTCAAAAAATATTCCATTTTATCTATTACACAGTTATAATTTTTGTCATACACTCAAATAAAGTATTTCTTTATTTTATCTTTACTAAGAATTTAAATAATGACTATAAGCTACTAAAAGGTGCTTGAATAAAAATCATACCATCTTATAGAGTTTTAAGTAATTTTTTCAAAAGCCTAATAAAAAAGTCATGAACTCTCTCTATCTCTTATGCATTGAGACACTGCCTTTTAATAAGCTGAGTTTTAGAATCTTAGTTAGAGCAATAAATATAGGTAATTTATTTATGAAAGCAGAAGATAGTTGCACCCCTTGTAAGTATGAACTTAACATTTAAGTGTTCAACCAACCCTCATACTTATAAGGGGTAATACAACAGAAGGTAGCATTGGGTCGATTATAAATAGATATCATACTCAATCTATTAAGCATAGATATATCTAACTCAAAAGCCATAGCTAGTATAATGGATTACCATCAAAGCATATTTTTTCAATGATTTCTAAACAATCTCAATACTTCTTCATTTAATAAAGCCTGTTCCTCTTCACTCAAACCTTCCACATTTGGGAATATCTGTGGATGATCTGGTGGCAGTGCTGGTGATTGAAGTTGGGGTTGGGGTTGAATAAACCTCTCATTTTGACTAGGTCGTTCTGCCAGAGTAATATCAATATCCATATCCCTGTGTCCACGTAATACTTGTGTTTGTAGCACTGTATTTGGAGATTTACGGGCTACATATTGAATCAAACGATTTGCATCTGTCATCTCAATACCATCAATAGACAATATAATATCACCAACCTCTAAACCACTAACCGCAGCTGGACTTTCTGGGATAATTTTCAGAACCTCAACACCTGTACTACTATCAATCTTCGTAGGATCTCTTAATTGAGACTTCACTTCAATGCCTAGCCAACCTCGACTCACCTTCCCGTCTTGAATAATGGCATTCATAACCTGCTCTACCAACGCAGTAGGTATCGCAAATCCAATCCCCATTGAACCACCTGAACGTGAGAATATTGCCGTATTGATTCCTACCAACTCACCATACGCATCAACCAAAGCACCACCTGAGTTTCCAGGGTTAATTGCTGCATCTGTCTGAATAAAGTCCTCAAAAGTATTAATACCCAACCCTGTACGCCCT
Source organism: Psychrobacter sp. I-STPA6b (assembly GCF_020662265.1). GTDB lineage: Bacteria > Pseudomonadota > Gammaproteobacteria > Pseudomonadales > Moraxellaceae > Psychrobacter. Next base: position 94,839 of record NZ_VEWM01000057.1, read on the forward strand.
GTAGCAGAGATAATACCTTGTGTAACCGTCTGTCCAACACCGAATGGATTACCTATTGCTAATGCCACATCACCAACTTCAATAGGTTTTTCTCGAAAGGCTAACGGTGTTAAACCCGACATATCTACCTTAATTACGGCCAAATCACTATCAGGATCAACCCCTACCACATTCGCAATACTTTTTCTTCCATCACTAAAAGCGACCACTATCTCATCTGCTTTAGAAATCACATGAGCATTAGTCACAATATAGCCATCCGGAGATACTATGACTCCTGAACCTAGGTTAGTTGAACCATGATCTTGCTGAGGCAAACCACCATTGAACTCAAAATACCGACGTAAAATTGGGTCATCTAAATAAGGATTCCGCCTGACTTTTTGTGTCGTATAAATATTCACTACCGAATGTGATGCTTTTGCAACTGCATCATGATAACTACTAATAGGTTCTGGCTTATCTCGACTTGAGCTTATGGATAAATTGGCAGATGTCTGTTCATTTCTAGGTGGTTGCCAAATTGGCTGTTGTTGTGCTTTTTGTCCCATATACACCCACCCAAAAGCTACCAAAACTATCACTAAAAGTAACCAAGGTAATAGCTTCCAAAAAAAACTACTTTGGGATGATGAAGATGGCATAGAATAACCTCTGCTGTAACAGCAATAAACACACAATATGGAATAGATTCAAATACAAGAAAGACTTGAAAAAACAAGACTAATACGATATAAACCCAGCAAGCTCTAAGTATACAGTGACTCTCAATCTTTATGGGAACACTACACCATATCTATATATAGTTAATTAAGAGTAACGGGCTAACTTAACGACTACTGTAAATTGCCTATAGTGTAACACTTGTTGAACGCTTATAAATCTCTAAACTCAATGAAACACCTCATTTTTTATAGCTATTTGTTAACAAAAACTCTCTGAAGTTACCTATATATAGATAAAAATTATTTTTTATATTACACATCCGTAAAACAAGGTATTTACTCTTATGTCAAATAACTCAATACACGCACCAATGCCAACCGAACTTAGCCAATGGTGTAGCGACTACTTATGTACTACTGAGTTTAAAGACTACTGCCCCAATGGACTACAAGTTGATGCAAATACCCCCATCAAAAAGCTCATTACAGGAGTTACAGCCAGCCAAAATCTTATAGATGCCGCCATAGCTGCTAATGCCGATGCCATATTGGTTCATCATGGATATTTTTGGAAAGGTGAAGACGCAACACTAACAGGAATAAAAGGTAAACGCATACGAAGCTTATTACAAAATAACATCTCTTTACTTGCCTATCATCTTCCTTTAGATGCGCATCCCCTTGTTGGTAATAATGCACAGCTTGCACAACACTTAGGATTAAAGATAACTGGTGCATTATTTCCCCATGAATCACATCCTGTGGGAAACATAACAACCTGTACTGAGCAGCCCATCGAACAATTAATTGCAAAAATTACAGATACTCTCCAACGCTCTCCCCTACATATCAGTGGTAGTCAAAAATACATTACTGATGTCGCTATCTGTACAGGGGCTGCACAGGATATGATTGAACAAGCAGCCCTACAAGGTTGTCAAGTTTTTATCTCAGGGGAAATATCTGAACGTACCACACATGCAGCTAGAGAGCTTGGTATTGACTACCTAGCTTGTGGACACCATGCAACTGAAATGTATGGCGTTCAAGCACTTGGAGAACTAATTAAAAAGCAATTTCCACAAATTGAAGTGATGTTTATTGATGACCATAACCCCGTCTAAGAACTATTAAATATTTATCTTTATCAAAAAAGCTAAGACACTGACGTTAATACGTCGTGTCTTAATCCAATACAATACACTTAAACACAGTAGCTTTGTAGATGAAAACGAAATATTAGAGTTAAGGTTTTGAACTTTTACACCATCAGAGCTAATACCCACATGGGAGATGGGATACAACTGTTTTTTACTTTCATGTAAAAACTGGCTAAACTTACCTTTACGTTATTGCCTTATCTAAATAACCATCTGTTAAAATCAATATCTCAATTTTTCCTATGAAGATAAATCCTCAACAAACCCTAAGCTTACTTATATAAAATAAGACAAGTGATATCTACAAATATCAACATCAATAGGAATGTGTAAAAATAACACTAAAAGCATCTCTCCATCTCCAAATATACGAATAAAATAATATATATTAATCAATAGTTTATAAAAAAGTATCTCTAAAAACCTGATAAAAAACTCTAAGACTAAAAAAAACACTTTACTTTTATAATTTTTTGTTACATCTCCACAATCCAATCCATACAAAATAAAACCAAACATAAGTTCTTGTTTTATTAATATATTTAAACCATTTGTCTATATTTTTGCACACTCTATCTTTTTTGCACATGCAAAGCTTGAATGTAGATTAGGCAAACTGCATAGTTACAACAAGCGATATTATTACTTAGATGTTTGTCAGTGATAAGTTTTATTTATCAATCTTAGTGTTAAAGTCACTAATCATGATAATACTTATTCTCATTTGCAAAGCACTTGTTTTTATGCACACAGCCCATATCATGTGTCATTGATATACACGTGTTTCATTAGACAAAGCATCTAACCAATACAACATTAAGTCCAGTATTATTTGTATATATCTTATACATCCTAATTATCTAGCATAGAAACATCTTGATAAATGGCTTGTATCTTGCATATATATAATGGCTTGTATCTTGCATATATATAATAGAAGTTACATCTGGCTTATGACTCATATCTCAACCCATATTCTCCAATAATACTTGATGAATATGATAAAAAACTGACTTTAGATGATACAAATTTATTGTCATCATCATTCAGTGCATGATATGGATGATAGAATAAAGGAGGCCACCATGCATCGCATGTCCCATCGCTTTAACCGTCGTCTAAAACAGAAACTAAAACCAACTAATTTACCAACACAAAGGTACACAAAGATTTGGGCGAATATCTGTGAACAAAATAAAAGCCGAACATCACGCTTTAACAAAACAAAAAAGCTAGTACAAATATCCAGCATTGCTTTACTCTCATTACCGGCTAAAAGCTTAACAACACTGTCTGAACAAATACCAACTTATAGCTATGATCAAGTGATGCAAACAAATACCCTCACTGTAGCAGCTGTCAAAGGAGACAGCACTTTTTTTGCTACGGACGGTTTTCAACATGGCTTTGGCTATGATCTAACTCGTGCATATGCAAATAGTTTAGGTGTTAAGCTAGAACTCAGAACTTTTGACAATGACGCACAAGCATTAACAGCTGTCAAACTAGGGCAAGCTGATATGGCATTGACCACTGCTAGTACAGCTAATATGGAAGCCCAATCCTTAGCCAGCATGAACCTGAGCTGTGGACAAGATAAAAAGCTAACCAGTAATGGGCTACACCCCAAAGTCAATTGGAGCTTTAAATACTCCCACGACCCATTAGCAATCACAGCAAGCCATTATTTATGTGACAATCATGGTATGCAGGAAACTGCCAAGCTGGCTAACTTTTATAACCAAAACCTACTGAAAGACGCCTATAATCAACAGCACTTTGAAGCAGCCTTAGACGAGCAGTTGCCAAACTACATACACTCTTTCCAAGAGCAAGCAAAAAACTATGATCATGACTGGGAGCTATTAGTAGCTATGGGATATCAGGAGTCGCATTTAAACCCAAATGCTGTCTCTCCTACTGGTGTACAGGGTCTAATGATGCTGACAAATAGCACTGCAGAAGCAATGGGGGTTTCTAATCGTATTGACCCATTTGAAAGTATTGGCGGTGGCGCTCGATATTTAAATCAAATGAAAGAAAAATTTGCAGATGTACCAAACCCAGATCGCTTATGGTTTGCTCTAGCTTCTTATAATATGGGTCCTAATGCCATTAAGAAAATTCAACAAGAGCTAGAAAGTCAAGGTGAAGATGGTAATAGCTGGGCAAATGTATATGCTTATATGCTAGATAATGCCTCAAACAACTCACGTTATGTCCAATGTATGCACTATGTCAAGAATATACGCAGCTATCTTGAATCTATTAAATTAGAAGAAAATGAGACGCAAAGTGTTTAGCATTTCAATAACCTACTAAATGCTAAACAATAGCAATTAAGCTCTCAATAACTAAATTTATAATAGATACGATCTATGTTTAGCTTTATATATCCTATTTACCAAACCTAAATATAGATACGTATCTGTTCTATTTATATTTTTCTTTCTTAGTCCTACTGTAGATATCCTAATTAATAAAATACATCCACCCTACACTCTCCTTTACAAAATCCAAAGCCTAAAATGAACTACGGTACCAGTTTATACACTAAACAGAAATAAAATAACAAACACTATAGCTGTCTAGGGTCTGTAACTATGGTAAATACAAAATACTGTATTTATTTTTTACCTATCCCTAAAAATAACAAAGCCACTTTATAGAAAGTGGCTTTATCAATACTTAGTGTATAACGACTTGAAACAAAAAGTATTAACGATTTGGTACGGTTAGAATCTGTCCAATTTTTAATTGTGCATTATCTGCCAAATCATTCATTTTTGCTAGCTCACTCACAGCTATACCATAACGACCAGCTAAGCCTATCAAACTATCCCCAGACTTCACTTTATAACTAACTGTCAACTTAGGTACTTTGAGTCGCTGACCACGTTGCAACATTGCAGAAGAACTTAATCCATTTGCAGAAGCAAGCTCTGTTGCACTGACACCATATCGACGTGCCAGTCCAATCAAAGTATCTCCCGCTGTCACTGTATACTCTTCTGTACTCTTAAAGGTATTCATACTATTAGATGTAGACGCTGAAGAGGTGGACGATGATGCACTACTACTTTGTCTTGCTTGCTCAGGAACTTTTAAAGTTTGTCCAATTTGTAACTGTGCATTAGTTGCTAAATCATTAGTTTTCGCTAAATCTGAAACACTGACACCATACTGATTAGCCAAACCAATAAGTGTGTCACCAGATTTTACTTTATAGTTTGTTGTATTGCTCAATAGCTGCGCTGTATCACGACTTGTAGTTGCAGAAGAGGCTCTACCACCATCCTGACTGGCAGAAGATACTTGACCTTTTGCAGGGATTGTAATAGTGCGCCCTAAAATCAACTGTGCATTTGTTGATAAATTATTCGCCGCAGCTAAGTCACTAACCGAAACATTAAATCGACGAGCCACACCAATTAATGTATCACCTGAGGCTACTTTATAAGAAACTGATTGATTATTTAGATTTAGATCTACAGTCTCACGACTGGCAGGCACTTTAATATTGCTACCACGTAATAGCTGAGCATTTGCTCCAAAGCTATTTAAACTTGCAATATCTTCACGACTCACACCTAAGTCATTTGCTATACCAATTAAGGTATCGCCTGACTTCACACGGTACGTTGAAACAGGACCTGTATATTTGCTTGTTGATGCAGCACTTGCTGAGCCACTTGAAGTGGGTGCAGATGTTCTTGTACCAGCTGGCACTGTCAAAACTTGACCTGTATATAATCCAGCACTACTAGACAATCCATTCATACCTGCCAATGTAGATACAGATATGCCATATTGCCCAGCTAATACAGTTAAATTATCACCAGGACGTACTTTGTAATTGGTTGTACGTCCAGTATAACTATTATTGATTACTGAACTACTTGATGAAGCAGTCTCTTTTGGTGCTGCCACTGGCTCAACTTGTCCAGGTATCAGCCATAACTTTTCTCCATAGCGTAACTGTGCATTTGTAGGTAAATTATTATAACTCGCTAATTCACTGGTTGACAGACCAAACCGTGTTGCAGTTTCAATCAGTGTATCACCCCTTTGTACCACATAACTCGTTGGACGAGCAGATGATGCAGTAGAAGTACGACCTGTATCCGAACTTAAAGGAGCAATGGGGCGAGCATTATATAAATACAAGGTCGAACCTGCCATTAACGTACCATTTGGCTTAATTTGGTTCCACTCTGCAATATCTTGCACAGTAACATTAGCACGAGAAGCAATATTAGACAGTGTATCTCCCGGTACAACTCGATACGTTGTTCTAGTCCCTTGTGGTCTTGGACGAGTACTACTAGTAGCTACTGTGCTACTTTCATACTCCAGCTTTTTCTCTTTACCTTGTGCTTCTAATATAGACTGCTGAGTTTGCACTGCAGATAGCTTAATATTACCATCTGAGGGATTTACTACTTCTGCTACTTGAGGTGTTTGTTGTTGAATTTGTGCTGAGATAAAATCTTTTTCAGCTTGTGATAAAGGTGGCTCTTGGATAATAGTTCTATTTGGAGTCACTGTTGCTGATGTAGATGCAACAATACTCTGCTCTGCTTTTTGAGTTTTTATTTGCTCTTGTGCTGGACTTAGAGGCTGGCTACTACTTTGATTTAATACTCGTGCATTTTGAGCAAACTCTGCCAACTCGCTAGATGAACCAGACAATGCTGGTCTATTAGGATCATAAGTCTCAGAAATGATGGCTTCATCAATTGTTACATTTCGACCGCTATCAGCGGATAATGCAGAAATTTTATCATCTATAGAAAAATTCACTTCATTAGGAATGATAACTCGATTAGCACCAGAAGCATCTATACGACCCGTTTTTAAGGCTGGATTTAGCTTAGTTAGCTCATCATAGCTAACACCAGTGATACGTGATACATCAGCCAGACTAACACCATAGTTTGTCGGTACACTTCTAAAGTGAGCTCTGTTTGCTATAGGTGGCAAGGAGACACCATAACGACTAGGATTTTGTACCACTTGTGCTACTGCTAAAAAGCGCGGTACATAATTTCTAGTTTCTGTTGGTAAGTTCAATGACCAAAAATCAGTAGGAAGACCACGCTCTTCATTTGCTTTAATCGCTCTTTCAATACGAGCAGGACCTGCATTATATGCAGCTAATGCTAACTCCCAGCTACCAAACTGATTATGTAAGGCTGTCAAAAAGTCATAGGCAGCTCTTGTTGACTCCACAACATCACGTCGCCCATCATAACTACTGCTTTGTGCCAGCCCATAAATTCGTCCAGTACTTGGAATAAACTGCCACAATCCTGCAGCAGCCGCATTACTGGTTGCCGTTGGATCATAAGAGCTTTCAATAACTGGTAATAATGCTAATTCAGTTGGGATATTACGTCGCTCTGCTTCTCGAACCGTATGATATAAATAACGACTAGCACGAGCAGTTAAACGATTGAGATAATCTTGTCGACTAATAAACCATCCCCTTTGCGCTTCAATACGAGGATTACTAGTATACTGATCTTGATTTAAACGGAAACCGCCTCGAACTCTATCCCACAAGTCACCAACACGCTGAATAACTAGCTTATTATCTTCTACCATACTCATGTCAGTAGCTTCAAGTAAGCTTTCTAATTCATCAAGACTGTCCTCATCTAACAGCGCTGTACTATATGCAGATGTTGGCGCTATTGCTGGCTGTTGGGTTGGTGCTTGATAAGTCACATCTGGTGCACTAGCAGGCTGTCTTGTAGACTGTTGAGATGACGAAACTGGCACTTGCGTTGCAGTTGGTGCTCTTTGAACAGTTGGAGTATTACTGCAGGCAGTCAACAATAATGATGTTACTGCTAAACACAAAGGTAGCTTAATAAATGAATATGTTGTGGGGACTTTTTGAGACATGATATCGCTCAGTTCCTAGTTTGTGATTTGATGAAATTCAAAGGTTAGTATGAACAAAAAAACAGTAGCTAATTTGCCCTTCATCATACTAAATATGTACTTAACTTACCATCAAAGCCTATTATTAATCAATAAGAATTATTCAATCGTTACTTGTGCTACAGCACGTAGTAACACTGCATTGTTATCAGTAGAAACCAGCGTCGCACGTGATGAGGTCGTTAATGTCGTTGGTTGACCATTTTTCACCCATGACTCTACTGTTTTTACATCTGCTTTTGCCTGATTACCACTAGTCACAATATTTGAGACACTGATGTCATAATGGTAATTACTGGTTTGATCCCAGCTGTCCTGTAGCAATTTCAGATAGGCATTTTTATTAAGGCTGGTTGTTTTTCCTCGACGAGACATAGAGATTAATGCATCATCAGAAACCAGTTTATCAACCATAGCAATATTTTTACTGTTAGCAGCTTGTTTCATTGCTGAAGCATAGCTATAAACCTGTGATTCATCCATTGCCGCAGAAGCACTCATCATTGTAGCAAGGGTTAGTGGTGCTGCCAAGGCAACACTGACAATGCTATGACGTAATAACTGAGTGAATAAAAATTTCTTCATCTTTCTTGCTCCTATATTAAAGCAAAGAGTATTTTTCGAAGATTATGGCTCAAAACCTCAGCTCACAATCTCACCATAATTGCCATCATACAGGATAGCAACCCTATAATACTCAACATACTGTAATATTTAGTTACATCTATAAGGTAGAGTGTCACGAATACTACTGACTATCCTAAAAGGTTATACTAATGAGAGCAATAAATAATTATTATAAGATTATCTTATAGAGCTTTCTGAAAACATAAAAAATTATCACTGACCATCATTTTTCGTACCATCATGATCATCTTCTTGTACAGACATTCCCAATCTAACAGCCCGACGATTCATCATCTGTCTTGCCAGCACCTGCATATCTTCCACCCTATCAATTTCATCTACAATCTCTAAACCTAGCAAAGTTTCCAACACATCTTCTAGTGTAACTAATCCTTTAACTTCACCATACTCACCAACAGTAATGGCAATATGAATACGGTTTTTTAACATTAAATCCAGTAAATCAAACAGTTTCATCTTTGAGAATACAAAACTAACTTCACGTTGATAACTAGATAATGGCTGGTTCATTTCTTGATTGGCTTTTGCAAGTAGTAGATCAGACTTCAGTACAAAGCCAGTGATATTGTCCAAATCTTCATCATAAATAGGTAATCGTGAAAATGAAAGTTTTGGACGGTTTGCCATCAACTCCCCCACTGTCATATTTTCTTCAAAAGCTAAAATAACAGAACGTGGGGTCATAATATCTTCTACCTTTATGGCACCAAATGCCAATAAGTTACGAATGATACGTGACTCAAGTGGGTCAATATGTCCTGACTCTTCTCCAACACTTGCCAATGCAGCAAATTCATTGCGACTAAAAGAGTGCAACTCTTTACCACGTGTCAATAACTTAGTAATCTTTTCAGACATCCAAATTAAAGGGAATAGTAAGAAAATAATACCTTTAACAAAATATGCAACTGGTCCTGATAACTGCCTCCAATACGCTGTCCCAAGTGTTTTTGGGATAATCTCAGTTCCAATCAGAATAATAAGAGTCATTACAGCAGAGAATACACCAAACCAAGTACTACCAAACACGATGGTTGCCTGTGCACCAGAGCCTAATGAGCCAATTGTATGTGCAACAGTATTGAGTGTTAGAATAGCAGCAATGGATTGGTCAATATTATCCACTTTAACCTTTTGTAAAAGCTCAGCTTTTTTAGGTTCTTTTTCTTGAATAGAGGCGATAAACGAGGGTGTCATAGATAAGATAGTTGCTTCAGAGACAGAGCAGATAAATGACACAACTACGGATAGTAAAACAAATAATATCAGCAAGGTCACATGTACGCCATAAGCCGATGTTTGTACCGCACCAACACTAGAAGCAGCTGCTAGACATAAACTGGGTACAACAACAAGTAACAATGGTACTAAATAACGTGCTGATTTTATCTGTATCAACGGTTGCAATCTCTTAGGAATCAAAGCTATAAACCTTAGTAATGAATATATTATATTTTTGGCAAAATAGGTAAGTAATATACAAAGTCAAACACCACCTAATATAAAGCTAGATTAACAGTTCTTTGTTAAAATTTATATAGATAATGAATATATTCAATATATTTTAGTATAAACCCATCACCTTCCATGAGATTATCTATCTCTACTTAATCTCTCTAGACTTCCTATCAAGCTCAAACTTATCTGATTTACAGTAAGGGTAGAAACAAATCTTTGTTAGTTAGAATGTTTAACATACCCTACTATCAATCAAACAATGAGAGTATGATATACCAAAGTATCATCGCAATAAACAATTGCGTCTAGATATTGCTGTTAAATTCATACAGTCTAGTCAAGATTTTACCGCTCTGATACAAGTAGCGGTTATCATTACGCCATTTTTTTGGTACTATGCCACTTATTTTTTCATAGTAAGGATTTATTATATGGGTTTATTCATTCAAGCAGCACACGCAGCGCCAGAAGCAGCAAGTACAACTTCAATTATCGGACAATTATTACTACCCATTGCTTTTTTTGCTATTTTCTATTTTTTGGTCATCCGACCTCAGCAAAAACGTAGTAAAGAACACCGCAATATGGTGAACTCACTAAGCGAAGGGGATGAAGTTATCTTTGCTGGTGGTTTAATGGGTTGTATCAAAAAACTAGATGGTGATTATGCTGTGGTTCGCTTGAACGATCGTACTGAGGTGATGGTACAACGTGCATCTGTTATTTCAGTCTTACCTGTTGGCACTATGGATGGGTTAAAGTAGCCTTTTAAATACTTAAAGATATACATAAATACATACACGGCTATTGTGACTGCATCTTTGTATCCTATCCAATAGCCATCTTTTAATTTTGCAGTTATTATTATGGCTGGCTTGACTTTCTATTTACAATTATAGTTTATATTTAGATAATTTAAACCTAAAAGCTAAGTATAAGACTGTCAAACCAACATTATTTATATGAAGAAGTGATTATGCACTATCCTGCTTGGAAATATTTTTTAATCCTCGTTGTCTTAACCATATCAGGATTATACGCCCTTCCCAACCTTTACCCTGATGAACCTGCTGTCCAGATTACTAGCTCTTCAGCGGGAACTCAGCTAACACAAGGTATCCTCGAACAATCAGAGTCTTTATTAGATGAAGCAGGTATTGCTTATCATGATGGTGACTTTGAAGGTAACAGCGCGCTACTACGCTTTGATACTCCTGATGAACAGCTACAGGCACAAGACGTCTTGAGGCAGCAACTTGGAGAAAATTATGTTGTGGCGTTAAACCTTGCGCAAACAACACCTGAATGGCTACGTTCTATTGGTGCAAAACCAGCAAAACTGGGGCTGGACTTACGTGGTGGTGTTCGCTTTGTTTTAGAAGTTGATGTAGACAAAGCATTAGAGCAACGTCTCAAAAATGTCAGCCGTGAAGTTCGACAAGAATTACGTCGCGAAAAAGTACCTGTTACTAGCATGAAGCTTTTAACCGATGGCATGTCGTTACATTTTAGTGATACTGACATCCGTGATAAAGCGCAACGCATTATCCAATCTAGTAATGGCACGCAGTTTAATTTACAAGCAGGAATAGACGACCAAGGACCTGAGCTAACTATAACCTATAATGAAGCAACTATTACAGAAATTACTCAGTATGCTGTTGGACAAAACTTAACAACTCTGCGTAATCGTATTAGTGAGCTTGGTGTATCTGAAGCTCTGGTACAGTCTCAAGGCTCAAATCGTATTGTTGTTGAGCTACCAGGTGTCCAAGATACCGCTGAAGCAAAACGTGTCTTAGGGCGTACAGCAAACCTAGAATTCCGTTTAGTCGCTGATGAAAATAGTACTTATAATGGCGGTATTCCACCAGCAGGTACAGAGGCCTTCCCATTTGGCAGCCTTGATGGTCCTCCAACACTGTTACAACGTCAAGCCATTGTTACCGGTGATAAAGTCCAAAATGCCCAAACTGGGCTAGATGAAAGTGGTCGCCCAGAAGTAAATATCACACTTGATACTGCTGGCGGTAAGCTGATGCAAAATGCCACAAAAACTTCTGTTGGTAAACAAATGGCTGTATTATTTATTGAAAATAAACAGCGTGTTAGCTATAGCAAAGACCCTGAAACCGGTGAGACAATTGAAACTCGTACACCCTATGCTGATATTAAAATCATCAATCAGGCAAATATTCAAGCTGTCCTTGGCTCATCATTCCGTATCACAGGCTTAGACAGTAATGCTGAGGCTGCTGAGCTTGCCTTGCTACTACGCTCTGGTGCATTGGCTGCACCAATGTACTTTGTCGAAGAGCGCACCATTGGTCCATCTTTGGGTAAAGAGAATATTGAAAAAGGCTTGTATTCAACACAGGTTGGTTATTTCTTAGTCTTCCTATTTATGATTGTCTTTTACCGTGTCTTTGGGTTAATTGCCAATGTTGCCTTAGCATTTAACCTGATGATTATTGTTGCTGTTTTATCTATTTTAGGTGCAGCACTTACACTACCGGGTATCGCTGGTATTGTCTTAACCATTGGTATGGCAGTTGATGCAAACGTACTTATCTTTGAACGTATTCGAGAAGAGCTACAAGAGGGTGCAAGACCAAAGTCTGCTATCGTTGCAGGTTTCGACCGAGCTTTTAGTAGTATTTTTGATGGAAACATCACCACACTGCTAGTCGCCATTATCTTATTCTCTATTGGCTCAGGACCTATCAAAGGCTTTGCTATTACATTAGCTATCGGTATTTTAAGCTCGCTATTCACCGCCATTATTGTCACCCGTGCTTTAGTACAACTGACATATGGTAAACGTAAAAACATTAAAAAATTAAGCATTGGTTAGGAGGCGACATGACAGATTCGCAAAACAATTCAGGTGATAATCTGCCTGCATCTGAGCAACAGCCCGCCTCCGAACGTCGCCGTAGAAAGCCTCGTCGTGATGGTAAAGGTAGCAACTCAGCACGAGCAATGAAAAAAACAGCATCACAAGCTGAAGTAGCAACAACAGAATCATTTGTTGAAGATGAAGCTGCATTGGCTGAAGGTGGTGTAAAAGCTGTTGGGAATAAGCGTATTATTCCTTTTATGAAAATTGAAAAGCCGATGGCAATTTTTTCAGCTTTGATTGTTATCATCAGCATTGTAGCAATTATTATCAAAGGTTTAAATCTTGGTTTAGACTTTACTGGTGGTGTTTCTGCTGATGTCACCTATGCTCAGCCTGTTCAGCAAGCTGAAGTAGTCCAAGCACTTGAGAGCAATGGCTTTGCTGATCCAGTGGTACAGTATCTTGGTAATACTAGAGAGATGCTGATACGCCTACCTCCACAATCTGATAATGTTGATGGGTTAAATACTAAGCTTAATGAAGCGTTAGATCTGGTAGATAATGATGCTACCATTAGTAATGTTAATATCATTGGTAGTCAGGTTGGTAGTGAAGTTTACTTAAACTCTTTAATTGCGATTGCAACTGCTTTAGGCTGTATGTTGCTGTATGTTGCTGTACGCTTCCAATTCAAGCTAGCTATTGGTGCATTATTAGCACTCTTTCATGATGCGATTGTTACCATTGGTGTTTTTGCCCTCTTTGGCTTCCCATTTGACTTAACTGTTTTAGCGGCTATTTTAGCACTGATTGGTTATTCATTAAATGATACCATTGTTGTTTATGACCGTATTCGTGAAAACTTCCGCCGAGTTCGTGGAGCATCACCACGACAAATTATTGATTTATCGTTAACTGAAACATTACGTCGTACCATTATGACAGTTACCACTGTACTATTGGTTGTCTTAGCAATGATGTTCTTAGGTGGTGATGGATTATATTGGTTCTCAGTGGCTCTATTTATTGGCTTGATAGCAGGTACTTATTCTTCAATTTACATCTCAAGCTCTATTCCTTTATCTATGGGATTATCGCGTGATGACTTTATTGTCAAAGTTAAGCCTGAGTTTGAAGAAGAAGTCGTTACCTTTAATGACCCTAAAGCCTTCAATAATGAGTCATAGTCAAACTTATCGGGCTCTATAAAGCACCGCTTGCGGTGCTTTTTTTATGTCTGCTTTGATATCTTAAATGCCAGTGTCAGTATAAATATCACTATCACTGTTATTTACTTTTAGTCTTGATTTTTGGTCTTAATTTATGGATAACGTAAACAATTCTAGCCACCAAACCAATCCACACTTAGATTTAAGCTATCCTCGTATTATCAAGTTGGCTGTTCCTGTTTTATTAGCCAATCTTGCCATGCCCATACAAAGCGCCATTGATGTTGCAGTTGTGGGGCATTTTGAACAGGCAAGCAGCTTAGCTGGGCTTGGGCTGGCAACACAGCTACTAGCCTTAATTTTAGTCAGCCTTAACTTCTTACAATATTCTGCATCAGGACTGTCTGCTCAAGCTATGGGTGAAGCCATATCCTGCCAGCAAAAAAACAAAAAGTTATTGCAAATTCTACAACGCAGTTTGGTTTTGGCACTGGGATTAGGTACTGTGATTTTTATCTGTCAATCACCCTTAATCAGTTTTGGTTTATCATTACTTGGCGCAGTGGATGCAAACAAGGTAGCTGCGAGTACCTATCTACACACTCGCCTATTAGGTGTCATCTTTGAGCTTATGAATTTTGCATTTTTAGGCTGGTTTGCAGGACAAGGTAAAACCAAATATATGCTATATCAACAGTCAGCCATTGCCTTACTAAATATTTTTATAACACTTGCACTGGTTTATATTTTTAATATGGGTATGGTGGGTGTGGCATTAGGCACAGTATTAGCCTATACCTGTGGCATTATTTTTGGCTCTTTATTGGTTGCTCGGCATCTAAATATCAAATGGTACAGCATTTTGCAATTAGGTACAGAGACATTACAACGTCAAAAAATGCTTAGGCTATTTTCTTTGAATAAAGATATTTTTATCCGAACAATGGTACTCACACTCAGCTTTACATGGATTACTCGCCTATCTGCCCTACAAGGAGATGTTGTCTTAGCTACCAATGCAGTGCTATTACAAGTACTGACTATCTCCGCCTTTGCATTAGATGGTGTTGCTGTTGCTGCAGAGAGTCTTTCTGGACAGTCAGCGGGTAAAAATCAACTGTCATTATTACAAACAACCATTCAGCGCACAGGGATTGTGATTTTTATTTTAGCTGCCTTGTTATCTATACTTTGGTACATCTTAATTCCATTATTTCTATCAGTTATGACCAGTCTACCAAGTGTACATCAGCTTGCAACAGACTATCATCTGATGGCAGCATTATTACCTTTGGTAGGTGCAGGGGCATACTGGCTTGATGGCGTATTATTTGGACTCACAGCAGGCGCAACCATACGCCGTATTGCACTGGGTGTCGCTATGTTATTCTTTCCTGTCAGTTGGGGCTTATATCATTATTACCAACCTTTAGGCGAGGCAATGTGGGCAATTTGGCTGAGTATTTACTGGTTACTCATTGCTAGATTTATTTTATTATCCATTGTATTATGGCAAAAAAGTGGACAATTGTTACATAATGTACATCACTAATAAATATTATCTCAGGAAAATATAATGACAATCTCCCACTCCATCACTTCAGACTCTACCCACCAATGGCGTAAAGGACTGCAACTGAGTCTGCCTGTGGCAATGGGTTATATTCCTGCGGGCATCGCTTTTGGTGTATTGGCACAAGTTGCTGGCTTGCCAGTGTGGGCTTGTCTTTTTATGAGCATACTCTTATATGCTGGTGCAGCACAGTATGCCTGCCTCCCCATGTTATCGGCTGGCTTACCCATTCTCAATATCACAACCAATATTGGTGCTATTAATATGCGCCATATTTTTTATGCACTACCCCTGCTCTCATCTTTACCTACGTCAAAGTTGGCGCGCTTATATTGCCTATTTGCTTTGACAGATGAAACCTTTTCCGTAATGACCAGTTTAAGTGCAGAGCAAAGGCAGGCTGTGTTTGTACCTGTGAGCTTTTTTAATCAATGCTGGTGGGTCATCGCTACTTTAATTGGTGCTTTGATGGGTGGTGTGTTAAATGAATGGATTCCACACCTAGACTTTGCGCTGGTCTGTTTATTTGCTGTATTGGCCTATGAACAGCTTAAAAATGTAAAGAGTGTATTACCTATTGTCATTGCTATCATCTCATTACTGATTGCCATGCAACTGACAGCAGATTGGTTATTACTAACAGCCATTGTGATTTGTATTGTCTTTATTCTATTAAGTGGTTTATTCACAGTACCAACAAAGCGAACTCAGGGATAATTAGCAAATGTATACCATGACACCCACTTATTTAATCATCGCTATTTTAGCAATGGCAGGGATTACATTTACCATTCGTGCCATGCCAGCACTGCTTCCCAAAGCCTATTTAGACACACCTTGGTTGCATCGTCTCAATAGCAACTTACCTTTATGTGTTTTGGTTCTGCTAATACTAACCAGCCTGCACTACTCACCCAGTGACTTTCATTTTCAGATGAACGCAGATACTGCATTATTACTATCACAAATCATTGCTCTAATTGCTGTTTTATTCAGCTATCATTTTTTTAAGCAACTGTTTATCAGTATGATTGTTGGCATTGCAATGTTAAATGGCTGTTTGTGGTTATTTGGCTATTGAGAATTATTGTTGAAATTGTTGCATACTTTAATTTCTAATTTATTTTAGCAATTCAATTATGCCAATACTGAGTTTAATCCCATATCTTGCAGACCTTTCCATTCATGCGCTTTAAATGGAAAGCGCTCAGCCAATCGATACCATTGTGATTGACCAACAAACTGTAATGCAAGCAAATCAATATCCAGTGTTACTAATTTAATAGCAGATGACTGTACATTCTGTGATTGCAGATATTCGTTATTGGCTAAGCCAGTGCGTTGACGTTGACACTGCAATTCTATCTGCTTAATTGTATGGATAAATTCTTTTAACGTTATGATTGAAGTTGGCTGTAAGCTAACACACTGATTGGTATAGTCTGGTTTTGGTTGTGATACAGTCGCTGTAAAATCAGGGTTTTTGAATAGTGGTGAATATACAGTATGCCCCAATAGATATAATGCTTGTTGTGCATATGCCAGATGTTGGGTTGCTTGATGATTGCTTCCCAATGATAAAACCACTTCTGCAATGGGTACTTGATGGGGCAATAACTTTGCTAATGGCAGTTCACACAACGGCAAGAAACACTGAGGACGAGAGCCTATAAGCTCTACAATGGGTGAATACGATGTATAATTTGACATGGCAAGATAATTAGGCCTTTCCAGACAACGTGAGGATAACAAAGATGCTGGCAAATATGGAGAATTAATAACCATATTTGTCTAGCTCTCTATACTGCTGTTTCCAGCCATATGCTCATCACTATTATCTACACTATTCTCAGTGCCATTATGATTTCCAACTGCTTGCTCACGTCTACGTGTTATCTGCACACCCACAGATTTTGCTTCTGTAATGGCGGTTGGTTTGGCAATCTTAACTGTAACTTGGCTAATGGGATATTGTGTTAATAGCTTTTCTGCTATCATCACTGCCAATCGCTCTAATAAGCCTGCTTGTTCTTGTTGACACCACAAAGTAACATCATCACAGACTGATTTATAACTCACTGTATCTGCAACATCATCACTGTATGCAGCACGATTCATATCTACCGCCATCGTTAAATCAATAAACAAAGGCTGGGTAATATGCCTCTCCCACTCTAGCACACCAATGACAGTCTCTACTTTTAATCCTTCAATAAAAACTGTATCAGCGACTGGCTGGCTTACGTGCTTGCTCATAGAAAACTACCTTTTATTTATCCGTTGATGACATTAATCAATAACAGCAGAACAGTCTGTCTAGCTCACTGCTTGAGAAGATGATTTTGTTAATTGTTTACTAGGGCGGTGTCGCCATAAATCAATGCTAAAAATTAGCAAACCAATCCAAATTAGACCAAATACTAACAAACGCTGAGTATCAAAGGGCTCTTTATAATAAAACACCGCCAAACAAAAAATAAGGCTGGGTGTCATGTAATTCATAAAACTTAAAATACTATATGCCACTTGTTTGGTCGATTGGTTAAACAACAATAAAGGAACCAATGTAATTGGTCCTGCCAACATTAACAACCATATTTCAGAGCTAAACCAAAAACCAAGCTGGCTACTACTCACACCTGCCTGCCAAAACCACCAAATAAAAAATGGCACAAGCAAAATTGTCTCAATAAATAGTCCATCCAGCGCTTTTAATGGTGTACGCCGTTGCATGATGCCATAAATACTAAATGTACCTGCTATTACTAATGACACCCAAGGTAAACTACCCAGTAGAATAATTTGAATCAACACTGAAATAATCGCTAAAGAAACAGCCAGCCACTGCATTGGGCGTAAACGCTCTTTTAGTAGTAACATAGACATTAAAATACCAATTAATGGGCTAATAAAATAACCCAAACTGGCAGCCAAAATTTGGTCAGCACTCACTGCCCAAACATAGGTCAGCCAATTAGTTGCAATTAAAATCCCTGAAGCGAAAGTAACCACTAATATTGCAGGCTTTTCTCGTATTGTCTGTACCCACTCCCAACGCCGTGTCACAGCTAAGACCATCAAAATACAGATAAATGTCCATACCACCCGATGCCCAATAATCTCAATCGGCTGATAAGCAGACAACTGCTTAAAATATAAAGGAAATGCACTCCAGATAGCAAACGCCATAAAGGCAGTCATAATGCCTTTACTGGTCGTCTGAATCACAGGCTTAGTAGATGTCTGCTGGGCAGCTTCCACCACAGGAATTTGTGGCTGAGTTGGGCGAGTAGATGGCATGTATATCGTTCTTATGCACTAATTATTGTTGCTTGGTAGCAATAGACAGCCCCACCTGATTTGCCAACTCTGCAAATCCTGGAAAACTGGTATTAACTGTTTCAACACCATGAATGGTGATGGTTTGTTTTGCACGCACGCTGGCAACCGCAAAGCTCATTGCAATACGATGGTCATGATGCGCATAAATTTCACCACCATCAAAAATTGGCTGCCATTCTGCTTCGCTGTCTGTCACTCCACCTTCGATAATAATGCCATCTTCTGTCACTTGACACTGCACCCCTAGAGACTGTAGCCCCTCTGCCATTACTGCAATACGGTCAGACTCTTTGACTCTCAGCTCTTTAGCACCTGTTAATACAGTTTGTCCACTGGCACAACTGGCAGCAACAAATAAAACTGGAAACTCATCAATCGCTAAC
This sequence comes from Psychrobacter sp. I-STPA6b, assembly GCF_020662265.1. Lineage (GTDB taxonomy): Bacteria > Pseudomonadota > Gammaproteobacteria > Pseudomonadales > Moraxellaceae > Psychrobacter. Next base: position 114,028 of record NZ_VEWM01000057.1, read on the forward strand.
GGTACTAGCTCTTCAGGAATACGAATACCTTGTAGTGGTGCAGATTCAATAGTGATATCTGCAACTGGCTCTTGCCCTACATAGGTCTCATTACTAATCTCAATACGTGCGCCCATTAGTCTTAAAATATCAATGACCCCTGTTCGAGTTGGATTCATACCAACTTGCTTAATTATCAGCTTACTATCACGGGCAATGCTTACCATCACCATAAAAAAGGCAGCAGAAGAAATATCAGCCGGTACAGCAATATCACATGCTGTAAGTTTACCACCACCTTCTAGACTAATTTCATTACCATTCACTTCCACCTCATAACCAAAGGCAGAGAGCATACGCTCTGTATGGTCACGAGTAACCTCAGGCTCTATCACGGTTGTTTTGCCTGAAGCCCAAAGCCCTGCTAATAATACACAAGACTTCACCTGAGCTGATGGTACTGGCAAATCATAGGTAATACCCGTTAGTCCATGTCCCATCGCCGCACTGCCCGAAATACTCATTGGCGCACAACCTTTTTCACCAGTTGTCTGAATCACTGCTCCCATCTGACGCAATGGTGTTGCCACTCGCTCCATCGGACGTTTTGACAAACTGCTATCACCTGTTAACACACTATCAAATGACTGTGCTGCTAGTATCCCTGATAACAAGCGCATACTGGTACCAGAGTTACCCATATATAGCGGTGTACGGCTAGGTTTGAGTCCTTGCATCCCCACACCATGTATTACCACATTACCATTATCAGGACCTTCGATGGTAACGCCCATATCACGGAAAGCTTGTAAGGTGGCCAGTGCATCTTCTCCTTCTAAAAACCCAGTAACACGAGTCACACCTTCTGCCAAACTACCAAACATAATACTACGATGAGAGATAGACTTGTCACCTGGCACACGGATGCTACCTTGGATATGTTGACTAGGAGTAATGATATATGACGCTGTCATGCTGTTGTCCATTTTTGAATTTGTGTAAGGGGTGCTGGTCAACATATGACCAAAATGACGGCGGGCAGCTTGCGCCCTACCAAGTAAACCAAGTAATGCTGTTGAGTCTTCTGACTCTATTATTGTGCGTAAACGCTGTAAATAATCGCTATATTCATCTAAAGCACGGATAACTGCCTGCCGATTGGCAAAGAAAATATCGTGCCACATAATTGGGTCACTGGCAGCAATGCGTGTAAAGTCTCTAAACCCACCAGCCGCATAACGAAAAATATCCATATTATCATCATGACTTGCCAGTTGTTCAACCAAATTAAACGCCAATAAATGTGGTAAGTGGCTGGTATAAGCCAAAACTGTATCATGATAATCTGCGGTCATTTTCATCACCGTTGCACCCACTGCTTGCCACAATGACTGCAAACGTAAAATAGCCGTTGCTGAACTAGATGGCAACTCACACACTATCACACTATGATTAACAAATAAGTCAGCTCGGCGGGCATGGAAACCAGAGTTTTCAGCACCAGCAATCGGATGTGCTGGCACAAGTCCCACTGGCAATGTCTGACCAAAAGCTGTCTGAGCCGCCGCAATAACATTTTTTTTGGTGCTACACACATCACTAATCACACACTCAGTGCTAATCAGTCCTTTGTGCATGGCTTGCTGTATCTCTACAAATGCCTGCCCTACAGCTTTTACGGGAATGGCAATCACAATACAGTCACTACCTGCCACCACCTGTTGCAATGAGGCAGCACCCGCATCAATAACATCTTCTGCCAAGGCGGCTTCTATACTGGCAAGGTTTCTATCTACAGCCACTATACGTGTGCTTAACTGACGATTGCGAATCGCCTGTGCCAAACTTGCACCAATCAAGCCCAAACCAATAATACAAACTTGCTTAAATATTGGCGACTTAGCATGTTTATCTATATAGGGTTGCATGGCTTAACTCAATACAGTTTTCAATGTATCAATCAATAATGTATTTTCTTCTGGTAATCCTACTGTAATTCGTAACCACTCAGGCAAACCATAACCTAACAATGGACGCACAATAACGCCCTGCTCTAACAATGCTTGATTTACCTTGGCAGCATCACCCACGTTGACCATGATAAAGTTACCTGCTGAGGGTATAAAACCCAGCCCCAACGCATCAAACTGCTTTGATAACCAGCGCATTTGTCCATCGTTTAGTTTACGAACCTTTTCAATATACTCTTGGTCTTTTAAAGCTGCTTTTGCTGCTGCTTGAGCAACCGCACTGACATTAAACGGCTGACGAATGCGATTAAGCATATCAGCAACATAAGGAGAACTTAGCGCATAGCCAACACGCAGACCCGCTAGACCATAAGCCTTAGACAAAGTACGCACTAAAATCACATTATCAAACTCATCAATTAAAGCACGGTTATTGCTATTTGGACTATACTCAATATAGGCTTCATCAATCACCACCACAACAGTAGATGGCACTTGACTGACAAACTCATATAACGCTTCTCGGCTAAGTAATGTCCCTGTAGGATTATTAGGATTGGCAATAAAAACGAGCTTTACAGGGGCTTGTGAGCTGTCTGAAAAGCTGGATTGTACAGCCGTAAGCATCGCCTCCAAATCATGACCAAAACGCTTGGCAGGTACTTCAACTGCCTGCGCTCCCAGCATTTTTGTCAGCATAGAATACACAATAAACCCATATTGACTATAAACAATAGCATGATCACGACTAACAAATGTACGGGCAATAATGTCTAGCAAATCATTTGAACCATTACCCAGTGTAATCTGATTCATCTCTGTTTCTGTCAAATCAGCAATAACTTGCTTTAAATAGTAGCCATTACCGTCAGGATAGCGTGCCAACTGCCCCAATTGCTCAGTAACTGCCAAGGTCACCGCAGGTGAACAACCTAACGGATTTTCATTACTCGCCAGCTTCACAACATCATAAATACCATATTCACGAGTTAGCTCATCAACTGGCTTACCTGTCTGATAGGCGGCTAACTGTTGGATACTATCATATGCTGGAGGCAGTCTGGTTGCTATATCAGACTTATCTACCATCTCTACCTCTACGGATGCACTATCAACTGAACTCATAATCAAACCCTTTTATCAATTATTTTGGCATGTGGCATTACTATCTATACTCGCTATACTCGATTAGCTGATATTAATTTTAGTTTTCTTTAACTATAAAACAGCTTTTGGGTAAGAGCCAAGTATACGCAGCTCTTTAACAAGTGGACGTATTTCTTCTATGGCTGCACTAACATTAGGCTCATCAATATGACCATTCATATCAATAAAGAATACATATGCCCACTTATTTGGACGCTCAGGACGGGTCTCAATACTGGTCATTGATACCCCATGCTCTGACAACGGTTTTAAAATCTCAATCAAAGCACCTGCCTTATCATGCGCTGATACCACAATAGAGGTTTTATCTTGTCCAGATGGCGCCACAGACTCACGACCAATGATTAAAAAGCGAGTGGTGTTACCCGGATTGTCTTCAATATTCTCATGAAGCTTATGTAAGTCATACTCTGCAACTGCCACATCACCAGCAATCGCTGCAGAATGCCACTCATTTTTTAAGCGACGAGCAGCTTCACCATTACTAGACACAGAAACACGTTCAACATTAGGATAATTAACATCCAACCAATGGCGACACTGCGCCAACGACTGCTGATGTGAATAAATACGACTTAAACTTTCAACTTTCGTATGTGGTGCAACCAAAAAGTTTTGGTGAATGGGTAACTCAACCTCACCAATAATTTTTAAGGATGAGGATAAAAAGCCATCTAAAGTATGATTAACAACCCCTTCTGAAGAGTTCTCCACAGGTACAACACCATACATTGCAGAGCCTGACTCCACTTCACGAAACACATCAGTAATGGTAGTTAATGGAATAGTGGTCGACGCCTTACCAAAGTGTTTTAATGCAGCAGCATGAGTAAATGTACCAATCGGTCCTAAGAATGCGATTTTTTGTGGCGCTTCTAAATCCAAACAAACAGACATAATTTCACGAAACAACTTACCCATTTTTTCATCAGCAATCGGCCCTGTATTGCGCGCCATCACCGCTTTTAGCACTTGAGCCTCACGCTCAGGACGATAAAATATTGGATGATCTTCGTAGTCTTTTTTAACTGTTGCCACTTTTTGTGCCAATGTCGCACGCTCATTAAGTAGTGTCTGAATTTGTTGGTCAACATCATCAATTTGATGACGCAACTCATTTAAAAAATTCTTACTGACTTGCTCAGACTGTTTATTTTCTGAAGTATTGTCTGTATTTGGTGTACTACTCATAATTTTTTCCTTAATATCTTTCTTAATAGAAATCTTGGGGTTACTATAACAAAATTGACAATTTTTTTGTGAGCCAATTCGCATAAAAACACAACAATATGACGGTTATTTTAATAAACGATGCTATCATCACCTACGAATCCACATTGGCAAAAATATCTTATCGTGTTATGTTCATAAAAAATAGCACAAACCCCATCTTAGACATTTGACAGGAACTTTTATGAATGCGTTAGAACAATTAAAAACGATGACAACCATTGTTGCTGATACTGGCGACTTACAAGCTATCGCTCGCCTAAAGCCAGTCGATGCAACCACCAACCCAAGTCTAATTACCAAAGCACTAACCCACCCTGATAAACAAGCCATGCTTGCTGACACACTCAGCCGTTTTTCTGGTGATATTGATGCGGTTATTGATGACTTAACCATTCAAGTCGGCTGTGACATTCTTGCTCTTATTGAAGGGCGAGTATCTACTGAAGTAGATGCCAGACTCTCATATGATACTGAAGCCACTATCACTAAAGCCCATGAATTTATAGAAGCCTATGCAAAAGCAGGTGTTGACACCCAGCGTATTTTGATTAAGATTGCCGCCACATGGCAAGGAATCGAAGCCGCCAAACAGCTTGAAAAACAAGGCATCCACTGCAACCTAACCCTACTCTTTGGACAACACCAAGCCGTTGCTTGTGCAGATGCAGGCGTGACTCTAATCTCACCATTTGTTGGACGCATCTTAGACTGGCAAAAACGCGAACAAGACCGCCAAGACATTGACGTTAGTGAAGACCTTGGTGTGCAATCTGTTAAGCGTACTTATCAATACTACAAACAACATGGCTACCAAACACAAGTGATGGGCGCAAGCTTTCGCAGTACCGCTCAAATCCTTGCCTTAGCAGGTTGTGATTTACTAACAATCTCTCCCAACCTACTGGACGAACTCAGCACCATCACAGACCCTGTTGTGCAACAGCTATCAGCAGACATGACATGTGAGCCTATGAAAAAAGTCAGTCTTGATGCTCAAGCATTTAGCAATGCCTATGAGCAAGACAGTATCACTCAAGCACTGTTACCAAAAGGTATTGATGGCTTTATTCAAGCCCGAGAGGAACTGGCTCAAGCATTACGTGCTTTATCGCGCTAATCCCTATCAATAGTTATCTCTTTGCCAACCTAATAAGCTCTCTACCGATACATAGCACAATGACAGGTAGAGAGCTTATATTTTATACAGTTATTTAAATATAACTATTTAGATACAGTTGTTTAGATACAGTTATTCAGAGTCTATTGTATACAAACATGCTAACCCATTTAGCAAATATACCAATGAGGAATATCAGTATGTGCATGAATCTACTACGCTTTTAATACAGTATAGACTGGTACAGGAAATTTATCATGCAATGCTTCTAAATCCAATAACACCAGAGCAGCAGCCACATCATGACCTGCTGAGCAACATAACTCATATGCCGTTGTTAACGTACCACCTGTTGCCAAAATATCATCAACCAATAATACTTTTGCACGTGGTAAATCATCTTGCATCTCTAAAGTATCTTTTCCATATTCCAGTGCATATGACTTATTAGCGACAGGTGGTGGCAGTTTGCCTTGTTTTCTTAACAAAATAATGCCTTTACCAAGTCTCCCTGCTAATAAACTAGCAAATACAAAGCCACGAGCTTCAATCGCCGCTAAACAGTCCACCTCATCTAGCAACCCTTCCGGTAAAGCAGCAAGTAAAGCATCAATAACTTGGTCAACATGATTGCGTAATAGTGGTGTGATGTCATAAAAGTCAATACCTGCTTTTGGGAAGTCCGGTACGGTTCGAATAATATCCCAAAAATAATGGCGCTCAGTATTTTGTATTGAAGCATCTACTGATGTAAGCTCTGACATAAAAAAATTCCCATAATGATTGAACAAACCTAAATCGTAAGCTCTATTTATCTATAAGTGCATATTTTCTCTTGCAAAGATATTTATTATCTCTGACAAACATTGGTTAAATGGATAAACTATCCAGCAAACCCCATAAAGCTTTAATCCTATTTTAACAGATAACCAGATGACTGGATAACGGTAAGATAGATAATATACTTCTTTATTGGATTTGCTTATGAAAAGAGTTTATTTTAGTCAACATGCTAAAACTTCATTAAACCTTGAAATATGCTACACTAGCCACAAAATTGGTAACGATAGCAATTTTTGCTCAATTTATAGCGCTGTCAATGTATTATGCAGTAAAGGATCAATGTAATGAAAAAATATGAATGTATCGTCTGTGGCTGGGTTTATGATGAAGAACTTGGTTGTCCAGAAGAGGGTATTGCTCCCGGTACAAAATGGGAAGACATTCCTGATGACTGGACTTGTCCAGAATGTGGTGTGGGTAAACTTGACTTTGAAATGGTTGAGATTTAAGCACAGACTTTATTCTATTTAAGGCGAACATTGCCAGATTACTATTTTTTTATACCGTCTTATTTTGCAACCGAGCAAGCATTTAATAAAAATTTATTAAAACATAGGACACAGTTAACAAGTGTTGGTAGTATAAGCTATAGTAAAGCATCAATACCACACTTGTTAATGATAAGCCCCTACCATGTCAAACTCAAAATCTCACACTGTAGTTGATAAAGATAGCAACGCTTACCCACACCATCATGCTATTGTAGAGCCGACTGCAAACACATCCCCCATACACGCCTCACCTGCTACTCATTGTAACAAGCTTGCAAGGTTTGATTGGCAGCCATCCTCACTATGCCCACAAATGTATGAAACCATGATACCAATCAAGGGGGATTTACAACTGTGTGTCGAAGCAGGTGGTAACCCTCAAAACCCACCAATTATCCTTATTATGGGTCTTGGCTCTCAGATGGTATTTTGGCCAAATAGCTTTATCCAGCGCCTCATTCAAGCAGGATTTTTTGTCATTCGCTTTGATAATCGTGATATTGGCTTATCATCCAAGATTTATCGAGATGATATAAAAATCAGTAAAAGCAACCTGATACAAATGATGTTACGCCTGCAAACAGGGTTAAGTAATCGCCATACCAAAGTTGCCTATCACCTTACTGATTTAGCAGAAGATACTGCCCAACTAATACAAGCTTTGGACTTAGGCAAAGTACATCTGATTGGTGCTTCTATGGGCGGCATGATTGCACAAATACTAGCTGCCCAGTACCCTCATCTTATACAGCGCATGGGCTTATTATTTACCACCAATAACCACCCTTTTTTACCAACGCCAAAACCCAAACAACTATATACCTTTTTCAAAAAGCCTGATAGCCTAAATCAAGAGGATGTCATTCGTCATAGCTTATGGTTTATGGAAACGGTTGGTAGCCCAGGACATATCAATATCCAGCAAACCAATCACATAGCAAAAATACGTTATCAACGTAACTTTTATCCACGGGGAACTGTGCAACAGCTGCATGCTATTTTGGCAACAGGTGCTATTACACATTATAGTCGCCAAGTGACTGCACCAACACTTATTTTACATGGTAGCCAAGATGGACTCCTACCACTATCACATGGACGGCGTGTTGCTCGTGATATACCAAATGCACAATTCCAGCTGATTGATGGTATGGGGCATGATATCCCCGCATACTATCAGCCTTTTATTGTCCAAAAACTAGCACAACACTTTGCTAGCTCTATTTAGATATCCCTACCGTAAAATACCAAACCATAAGAGACAGATATTAAAAAAACCCTTAGTTTATAATCAAACTAAGGGTTTTAATACTACTTTAATATTTATTCAAATTCTAAATATTAACTAGCCAAATAAAAGCTATTTTCAATTACAATACTTCTGCTACTTTTGAAACTTCTTCATTTAAAATCCAAACTGGCTTCACTTGACCAGAAGCTTCATCTGCAACAGTTTCTTGACGAACGTCTAGGACATAACGATGACCTGGCTCGTAGTTGAATCCTTGGATATTACCATGTAAAGTATTGAAGTTCTTTTGGAATGGTTGACGGTATTGTAAACATTCAGACTCAACAACATTACCTTCAGTAGTTGGTACTTCACAAACAGCTTTACGTGGGGCAATTTCTACTTTAAAGCTAGGAATGTTAACTACTTTTACTACAGTAGGCTCGCCATCAACAACAAGTTGACGCTCATTATCTAGTTGGGTAGTTGAACAACCAGCTAACGCTAAACTAGCAAGAAGTGATGCTATTGCAAATTTTTTCATTATATACCCTCTTCTATTAATTACTGTGTTAATAATGGATTTTAATTAACATTATCATTAAGTAGTATTCGTTTAAAATAACACTTGATATGTCAAAAAATTGAACTTAAAAGTAAGTTTCCGTCAAAAAGTATACAAGAGCAAACAAGTTTCAATCTATGTTTACTTTGTAAATTAACGTAAGGATTTATCACAATTAACTGCGATAATCTGCATTAATTTTTATATACTCATAGGATAAATCGCAAGTATATACCGTATCTGTATAGTCACCTCGACCCAAATCAATCTCAATTACTATCTCTGGACGCGACATCGCTACCTGTCCTTGCTCTTCAGTATAATCTGGCGCAATTTGACCACGCTCACAAATACTCACCTCATTGAGCTTAACAGAAACCAAGTGTTGTTGCAGATCTGCCACCCCTGCATAGCCAATAGCTGCTAAGAGTCGTCCCCAGTTTGGGTCACTTGCAAAACAAGCTGTTTTTACCAATGGTGAGTGAGCCACTGCATAAGCAACATCACAACATTCTTGCTGCGTTCTACCCCCTGCCACTGTAACAGTAATAAACTTTGTCGCACCTTCACCATCACGTACAATCAAATGTGCCAAACGTAAAAATACTTTTTTCAATGCTTCGAAAAGCACTTGATAATGTGGATGCTGTACAGAGTCAATCACAGTCTGGCTTACCTGAGCAGTTGCCATCAATACACAACAGTCATTCGTCGATGTATCACCATCAACAGTAATTCGGTTAAACGACTGCTCAGTGAGCTCATTAAGCATCTGCTGTAAAAGCTGCTGTTCAATATTTGCATCCGTTGCCACAAAGCCTAACATGGTTGCCATATTTGGGCGAATCATGCCAGCCCCTTTAGAAATACCGGTAATATGATACGTTGTACCATCTTCTGTCACAACTTGAACACTATCAAGCTTTGGTACAGTATCGGTAGTACAGATACCTTTGGCTGCTCGCACCCAATTATCTGTTTTAAAATCAGCAACAATATCATCCAAGCCAGCGATAATTGCTTGATGGCGCAATGGTTCACCAATCACTCCTGTTGAAAACGGCCATACAGCTTGTGGTGCTATACCCATTTTATCTGCCACTGCCTGACAGGTTTCATACGCACTTTTTAGCCCAAGCTCGCCTGTCCCTGCATTGGCATTACCTGTATTAATAATCAGATAGCGACTATCTGCTTGCTGGCTATGTTCACGTACTACCTGCACAGGGGCAGCGCAAAAACCACTTTGTGTCGTCACGACAGCACTCTTCGTACCTTCTACTAACTCAAAAACCACCAAATCATCACGGTTTTTATAGCGCACACCAGCCGATGTTACACCAATACGTACACCTTGAATTTCAAAAATAGTCTCTGGAATCGCAACATTACCAACTGCCATAACGCTTGTCCTTTTATTTATTACAGTGAAGAAATTAATCAATTATTAAGTTTTAGGGTCTGTTGAACACTCACCCCGTTAGGCTAATGCCTACAAGGAATACAGCTATTTTTTACTTTCATGTAAAAATTGGCTAAATTTGCCTTATTCTGCGTCAATGAACTGGTTAATATCCTGCTTTGATAAATAAGCTACCTGCGTTCATTGCCTTGACTAAGTCACTGTTTATTAAAATCAGTATCTCAATTTTTCCTATGAAGATGAATGTTCAACAGATCCTACTATTTTTCACCATTCGATGAAAAATCAAACGCAGCCCAGATAGGTGCGTGATCAGATGGTTTATCCATACCTCGAAGTTGATAACTAATACCTGCATCTTGGCAATGTGATTTTAAATTTGGTGTGCACAAAATATGGTCAATACGTAATCCTCGTTTTGGATCATCATTAAATCCACGGCTACGATAATCAAACCAACTTAACTCCTGACTTTCTGGATAGTGCAAACGATAAGTATCATAAAGCTCTCGAGACATAAGGCTAGAGTACCACTCGCGCTCCTCTGGTAAAAAAGAGCATTTGCCCGTCTTAAGCCAGCGTTTTGCATTCACCTCACCAATGCCCACGTCAATATCTTGTGGTGCAATATTCATATCTCCCATCACAATCAACGCACGCTCTTGAGCAATGAGTTCATCAATATAAGCCATCAGGCTGGCATAGTAAGCACGCTTCATTGGAAACTTAGTCTCATGGCTTCGGCTTTCTCCTTGCGGAAAGTAGCCATTTAACACATCAACTTCCTGTCCATCAAATTCATAACGAGCATGAATAAACCGTTTTTGTGACTCTTCACTATCTGTAGGAAAACCTTTATGCACATAAATTGGTGCAGACTTTGATAATAGCGCCACACCATAATGAGCTTTCTGCCCAAAATACTCAACATGATAGCCCAAGCTTTCTACCTGACTAAGCGGAAACTGCTCATCATGTACTTTTGTTTCTTGTAGCCCTATCACATCAGGGTTTATCACCTCACGTAATGCTTCTAACTGATGTTGACGAGCGCGGATTCCATTGATATTAAAACTAACAAAACGGGGCATACCATATCCTAAATACTATCTAAAACATTAACTAAAGATTAAGTCACTTAAAAATGCTAACTATACTAAATAAGACCTTTGAACAAAATTTCAATAGGTGTTATTTAGGTAACAATCACTCAATTATGACAAATAAATAACCCGTATCCAGCCACTTATCTATATGACTGTTTACGGGTCTATAACAACACTGCTTATGAAAGCTTGCAACTGAATAATGGTAACGGTTTAGAGAAAACCATCACAACCAACACTCTCTATTTATACCTCTGTTTGGTTAGCATACATCTCACGCATGGCTTTTTTATCATGCTTACCAACAGAAGTTTTTGGCATTTCAGTAACAAACTTATACTGCTCAGGTACACCATACTTTGGAATCATACCTTTTTGAGCAGCTTGCTCTGCCACTGCTTGAATATCTTTGGCTTGTGTATCCTGATGGTCTGGTTTAAGCACAATAATGGCTAACGGACGCTCGCCCCATTTTTCATCACGTACACCAATTACCGATACATCCGCTACGGCTGGGTGTAATGATAAAATCGTCTCAATCTCTAATGAAGAAATCCATTCACCACCAGACTTAATGACATCTTTTAGACGGTCAGTAATGGTGATATAACCATCAGCACGCATTTTTGCAATGTCTTGCGTGTGCATATAGCCACCTTCCCACAGCTCTTCACCCGCATCTGGATTTTTAAAATAGCTTTGAGTAAGCCAAGGTGAACGCAGCACCAGCTCTCCAGTTTGCTCATTATCATGAGGCAAAGATTCACCTGACTCATTCCAAATCTGAGCATCAACCATCAACACTGGTTTACCTGTCATACAGCGACGCTGGATATCTTCCTCTTCTGTCATCGCAGGCTCGTTAAGACTAAAATCTGTCAAGCTAATTAATGGTGCTGTCTCAGACATACCATAACCTGTATAGACCTCAATATCCTGTGCTAAAGCTGCTTTTGCCAAGCCTTCTGTTAGACGTGACCCACCGATAATCATTTTTAATCCATCAAATGTCTCATTACGGCTTTGAGCTTCTTTCAGTAGCATTTGCAAAATGGTTGGCACACAATGCGTCAAGCTCACTTTCTCACTTTTGATGAGATTCATCAGTACATCAGGGGCATAGCGTCCTGGATATACTTGCTTTAGTCCAACCATCGTCGCAGTAAATGGGAAGCCCCAAGCCAATACATGAAACATTGGTGTCATTGGCATATAGACATCACCATAGCTAAGACCTTGTTTTGGTGGTAAACAACCCAAAGAAGCCGCTTCTGTCAGCGCATGTAAAACCAATTGACGATGACTAAAAAATACGCCTTTTGGGTTACCCGTTGTACCTGATGTATAAAAAGTACAAGCAATGGTGTTTTCATCAAAGTCTGGAAAATCAAACTCAGTGCTGGCTGACTCTAATAACGCTTCATACTCACCAACGACACGGCTTTGATTACCACCAAAGACACCTTCGCTACTTACCCCATTATCATCAAGCCAAATAATATGCTCAATAGATGAGTTTTCAAACTGATAGTTTTTGACCAAAGGCGCAAACTCAGAGTTTAGTAATAACACCTTAGGCTTAGCATGATTAATGGTATATAAAATCTTTTCTGGAGACAGGCGAATATTTACTGTCTGAATAATTAGCTCAGACATTGGTATGGCAAAATATGACTCCAAATAACGGTGACTATCCCAATCCATCACCGCCACAACATCACCTTTTTCTAGCTTTAAATCTGCCAACACATTAGCAAGTTTATTAATACGGTTAAAAAGCTCTGCATAAGTAAAACGTTTTTTATCTGCATAAAGAATTTCTTGTGTTGAAGAGGTTTGGCGAGAGCGGTTTAACAGTTGTTTGATAAGCAATGGAAAGTGATAGGCTTGTGGAGCAGAAGTATAAACATTTGACATAACTGATGTCTTCCTTGTAAACAATTAACAGTAAAAGCTTTTTAATAGTTGTAATAAAATAGATGCTTTTAATTGCAATTAAAAGCACCCTAATTATATAGATATCACAAAAAATATGATAGCCACAGTATTACAGTATAATACATCACTAAGATAAATAAGCTTATGGTAGTTAACCCTACGGTAAGCGACGCTCTACATGCCAGCCACTATCCTGTGCTGACTGGCGTTGATACACAATGCGGTCATGCATCCGATTTGCTCGTCCCTGCCAAAATTCAATCTCATCTGCAAGCAACTCATACCCACCCCAAAACTCAGGACGTGGTACAACAGCATCATCTGGATACTCAGCTTTTAACTCAGCAAACTTTTGCTCCATCACATCACGGCTCTCCACTACTCCACTTTGGGGCTGACTCACCCATGCTGCTAACTGGCTATCATGTGGACGCTTATGAAAATAAGCATCTGACTGCGCTTCAGGTAGTTTTTTAATCGTGCCACGAATACGAATCTGACGCTCTAATTCATGCCAAAAAAACAATACCTCGGCATGAGGATTTTCTAGCATATCCTGAGCTTTTGCGCTTAAATAGTTGGTATAAAACACCAGCCCATTTTCAGTAATCTCACGCATCAATACAATGCGTACTGAAGGCATGCCATCATCACCACACGTTGCCAAGCTCATGGCATAAGGCTCATTTACTTGCTTATCTATGGCAGTTTGTATCCATTGATGTAACAGTACAAAAGCATCTGTTGGCAAGTTACTTTCATCCAGCATGCTTTTTTCATAAGAAACACGCTGGTCACTAAAATCCATCTTCATACTATCACCTCCTAACCCATCTCAACTTCAATCTTCATCGCAAGCTCTTCAGCCAACTGTTGACAATAAGCGGCATCATCAGACTCAACCATCACTCGAATCACAGGCTCAGTTCCTGATACTCGAATCAACAGCCGCCCTTTGCCTTCCAGACTACTACTTGCTTCAGTAAAAGCCTCAACTAAAGCAGGATAGTTATAAGGGTCTTCTTTTTTGGCCAAACGAACATTAATCAATGTCTGTGGTAGAGCTGTAAATCCTGACACCAACTGACTTAATGTCTTTTTCGTCTCTGCCATGACTGCCAAAACTTGCATCGCTGCGACCAAAGCATCACCCGTACGGCTCTTATCAAGACACAGAATATGTCCTGATGGCTCACCGCCCAATATCCAGCCTTGAGCCTCCAGCCCTTGCATCACATATCGGTCACCAACTTTTGCTCTATCAAAAGGAATATCCGCCTCATGCAATGCCAGCTCTAGGCCCATATTACTCATGACAGTACCCACAACGCCAGCAACCTTGATATTGCCTTGCGTGGCTAAAATATACAAGATACCATCACCATCTATCAGTTCGCCGTGTTCATCAACCATGATAATACGGTCACCGTCACCATCAAGGGCGATACCCAAATCAGCCTGATGCTCAATAACTGCTTTCTGTAGCGACTCTGGATGCGTCGAGCCACAGCCATCATTGATGTTGACACCATCAGGCGTATTATGAATCGCAATAACTTGTGCGCCCAGCTCACGTAGCACACGAGGTCCGACGCTATAACCAGCCCCATTGGCACAATCAATGACAATTTTAAGATGACTCAAGTCATATTGATAAGGGAAACTCCCCTTACAAAACTCAATATAACGCCCTTTAGCATCATCAATACGATGATTTTTTCCAATATTGGCAGGACTAGAGAGTGCTAACTCAGCATCACTGCCTGCTTGTAGCATCTGGCTAAGTTTTTTATTAATAGAGTCCTGCATCGCATCAGGTATCTTTTTACCCTCTGCGGTAAAGAACTTCACGCCGTTATCTTGATAGGGGTTATGTGATGCAGAAATCACCACGCCTGCATCTGCATGAAAACTGCGGGTCAAGTGTGCAATGGCGGGTGTTGGTAAAGGTCCTAACATATGTACATCGACCCCTGCAGCATTAAACCCTGCCTGTAGCGCTGCCTCAATGACATAGCCAGAAAGACGCGTGTCCTTACCAATAACCACACTCGGCTTACGCTCTGGATGCTCATTGCTTTCTACCAAAACCTGTCCTGTCACATAACCGAGCTTTAAAATAAAATCAGGGGTAATTGGAAACTGTCCAAATTGTCCACGAATACCATCCGTTCCAAAATAGCTCATAATATGACAACCTTATTTGAATTAATTTATAAAATGATTAACCAAAGTATAAACCCAGTCAGCAATAGGGTCTAGTAGTTTTTGATAGACAGTTCAGCTAAATAATAATTTTTCATCTATAAAAACTATTTATACAGACCAAGTTTTATATTAAACTTTTTTAATATAAAGCTGCTCACATTCACAATTCATTTTAAATAAATTTTATGATACAATATCCCAATATACTGGTTTATAAAAGAATATAAAAACTATAGGTCAACAAATGGTTAATAAGCGAATTAACACCTATGCTTACCAGTTAGGATTTGTACCCATACTAGATAAATGGTTGCTGACTCTAAACAACCTAATAAATCAAACAAAGATAGATAACACAGAAGATAAAGCTGAGTTTTTAGAAAACTTAGATGCTTTGATTATTTTATATAGCAACGGCACTTACTATGAAGTTGATCAAGACAATATAAAAAAAATCAATAAAATAAAAACAAAATTAAAAAATTTCCTTGATAAATATCAATGGACAGAAGATGAACATGATTTATTATACAGAGTGTACTTACACTCGTTTTAATTTTATGCTCATTATAAACAATTAATAAATAATTATTTAGTTATGCATTTTTTAAATAAAATTTTATTTATGAATTAGTCATACAACTTATCACATCATACCTACCTTATAAATTAATTCTGTAGCTAACTCAAGACAGTACTGTTGCTAAGAAAAATGCGCGAAGGTGTATTTATTTTTATAAAAGCAGGTACTGCAAGCAAGTTTGACGACCTGACCATTTTGTATTGTGCCGACTATAACTTATAAATGTTTCGTCTTAAACGTCACCCAAATGAATACCAATGCCACCATCACAAAAAAGACAATCAAAAATGTATTACGCATTTTGTTTAAAGATTGCTGAGTACTATTGCCAGAAGGGCTGAGGTTATGCGTTTGTAGTATCTGCTGATAGGCTTGGTCTGCATCGAAGCTATCATCTCTTTTTGGGCGATTCGCCATTTCACACTGGCGAATATTTTCACGAATATCAGCAATGGTCATCGCACTTAAAGATTGCTCTACATGGGCTTGCAGTGCTTGACGATACCATTGCAACGCTGTTTTGCTATCTTGTGCCACTCCACGACCATGATGATAACAACTGGCAACTTGTAAAATCCCATCTGCCCAGCCACGTTTTGCCGTTTCTTGATACAGAGAAAATGCCAACTGTTGGGCTTTTTCTAAATTTGGAAATTGCAAACTCAAATCAATGGCTAACTGATGTAACGCTTTGGTATCATACTCTGCACTATTTTGCTGTGCATGCTGTGCCTTTTGATAAATACCATCAGAAAGTTGAATCAGCATCGCACTGGCTTTTTTTGCCAGATCTGGATACTCTCTTTTTTTACTGATACTCTGCAAATATGTCTTGGCTTGTTGTTCGTTTTTCTCTATCCACTCCCCTTTTAAATAGGCATTTGCCATAAAGAATCGGGCAGGTATATGATAATGATTTTCTGCCAAATCTGATAAGCAATCAATGCCATATTTTATATCTTCATTGGCTAAGGCTTGCTGTGCTTTTATCTTATCTAAGGACTTATTAGGTGACGCTTCATTGAGTAACTGCTTATCCAATGATTTCTTTATCGCTTGCGCCTTTTTTATGGTAGCAATTGCCACATAATAGCAAGCATTATTGTGTGGAGCTGAGTCACTATCACCAATCTCAACGACTTTTTTATACAGCTCAACAGCTTGGGTACTATTTTTGGGAACATGAATACCCAAACGATAACAGTTAGCCAACTCATATAATGCCAAATACTGCCCTGACCACTCTTGTTTTGCCAAAGCCTCAAAGTAGTGATAAGCTTTTTTGGCGTATTCTTTATTATCTGTATGATAGTCTGGGTTGTTAGACGAGGCGTTAAAATCTCCATGTTTATAACACAATCCCAGTATAAAATCAGCATTGCGCAATCGTTGCTGGCTGGCTTTTTCTAACCAAGCAAGGGCTTTATCTTTATCTGCTTTGATATGGTAGTTTTCACCACCTTCTACATATAACGTAGCAAGTTCATACTGTGCCAATGCATCACCTGCATTTGCCCCTTTCTCTAAATATTGCCTTGCCATCTGATAGTTTCTATCACACCCTCGACCGATGCTATATAGCCAATATAGATGACAATTTGCTGGTATATAACCACACTTACTAGCCCTTACCATCGCATTGATGCTGAGACTCCATTCTTGTACTTGTTCAAACCATAAAGCTAACGCAAATAAGGCAATCCCTTTTCCTTGCTCTGACAATTGCTCGACACGTTGGTAAAAAAATGCCTCATCCGCATCCACAGGGGAAACTTGCTCATTTGGCATGGTTAATGGCAATAGTCTGTCCGCTATTTCATCTTGGGGAATGGTGACCAAGGTTTTAAAATAGCGTTTTTGTTGCCCACTATTATCAGTGACTGTAAAGCTTTCTATGGTCGGTGACTTTTTACTATTGACACTATTTAATGCCACGCCAATGGGCTCACCATTATCAAAATACAAGGTTTGCCATACTTGGGAGAATTGTGCGCGCACACCACGCCCCTCATAGGTACGAATATGCAAAACAAGGTCACCTTTTTTTATCAAGCGTCCATCGGTATAACGTAGTGGATTTTGCTGAGATGAAAACTGAGTACAATCTTTTAATGGGGCAGGCTTTTTCTCATCATTTTTGACAGAAGCGGGGTGTAAAGACTGCTTTGTAGGTTCACTATTAATCATATTAGATAATTGTTTATCAATATTTTTATTTTGTTGCTGGATTGGATTTTTATTCTGTATGTTCATCTAATCATCTTCGTAGGTAGTAGTTTACTAAATTATTCTATTGTATAAATAAAAGGCAGTTATTTTCCATAACTGCCTCTATCATCTAAAGCTTTAAGACTTTAAAACAGTCATTAATATTAATTTACCCGATAGTTAGGGGCTTCTTTAGTAATTTGCACATCATGAACGTGCGACTCTTTCATGCCCGCAGAAGTCACTTTGATAAATTCTGGTTTGGTACGCATCTCATCAATAGTACCACAGCCTGTATAGCCCATTGAAGAGCGTAAGCCACCAACCAACTGATTAACAATACCACTTACAGGTCCTTTATAAGGAACTCGCCCTTCGATACCTTCAGGAACCAGCTTTTCCACACCGTCTTTAGCATCTTGGAAATAGCGGTCTGATGAGCCATTTTGCCCAGACATCGCACCCAAGCTTCCCATACCACGGTAAGCCTTGTAATAGCGACCTTGGAATAATTCCACTTCACCCGGAGCTTCTTCTGTACCTGCCAGTAATGAACCTACCATAATACAAGATGCGCCAGCAGCGATGGCTTTTGCCATATCACCTGAGAAGCGAATACCACCATCAGCAATCAAAGGTATGCTATCTTTTAAAGCACTGGCAACATTATCAATGGCAGAAATCTGTGGTACACCAATACCAGCGATAATACGTGTTGTACAAATTGACCCTGGACCGATACCAACTTTTACTGCATCTGCACCCGCATCACGCAACGCCAATGCAGCATCACCCGTGGCAATATTACCGCCAATGACTTGAATGTGAGGGAAGTTCTTTTTCACCCAAGCCACTTTTTCAATCACCCCTTTGGAATGACCATGTGCTGTATCTACTACAATAATGTCTGCTGCTGCATCAACCAGCGCTTCAACACGGGCTTCTGTGTCTGCGCCTGTACCCACTGCTGCACCCACTCTAAGGCGTCCTTGTGCATCTTTACACGCATTAGGATTGTTTTCAGCTTTATTAAAGTCATTGACAGTAATCAAACCTTTAAGACGAAAATCATCATCAACAACCACTACTTTTTCGATACGGTGCTCATGTAGTAGTTTTTTGATGTTTTCGTTACTTTCACCTTCTTTTACGGTTACCAGCTTATCTTGTGGAGTCATCACATTACTGACAGGTTGACGCAAATTGGTCTCAAAACGTAAATCACGATGCGTCACAATCCCAACAACTTTTTCACTACCTTGCTCAACAACTGGAACACCAGATATATTATTAGTTTTAGTAATGTGTAGTAGTTCTCCAACAGTAATATCAGGGGTAACAGTAATCGGGTCTACTACAGTCCCTGCTTCAAACTTTTTCACTCGGCGTACTTGCATTGCCTGTTTGGTAATATCCATATTTTTATGCAAAATACCTAAGCCACCAAGCTGGGCCATGGTAATTGCCATATCAGATTCTGTCACTGTATCCATAGCAGCAGAAATAACTGGTAAATTTAAAGAGATCTCTTTTGTTAATCGTGTTGATAAATCAACACTCTTTGGTAAAATTTGCGAATAGGCAGGTAATAATAAAACATCATCAAAAGTTAAAGCTTCAGCAACTATACGTAGCATACATACCCCTTAGCGTGGTTATGGTTATTGTAGTAGCTGTATCAATCACATAAGCCAATCAATATCAGGCTACCTATAAAATAACGGAGCATTATAACAAATAATGCTCTCATTTCGTACTAGAGTCGGTACATTATCCGTATACCTTTTTTCACCTAGCCTTCCCGTCGCCATGTCGTTCCCTGTCGGCTGTCTTCTAAAACAATACCTTGCTCTTTTAATGCTTCACGAATCTCATCAGCACGAGCAAACTCTTTATTTGCTTTTGCCTCTTGACGCTCAGCAATCAATGCCTCAATATCACTATCTGTTAGACCATCTTGACTTTCATCACCCACCACTGCCTGTAAAAATGCTTGTGCGGATTGTTGGACAAGATTGAGGCTCGCTGACAATGTTTTTAGTTGTTGCAGCAAAATAGTGACCTGTGCCTTATTTTCTTCTTTTACTGCTTTATTAATCTGCCTTGCCAGATTAAATAACACACTCATTGCCGCCACAGTATTAAAGTCGTCGTTCATTGCTTGTATAAATGCTTTACCCGCTTCAGAGTCATAAACTTCTTGTTGTATGGCAGTATTTGCGATATCTGCTACATCGCAGGTAATACCCAACTGTTCAGCACTTTTAACAGCTTGATACAAGCGACTTAGCCCAGCATGTGCATCATGCAACGCTGTATCAGAGAAATTCACCTGACTACGATAATGGCTAGATAAGATAAAGAAACGAATCGTCTCTGGGTGGAATTTTTGCATGACCTCTCGAATGGTAAAAAAATTGCCCAATGACTTCGACATTTTTTCACCGTCAACATTAATAAAGCCAACATGTATCCAATTATTTGCATAAGTACAGCCAGTTGCCGCCTCTGATTGGGCGATTTCATTTTCATGATGGGGAAACTGTAAATCGTGACCACCACCATGAATATCAAAAGTATTTCCCAAGCACTTTATAGACATAGCTGAACATTCAATGTGCCAACCGGGGCGGCCATTACCCCAAGGTGACTGCCATTGTGGCTCATTTGGTTTAGCCGCTTTCCATAAAACAAAATCAAAAGGATTGCGTTTAACACTATCTATCTCTACTCGTGAGCCAGCCTGCATATCATCCAGATTTCTATTAGACAATTTGCCATAATCAGCAAAACTATCAACCGCATAATACACATCACCATTCTCAGCAGCATAAGCATGATTGGATGCAACTAAAGTTTCAATCATATCTTGCATTTGAGGGATATGCTCAGTTGCTTTCGGCTCTACATCAGGACGCATACAGCCCAGTGCATCAGCATCTTCATGCATTGCGGTAATAAAACGGTTGGTTAACTCACCAATAGATTCCCCATTCTCAGCAGCTCTAGCGATAATCTTGTCATCTATGTCTGTGATATTGCGTATATAGGTCACATCATAGCCAATCTGCTGAAACCAACGCACCATCATATCAAACGCAACCATGACACGAGCATGACCAATATGACAATAATCATAAACGGTCATACCACACACATACATTGATACTTTGCCTGTTTCGATGGGGGTAAATTGGCGTTTTTGAGTGGTTAGTGAATCATAAATGTATAATGCAGGCATGTCATTCGTCATGATGGGTCAAATCCTCTTAAATAAAACAAATATTTTGTTATGATAAACACTCTATCTTATCGAATTCACACTAAAATTGCCATGATTTACCTTGTTATGGCACATCTTTACACAATTTAGTTAATGTAATTAATCAGGACAATCATGGGCAATCGATTAAGCAAAATTTATACACGTACAGGTGATGATGGTAATACTGGCATGGCTGATGGTCGCCGTCTTAGTAAAGCTGACATCAGATTTGAAGTCATGGGTGATATTGATGAATTAAATGCACATATCGGTATGATTCAATCCCTATTACCTCAATCACCTAGCCATACAGCAGAAAAATCACACGCTATCTTTAACTTAGATAAGACACAAAAACAGCTTCATATACTCCAGCATCTACTATTTAATATTGGCGGTGAGTTAGCAATGCCAGAATATCAAGGTATCGACACAATCCATGTCCAATGGCTAGAAAATAGTATTGATACCATGAATCAACACCTACCCGCATTAAAAGACTTTATCTTACCTGCCGGCAGTCAACTGGTGAGCCAAATCCATATTGCCCGTACTGTTTGTCGTCGAGCTGAGCGTCATGCCGTTTTATTATGTACCGATGATGATAATGCTTTATCTAGTAGCACTCGGCAGTTTATTAACCGTCTCTCCGACTGGCTATTTGTTTTTGCCCGTATTTGCACACGCCTGCCTACAACAACAAATCATGATTCAAGTTTATATCAAAGTGATACTGAGGTTTTGTGGGATAAAAATATCCTATCGCAATCCTTTGACTCAAATACATAACGTATCTATCTAATAGAATCAATCACATAACCGCTATGCTAACAATATATTAAAAAACCACCTATCTACATGCCTACATGACAGTAGATAGGTGGTGTAATATGACACTTTACTAAATATGATTTAAAAAGGTTGCAAACTAATAAGTTGCGTTTTCCTCAATAATTACCATATCAATACTATTATCAGTTGGTGTATTAAGCTTCGTATCTGGTGCAACCACTGTTGTCTCAGGCTGTGTATTCAGCGGACTACTCGCCTGCTCTTCTTTTTCTTTTCTTGCACGAGTAGGCACACGTTTTTCAGTCAAACGACTTTGAGCTTTCACATTACCATTTTCATCTATGGTTGGTTGCTCTAAAGTTGGCAATCTGCGGGCTGATTGCGCTTGAGTCTGATCTTCTACTGTTGGCTCAGGTGGATTACGTACAGGTCTAGGTGGTGTTGGTACAGTAATAACAGCTGGTTTTTGTGTACGCTCTGTGGCTGGTCTTTGTCTTCTTTGTTGCTGTGCAACTGCTGGCTGATTAGCATCCATTAATGCTTTTAATTGAGATTTTGCCACCATGTCTGCCACCACACGAATAATCGCAGGCTGTCCAATAACTTTGGCTACTTTTTGTCCATTTTGAGTACCAACCACATAGGTAAAGTTTTCATCTACCAACATGTTGTTATTTAGACGGATGTTATAAGCCGCCAACATTTGTGGCATATTTTTTCCATCTACTGCATTATACACTTCATTTGCACGATAGATACTTTCACTTGGCAAGGTCAAGCTTAAACTCGCCTGACAAGTTTGCATACCACTGGCAGTAGAGTTTTGTAGCGCTTTAGGTGTACCTAAATCTACCAAGACTTCATCAACTGTACCAACGGCAGCTGAGGTATCCAAACTTGTACCAACTTGATTGGCATAGCCAGTCATGACACTACGTGTTTGTTGCTTGAGTGTATTTTTAATGGAGTCAGATAAACTATTTAGTGCAGACGCATCATCACATGGCACCATCACCACTTCTGGTACAGCCACTTCTTGTACTGTTTCTTCTGTCTCTGTTGCAACAGTTTGTTCTTTATCTTTTTTGCTACATGCTGTCATTGTCATGCCACATAACAAACTTAGACTCAGTACATAGACCCAATTGCCTTTTTGGTGCATAAATGCCATTGCTAAAACCTCACTTAAATGATGAAATACTTCAACTAATATTTGAAATGACTAATAATCTTGTATCTTTATAATATCATTAGCCCAATTGGCAAATTATACCAATCTCAAAACGATAAAACACGAACATATCGTATCAATATGTTCATTTAACAAATTTATGAGACGAAAAGGGGAATTTTTCCGCTAAACTGTATATTTTTTCTTGCCAACTACAAACATTGTAGATGATACAAAACCATACTCTCAACAAAACTTTCTCAACACAAAAAATATGACGTCATTAAAGTATATCATTTCATAATCCTTTAATATCATACTATTAACAACAATACCCTAAAATAGCTATCTACTAAATCCTATTCAACTTTTCATTATATGGATGATATAGACCAAGACATATAATGTCTAAAAAACCAGCACAACTTTCATAATAGCAAAAATCTAGCTAGCGCCAAATAAACCTCTTGAAATTAAATTTTATAAGTTATAGGAGATACCATCATATGACATTTTCACACTCTAATCCTAAATATGAGTATGACTCTACTCAACATCTGCACAGCAAACTACTCGGACATCGTGGCGCTCGTGGGGAATATTTAGAAAATAGTGCCATAGGCTTTGAATACCTACAGTCTCTATCTAATCACTCTCCACAACAGACCATACCAACTCAACCACCCTTAGCCAAACCATCTTTTGCACTCCCCTTAATTGGTGTTGAGTTTGATGTACAGTTAACTGCTGATGGTATATTGGTTGTTTATCATGATGATAACCTAGAGCGCCTCTATCAACATCAAGCGCGCCTTGATGACTTGAGATATCAACAACTGATGCGCCTAACACAACCTACCCTACCCATTTTGCGTTTAGATGAAATGCTGCCCTTTTTGACAGGATATCAACGCATTGAGCTGGAAGTTAAAACTCACATCCGCAGTCATATCCCTGCATTAGTAACAGCCTTACAACACACATTAAGCACCAGTGATGTTGCTTCCAAATTTATGACATTACCCATCACTCTTACCAGTTTTGATACCAGCTTACATGCCAGCTTGCAACGCTGTAAAAAATTGGCTCATTATCCGCGTGGCTTATTGGTAGAAAAAGATAATAACTTTCATAACCATAGCATTAGCACCATCATGGATGAAAAACTAGAGATGGCACAGCGTCTTGGTTGCCAGCATTTAGGACTTCAACATTCACTGATTGACAAAAGCTTCGTACAAAAATGCCATAAAAGGAATCTAACCCTAAGTGCTTGGACAGTCAATGATGAAGAGCAGGTCAAAAAGCTAGCAACACTTGGTGTTCATTATATTATTACCGACTACCCCAGCCTCTTTTCTACGAAAATGATACCAGAATAGAAACAGGACAAAAGTTATGATTTTAGCAGAGTCTGTTGAACATTCATCTTCATAGAAAAACTTCATAGAAAAAATTGAGATACAGCTCCAACCCTGTTAGATATTAGTCTGACGGGGTGAAAGTTCAACAAGAGCCTAGTAATATCAGTGAGATAAAAGCCTACCATATCACATAAGTTAGACAGAGATACAATCAAGTTAGATTGCGACATTTCTACTACAAAGGCGCATGAAAACTACTGCTTTTTATAGTGTATGAGTGTTCACTTTTTTATAAAATTAGAGTAAGCTATAGATACTAACTTCTTACCTAATTTAATATCTTTTCTGTCGTTAGGACTACCACTATGAAAGTAAAACAGATTGCAAAAATGGGCATCCAGCTTCCTCTTAATATCATGCGCCACTCAGTCAATCTTGGTAAGAATCTGTTAAATATAGCAACTGAACAAGTAAATATGCGTTTTAATACAAATTCAGCAGCCAAAAAGACGGGTTCAACACAAGTCAACACGTCAACGGCGCTGAATACTGACTTAACTTCAGTACAATCAGCACAAAATGGTGATACTGTGAATGATGAAAAGGAACTGGCTTTTCGTCATGCTTCTATCAACTGGATTCCTGCAACCATCTTAGTTGCTACACCACTTGCTGCTGCCATTATTACCCCGTGGTATTTAATGACGCATCATGTCAGTACCTCAGTTTGGGTAGTTTTTGGAATATTTATGGCATGGACGGGCTTAAGTATCACCGCAGGTTACCACCGATTGATGGCGCATCGTGCTTACAAAGCACATCCCATCGTTCGTAACTTCTTTTTACTTGGTGCAACTTTAGCCGTTGAAGGCTCTGCATTTGATTGGTGCTCTGGACATCGCACCCACCATCGTCATGTTGATGACCCCATCCAAGACCCGTACTCTGCCAAACGGGGCTTTTGGTTTAGCCATATTGGCTGGATGCTACGTAAATACCCTAGTGGACAGTTTGACTATAAAAATATCCCCGACCTAACCCGAGATAAAGTGCTACAAATCCAGCACAAATATTATGGCTTATGGGTCTTAGCAACCAATATTGGTTTGGTCTCTGCTGTCGGCTGGATGATTGGTGATGTCTGGGGTACATTGGTGCTGGCAGGGCTTCTGCGTTTGGTATTAACCCACCACTTTACATTCTTTATTAACTCATTATGTCACATGATTGGTACACGTCCCTATACAGATACCAACACAGCACGTGACAACTTTATCTTAGCCATCGCAACATGGGGTGAAGGCTATCATAACTATCACCACTTCTTCCAATATGACTACCGTAATGGTGTCAAATGGTGGCAATATGACCCCACAAAATGGCTGATTGTTGCCTTAGCAAAAGTTGGATTAGCCAGCGACTTACGCACAGTAGATGATGTCACCATCAAACATGCTGAAGTACAAATGCAGTTTAAACGAGCACAACAAAAAATCGACACCCTTGCCGAAATTGGTCCTTCTAATCTAACGCAAGCAATGCTAACATTTAAAGATCGTATTTCCTTTGAATATGCACAATTTAATGATACTATTAAAGAGTGGCAAGAATTAAAGACCAAAGCAATAGAAATGAAAAAGAATGAGTTTGCTGATCGTCTGCATGAAGTTGATGAGTTGTTAAAAGATCAATATGCACTGATAGAGAAAAAAATCTTGATGCATAATCGCAATCTAAAACAAGCATTTCGTATGATTGCCAATCAGCCCATTAAAGCTGACAATGCTTAAGTAAAACCAAAATCACACCCATGACTTTCTCCTACCTCTCGTTTCTGACGAGAGGTTTTTTTTATTGATCAGTTTGGCAGTTTGATATTTCTATCTACTTTGACCTTGTTAAATACTTCTCTCTCCCCCACTTTTTAATAAACAGACTAGATAATAGACACAGACCATGAACTTTGCAAATAGCTATGCCACACTTGACCCTCGTCTCTACCATAAACAACATCCACAGCCCCTAAAAAATCCACAGGCAGGACATTTTAACCCACTGGTCGCACAAAAAATTGGCTGGAATGACGATACATTTTTGATGCAAAATTGGGTGTCTATCATGGGTGGTGAGCAAGTGCCACAAGGATTTGAGCCTTTAGCAATGGCATATGCTGGACATCAATTTGGACACTGGGCAGGACAGCTTGGTGACGGGCGTGGATTACTCATGGCACAAGTACAAGACCGTCATTATCAGCAAAACCATCTATTACATGATTTGCATCTAAAAGGTGCTGGTCTGACCCCTTACTCTCGTATGGGTGATGGACGTGCTGTATTACGCAGTACTATCCGTGAGTATCTATGCGGGCATGCCATGAGCCAATTAGGTATCGCTTCTTCATCGGCACTTGGATTTGTCACCTCTGAAACATTAGTTCGGCGAGAACGTATAGAGCACGCTGCAATGTTGATGCGTGTTTCTGATTGTCATATTCGGCTTGGGCATATTGAATGGATTGCCAGCTTTGCTCCTGACCTACTGGCAGAGTTTACAGATTATATGATTGATACCTATTATCCAGCGTACAGACAAGCACAGCATCCTATAGCAGACTTTTTGACCCAAGTTATCAAAAATACTGCCATTATGATTGCAAACTGGCAATTAATCGGCTTTGCACATGGAGTGATGAATACAGATAATCTATCCATTACTGGTAGTACCATTGATTATGGACCGTTTGGATTTATGGAGCGCTTTAATCCTGCATGGATTAATAACCACTCTGATCACACAGGACGCTACGCTTATCAAAACCAGCCTGCCATTGGATACTGGAATTTAAATGTTTGGTTGCCACACTTTATGCGACTTCAACATGCTGGCATCAATCGTGATACCCTAGCAGAATGTCTTGGACACTATGAAAGTACATTTATGTCTCATTACCAGCATGGTATCTGCAAAAAAATTGGTCTGAATTACAACCCAGAGCAGTCACAAACGCCGTTAGCATTGGCATATGATCTACTGACATTTATTGAAGATAATCGTCTGGATTATAGTAATAGCTTCCGTATGCTTTTAGCTATCATTGACCCTGATAACTTTGACTTTGAACAACAACTACTGACTGAAACACTTCGCACATTATCTGACTCAGAGTGCTCGGCATGGCAGCACTGGCAAGCTCGCTACCAGCGCTACATTGAGCAATCACAACTTGAGCAATCACAAATCATCGAGATGCTCAGTAGCCACAATCCTGTATATGTCCTGCGTAATGCCATGGCTCAACGCGCCATTGATAGTGCTGAAACAGGTAACTTTGATGAGGTTCAACGACTATTTCAACTGCTCACCACTCCCTATACAGTGCAAAATATTGCTACTGAAACTGACCATACACCACCTGCTCCCGATGCACCTGATATTGTAGTGAGTTGCTCATCTTAACTGAAAGTCGTTGCTTGATATCTTCAATTAAAACCATGATATATGGCTAATGAGCAAATAAAAAACTTTTATTTATCATTAACACTTTATTAAAATTTATGATGATAGTTGATTTGATATTTCAATAATAAATATAATTATTTTTTGCAGTGATAACTGTGACTTTTTGCAGTTAGATACTGGTCATCTATAAAATTAGTGTTAAAATGGTTACCAAATTATCATCATACCAAGCCCTAAGAATATATAGCATAGGGTTTATCTGGTTTGATGTTTCAGATATTGATTTACGTAATTTTTTCATTTAACTAATTTTCATTTAACTAAGTTGGTTCTAACAATGAGCAATACATCAAACAAAACTTCTTCTACAGCCGAAGACTCTCTCCCTACAGGAAATAATATGAATGCTGAGCAGTTTGAACAAGCCGCCCTACACTATCATGAGCATCCAGTTCCCGGAAAAATTTCTGTTACGCCAACCAAACAGCTAGCAAACCAACGCGACTTAGCACTTGCCTACTCTCCAGGGGTTGCTGTACCGTGTTTAGAAATTGAAAAAGACCCTATGCTTGCTGCTCGCTACACAGCACGTAATAACTTAGTCGGTGTTATTACCAATGGTACAGCCGTATTAGGTTTGGGTAACATTGGACCGTTGGCATCCAAGCCTGTGATGGAAGGGAAAGGTGTCTTATTTAAGAAGTTTGCGGGTATTGATGTATTTGATATTGAAGTCGCACAAAATGACCCAGATAAATTTATTGAAGCAGTTGCTGCATTAGAGCCTACATTTGGTGGTATTAACCTAGAAGACATCAAAGCACCAGAATGCTTTAAAATTGAGCGTGAGCTACGTGAGCGCATGAATATCCCAGTCTTCCATGATGACCAGCATGGTACATCCATTATTGTTGGTGCTGCTTTACTTAACGCACTGGCTTTAATTAATAAAAAAATTGAAGACATCAAAGTTGTTTGTTCTGGTGCAGGTGCTGCTGCCATTTCTTGCCTAGACTTGATTTGTGCCTTAGGTGTGCAAAAATCAAACATCTATGTTTCTGACTCACGTGGCATCATCTCAACCAGTCGAGACAACCTCGATGACTCTAAAAAACGCTATGCTCGTGATACACAAGCAAAAACCATTGATGATGTTATTGCTGATACTGATATGTTCTTGGGTCTGTCTATGGCAGGTATTTTGACCCCTGAGATGGTCAAAAAAATGGCAAAAGACCCCATTATCTTTGCGCTTGCAAACCCAACACCTGAAATTATGCCTGAGCTGGCACACGCTGTCCGTGATGATGTCATCATGGCAACTGGACGCTCAGACTACCCCAATCAGGTGAATAATGCCTTGTGTTTCCCATACATCTTCCGTGGTGCACTTGATGTTGGTGCAACCACTGTCAATGAAGAGATGAAAATTGCCTGTGTACATGCCATTGCAGCCATGGCACATGTCGAAGCTACGCCAATGCTTGGCTCAAACAAGACTGATACCACCAAACGCTTTGGGCGTGACTACCTGATTCCAGGTCCTTTAGAGCCAAACTTAATCTTGGAGATTGCACCTGCTGTTGCAAAAGCAGCCATGGACTCTGGTGTTGCCACACTACCTATTGAAGACTTTGGTGCTTATCATCAAAAATTATCTGAGTTTGTATATAACTCAGCATTTGTAATGAAGCCTATCTTTGCCAAAGCCAAATCAGCACCAAAACGCATTGTATACTGTGAAGGTGAAGATCCAAACGTACTACGTGCTGTGCAAGTAGTGGTCGATGAAGGATTGGCACAGCCTATCTTGGTTGGTCGTCCTGCAGTCATTGAAGCTCAAATCCAAGCACTGGGCTTACGCTTAAAAGAAGGCGAAAATATCGATATCGTCAATCAAGACAGCGACCCTCGTTACAAAGACTACTGGCAATTTTATTATGAGAAAAATAAGCGTCGTGGTGTCAGTATCGAATTGGCTCGCCGTGATGTGCGTCGTAAAACTTCACTTATCGGCTCACTATTGGTCGAAAAAGGTGATGCAGACGGTATGATTTGTGGTACATTCAGCCATTATCATTTGCACCTCAAATATGTGCAAAATGTTATTGGTAAAAAAGAAGGTGTCAAAGACTTCTATGCAATGAATGCTGTTTTAATGCAAAACCGTAATATCTTTATTGCTGATACCTATATTCATGAAGACCCAACTGCTGAACAACTGGCTGAAATGACCATACTGGCTGCAGAGCAAATCAAGCGCTTTGGTATCACACCTCGTGTAGCCTTATTATCACATTCAAACTTTGGTACATCAGACCGTGCCAGTGCTGTTAAGATGCGCCGCGTCTATGAGCTACTAACAGAAATGAATGTAGACTTTGACTTTGATGGTGAAATGCATGGTGATGCTGCTCTAGATGAGCGTATTCGTCAGCATGACTTACCATCTAGTACACTAAAAGGCTCAGCAAACTTATTGATTATGCCAACACTAGATGCAGCAAATATTGCATTTAACCTACTTAAAACAGGAACGAAGAGTGCCTCATTAGGTCCTATCTTACTAGGCGCAAACAAACCTGTACATATCTTAACGCCTTCTGCTACTGCTCGACGTGTTGTAAACATGACTGCTCTTGCTGTTACAGAAGCTCAAGATTTGGAAGAGCAAAAATAGATGGCCGTCAAATATGTTATGTGCGTTGCTAACTATTTTCTAATGGATTAGTAATGCAGACTAAGTAAGGCATCGTATCTATAAGCCAGTTAATAACATCTAACATCGTTATTAGCTGGCTTTTTTTATTATAATGATTTCTTTATCATAATATAGTCAGCGAAGTTATAAACTGCTACAAGGCAGGCGAGTACAGATAGTACGATTGTACAGCAAGCGAGCCTAACACCGTAACAGTTGTCAAGTTCGTTGACTATAGTTTCCTCATAAGCTCAAAGGATGTATAACATGCAAGTCTATCTCGTTGGTGGTGCCGTTCGTGATAAAATGCTGGGTAAACCCATCAAAGACCGTGATTTTGTTGTCGTTGGTAGCAATGTACAACAAATGCTGGATGCAGGATTCCATCAAGTTGGGGCAGACTTTCCTGTCTTTTTACATCCTCAAACCAAAGAAGAATACGCCCTAGCACGTACTGAGCGCAAATCTGGGCATGGCTATCAGGGTTTTTCTATTTATGCCAGTCCAGAAGTGACATTAGAAGAAGACTTGCAAAGACGAGATCTAACCATTAATGCAATGGCAATTGAGGTGCATGGCTTGCATGATAGCCGTCCCTTAAACAATCAAATTATCGACCCTTATGGTGGGCTAAATGACATTAAGGATAAACAACTTCGTCATGTATCTATGGCATTTGTTGAAGACCCTTTACGTGTTTTACGTGTTGCTCGCTTTTATGCCCGCTATTTTTTTGATGGTTTTCAAGTCGCTGCAGAAACCCAAGCACTAATGACCCAGTTGGCAAACTCAGGTGAACTTAACCACCTAACCCCTGAGCGAGTGTGGCAAGAGTCCAGCCGTGCATTGATGCAAACAGCACCACATGTCTACTGGCAGATACTATATGATACTCAAGCACTCACTCAGCTATGCCCTACTCTCGCAAATGCTTGGGATACCGATAAAAAGTTGCAGCTACTAAGCCTTACTGCTTTGGCACTTAGTGCAACTCATCATCTTGAGATACAACAACGCTGGGCAATATTAATGTCCAGCTTTGCTGACGATGCTAATCATATATTACAGGCTAATAATACTACCTCACCTACAGTCATACAGGATAAAGCAACAACAAACACAGCATGGCAATCTCATATCTCAGAGATGGCTCAGCGGCTAAAACCACCTAAGCTCTTGACCAAATTTGCCTTATTATATGCACGCCACCATTCACAGCTTCGCAACTTTGTGCAACTATCAGCCAGTGAGCAAATACACCTAATCGAACAAACCGGCGCACATAAAGACGCCACACCATTACAGCAACTTCTCTCTGTCAATAAAATCTTGGCATTAGCAGCAGAAACTATTGCTCTAAAGCAAGCCCTTCATTGCTTTCATCAAGTTGGTATGAGTAGTATTGATCCAAACTTAAAAGGAGCAGAGATTGGAGCCGCGTTGACACAGGCTCGCATTGATACTTTAAAATTGATGCTTTAAATAAGTAACTTAGTACATAAACAACGCATTATTTTTGTAATTAAGCAATTTTTTACTTGAAAAAATAAAATATTCTGTTAGAATTTTCAATCTAAATTTAGGGCCCATAGCTCAGTTGGTTAGAGCAGAGGACTCATAATCCTTTGGTCGTAGGTTCAAGTCCTACTGGGCCCACCATATTTAAACCCTTACAAGCTTCTGTTTGTAAGGGTTTTCTATTTGTACTCCATTATTTATATCTACATAATAGTATTCTTGTTTGTATGGATACTTTTTTACGTATACTTCCTATTCTACTTCTACAACAAGGGGTAGTAGAAGTATGTTTTGTTGAGACTGCTATAATTGTTATAAAATTTAATCATCTCTAGGAAAAAACATGCACAATCCCACAATCCCCCACTGCTTACCCAATGATATTTCACCAGAACAGTTTTTGGCTGAATATTGGCAAAAAAAGCCATTATTGATTAAGCAAGGCTTACCACAATTAGCAGGTATGTTTGAGCCTGACGATATTTTGGGGTTAGCCCTTGAAGAAGAAGTGACGGCTCGGCTCATCACGCAAACAAAAACGACCAATCCTGCAAACCAACCCCACCCCTATCAATGGCAAGTTAAAAAAAGTCCATTAGCAGAAAGTGATTTTGAACCGTTAATAAATTCAGATAATGAGTTATGGACAGTATTGGTGCAGAATCTGGAACAATGGTCACCTGAGCTTGGGCAGTTATGGCATGCGTTTGACTTTATTCCCAGTTGGCAACGTGATGATATTATGGTGTCCTATGCCCCACAAGGTGCTTCGGTAGGCAAGCATTATGATGATTATGACGTATTTTTGGCACAAGGCTATGGTCACAGACGCTGGCAGTTAGGCAAATATTGTGATGAAACAACAGAGTTTGTCGAAGGACAACCCATTCGTATTTTTGATGATATGGGTGAGATTATTTTTGATGAGGTGTTGCAGGCAGGTGATGTGCTGTATGTACCACCCAAACTGTCACATTTTGGCGTGGCAGAAGATGAGTGTTTGACTTTCTCATTTGGTTTTCGCCGTCCCAATCTCATGCAAGTATTAGACGGTTTGGCAGATATAGCGACCAGTGAAAGCTCGTTGTTTGTGCCTATGTTATTAGAGCAAACGCAACAGCCCGCAGGACAGTTAAGCCAAGCCAGTATATCTGCGATAAAACAGCAATTAATTGTTATGTTAAATTCACCATTGGGCGAGCGATTAATCACCCAAACAGTGAGTGAAGTGGTCAGCAAACGCCAATACGATATTTTAACGCCAGAAGATATGCTCTCTACCGATGAAATGCTGGAAGCATTGACAGATGGCGCGAGTATTCAAGCCGATTATAATAGTCGTTTGTTATATGTCGAAAATAAACAAAACTCCGAAGATACAATCAGTATTTATGCTAATGGTCAGCCTTTAGCCGATTTAACCTCATCTGAAATACAGGCCTTAAAACGCTTGGCAGATGGTGAGTGTTTGTATCAAGAGGATTTGGCAAACATCGACCCTGATAACATTATGGAATGGCTGGAAAATAGCTGGGCGTGGCTTGATACAACTATGTTTGATGATGAATATGATGACTAGACTTTAATATCAACCAGCATTAAAAAAACCGCTAATCTTACAAATTAGCGGTTTTTTATTTTAATCAATAAATTTATCACTTAATGACTGATTACAATAAAAACAAATAAGCCCATAAACCAATGACGATAGTTGAAACAATATTCAGCACAATACCAACCCTTACCATTTCAGACTGCTTAATCAACCCAGTACCAAAAACAATGGCATTAGGAGGTGTGGCAACTGGTAACATAAAGGCACATGATGCACCGATACCAATAATCAATACCAACACTTCATGAGGAATACTCATATGTTCAGCAATCGCCATAAATACAGGCACAAGCAATGCCGCTGACGCAGTATTAGAAGCAAATTCAGTTAAGAAAATAATAAAGGCAGCAACTGCTAACATTACTAATAATAACGGTGCTGCTGATAATGCTGATGCCACGCTCTCACCCATCACTAATGAGGCACCTGATAGTTTTAAGACATTTGATAGTGCAATACCACCACCAAACAGCATGAGCACACCCCAGTCAGTATTATCTGAGACCTGCTTCCATGATACCAACCCTAGGCTCACTACCGCTGCCGCCGCACTTAATGCAATAATAGAGTCCATCTTAGCAATATCGAAGATTTCACTAAGTTGCTTACTCATAATCCATGATAACGCTGTCGCAAGAAATACAATAATGGTCAATATACGTGGTACTGTCCAAGGAATGACTTCTTTATCGACAGCGGCAAACTCAACCTTACGACTCAAATTTGGTTTTAAAATTAAATACATAACACCAAGTAACAGTGGCGTTAATATCAACATCATCGGAATACCAAACTTCATCCATTCAGTAAAGCTAAGCTCTAATGCTTTGGCTGCAATGGCATTTGGTGGTGAACCAATCAAAGTCCCTAAACCACCCAAACTGGCAGAATAGGCAATCCCTAATAGTACGAAAACAAATGTACCACGATCTTTTTCTCTATCAACTTGGCTAAGCATACCAATTGCCAAGGGTAACATCATCGCTGCAGTGGCAGTATTTGAAATCCACATCGATAACAATGCTGTTGCAGCAAATATCATCACGACAGCAACACTTAAACGACCACCTGATAGCGATAAGATTTTTAAAGCAATTTTTTTATCCAACTGCTGAACATGTAAAGCTGCGGCTAACGCAAAACCACCAAAGAAAATATAAATAATCGGATTGGCAAAGCTAGCAAGGGCACTGGTTGTATCAAACTCAGGAATACCAATGGCAACACCAATAACCATTACTAAAATTGCAGTAATCGTTACATGAATGGCTTCAGTAAGCCACAATGCACCAATAAAGACCAACATTGCCAAACCTTTATTGACATCATTATCAAAAGGCATGACATTATATAGGATAATACTAATTACCGCTGCAATGGCAACAATAATCAAGCCTTTACCTGTACCTTTAGGAAAAGTATCTGTGAATAAATATTCATTACCATCATCAGGTAAGTGCTTTTCTAAATTGTTATCAGAAGAGTTTTGTGACATAGGAATTCCTTTTGCCAATCCATGAATATACTAACTCTAAAAAATAGACTATCTCTAATTAATAAATAAATGCCTTATCATCCATAAAGATAATAATATCTAATATTTAATATAGGTTTTTCTTTAGAATTAGTGCCCAGTAATTCTGTATTTTAACAGAAACATTGCCATACGTAACCACAAATAACTGCTTTATCCATAAAAAAACACCCTATATTTAGGGTGTTTATGACGCTAATATTTTAGGTTAATTAATTTTGTGGTGTATAAACAGTTACTGCAACTTCTACACGACGATTTGGCTGCAAACAGTTAATGAGTGTTTGACGACTTAATGTATTTGAGCAGTGAACCACTGGTTGAGATTCACCTGCACCAGATGCGACCATAGATGATGGGTCAATACCCTGTGTAATCAGATATTCACGTACAGTTTGTGCCCGCAATTGGGACAGATTCAAGTTATAAACATCATCACCTAGTCTATCTGTATAACCTGTAATGATAATTCGACTATCTCCTTGAACTTGATAATGTTTCAATTTTGTCGCCAAGTTATCCAAAGATTGTCTACCTTGTGAGGTCATATCATTGGTACGCCACTTATTAAACTGAAATAATGTATCTGCTGATAGATTAATTCTTTCATTAATAATTGGTGTATGTGGTGCTAATACTGAGATATTACTTTGAATCGGCTGTTCCTGTACTTGTATCAATTGTGGTTGTATCTCTGTGAACTCTGCACAATCTTGAGGCTGCCAATAAAACTCTTGGGCATAAAAATCTTTATCAAAAATAATTTTATATTGGCAAGTTTTTACTGTGCCATCAGTCTGATTAAAATTTAGAATGTAGTCCCACTCTTGGGCATGTTGTGCCTCACTAAAATGAGGAGGTCCGATCAATTGATATATAACATCTTTATTCATTCCAGCCCGAATATTACTCAGATTTTCACGATTAGGAAATGTTCCTTGATTTCTCCATGCTTTATTTTGATCAGGGAATACTAAGTCTGAAACAGCAACATGTCCATCTCTACTAATATTACTACTGACCGTATGAGTGCAACCAACACTCACTAGCATACTCATACAAGATAATGCGATAGCCAGATGTCTTACTGATGATTTCAATTGGATATTGTGTATCATTATTTTTCCTTAATTAAATTGATAAATCAAAAATTAGCAAAAGTATCTACTTAATAGACACTTTTGCTGATAACAAAAACATCCATCTAAATTACCAGTGCATACCAATACCAGCAGATGCACCTGCATTACCTTGAGTATCTGCAGAACCATTCATCTTAAAGACCCAGCGTCCATTGTCAGATAGTTTTGACACACCAACAGCAACGGCGCCTTCTCCATTATAGCTAGCAATACCTCCAGAAATCATACTCTTACCAGGCAAATAGGCTTGTGGTAATGATGCCATTGCCATTGCTGAAGAAATTCCTGCATTAGCTTGTTTTTCTACATCATTAACTTTATAGCCCAGTGCATTAATAGAGTTATTTACTTTATTATCCAAAGCAGCTAACTGACTGACATTCACAGCATCTGTTGGTGCAGCACCTGCTGAAACATTACTAACTCTTCTAGTTGCATTAGGCGCACCAACTGAAACTTCACCAGCGACATCTTTACCAACACCAGCTACTTCAGCATAATTAGAACCATAAACAGACTGTGCTTGTAATTCAGCTACTGGCTTGTCAGCAACAGAGCCTGCTCCTAAGGCTACACTGTTTTCTGTATTTGCCTTCGCATTATGACCAATCGCAACCGCCGATTTTGCATTATCTGCTACATTTGCATGACTACCAATAGCCAAGCTATCTGTAGCATCTGCACCTACAGCAGCTTGAACACCAATTGCTGTAGAGCGCGCTGCTTGAGCGCTTGAGTCTTGGGTTTTACCAGTCGGTTTATTGGCATTAGTATCTGCACCATTAGTATGGAAATATTGAATACCTTCTTCATTCATGTGATTAATAGCTTCAATAATCGTTTGATCTTCATTGATACTTTGATTGGCCACATTAAAAGTTTTAACTTTAACTGGTTTACCATCTTTATCCACATTACCAATCACATTTTTCTCAATATTTTCAAGTTCTGTTTTTACTTCAACAGTTTGAGTCGTGACTTCACCAATCGCATTTGTAAGCTGAGCAACGTTTACAGCATCTGTATCAGCTTGCCCTGTACCAACATTACGAATAACGTTACCACCATTATCTAAACCATTAGCACTCACACTAACAGGCGCTTTACCACTCTCAGCTGGTGTAATGGTAATACCAGAAGCATCATATTGAGCTTGATTACCCTCTTTATCTGTAACTGTTGTGCCATTTGCTGTCAGTGTCGTGCTATTACCATTACCATCTTTCGCCGTTATTGTGTTTGCATCTACACTGTCAAACGAAACGTTATCACTGGTAGCAACTTCATAGTCATTACCATTTTTAGTAACAATGATATTTTTGCCAGCACTCACAGTAGTTTTCACACCTGCTTTACTGTCAATCGCTCTAATAGCATCATCAATGGTATCTTTACCTGTTCCGCCGATATCTGTGATCGTTACTACACCATTCTTATTAACTGCATTACCACCTAAAACATTGGTAATACTATTAGCAGTATCAAACAGCTGTCCACCATTAACAGCGTCAGTGCTGTCTTTAGAGATTTCGCCTTTCGCTACATTGCTAATCTTGTTGTTGTTGGCATTGATGCCAGCGTCACTAATATAAGTGTTGCCACCTACATTGACACCTTTGTCATCTAAGACAACTCGGCTTGTACCTGCTCCTGCAGTCACTGTGTTAAAGCTAACGTCATCTTTGGTCTTAACGGTGTAGATCTTATGTCCATCTGCTGCATCTGTTGATGTGACTGTGATGTTGTCTCCTTCAACAACTTCTGTCTTTGAGGCCACACTCTGCTTACCTATCGCTTCTGCTACGGTGTCATAGTTGGTGCCATTAACGTTGAATTTACCATCTATGCTACCTGCATTATTAGTAGTGCCACCGCCTAGGATGTCAGCAACAGAGTCTACGCTACTATTAAGTTGACTACCATTAATCGCGTCAGTGCTGTCTTTAGAGATTTCGCCTTTCGCTACATTGCTAATCTTGTTGTTGTTGGCATTGATGCCAGCGTCACTAATATAAGTGTTGCCACCTACATTGACACCATCATTATTTAAGACGACTTGGTTGCCACCTGTGCCTGCGGTCACACTGTCAAAGTTGACATCTTTGGCTGTGGCAACTTTGATTGAACCACTTTCGTTGCTCAGCACAATGTTATCACCTGTGACGAAGTTGGCTGCTTTGTTGTCTTTATTAATGGTTTTAACATCAACACCATCAATCTGAGTCACTACTTCTTGTACTGCACTGTCTGCTTTAGCCAAGCTGTCTTTGCTTGCTTGGTTTAGGCTAACAGCGTAGTCAGTAATGTCTTTACCCTTATCTGTTGCGGTAACTGTGATGCCGTCACCTTGTGTAACGGTGCTTTTCTCAGCATTGATTGTGTATTCGGTGTTGTTACCTTGTACGTCTTTGCTAACGGTGGTGTTGTTGCCTGCAACGACACTGGTCGTTTTCTCGGTGGCACTTAGTTGTTCTGTGAGTTGCGATACATTCACTGCATCTGTATCTGCTGTGCCTTTGGCTACACCTGTGATTCTCTGATTACCTGCGTCTATACCTTGGGCACTGACTTTACCAGCAAACGTCGGAGCATCTGCCAATAGTATGTCTATGTTGCCACTGCTATCTGCTATGGTGCGAATGTTGCTGTTTGAGGCGGATCTTGCTTTATCTAGTCCACCTTTGATGCTCACTTTGTCGCCAAGTTGACGGTTAAAGTTACCTTCGTTACCTGCAAAGTTTAAGCCTTGGTTAATGGCGGTTTGGTTTGCAGTAACTTTTGTGTTAGTTGTATGCAATTGTCCACCATTAACGGCATCGGTGCTGTCTTTAGAGACATCACCTGCTTTTACATTGCTAATCTTGTTGTTGTTGGCGTTTAACCCAGCTTTGCTAATATAGTTAGCACCACCTACATTGACACCATCATTATTTAAGACGACTTGGTTGCCACCTGTGCCTGCGGTCACACTGTCAAAGTTGACCTCTTTGGCTGTGGCAACTTTGATTGAACCACTTTCGTTGCTCAGCACAATGTTATCACCTGTGACGAAGTTGGCTGCTTTGTTGTCTTTATTAATGGTTTTAACATCAACACCATCAATCTGAGTCACTACTTCTTGTACTGCACTGTCTGCTTTAGCCAAGCTGTCTTTGCTTGCTTGGTTTAGGCTAACAGCGTAGTCAGTAATGTCTTTACCCTTATCTGTTGCGGTAACTGTGATGCCGTCACCTTGTGTAACGGTGCTTTTCTCAGCATTGACGGTATATATCGTTGGATCAGTAACTGCTTTGGTAGCAGTATTGTCAGTAACTGTGACATTGTTACCCGCTTCAACTTCTGTTTTCGCTGCTTTCGCTGCGGCGTTTAACTGGCTGACATTTACTGCATGGTCATCAGCTGTACCTGCTTTTACATTCCGAAGTGTAGTACGGGCATTAGTACTTCCATCAGCATTTTTAACAGAAGCTACAATCTTACTAGGAACTATTACATCACCAATACCTTGTTTATTATTATAAAAGTTATCACCAACTTTATAGACTTTATTACCATCCTGATCAGTGTATACAACAGGTAATTCACTTCTACCAATGGCATTATTAGCTACAGATTTCAGCTGTGCTACGTTAACCGCATCGGTATCATCAGAACCAGCAGCCAAGCCTGTAATTTGGCGGGTCTTCCATTTGCTCTTATCTGTATCAGAAGTATCACCAACAGACACCGCGCCCAAGTTACCTTTTACAGTTGCTTTAACTTTATCTTCTTCTGAACCAACCATCGCATAGACTTGGTTTTTAGAAGCGTTATCATCCTTCTGTGATACTGCAAAAGTAGCTAAACTTGTATCAAGAGCAGCACGATCTGCAACCGAGCCACTACCCAAAGCAACAGCATCGTCTTTAGAGCTATAAGCCTGTTTACCCAAAGCAACACTATTATCTTTTTGTGCATAGGAAAGAGTTCCTATAGCAACCGAATGTGCACCACTTATTTTGTTAAAGCTTTTTACCCCTTGGACACGCTGACCATCATCTTCGCCATATAACTCTCCTGTGGCATCACCTGCTGTCGCTGTCAAGCCAAAAGCTATAGAGCCATCATGTAGAGCTTGAGCATGCGTTCCCCATGATTGAGAATTATCTCCAAGTGCAATGTTACGACGGAAGGCTTTTCCTACAGATGGCAAAGTTTCATAAATACCAATTTTGTCGCCATTTTCAGCTGTTGGCTGAGTATATTGCAGATATTCAGAGCCAGGTTTGATTAGATCATTTTCAGCAGAACGGTTTCCACCTGACGACATTGATGCATAGCCCTGTGCAAGTGCATCATTGCCAAGTGCCGTCGATTGCCCACCCAGTGCTGATGCTCGCAAGCCTACAGCAACAGATTCATTAGTTTTTGCCCTTGCAAGATCACCAATTGCTGTGGAGCGAGAACCTTCTGCTTTTGCAGAATTACCTACTGCTGTTGATTTAAGACCTTGTGCCTTCGCAAACATACCAGCCGCTAATGAATAGGTACCTGTTGCACCAGCTGCTTCATTAATTTTACCCTTATTTGAGTTTGCATCACCACCTGTATTACTTCCTGTATTTACGTGGAAATACATAGGCGTATCAGCAATAGCTTGCAGCTGATCTTCAGTTGCAGCACGCCCACTTACTGCTGTGCCGCTCCATGTTTTATTGGTTAGGCCAGTTAATGTACCTTCTTTAGCATCCAGCTTAAGTTTATTGGTTTGGGTAGGAGTTGTAGCATCTGCAGCAATCAGTGCAATACTTTCCAAACCTTTTAGATCTTTGGCTAACTGGACTTTTAAACCATCTGTACTATCACCTGTCACACCAATATTATTATCAGTCAACTTACTCTGATCAGCACCACCAGTAATCTTCAATGTCTCGCCTAATTTACGCTGAACACTGACAGCATTATTATCGCCTTCAAAAGTTAGCCCTTTGTTAGTGACATCAAGCACCGCATTATTCAGGTCACCTGCATTAACTGCTTTATCTGCATTAGCTTCTTTTGTGTAATCTCCAGCACTAGCGACGTTCTTCAGGCTAGTACCTCCATCTGTAGTAATTACACCTGTCGCGCTATCTTTATCTGCAACAACAGTAGCACCTTTAAATGTAATATTTGACAAATCAGGATTGCTAGGGTCTGTTTGCTCTTGATCATATTTCACAGCAAATTTGTCTGTTTTTTCCAATGCTGTTGTAACTGCAAATAACTGGCTACCATTAATTGCGTCAGTACTGCTATTTGATATTCGCCCTGCTGCCAAATTAGTCAAAGTACGTTCTTGACCTGCCTTACCAATACTAAGTGTTGAGTCTGCACTAGAACCAGCAAAGTCATATTTAGTACCGTTAATTGTATGTTTACTTGTACTAACAGCAACATCTGTAACAGAGCCACTACCCAAAGCAACCGAACGCTGATGAGTAGATTCAGCACCTTCACCAATAGCAACTGCACCATCAGATAGTGCTTTACTCTGAGTACCAATTGCTATTGGTGTCAGAAAACCACTATTTTTTGTTGAAGAATCAAATATTGCTTGAGCTTCACGTCCAATAGCAATACTGCCTCCCTGTTGAGAATTCGTTATGTAATCACCATTTGAATCCTTACCAGCAGCTTCGGCTTTGACACCTATAGCAATAGCACCTACTGTATTTCCTTTAGCTTTTGCACCTATAGAAACAGCACCTCCCTCATGACTACTTACCGCACTGGCCTGATAACCAAGTACAGTATTAGGTAAATGAGTATCACTAGTCTGTGTAGTGTCAGTAAATCCACTGAATGCCTCGCTACCAATGACGATATCACCTTTGCGAGCATTACCAGTTGGATCAACCTTATTCTTCGCACCACGACCAATCACAATGGCATCGGTAGTCAATGCTTTGGCGTCCTTTCCTACTGCAACTGCATTATCACCCACAGCATTTGCACCCACACCAGCTGCAAGAGCGTTAACACCCACTGCACCTTTATTGTCTTTATTATTATTTGTGGTTGTATCTGTACGCGGGGTAGCACCATCATTAACACTGTAATAACGTACTTGTTTATCCGCTACAGCATAAAGCTGGCTACCGTTAATCGCATCGGTACTATCACTACTGATTTTACCAGCAGCAACGTTAATCAATTGACGCTCGCCCCCTTTGCTACCAACACTGACTACACCATTCGCTGGAGAACCGATGCCTGCAAAGCCACTATAAGTAATGCCATTAACTGTTGCATCATTCTCTGGTGTCGCCTCACGATCAGTAGATAAATTACCAAGTATGACACTATTTTTTTGGCTAGTAGTTACGCTATTACCCAATACGAAAGTGTTGGCTTGTCCAATGTTATTGTTATTACCTACAGCGTAAGAATTATCACCAGTAATGGTCGTAGGATCACCAAAGGCACCTGAATAGTCACCACTTACACGGTGACCTTTACCAACGGCAATAGACTGAGTACCACTAACATTATTACCATCACCTATAGCCACTGAACTATCGGCAGAAATTCTATTACTAATACCTAAAGCTGCTGATCTTTCTGCCTGAATATTATTACTTTGACCTACGGCAGTTGAGTAATGTTTATAGATACGATCTTTTGAAACACCATTATCAAACCCAATTTTATTCCCATGACCTAATGCTACACTTCGATTACCAACAACCTTAGCACCAGCAGCAGAAAGAGAATACTGACCTATCGCTTCACTATTTGTGCCCAAAGCAGTTGCATGTGTTGAGTTAGTAACCGTATTTACACCCAGTGCAAGATTGTAAAAATGCTTTGCCTTACTATTAGAACCGATGGCTATACTTTTGATTGAATTCCGGTTAACTGCCGCATCCTTACCGATAGCAATACCTTGAGTGGCATCATCACCTGTATTAGCTCCATCGCCTATAGCAATACTTGAGTCCCTAAGCGCAAGTGCTCTATTACCAATTGCAATTGAATTAGTGTAAGTACCAGTTTCCCTAAAGCCCGCCCCAGCCACACTACCATTACCAATGGCAACACCGTTGTTACCGTAAACGCTTGCATAATAACCAGTAGCAACTGATTTATCGGCTTTTGCTCTTGCATTAACACCAGCAGCCAATGAATAAGCGCCTTGTGCACCAGCCGTGTCAGATATAGATCCACTATTATTGTTAACTAGATCAGTAGCTGCAGTACTATCTGGGTTGACATGGAAATAGGTAGTTTGATTAGCCACGCCACGTAGCTGGGCAACATTAACGGCATCAGTATCTGCTGAACCTGCAGCTAAACCTGTCAACTGACGAGTCTTAATACTGCTGGTATCAGTAGTATCACCAATCGATAACGCACCGAAGTTACCTTTAACAGTATTTTTAATGGCTTCCTTATATGAATTTTTTGTATTAGCAACAGCATATACTTCATTATTTGCAACTGTTGCATTCTCTTTGACATTAATAGTGCCACTCAATGCTGCCCGATCAGCTATCGACTGAGAACCAACAGCGACTGATTTTTCTGCCTGAGCCCAACTATTTGCACCCAATGCGGTTGCACTACCACCTTCATAGTCAGATACGTCTAAAAGGCCTGATGTCTTTTTACCAGATACTTTACCAGCGGTTGCTCCATTACCAAAAGCAAGGCTATCATCTGTCAATGCTTGAGCTCGTGAGCCAACAGCAGTTGAGCCAGTTCCCAATGAAAGGGTTTTTCTATAAAGGTTACTTGGGGTGTCTTTATAGTATCCATAACCAAGAGGAACAACCTTTGACTCATCTTTACCGGCATCATCACCACCAAAAGCAACTGAGCCACGACCAGCAGCAATGGTATCGTTACCGATTGCCGTTGCATTTATCCCTGAAGCTTCAACTCGAGAGCCAAAGGAAACTGACTGAGGTCCTGTTGAGTTAGCTTTTATACCTACAGCTACCCCACCGTTTTCACTTACATTATAGTATGCTTCTGTTTCTGGCCCACATACAAAACTTCGATTAACAGGAGTACTATTAACCATGGCTTTGCATGCAAATGACTGACCACCAGTAGTGTCAGTTAAATTTTCTGCCATCGCCTGTCCACTTATCCCCAAACATACTAATATGGCAGAAGATAAGCTAGTTA
The DNA here is from genome assembly GCF_020662265.1 of Psychrobacter sp. I-STPA6b. GTDB lineage: Bacteria > Pseudomonadota > Gammaproteobacteria > Pseudomonadales > Moraxellaceae > Psychrobacter. The sequence goes on from NZ_VEWM01000057.1 coordinate 158,808, forward strand.
ACTTCAACATAGCTCTAACTACTTTGGTATTTCCTCTAACAGAGCCACTGCCTTTGCCTTGTGATTTTGCAAATTCAGCAACAGCAATAAACGTACCTGTTGCTTTACAAAATATAACTTTATAAATATGGTTCATAATACTGCCTTAATTGGGTGCCATCAAAATAAATATACTAGAAAATATTCAATAACCGACTATTCCTAAAATATTGGCTTAACAAGCGAAAAATCCAGTATCTTCATATAAGAAATAGTTAGACTTATTAATGGCTTAAGTATAAAACTTAGTCTATTAATAATTTATAGTAAAGACTACTATATATTTCCAGAAATTTTTAAAGATTAAAGACAAAAGGTACAATATTGAAGATTAATGGTATAGCTTTTTACCCTAAGAAAGACAGCAGTGACTATAGTAAACAAACCATAAAGAAGCACAATCAAATTCTTTAAAGCATCCTGTTACTACACAAAAAGGATATGAAATACACCTTCTGAACTTATTTTCCCAATTTCTTGATTTTAGTATATTCAAGTCAAAATAATACTGCTACTAGGGAAACAAGAAAGGATGTAAAATTAATATTGTAAACAGTTTTGTATTGATTTGACTATAACAACAAAAAATTTATGAAACACTTAAATAAATTTAAGTTTTGCAGAACCAGTATAATAACTAAAGATAAGCATAATATATTAAATCAGAAGTATAGTCAGTGAAGTAATAAACTGGTACAAGGCAGGCGAGTGCAGATAATACATTGAGTGCAGTCAACACCTCGGTAGATTTATATTAGGCAGACTATAGGTTATGTGACTATAATAGATACATTATCTTATTTTGGATTAAATATAAAGATTAATGTTTATATCGTATTTTTGGTTTATTATTCTATTTTATTTATCTATATGTTCATTTTAAATTTACTGAACTATTAATTATACAGTAGCTAATTTCATTTTAAGAGCAATTTGATGATAACTGTTTTATCTACAAAGATTAATTTTAGTTGGAGAGTCATAAAATAAGGGCTATCAATTCAAAATAATATTGTTTTATAAAAGACAAAGAAAAGTTTACATATCGTACTGCAACTGACCACAAAATACAGCTTAGTATTAGGTCGATAATACAAAATAATATTTATTATAGTTAGTCAAAGTAGCTACTATTAAACATTTATATTCATAGGAAAGATTGAAATAAATTTGTTTTAGTTATTATCCTTTAATGAGCAGATGCTCAACAATCTCAATCAACAATACCCAATAAAGACACGTAAATTTTTATATAAAATATATAAAAGTAAGATATTAACCTGAGTTTTTGCCTTCAACTCAGGTTAACTCAATCTAAACAACAATAAACATATATTACTTAATACAACTTAGTACTTCAATCCTACCCTTCTTGAACACCAGTCATATCAACAGGTGTATCAGAAATAACTTGGACACCAGATGATTGGGACTTTGCCATATCATTACGTTGTTGTTGCAAATAATCTAGATATGCCTCATTAATCTGACCTGTAATATAGCACCCATTAAACACCGCACAATCAAAGCCTTCTACTCGACTATGTTTGGTATCTTTGACTGCTTCTATCAAGTCATCAAGGTCTTGGAAAATCAAACGATCTGCACCAATAATTTCTCTTACCTCTTCATCACTATGACCAGAAGCAATCAGCTCACTACGCGCAGGCATATCAATACCATACACATTGGGGAATTTTACTGGAGGTGCTGCGCTGGCAAAAAATACCTTTTTGGCACCTGCATCTCGTGCCATTTGGATAATTTCATGACAAGTTGTTCCTCGAACAATTGAGTCATCAACCAACAAGACATTCTTATTTTTAAATTCTAACGGTACAGCATTCAGCTTTTGTCGCACTGATTTTTTACGTTGTTGCTGTCCGGGCATAATAAATGTCCGACCGATATAACGATTCTTCATAAATCCTTCACGATACTTGACATTTAGCTGTAGCGCCAACTCCATAGCCGAAGTTCGAGACGTATCTGGAATAGGGATGACCACATCAATATCATGTTCTTCTCCCCACTCATTTAATATTTTTTGTGCCAGTTTTTCTCCCATTCTTAGACGGGCTTTATACACAGAAATATTATCCATAATCGAATCAGGACGAGCAAAGTAGACATACTCAAATATACAAGGTGTATATTCTTTTGGCTCAATACACTGATAAGTATGAAGCTGGTTATCCAAATCAATGTAAATGGCTTCACCTGGCTTAATATCACGAACAATACTAAAGCCAGCACCTGTCAATGCAACTGACTCAGATGCCACCATATACTCTGTGCCACCATTATCAGCCAGCCTTTCACCAAAGATTAAAGGACGGATACCATTGGGGTCACGAAATGCAATCAATCCATGCCCTGTAATCATAGCAACAACCGCATATGCACCTTCAAGACGCTGATACATTGAGCCAATCGCAGTAAAGATATCCTGTGGTGTTGGGCTAGTTTTACCAAGATTTTGCATTTCATGTGCTAACACATTAAGCAAAACTTCTGAATCCGAGCTGGTATTTAAATGTCGCAAATCATCTTGATACAACTCTTTTGCTAATACCTCTGCATTAGTCAAGTTACCATTATGCGCCAACGTAATACCATAAGGAGAGTTTACATAAAAAGGCTGCGCTTCAGCACTACTGGAAGTACCTGCTGTTGGGTAGCGAACATGCCCAATACCAAACTCTCCAATTAAACGCATCATATGCCGTGTCATAAAGACATCACGCACCATGCCATTATCTTTTCGTAAAAACAGGCGACCATCTTTCATTGTCACAATACCAGCTGCATCTTGCCCGCGATGCTGTAACACAGTCAAAGCATCATACAATAGCTGATTTACTGGTCCATGAGCTGCAACGCCAACGACTCCACACATAAATAATTCCCAATAGGATAGACATAAAAAAAGGACAGTTTTCACTGACCATACATTAAGTAAATCAAATCACTCTCAAAACAACAAAGCTCAGCTTAAAGAAATGGCAACAACCTACGCATAAACATATGATAATTTAATGATTATGGATGGTTTAACTGTTGCCAAGCATCACCCAAAACTTCAGTAGCCAACTGTCTTGCTAAGGGGGCATAAGGCATTAATTCTTGAGCTAAATAAGATTCCTGCCACGTTGCTGTCTGTACTAAGACTGGAGATAACACACTCAGTAAAACTAAGACCACCAATAAATTTTTAGCCACACCAGCAATGGCACCAGCCATTTTATCCAATATTCCAAGCTTTAAGCTATTAATTGCGCTACTAGCAATAAATCCGATGAGGTGAATCATCACCATAACAACCAAAACGACGACTAAAAAACCCAATGCTGTTTGTAATACAGGCGAATCCACAATAGATGACATTTGTGGTGCAACATCATCTGCCAAACGCGTCGCTGCTACAAGTGCAATGAACCAGCCAACCAGCCCAATCATGGTTTTAATAAACCCAAGCTGAAAGCCTCTCCATAATCCTATTAATGCCAATAGAGCGATTATCAAATCAAAAATACTCATCAGATTTCCTCGCTCATCTTGCTATCTATTCTTTGTATGTAAACTGTATGAATCATAAATCAATAGTTTATACAGTCAAGGCTCTTACAGTTCCTACTACAGCTCTTCTTGTAGCTGATAATAATCACCAATTGCATCAACACAATGACGTACTAAACTAGGTCCACTATAAACTAGTCCAGAATATAGCTGAACCAACGTCGCTCCTGCTTTGATTTTTCTAACAGCACCATCCGCCTTATCAATCCCACCAACACCAATTAACGCCACCTGATCACCCAATCTTTCAGCAAACTGAGCTAAAATTTGAGTACTACTATGGATAATCGGACGACCTGATAACCCTCCTGTCTCATTACCATAAGGAAGATCTTCCACACCAATCCGACTTAATGTCGTATTCGTTGCAATCAAGCCATCAATCTCAAAATCTAATAACTGCTGAGCAATAAAGTCAACTTGTGCCTCTTCTAAGTCAGGGGCAACTTTTAACACCAAAGGTACATAAAATCCGTAGCTGGTCGCTAATTGCTGATGTTTATTAACAATGGTATCTAACAGTTGTGTTAAGGCTGTACCACTTTGTAGATCACGTAGATTCTTTGTGTTTGGAGAGGAAATGTTGATGGTAATATAGGAGGCATGTGGATAAACACGTTCAAGGCAATAAACATAATCATCGGCAGCATTTTCTACAGGGGTCACAGCATTTTTACCGATATTAATGCCTATATTACCTTGATACTGGCAATTTTGAATATTATGAATGAGATGATCAACGCCTAAGTTATTAAATCCCATGCGATTAATGATGGCATTTGCTTGCTTAATGCGAAACATTCTAGGCTTTTCATTACCATGTTGTGGTTTTGGTGTTACTGTTCCTACTTCAATAAAGCCAAAACCTAACTCTGCTAATGCGTCGATATAGTCACCATTTTTATCCAAACCGGCAGCTAATCCAACAGGATTAGAAAACTGAAGCCCCATACATTCCACAGGCAATACAGGCTGATCATATAACAGCCCCAAACTACGAGCTTTATGAGCTTTATCTAGTATAGACAGCGTTATCTCATGCGCACGTTCAGGGTCAAGGCTAAATAAAAAGGGACGTAATAGAGCATAAGCCATAACAAAGTACAAACCTTTTTTAAATACAACATAAAAAATAACAGCAACAACACATCTTTCAGATTATAACAGTTCTACCCTATAGAAAAAACTCTCTGATAAGAGTCTACTGAACATAGGTAGATTATTTATCAATGAGATATGAACAAGTTCCTTAATATTACGTCAGGTAAACTTAGCCAATGGTTAACCAATAGATAGTGTTCTAGAGAACAGGACGACCATCATTTAAAGCAATCCAACCTTTAACAATACGATATAAATACCAAATACAACTAAAGATAATTAACAATACCCCAGAAACACCAAATATCATTGAACCATACACACCTTCCACACTATCTGCAAAAACACTGACGCCCAACGTACCTACCCCAACCACAAAAGCAGTAATAGCAAAACAACTCATAATAAAGCTGTACCAAAAAGTTTTAATTTGCCAATCAAAATGGCTTGCTAACCAACTATAGCGTGCTTCTTTACGGCGGGCATAATTCATAATAATAGGAACAATGATTAACAACCCTGCAGAAAAAAAGCTCAAAATATACAGCAGATAAGTCAAATGATTATAAAAAACCAGCCGTCTCTCTTCTTCTTGACTGAGTGTAACTGGAGTTCTTGATTGCAGTGATGACATCGCATTTTGAGAGAAGGTTGACTGTGTGGAAGACGACTGCTTTATATTATCATAAGCCATATAAAAACCACTCATTACAAATGACAGGGAGTTTATATACAGTATAACTTCATATAGTATTGATATATGTAGATATTTACGTATAAATATATTAACGCGTAACAGTAACTTGTACCTGTATACTTTTATCTACAGGATTTTGTTGCATATTTAACCGTGAAAGTGATAAACCTTTTTTAACTAACGCATCTAGTGCATTGCTAATAACAGCTTGATTATTATGAATAAAGCTTAGTTGTACACCATCACCCACTGCCAATACCTGAGGGTTATTAATCCCTGCCTGAGAAAGTTGCTGCTTCACTTCAACATCAAGAGTCTGTCCAGCTTCTAAACTAGCCTCACTATTAATGTTACCTGCCTGCCCACGCAACCAGAAATAATCACTCACTGCTGCTTGATAGGAAGCCTGCTGTGTATTTGCTTGCCGATTAAGTTCGTAACCACCATAGCCACCCACAACCAATAATAAAAAGATAGCTAAAAACATTAAAGCCAGTTGATCACGAGAAGGAAGTGCTTGCCAACGTTGTTGCAATTGATTGCCATATTGTTGCCATGCACTGGATGTTTTAGCTACACCTGTTTTTATACCATTCTCATCTTGGGATGCCAAAGAAGACTTTTTCTTCTTTATAAATGATAAGGGTGATGAGGGCTTTTTTATCATAAAATTAGATCACTTATCAGCATACTGGTCACAAATTACTATATGAAACTTTTAAAATGTATAACTCTATCCATAGTGGGTTGGGTACTAGGGTCTGTTAAATATTGACCTTGGTAGAATAAGTTTAAAATGTTTACTTATTATAAATACCAAACTTAACACAATAGATACTTAACGGCCACTAAGATATACCAGAGTTTTTAGTTGTATCCACAACACCTAAAGGTAGCATCAACTCACCAATCACACCATCCTCTCCTTGAGCCTGCGGTGTGACACTACCTAAATTCGCATTAATGCCTTGCTCTGCCAATGTAGTCACTAAGGCATCTAATGCTTCTCGCCGTTGACTTAACAAAGTTAGACGAATTGCTCCATCATCCCATGATAAATTCTGCGCAGACATACCCGACTGTTTAATTAAAGGAGCAATACGACTTAACACACCTAACTGCGATGTATCTGTCGTTTGTGCTGGCAGTAGTCTTGGCTCGACTTGAGCTATCAATGTAGTGCGTGAATTTAGAGGCTCATTATTGAACCAGTAAGCATACTGTTCTGCTGTCTTCTCTTGAGTAGACACAGTTGCTTGTTGATATTGGTACCACTGGAAAGCATCAGCACTCATTTGCAATACCCCTGCAAATAAAGCCACAAAAACTGTTGCTTTAAGATAAGGAGATAGTATTTGTTGGCGTTGCTTTTCTACCATATTCAGTGCATGTCGCTCTGGATACTCCAATGGTACAGGAGATTCTGTGCTAATATGAATCAGAGCATTGCTCTGATTCAATATCGTTGCAAGCTCCACAGAAGATTGTACGACAGGCTGATTCTCTGGTGCAGACTGTTCTTCTGTTGTTACCATTGTTGTGGAAACCATTTGTAACTGTTGCACACTACTAATCAGTTGTTGATTATCTGCAGGAGTAATTAAGGTTAGCTCATCTAATGCTGGTAACTCATTTAACTGAGAAGATAATAATGGCAAATAGCTGACTGCCATACCACAAGCTACAGACGTACGCAGCAGCGTTGTGTCATCGTCATGATAAATAACTACTTGACTGCCTTCTCTAACCTCAGGAATTGGTAATAAAATAAAATCTGGAAGAATTGCCTGTACAGTAACATCTGCTAAAGTCGCACTTTGTTGCCACTGCTCTATTTGAGAACTTGCCAGTGCATATAAATAGTGCTGGCTAGGTGTTGATAATATCTTAACGTGTAGCTGCTCTACAGCTGACAAGGAAATATCTTCAAACAAATACTGTTGACCAGATGTACCCAACTGTTTTAACTGTGCAACGCTTAACTCAGACTCCACACTTAACACTGACTGAGTCGGAATATATAAGCAAACAACCTTATCTGATATATTATTATCATTATAAAACGACCGTAATGCCTGCCAGTCACTGAGCCACTGCCACGTTTTTTGCGCCGCCACCCAGACTCGCAAGCTTCCATTTTTATTAGGCTGCGTGGCTAGCCAAATATGTTGCACTGATGTGATTCCTTAGCTAAAAATGATAAGAGTATGATAATAATAAAATATCGTTAATGGTAGCAAAAGAGTAAATATCTAAACAGCTGTATAATAAAATCTTACGAAGCTAATAAATATTAAGAAAGCACTTATTATGGTTGTGTTGGTACAAAACGATCAATCTCTTGCCCCATATCTGCTGCCAGTATTTCCATTTCAAATACACGTGCTTCTGCCAGTGCATAAGACTCAGCATGAGTGGCTGTTACTAATGCTGCCATTTTTGCAACAATAGGCATATGACACACAACCAATACACATTCTGCAGAGACATCACCCAAATGTCGCAATGCACTCATAGCATTATCTGCTGGCGTGATATCGGCATAAGTTTGTATCTCAACCTCTGGTGCTAGCTGTGTAAACTTAGCCAAAGTCTGTTGCGCCCTATCATATGGACTAACAATAAATAAGTCAGGCTGATATTTCTGCATAATATATTGGGCCGTTTGTTGTGCCTGTTGTTGTCCAAACGCTGTTAACTGTCTTGTCTTATCATTCTGCTGATAATCTTCAGCCTGCCCATGACGTACTAAAATTAACTTCATAGAACCCCCTTTAGTAGCTATCCACCTTAACTTATCATCTATTATTGCTGCTCTTGATTGATGGTTTGATTATTGGTACTTGTTGTTGCCAGTATTTGTGCATTTAATGAGGCATTACTTTGCTCATGTGGCATCACAAACTCAACATCACTACGGAATCCTGCTTCCATTAAGTTTAATGCTACTCCCAATGCCACTTGGTCTTCAAAGATGACTGCATGTAGCGCATGGGTAATGGGCATATAAATACCCTCTTGACTTGCTTTTTCATGCACTTGCTGGATGGTGTTGATACCTTCGGCTGTTTGTCCCAGCTTTTTAATAGCAGACTCTAAGCTAATCCCACGCCCAAGCATATTACCAATACGATAGTTACGACTTAGCTCCGAGCTACAGGTAGCATATAAATCACCCACACCTGATAGCCCCAAAAATGTCAATGGGTTTGCACCCGATGCCATACCAAAACGGCTCATCTCTGCTAAGGCTCTTGTCAACAACATCGCTTTTGTATTTTCACCCACATCATATGCAGCAGCCATCCCCATCGCAATGGCATAAATATTCTTTAATGCACCACCCAGCTCAACACCACGAACATCATCACTGGCAAAAATACGGAAAAAAGCACTATGTAATGCAGCTTGCACAGCATGACGAAGTGGCTCAGACTCACTGGCAATCACTGAGGCCGATGGCATGTTTTCCATAATCTCTTTAGCTAGATTAGGACCTGACATCACACCAAAATTTACTTCAGGAAGTTCCTCAGTGATAATATCACTCATTAATGCAAACGTATCTTTTTCAATACCTTTAGTTAATGAAATGACGGATTGCCCTGTTAATAAAGGTGCTATTTGTTGTAGTATCTCTCGAAAAGCAGAGCTGGGTACAGCAACAAATATAATATCTTTATCTTTAATAGCCTCTGCTAAATCATGAGTAAACTTCAATCTGTCATCTAACACATGGTCTGGTAGGTATTTTTTATTCACACGTGTTTTTTGTAGGGCTTTTACTGTACGCTTTTTACGTACCCAAAGTGTCGACTGACATCCATTTTTAGCAGCCAAGTTTGCCATTGCTGTCCCAAAGCTACCCCCACCCAAAAAGGCCAAACGTAACGGCGTATGTACTGGCTTTTTGCTATTATCTTTAGCAGTTTGTGATGAGATGGTAGACTGATTATTATTTGTACCGTCTTTGCTATTGCTATCTTTTTGTTTATTAGCTTTACTCAAAATAGATGCTTTTTCAAGAATGGCAGAAAGCAGATTACTTGAGGATTTCTCTTTATCGCTATGATTTGCCATATATTTTTATCCTTATTCCATCAACAATATATTCTTTTCCAAACAGATCCTACTCATCCTACTATTCTTCAAAACGCAGCAATTCATCTGTATCTATGGGATCACGTTTTGGAAAATCGCATGGACTACTGCCAGTATAAACAAAAGCAACAATATAATCATCTTCATTGACATTAAAATAAGCCTTAACTGCTGGCTCATTTGCTAATAATCCAGTACGCCAAACAGTACTAAACCCCTGTGCCTTTAATGCTAAAATTAAATTTTGTACCGCTGCACCTGCACTGAGTAACTGCTCAAACTCTGGTACTTTTTCATGCGCCTGCATCTTGGTTGTCACTGTAATAATCATTGGCGCACGCAAAGGCAGGTTATAGGTTTTTTGACGAACTTGATCACTCAAAGTTGTTCCGTCTTCTAGTGCTTTATCTTCTGCTGCTGCCAATAACGCCTTACCCAAACGATGACGCGCATTACCTTCAGTCACGATAAATCGCCAAGGTTGCAGCTTTTTATGGTCGGGTGCTGTCATCGCACAGGCAATGGCCGCTCTTACCTGTTTATGAGTGGGGGCAGGAATGTTTAAATTACCAATACTACGCCGTGACTTTATCCAGTTAATTAACTGCTCATCAGTGACTTTAACATTTTGTTGACCTGTCAATGTATGTTCTAGCTCAGCATCATGTGTCATACGATACCTCTACGTTTTCATGAATTTATTTTTATGGATTTATTTCTATTGCATCATATTGGTTGTAAAGTAAAAATGATTTAAGCACCTTCATCAAGGCGATGCTCTAAGGTTAAATACTCTTCTGACTGCATTTCTAGCAGCCGAGAGCGTGTCCGTTCAATTTCAAATGCCAATTTTTCACCTTGATAAAGCTCAATAATTGGCTGCTCAGCACGAACCAATAACTTGACTCGGCGATCATAAAACTCATCAACCAAATAAATAAACCGTCTGGTTGGGTCTCTAATATCATCATTTAAAAAGGGAACGTGGTCTACCAATACTGTACTAAAACGATTGGCTATTTCAATAAAATCTGATGCTGACCGAGGCTCCATACATAACTGTCTAAAGTCACAAAATAACGTCGTTTCTGTACGTGCATTAATCGTAATTTGTCTGCCATTAACTTCTATTGGCTCTTTTTGGATTTTTTGACTATTTGCCAGCTCTGCAAAACGATTTGCCAACCAGTGATGATTCTCTTTAGTTAATGGTGACTTATACAACTCCGCCTGTTGCAATACACGCAAGCGATAATCAATACCCGCATCAATATTCATCACCTGTGTATGCTCTTTTACCTCTTTAATCGCAGGTAAAAAACGGTCTCGATGCAACCCATCTTTATATAGTCCATCTGGTGCAATATTTGATGTAGCAATCAAGGTAATACCTCGCTCAAAGAGCATGGTAAATAAATCACCCAAAATCATCGCATCAGAGACATTTGATACGAAAAACTCATCAAAACAAATAACGGTCGCTTCTTTATGGATAATATCGGCAACTTTTTGTAATGGATCTGCTTGTCCTTGTAGCCCATTTAGCTCATGGTGTACTCGTTTCATAAAATGATGAAAGTGCATACGTAGTTTACGAGGTGTAGTCAAGGACTCAAAAAACATATCCATCATCCATGTTTTACCACGACCAACACCACCCCACATATACAGACCCTTTGGTGGCTTGGGATCTGACTTTAAAAAACTAAAAAACCCTTTTTTCTCTTCGGCATTCTCTTGTAACGTATGGTAAACCTGATCCAAATAGCTCATTGCCGCAAACTGCTGTTCATCACGTGTAAACTCACCTGAGCTGATGGCTTGTTCATATCGTTGTAACGGAGATAAATTCATACCTTTAGTCCAAAGTTGTTTTAAAGTCTTTTGGTTAATTAAATGTGCTTTCTTAATTGTCCAAACCTTTTTTATCAGACACTATCGTATTATCAGTGAATGTTTCATAGGCTTCATGCAATCATTATTAGTGCTATTAACACCTGTAATATTAACGTTTTCGATTAATAAAACACTCTGTTAATATTTGCTTTAATTCACCAAGTCGTCCATGAAAAAAATGCCCTGCTCCCTCTACAATATGATAGTCAATCTGCATACGCTGTGCAAAACTAAGCATACTGTCCGGCTGGATAACCTCGTCAGCATCACCAAATATTTGCAATGTTTTTTGTGTGGGTAAGCTTAAATCACTCACATTATTACGCTCAACTGAAGGTGCAATTAGTGCAACTTGCTCTATTGCCACATCACCCAAACCCCAGACATGAGGGGTTAACATCATCTGTTCAGCAACCCGAGCAGTTACATAGCCTCCAAAAGAAAAACCACCTAGCCAAACGCGCTGTGCCTGAGTTTGTGACATTGCCCATTGCAATACAGTCATGGCATCAGCCACCTCACCAACACCATAGTCATGTTCACCTGTCGACTTACCAACACCGCGAAAATTAAAACGAACCACATGCATACCATTATCACGAGCAAAACGATACATCGTGGTCACGACTTTATTACTCATTGTGCCTTGAAACAAAGGGTTGGGATGACACAGCAATGCCAATGTTGTTGTCTGGCTATCTTGTGGGTCATTGTTTTGCCATAAAGTATCAACTTCAAGCTGTCCGACAGGTCCATCTATACAAAATGTTTTACTCATAATCTATTTACTGTTTATTACCATCAAAATCTGCTTTGAAAATATTTATTACCTCAGACATCAGTATCTGAATAACTCTGGCATTATTATGCGTGCTATCTGGCACATTACAAGTATTTTGTTGTTTCCATACTTATTCACCATTAACCAAAATGCTCCATATATAAGCACCATTCTGTAGCATTATTTATGTTTATGATTGCTCAATAAAATCTAAGCAATAATAAATAGGGTAAACAATAAAACAACAATCCCACCCATAACCTTGCATAAAAATGCAATGGATATGTTACAGTGATGAAATAATACACACAATAAGAAGCTAGAAGATAATTAAGAACTCTCTATAATATTGTTTAAGCATTTATAAAATGCACTTTGCATCATATAAAATCTCATTTATATAAATACTAACTTTGAGGAGAACACACTATGTTACCACAACCTAAGCATCTCATGGCAGCATGTGCAGTTATTGCTATGTTTTCTTTAAGTGCTTGTCAAAGTACACCTACAGCACCTGTTATGCAACGTGCAGACCGTACTTTTGAAACCACAGGCCTAGGCAAAACCAAAGTACAAGCACAGCAAAATGCTTTAGATAGTGCTAAAAAACAATGTGGCATGCGTCAGCCCATCATCTTAACCAATGATGTCAAATATAATGGCGTACTAGACGAGCGTACAGGTAGAATGGTCGACCAAGTGGGTGCTGTTGTTGGTGCAGTTCTTGGTACAAGCTCACCCAATCTATCTCGTGATGATGATTTTGAATATAACATCACTTTCCGTTGTCAGTAACCCATAAAAAAACATCCATAAAAAGACTTTAACTCTATAGGGTCTGTTAAACTTTCATACTGTTTAACCTGACGATAGTAAATTTAGTATAGTTGCTTAATAGACCCTAAACTTACCTTTAGACTCTTTCTTATCCTTAACTTATATCGCACCCATGATAATATGAATATATGAGCAAACTGGACTTATCTCGACTCGACATGCTAAGCCAGACATCTACACCAGCAGACACTGCTCCCAGCTTGTCTACTATGAAGCTAGATGAAGATGAGCAGGTATCATTAGAGGGTACAGTGTTACGGCTAAGTGATTATTTGCAAGCGACAGAAATGGTGATTAAAGAGACCTTTTCTCATCATGTCTGGGTCAAAGCTGAAATACGCAACCTTTCTAGCAAAGGTGGACACTATTACTTTGAGTTAGCAGAAAAAGAAGATACTGGAAAAGTCATCGCCAGTTGTCGAGGTAATCTATGGCGTTTTAAAGCCAGCTCAATTTTAGCAAAGTTCGAACGTATGACAGGTATGCCACTTAGCCGTGACCTGATGGTATTACTAAAAGTAAACGCTACCTTTCATCCACAATATGGCTTTTCACTAAACATTCATGACATTGACCCAACCTACACACTAGGTGACTTGGCACGTCAATACAATGCCATGCTTGAATGTCTAGCAGGCGAAGGATTATTAACCCTTAACAAATCTTTAGCAGCACCTTTTGATATTGAGCATGTTATTGTTATCGCCCCTGAAAAAGCTGCTGGATTGGGTGATTTTCAAGCTGATGCCAATCGTTTGTCGCAGACAGGCGCATGTCATTTCCATTATCATCATGCAACATTCCAAGGCAATCATGCCCCAACTGAGATTCGCCAAGCCATCAGCAATAGTATGCAAGATTTTTATCATACCTATCAGCGCCAACCCGACCTAATGGTCATCATTCGTGGTGGTGGTGCTGTTGGTGACCTTGCTTATCTCAATGATTACGAATTGGCTGCCCTTATTGCTGAACAGCCCATACCGGTTTGGGTAGGTATTGGGCATGAAAGAGACAGAGTCATACTAGATGAAGTTGCTCATACCAGCTTTGACACACCTTCAAAAGTCATCGCTGCCATTCAGTCTCATCTCTTGCTATTAATACAACAAACACAAAGATATGCTCAGCAAATACAAAATCTTAGCCATAAAAAATTGCAACAAAGTCAGCAACAGTGTGAGCAACGCTTTTTTACCATCAAAGCTCAAAGTCAACATACCTTAGCCCTCTGGTACAAAGATAGCCAGTACACCATGCACCAAATTACCCAGTATGCCCAGTTTCACCTACAACAAGCCCAGCAGTTATCTCAGCAATATATTTATCTAACTCAAGAGAATGCTACTAACCAAATACGCACTGCCAAACAGGCTATCACCCAGCAATACACTACCCTTTATCAAGACAGTTATAGACTAATTAGCAATACAAAAACTCAGTTAAGTCATTACCAACAGCTTATCTTAGTCCAGCACCCTAATAGAGTACTAAAACAAGGCTATGCTCTAATCAAAGATGCCAAAACACAGCAAACAATTCCCCATAGCCATCAGCTCTATCCGCAACAAAACATCCAAATACAAATGCAAGATGGGCAAGTCACTGCGACTATCCATAGTACATATACTGATAAAAAATGACGAATATTGAGTGATAAGACATCTACCCTAAATCCTAACACTTTAATAAGCGAGGAATACCTATGGCAACCCGAAAAAAAGCCCCACCAAAAACATTTAAAGATGCCTATGAAATACTAAAGACCAATGCCACCGCACTACAGGCACAAACTGAGCCCGATATTGACAACTTAATGACAACTGTCGAGCAATCCATAGCTGCCTATAAAGTCTGTCAATCACGTATCGAAGCGGTACAGCAAGCACTTGATAATGCCTTTGCTGATGACAGCCTCAATGTAGATGAAACCATTGATAAAAAAGCAGTAGAAAAGTAACAATATAAATAAACAAAAATAAAAAGGCTTCTTATATTAAGAAGCCTTTTACACTTTAAGTTTTAACCGTTTAAGTTTTAGCCGTTGTATTACTTATCATAACTCCAGAGAAACTTACAACACATTAGTAAATAGTACAAAGCTAATTGACGCAATCGTAGCAGCTGCAGGTAATGTAATAACCCATGCCAACGCAATTGGTTTCATTAACGCCCAGTTCGCATTATTATTAACCAAACCAATCCCCAACACGGCACCCACTAAAATATGAGTACTTGATACAGGTAGTCCCATAAAAGAAGCTGCCATTACTACCCCAGCAGCAGATAGCTCAGCGGCAAAACCAGAAGCTGGGTGCATTTCTGCCAGATTTTTACCCACTGTTTGGATAACATTTTTACCAATAAACCATAGACCAACAATCAGAGCCACACCAAAAGTTACCATCGCAATCATTGGAACGGCCGCTTGAGCTTGCACAGATTGAGTACGCAGCACATCCATAATGGCAGCAAATGGACCAATGGCATTGGCAATATCATTTGAACCATGACTAAAGGCAAAGCCTGATGCGGTAAATACCTGCATCCAACTAAACATAATAAAAGTTGCTCTATCTAAACTCTGATCACTTTTTAAAGTTTTAGCATAGATAAAGGTTGCCATCCAAATCACAGCACCAACCATACCCATGATTAAAAAATTGGTCAAAGCAGACCAGCCTAAGTTTAGGTTTTTTAAACCTTTGAACAACAGCATGGCTGAGATAATCATACCACCTAGAGCGGCAACCAAAGGTACCCACATTTGCAATGCTTTAAATGCTTGTAACTCATACTTTTGTTGCTCAATGGCATACAATTTTTTGTAATACGGTGTTTCTAGCTCATCGGCAGTAATAGAATCTTCAGAATAAAGCTGTGCATCTCGTGCTAATGACCCTGTATAAGACAGCTTTTGAATATCACTAAGATGTTCAAAAGCCTTTTTATCTTCCTCTCGAGCCAAGCGCTTCTCTTTATTAAGTTTAACAATACGTTGTTGCGCCGAGTCGTTATAGCTTAAAATATACTTCTTAATCTGATAAAACAGGGCATAAGAAACCACCCCTCCTAAGACTGGTGATAAAACCCAAGAAACAGCAATATCACCAATTTTATCCCATTTTACTAAAGATAGCGCCGTATCACCGCCACCAATGATAAAGCCTAATGTCACTGATGAACCAACAATACCACCAATAATAGAATGTGTCGTCGAAACTGGCCAACCTTTTTTGGTTGCAAATAATAGCCACAGTGCCGCAGCGACTAAAGACGACATCATAATAAATACAAACTGCATCGGCTCAATATGCATTGAGCTCAAGTCAACGATACCTTTACGAATGGTATCTGTTACTTCACCACCAGCAATAACAGCACCCGATACTTCAAATATCGCCGCCACTGCCAACGCTTGTGGAATGGTTAACGTTCCTGCACCAACTGATGTACCAAACGAGTTGGCAACATCATTACCACCAATATTGAACGCCATAAAGACGCCAAATAACGTGGCTAATATAAAGATAAAAATATGATTACCATTGGTATAGTCTATACCCCACCACATAAAATAAGTGGTTATTAAAATCAATAATAATGCAAAAGCAACATTGACCTTAAATGATCCTACTTGTTCTATCTGATGTGGCATACCTGCTTGCCCGTTTTGCCCTGCTTGCATAGCCTATCCTTCATTTGTAGGAGACATAGGAGATGTCATAATGTGAAGTTTGAGGTGTGACTTATATTGGATATTACACATTGATTTTTGAATCTTGAAATTTGGATGTTTATTTTATGTTGTATTAGGGGCTATTAAATATTTATTACCCCTTGTAAATATTAGTTTAATGGGATAAGTATTTAACATACTCTAGACTTCAATAATGACAAATCCCAATACCATAATAAACACTGTTGCGATTGTACTTCCCATATATGACAATTTTATGACAATCTCTATTAACCTGCCAGCTTTATGCCAAATTTGAATTTAAAATAGCAACCCACATTATAAAAATCCAACATAGTAAAAAACCATCACAACGCATTTGCTGTGATGGTCTTTTATTTAATGCTATTTAGACATTAACGACTAGATACAGTCATTGTATCATTTATCACTTTACTCTTTTACCAAGTCAACCAATGCACCATAACCAGACTGAGGCATTAAGTTAACAGGGATAAACTGTAATGCACCACCATTAATACAATAACGCAAACCGCCTCTATCTCTAGGACCATCAGGAAAAACATGTCCTAGATGTGAGTCAGCCACACGGGAACGTACTTCTGTACGCACCATATTAAAGGTTGTATCATTATGCTCAGTAATGACTTGTGGTGCAATTGGCTTGGTAAAGCTGGGCCAACCACAGCCTGAATCATATTTATCAGTCGATAAGAATAACGGCTCACCACTGACCACATCAACATAAATACCCGGTGCAAATAAATGGTCATACTCATGACTAAATGCCCGCTCAGTACCTGCATTTTGAGTAATATGATACTGCTCTTTTGTCAGGGTATTTTGTAACGCATTTTTATCAAAATTTGCATAGCGACTGGGTGCTAATGCTTGCTCAACCGTTGTTGCTGGTGTCAATGCTACCTTTTGTTGTCCAGAAATAGCTGGCTTATCATCAGCAAGACTTAAATCAATATGGCAATAACCATTAGGATTTTTTGCCAGATAATCTTGATGATATTCTTCTGCCAAATAGAAATTATCTAACGGCTTATCTTCAATCGCAATTGGTGCTGAGAACTTATGTTGCAATTGCTGAAGTGCATTTTCAACAATAGGCTTATCTTCTTCTGATGTGTAATAAATACCTGTACGATACTGTATACCACGGTCATTGCCTTGCTTATTCACGCTGGTAGGGTCAATAACTTGGAAGTAATAACCCAACAAGGTTGGTAAGTCAATCTTGTCAGCATCATAGGTGACTTTTACAGTCTCAGCATGTCCAGAGCCTCGAATCACTTGTTCATAGCTAGGGTTTGGTTTATTTGGATTACCATTAGCATAGCCAGACACAGCATCTACCACACCATCAACTCGCTCCATATAGGCTTCTAGCCCCCAAAAACAGCCCCCCGCCAGATAGATAGTACGAGTATTAATAGGCTTGCCTTGGGCATTATAATACACCCCATTTTCTTGCTTAGGTGATTGAATATTATTTTGGGTTGTGGCTTCTGGTGCAGACTTACTATTTTTAAGCTCAGCAAAGTCATTATCAGCATTATTTGCTAACGCATAAGCTTGTTGAGAGGTCAGATTACCTTTGATTAAGCGTACCAGATTGCCTCTTTTATCCAAAATTGCCCAGCTTGGATAGACTTGAACCCCTAGTTGTTGAATAATTGCACCTGAATCATCAATTAATACAGGCAGTTGAGGATAATCTGCTTGCACGCCAGCATACCATTCAACAAATGCATCCTTATCTTTTTCATTTAACTGCCCCGGACTGGCAACAGTAATAACATTTAATCCAGAAAATTTAGGGTCTGTTCGCCATGCCTCTGTCTCTTCTAAAGTCCCGAGACATAAAGGACACCAACTTGCCCAAAATTTTACTAAAGTTGGCTTATCTGTATCGATAACTGCCTGACCAGTTTCACCCAGCCCTTGTGTTAATTGTGGTAGGCTTTGCAGTTGAGTGACAATATCTGATGGCAACATATCACGGCTGTTTGTAATACCTGCATTTTTGACAGACTCATGACCACTCCCACTTGCGCCACTTTCAGCATTGCTCATTTGACCACATGCAAGCAAAACAGTCGCACTCAGTACACTAGTAAAACCGAACACGCTGAAGTTTTTGATACGACGCTTAAGTCTTTGCTTATCAGATGTTTGGTTTACTAATCCATTGACATCCGTCTTTTTCGACTTATTAAAGGGCAAATAATCCATAAAACAATTTTCCTAATTTAGTTTACAATCAGCCAAACCACCAGCATACTTTTATTAATACATACTTTTATTAGCAAAATATCAACACAAAGTAGCATCAAATATTTATAAATCAATATTAGAATATCGGGTGAATGATGTAATCAGGTTTTAACAAACTAACGATATTAGCTCTGTAATCATATACCTTAATGGTAATTTTTATCCCTCTTAGTTTATGAGTACATCTGCTAAAACGTTATACATATCCTCTTCACATAGTACGCCTTTATCATAAGCAAGCAATTCACTTTTTTTAATGATTGCGTTTAATTTAATTGTGAACTTATGTTATCCTTTTAGGGACAGCAAGATATTAATCAGTTCATTATCCCTTGTAAATATTAGCCTGACAGGGTGAAAACTCAACAGAGCCTATCCATCCTAAGTATTTGCATTCATAAATTCAGCAATATAATCATTAACAGGATTATTTTTTAACTCCATTGCTGTTCCTGTCTGTACCAACCTTCCTTGATTTAAAATACTAATCCGTTGTCCCACTTTGATTGCCTCATCAATATCATGAGTAATAAAAACGATGGTTTTCTTTAGTTTACTTTGTAACTCTAAAAGCTGGTCTTGCAATTGATTGCGAATCAGTGGGTCGAGAGCTGAAAACGCCTCATCCATTAGCATAATTGGCGTATCCACTGCCAAAGCACGTGCCAGCCCCACACGTTGTTGCATACCACCTGATAGCTCATCAGGATAACTATCCTCCAGTCCATCTAAACCAACTTCATTGAGCCAATGTCTTGCAATCTCATGTCGTTGTGACTTTTTCACACCCCGCACACGTAGACCATAAGCAACATTTTGCACCACTGTCATATGAGGTACCAAACCAAAATGCTGAAATACCATGCTGACAGTACTCTGACGGAACTTTTGTAATGCTTTGTCATTTAAAGTCAAAATGTTAATCGCCGTACCATCTGGATTCAGTGGGCTATCTATCCATATCTCACCAGTTGTTGGGTCAATTAAACGGTTAATATGACGCACCAAAGTAGACTTACCTGAGCCTGATAGCCCCATAATGCAATGTAGCTCACCTGAATCAATGGTCAGGTTAATATCATAAAGCCCAACCGAATAGCCTGTCTGCTCTTTGACCTGTATGCTATCTGCACCCTGCGCCATCATTGCTAATATTTTATTGGCAGTCGCAGGTCTTGCATCATAGACTTTACTAATATTACTCAAGCGAATTTGACTCATAGAGGCTCTCTTAAAATACAAATCAACGTTGATAGTTTTTTACTGTTTTATTCCGCTCACGCCTTCCTTTTCCAAAGGCTTGAGTAATACGGTCAATAATAATTGCCATAATCACAATCGCAACACCAGCCTGTAGCCCCTGTCCGATATTTAGCGTTTGGATAGACTGTAACACATCCTCACCCAGCCCTGGCGCACCAATCATAGATGCCAATACCACCATTGCCAGTGACATCATCACTGCTTGATTTACTCCAGCCATAATACTGGGTAGCGCCTGTGGCAACTTAATCCAAATCAATAACTGCTTATGATTACTACCAAAGGAACGCCCTGCTTCTATCATTTCATGATTTACCTGAGTAATACCCAGCATGGTTAGGCGAATTAATGGGGGCAAAGCATATATTACTGTGGCAAATAAGGCGGGCACTTTACCAATCCCAAATAGCATCAATACGGGTATTAGATATACAAAGCTTGGCATGGTCTGCATCACATCCAATACTGGTGTGATGATACGTTGCAACAGCTTACTACTCGCCATAGCAATACCAATGGGAACCCCTATCACCACTGTCACCAAAACAGATACTATCAGTAATGCCAATGTGTCAATAAGAGCCAACCATAAGCCAAATGCACCAACCAAAAACATACCTAATGCACATAACAGTACAAACCAAATACGACGAGTGGCAAACCATGCCAATACTGACACTGCTAAGATAATCAACCATGCTGGAATCCATTCCAATAATGACTGTATTGGTAGTAGCCAATAAGTCAACGTCCACTGACTGACTGCTCGAAAAAATGTGCCGTAATCTTGAACAATATGGGCAAGTGTTTGATTTAATGAGCGCTCAAACGACCATGAAGGAAACCAGTTTAATGCAGAAAGGATAGGATTTTTTGCTGTTTGATTTGGATTGTTCAGCGTATTTTTGCTTAGGCTATTTGTATTTTGAGCTAAATTATCTTGAGAGTCAGATAACGACAATCCCAAAGCGGTTGCCATATTTTTTTGGGCTTGCTCACTGACCCATGCTCGCCAAACTTCAGGATTTTGTTGTAAAAACAAACGCGCTTGCTCTGTACCACTGCGCTGGTTTTCACTCATCTCTAAAATGGCTTGATTTAGCTCATCGGCAGAAAACTGCACCTTTTGGAAAGCATCTACAATGTCTGTATGCTCATGGGCAAAAGGGGTCGATACTGCGATGCCCAACTGTGACACAGCAAAACCTGACACACAGTCTGTCTCACTATTTGCATCTAGTAATTCATCCCAGCATGCCCCATCAAACTCAGGAAATGCAATCGGTGCAAAGTCATACTTCGCCACCAATCCTGCTGGTTGCCAATAGTAGAATAATAGTGGCTTATGTTGCTCAAAAGCAGAAGCAATCTCAGCATCTAGCGCCGCTCCTGTTCCGGGATGAACATTATTATAAAGTGTCGATAGCCCTGTATTTTTTAATAAATGGGTATTAAAAACCTCACATGTCCAGCCAGTTGGACAGTTTAATAATCGTGCTTTTTTTGGGTCTTCTGGGTCAATAAATAAGTCTGTAAATTGTGCCAAATCCTGATAGGTCTTTAACTGTGGATTATCTTCTATCACATACCTAGGTACATACCAGCCTTGCGTTGCCCCGCCTTTGAGCGTATCACCAACAATCTCAACCTGACCTGCATCAATCGCTGTCTGCATAATGGGAGAACGTCCCATCCACTGCTCAGCAATGACTTGAATAT
Organism: Psychrobacter sp. I-STPA6b; assembly: GCF_020662265.1. Classification (GTDB taxonomy): domain Bacteria; phylum Pseudomonadota; class Gammaproteobacteria; order Pseudomonadales; family Moraxellaceae; genus Psychrobacter. Next base: position 180,810 of record NZ_VEWM01000057.1, read on the forward strand.
CATCTTGCACCAGAGCAGACTCTAGGGCAGGACCTGCACCGGGTACTTCCTCCACCTCACAGCCATAGCCATCTTCAACGATATATTTTAATATCCCTGTCATAAACTGCCCGCTCTCCCACGTCAGCGAGCCGAACTTAATGGGTGCATCACAGCCAGCGAATGCCGAAGGTGAAACAAACAACATCAAGGCAAATAAAAAAGAGAACAGACGAAACTGGCGCACAATAAGCCCCACTTATATAATCACTTAGTAATAATGTGTTGTAGATTCTAACGGTTCTGCCCGTAGATTGCGACCAAAGTGCTATTTAATTAACCAATCTATGCCTTTTTTAAACAGCTTACCATAAGGGGGTAAGAGCAGATTCATAGCATTTAAACGTGACTGCACAAATACAGGCTTCATATGACTAAAGCGCTCAAACCCCGTCTGCCCATGATAAGCACCGATACCAGAATCACCAACACCACCAAAAGGTAACTCATGCTGTGCCACATGCAAAATCACCTCATTTACTGCCACACCACCAGATACTGTATAGTCCATCACATAGCGCAAATTATCCTCATCTGAACCAAACAGATATAGTGCCAATGGACGTGGACGTTGATTAATAAAATGCACTACTTCACTGATACTGTCATAGTGAATCAATGGTAAAATTGGTGCAAAAATTTCCTCTTGCATCAGTGTACTATCGAGCGCTGGCTCTGTCACAATCACAGGTGGGAATAACCGACTTTTTGAATGGGCATCAACCTCTGTTAATGGATACACTTTATCTGTATCCAATGCTTCTAAATAACCCTGAACACGGTTAAACTGCTCATCACTAATCAGATGTGTATAGTCTTCATTATGAGCAAGATTTGGATAATGCTTTTGCATCCACTGTTTCGCCAATGTAATAAACTGTTGATGATACTGGCGAGGTAATAAAACATAATCTGGTGCAATACAAGTCTGTCCAGCATTGAGTGTCTTACCCATCATAACTCGATTAACCACTGTCTCAATATCAGCATCATCTAATACCACCACAGGTGACTTACCACCGAGTTCTAAAGTCACAGGGGTCAAGTTTGGTGCCGCCGCTGCCATCACCTTTTTACCCACCTCGGTTGAACCTGTATAAAGCAAATGATCAAATGGCAACTCACTAAATGCCTTTGCTACCTCCACTTCTCCAAGTACAACAGACACCACATCCGCCGAGAAGTACGATGCCACAGCCTCAGCAAAACACTGCGCAAAGTTTGGTGCAGTCTCACTCATCTTTATCATAATCCGATTGCCCGCAGTAAGCGCATCAATCATTGGTGCAACCGCTAAATACAGTGGATAGTTCCACGGTACAATAATACCAACCACCCCTAAAGGCTGAGGGTGAATCTCATTATGAGCAGGTAAATATAGTGCAGAAATCCCTACCCGCCGTGTTTTCATCCAGCTTTGCCCATGTTTTTTGGCATAAGCAATGGCCTGAAAACTCGGAAATAACTCTGCAAAATTGGTCTCATCAACACTACGATGATTAAAATCTTGACTAATTGCTTGTGCAAACTGACTTTGACACTCTTTTAGCATCTGCTCAAGTGCTTCAAGATGTGACAACCGCTGAGTCCATGTCAAAATTGGCGTTTGTCGACTCAGCTTAGACATGGCTTGGAATTGCGCCTGTAACTGCTCCTGATTTGTAATAATAGCTTTTACCTGAAACTGGCTACCATAAAGACTTTCTGACATGGTCATATCCTACCTCTATTCATATTTTTCCCTAAACGATATTTCATTACAAAGCGTGATTTATCAAAACACACTCAAGCCCCGTTTAAAGTCACTTTAAGACAATAAATAGCACTTAACTTCATATAAAAATCACGCTAAAATAACCAAACACTGATGGTTTGTCCTATACATTAGCAGTTTTATTCTTACTTTACTATTTTTATTATCTAGCTAACAAAACCACATCATCATATATAAATCGTATCTAACACAGTCTATTTATCCATCATATATAGATGCCAATTTCATTTAAATCAAATACTTACACTCATTGTCTTATTAGTGAATATCACCATGTCAACTAATACCAATCTAACCTACAAATATCTACACCAAGCCGACTACCAAGAAACCTATGAAGCAATGTTTGACTACACCCTGAAACGAATAGAGCATAAAAAATCTGGACTGACTCCCTTAGCAGATGCATTATGGATTGTAGAGCATAATGATGTCTATACATTAGGACAAGCTGGTAAAGAATCGCACATACTACAACGTACCAACACACCCATTATAAAAACAGACCGTGGCGGGCAAGTTACCTGGCATGGCAAAGGACAACTGGTCGTGTATTGGCTATTTGACCTAAACGCACTGGGTTGGAGTGTGCGCAATCTTGTCTCTCATGCTGAGCAAGCAATTGAAGATGTGGTCAACCACTATGTCATGCCTCATGGCTATGTCGCCCGTGCGCGAAAAGATGCACCGGGTGTTTACCTCTACCCACAACACAGCTTGCCAGAAGAAAGTGCCAATAGCACCCAATCCATGATTGGTAAAATTGCCTCATTAGGCTTTAAAATCAAACATGGGATGAGCTATCATGGTATCGCCCTGAATGTCGACTGTGACCTGAGCGCCTTTCACTTCATCAACCCCTGTGGCTATGCAGGTATGACCATGTGCCGTCTGGCAGACTTTGTAGCATTAAAAAGTGCTGATGATATACAAGGTGTTACTGAACGTTTAATTGACAATATCACACAACGCCACCAAGGGAATATTGCTCTGCGCTAATGGCTATCTTAATCTTACATTTACAGCTCCGTGTACGTGTAGTAAAGCAAAATTTATAGCCAACCACTCTCCTAATCGCACAATGGACAATCTTTATCCTGATTATGACTTTAGCCTATATGCGAAAATTGCTATACTGAGCAACGTTTTTAAACAACCAACTGAATAAAGGAACATAAAATGGCAGATTTTAATAAAATTTTGGACGCTGGTGATGTTGACGCTGGTGAAATCAACGTTGTTGTTGAGATTCCTACTGGTAGTAACCACAAAATCGAATGGAACCGCGAGCTTGCTGTATTTGAGCTAGACCGTGTTGAGCCTGCATTATTTGCAAAGCCTTGCAACTATGGCTTTATCCCACAAACTCTAGACGAAGATGGCGATGAGCTAGATGCACTTATCATCACTGAGCAACCTTTAACCACTGGTATTTTCTTAAAAGCCAAAGTAATTGGCGTGATGAAATTTGTGGATGATGGTGAAGTTGATGACAAAGTGGTTGTTGTTCCTGCAGATGACCGTAACAATGGTAATGCTTATAACAGCCTAGAAGACTTACCAGCACAGCTTATCAAACAGCTTGAATTCCATTTTAACCATTACAAAGACCTAAAGAAAGCTGGCACAACCAAAGTAGAAAGCTGGGGTGATGTTGCTGAAGCAAAAGAAGTGATTAAAGAGTCTATCCAACGTTGGAAAGATAAGTAATAAGTAACTATCACTATATATTCCCAAATTTATGCACTAAAAAACCATGTGTTATAAGTTTATGGGCTAAAAGTGATATAATCAGGTTAAGTCAATATTGGCTTAACCTTTTTTATTATCTTTTAGAGTCTGTTAAACATTCACCCCGTTAAATCAGTATTTGCAATGCTTACAACTGTTTTTCATTTTACCCACCACTTTATTCTATCGTATTCCTCAGCCTCTAATCAGAATCACTAACTTTTTAAAAAGCTTCATAGACTTGCTTTTACCAAAGCTCTCCCATTCCTTGAGAAAAATAATCAACGGCCTCAGCTTTATTTTTTGAAGTCCACGAACGTCTGACTCTGATATCATCCACACTCTGGTAAAAAACAGGAATAAATATATCTAAAATACTTTTATAGGTTTAAAAAATAATATGTTTTTCTTATCAAGACATAGATATTTTTTATCTTATGCTATACTCAAATAGACTATTTTGCCTATTATTTTTATTACAACTAAAAACCATAACTGGAAGTATTTATGTCCTCATCTTCAACTCAAGCATCAACAACCACTACGCCACAGTCCGTTCTTACCTTTTGGTTTGACACCTTAACTCCTGCCGATTGGTTTAAAAAATCAGACGAGTTAGACCAACAAATTAATGATAAATTTGCTAACACTTTACAGCAAGCAGAACGTGGCGAATTGGTACACTGGCGAGAAAATGTGCAAGGCAGACTGGCAGAAATCATTGTTCTTGATCAATTTTCTCGCAACATTCATCGAGACAGCGCAGAAGCATTTAAACACGATGGCATGGCATTAATACTCTCTCAAGAATTGGTTGCTCATCCTGACTTTGCTACACTATCACAAGATGAACGTAATTTTGCCTTACTGCCAATGATGCACTCAGAATCAAAGCAGATTCATCTATTGGCAAGACCCCTATTTGAGCAGTTTGCTAGCCAGCCGACCATTGACTTTGAGCAAAAACATTTTGACATCATCGAACGCTTCGGACGTTACCCACATCGCAATGCCATACTTGGTCGCACCTCTAGCGAAGCAGAGATAACATTTTTACAAGGTCCAAACTCTGGTTTTTAATTTTTCCAATTCATTGCTAACTTTATGTCTAATAAAAAACTACCCAAAGCGGTTGCCATTATGGTTGAAAAAAATAATCTGGTGGCAGCCATCAAAACACTGGCTGAAGAAGAAAACATCAGTATGACTGAGGCAAAGGTGCGTATTGATGACTATGAAGCCGAAATAAAAGCCAAGCAACAGCAAAATATTGCTAAGATTGCAAAAAAACAAGGGCTACAAATAGACCCCATACAAAATGATGCTGTGCAAAAGGATACTATCCAAAACAAGACAGGTGGCTTTGAACATTTAAGCTCAGGCTTAAACAATCACCTAAATGATATTGGCTATAAAAAACCGCTTATTCCTCGTTGGGTATGGCGGTTATCTATTATACTTGTGGTCATGGGAATTATATTTTTTGCACTTTGGCGACTATTTATTTAATGTATTAGTGTCTTTTGTTATATGGTTAGATATGATGAGCAAAAAAGTGTAGTCCTAATCTAAGCAGGCTATCTTAACTGACTAAGACAAACGCGGGTCAAATGCATCACGCAATGCTTCACCAATAAAAATAAGTAAGGATAAAATCAGAGTCAAGCTAAAAAATCCTGATAATGCCAACCACGGCGCATCTAGATTATTCTTTCCCTGTAGCATCAGCTCACCTAATGAGGGTGAGCCTGGTGGCAAACCATACCCCAAAAAGTCTAATGCGGTTAGAGCAATGATATTTGCTGTCAAGATAAAAGGCAACTGAGACAGACTTGATGCCAGTGCATTTGGCAAAATATGTCGCCAGATAATCTGACGGTCAGACACACCTAAGTTTCGAGCCGCACGTACATAGTCAAAGTTACGCGCACGTAAAAACTCTGCACGTACCAAACCCACCAATCCCATCCAGCCAAATAGCAACATCATGGCAAATAACACATAAATGCTAGGGCTAAACAGACTGACCAAAATAATAATCATAAATAGCTGTGGCAAACCAGCCCAGACTTCCATCAAACGCTGTCCAGCCAAATCAACCCAGCCCCCATAATAACCCTGAATCGCACCAACAATAATACCAATCAGTGAGCCTGCCAATGTCAATGCAATACCAAATAACAATGAAACACGTAACCCATAGAGGATTCTAGCGACCACATCTCGACCCACATCATCTGTCCCTAGCCAATTTTGGGCATTAGGTGGGGCAGGATATGGCTGTGCTAGGCTCACATTAGGCGTCTGGTCTGCAAAAGCAATCGGTGGCATGATATAAAAGCCATCATGGTTAATCAGTTGCTGAACCACAGGATCTTTATAATTTGCCTCTGTTTCAAACACCCCACCAAATGCTGTCTCGGGATAAGCCTTGAATACTGGAAAATAATAGCTATCCTGATACTTCACCAATAAGGGCTTATCATTTGCAATAAAGTTTGCACCCATACAGAGCATAAATATCAGTACAAATAACCATAGTGCGATTCTACCACTACGATGGCGTTTAAATCGCTCTATCCTTGCTTGCCAGATAGGATTGTGAATCATAGCCATATTAGCGACTCTCAAAATCAATACGTGGATCAACTAAATGGTAACTTAAATCACTAATCAACTGTAACACCAACCCCACCACAGTAAAAATAAATAACGTGCCGAAAATTACTGGATAATCACGCTGTACTATCGCTTCAAAGCCCAGCAATCCTAGACCATCTAAATTAAAAATAATCTCAATAATAAAGTTTGCTGCAAAGAATATCCCCACCACGGCTGCTGGAATACCAGCAATGATAATCAGCATCGCATTACGAAATACATGTCCATAAAGCACTTGGTTTTCAGACAGTCCTTTAGCACGTGCTGTTAATACATACTGTTTACCCAGCTCTTCTAAAAAACTAAACTTGGTCAGATATGCCAATCCAGCAAATCCACCAATGGTACTGGCTAACAATGGCAATGCCAGATGCCAAAAATAGTCTTTTACCTTACCCAAAAAAGAAAGCTGTTCAAAGTTCTCAGAAACCAACCCTTGTAACGGAAAAATCTGCCAATAGCTACCACCAGCAAAGAACACCAGCAAAATCACACCAAACACAAATACTGGAATGGCATGACCCACTGCCAACAAAAAGGCGGTGGCTTTATCCATTGTGCTGCCATTATGGATGGCCTTATAGATACCTAATGGAATGGCTATCAGATAAATAAGTAAAGTACTCCATAACCCCAAAGAGATAGATACTGGCAACTTAGCAAGGATAAGGTCTATCACTGGCTCACCCTTAAAAAAGGACTCACCAAAATCTAGATGTGCATAATTTTTTAACATCAACCAAAATCGCTCTGGTGCTGGTTTATCAAAGCCATATTGCGCCTCAATTGCCTTTACCATTTCTTCAGACAGCCCTCGTGAGCCTTGGTATTTACCACCATTACCCATGGTTGGAGTAGAAGATGGAGCCACTGCTGTCGCATCACCTTTATTAGCTTGCTCAATCAAAGATATTTGCTGCTCAACAGGACCTCCTGGCGCAGTCTGCACAATGATAAAATTTGCCAACAAAATCAAAAATAAAGTTGGCAACATCAATGCCAAGCGTTTTAATATATAGCGCCCCATTTACTTACCCATTTACTTAGTATTGCAATAGCTTACTTCCATTATCTATATCGTAGCTATTTTTTATTACTACTAAAAGTTATTTTTCAATTCTCGTAATGCAGCAAATACCGTTAATGGCTTAGTATCTACCAAACTGACTTGGCGACTAACGCCTTCAATAGTATCTGCCATATCTGGACGCATAAATACATTAACCTGCTTTTCATGTGCTAATGTCACCGGCAAAGAAGCAATACCTCGCTCTACATTCTTTGTGGCTTCTAACAAACTATGGCGTATCGCTTCATTATTTGGCTCAATAGATAGTCCAAAGCGTAAGTTATCAGCAGTATATTCATGTGCAGGATAAAACAAAGTTTCATCTGGTAGCTTTTTTAACCGCTCAAAGCTGTTATATAGCTCTTCAATAGTCCCTGTAAACACACGACCACAGCCACCACTAAACAAGGTATCACCACAAAACACATGCTTTTGTGATTCAATATCTAGCAGGTATGCAAGATGACTTTGGGTATGTCCAGCAACTTCCCATACCTGAGCAGAATAGCCCCAAGCATTCACTGAACTGCCATCCTTAACAGACTGATCCATACGAACGCCATGCTCACTATGTGCAACAATATGCGTCATTGGATAAGACTGCTGTAACTCTGCCACACCACCTGTATGATCCATATGGTGATGGGTAATCCATATTGCCGTTAAATCTAAGTCATGTATCTCAAGATATGCCATCACTGGCTCAGCTTGACCGGGATCGACAACAATGGCTTGATTATTACTATCATTAATCAGCGTCCAGATATAGTTATCCTTAAAAGCCTTAATGGGGCGAATATGTATGGCCATACAATTCCTTACTCACTATCGTTAGAATAATTCATGTTCAAATAATAAATATGCTGTTATCTTCCATAAAATCAATATAGTCAACAAACTTGATGACTGTTATGGTTTTAGGCTCGTTTGCTTTACAACCGTACTATCTACATTTGCTTTATAACTACGCTAACTATAGTAAGCAGACTATAGAAGTACACACAGCATATATGTAACTTATCTTGCTGATATTACGATAACTTAGGGTTATCAAACCATTAATAAATACTCAATATATTGCTATTACTAGGGTCTAATGCAAAGAATCATAAACTTGCTTTTCTGCCTCCGCATCGACCCACCAATAATCTAAGCCCAGCGCATTATCTGGTAGCTTATCTACATGACGGTATTGCTTCCAATATGCCACATTACTACCTGTATTACCCAGCATAGGTACAATGTAATAACCTGCTCTTAATAATCGGTCTAATACCTTGGTATAAAGGATAATCTGCTCACGATTATCTGCTTTTATCAGTTGCTCTATGACTGCATCTATCATTGGGTTTTTAATACCCATTGTGTTTTGATTACCAATGTCGTCCGCAGACTCACTACCCCAATAGGACAACTGCTCTGCACCGGGTGATAAACTTTGTGCAAAAACATCTACAATCATATCGTAGTCATAATGGCGTTTACGCTCCAAATATTGTGGCGCATCCACATTTTGAATACTGGCATCAAACCCTAAACGTTGCAGATGTCGCACATAAGATAACAGCACACGCTCCATACTACTACCATCAACAACCAAAATCTCAATACGTGCACGTTGACCATTAGGTTGATACAAGTGCATATCTTTATAATAAAAACCAGCAGATAGTAGTAATTTTCGCGCTTCTAACAACCCTTCACGATTAAAACCATCCCCATTAGATTGTGGTAAATGCCATTCATTCAAGACCTGTTGCCGATAATCACTGTCTGCATCAGCCAGTAAAGGCGTCAAAACTGCCATTTCTTCCACACTTGGCTTACCAGTTGCTTCTAGCTCTGAGCCATAAAAATAGCTCTGTGGCTGTTCATATTGCTCATAAAATAGTGTTTTATTAAGCCATTTAAAATCAAATGCTCGTGTTAATGCTTGTCGAACTTTGATATCTTGAAAGAGGGGACGACGCTGATTCATAACCAACCCTTGCATGGCAACAGGGTTTTTCATTGTCACTCTCTCTTTTTTAACCATTCCTGCTTGTATAGCTGGAAAGTTATACGCCTTTGCCCAGTTACTTGCTTTATTCTCTTGACGAAACTGATACTGCCCCGACTTAAAACCCTCAAATGCTACTTCATCACTCAAATAATATACATATTTTACTTTATCAAAGTTATAGCGTCCTTGATTTACAGCAAGTGACTGCCCCCAATAGTTAGGGTCACGCACATAAGTCACCGACTGTCCGGGCTGTATACTACCTAACTTGTAAGGACCACTCCCCATCAACGGTGTCAAACTTAATGTCTCAAAGTTTTTGTCAATAGAAGTTTTTGCAAATACTGGAAACTGTCCAACCGTGAGTAATATCTCTTTATTATCTGCTGAATTAAAAATAAACTTGGCTCGATATTTATCTAGTACCTGTACCTCTTTAATATCTCCCAAATAACTACGAATAAACATCGGACCTTTACTGAGTAGTGCATCAAATGTTGCCTTAACATCTTCGGCTGTCACATCTGAACCATCCCAAAACTTTGCCTTTGGATTAATATGATAAATAATCCAGCTTGGGTCATCAGGGTCGTAAGTTACCTTTTCAGCAAGCTGAGGATACATAGTAAAAGCTTCATTTAATGAGCCACTCATCAATGTATCATATAAAAGGTCTGTTCCTGCCATTGGTACACCTGTTGTCATCCATTTATTGGCACTATTAAAAGTTCCAAGTGTACTCATAGACAACGTGCCACCCTTGGGTGCATCAGGGTTAGCATACGGCATATGAGACTTTCCTTCATATGCCGTTGTGCTATTGTGTGCTAAAGTTGTACGAGTAATGGGGTCGGCTTGAACGGGCAATGTCAGTATACCCAAAGCCATGACTAACAAAGCCTGAGATATTATCCGCTGACCACGTTGTTTGTCTGGTCGCTTATATTGGTGTAAGTTTCTTTGCTCCAGCATCAAGCCCTTTTCCTTATTACAACTTTATATATCGGGTTTATTGAACATTCAGCAAACCCTAAGTATCTCTCATTTTTAAGACTGTGTTTTTTCAAACTCTTGCATAAAGGCAACCAGAGCCTCAACCGCTTCCATACTCACGGCATTATAAATACTGGCTCGCATACCACCAACGTCACGATGTCCTTTTAAGTTTAACAGCCCTGCTTGTTGTGAAAGCTCCAAAAACTTTTTATCCAAAGAAGCATCTGCAAGAGTAAACGGTACATTCATAATAGAGCGATAAGGTTGAGCCACAGGATTTTGATAAAAATCACTGTTATCAATTGCCTCATAAAGAAGCTGAGCTTTACGTTGATTCACTTTGCTAATGGACTCAACCCCACCTTGTGCCTCTAGCCACTCAAACACCAGCCCTGCCAGATACCATGAATAGGTCGCTGGTGTATTTGACATCGACTTTTTCTCAGCAAGATGCTGGTAATTTAACAATGTCGGACACCACTGACTCGCCTGACCTAATAATGACTCATGAATAATCACAATCACCAAACCAGCAGGACCAATATTTTTTTGCGCACCAGCATATATCATACCAAACTTAGAAACATCAATAGGTGCAGATAAAATACAAGACGACATATCAGCGACTAATGGTGCATCAACATCAGGTGCTGTATGAATCTGTACACCGTGGATGGTTTCATTGGCACAATAGTGAAAATACTTTGCACCTTCAGATACACGCCAGTCCTTAGGATTTGGCACCTCTGTAAAGTTACCTGCCAAACCACTGGCAACCTCATTTACCTGCCCTAGCCCCAATACCTGATAACGTTTGGCTTCTTTTAGTGCTTTGCTTGACCATGCACCAGTAGTCAAATAATCACCTGTCCCTCCCATCAATAAATTTAACGGAATGGCAGAAAATTGCAAACTTGCTCCACCTTGCAAAAATAGCACCTTATAGTCATCAGGAATCTGCATCAAGTCTCGTAGCTTCTGCTCTGCACGCTCTGCCACTGCCACATAATCCTGACTACGATGACTCATTTCCATAATTGACATACCACTGCCATGCCAGTCCAGCATTTCTGCCTGTGCTTGTGCCAGAACCTCCGTTGGCATGGTTGCTGGTCCAGCACAAAAATTATAAGAACGATGTGGCGCATTACTTTGTGTATTCATGATTAGCTCTCATGTTAATGTTCAGTCAATAATTAAAATAGGACAGATGTCCTAATTTACTCTTAGGGTCTGTTGAACATTCAAATATTCAACAGACCCTAGTAAAAATACAAATATAGTTATAACAAGTACATAGTAAATCACGACCAGCCAAACCCAGTGAATTACTGTTAAATTTCCATTAGTCTACTGTGTAGAAAGCAACTGCCATAACTTCCGTTTTTGGCTGGCATCAGTCAGCATCTGTTGCAGACTTGGTAGCTGACATAAGCGTTCATGAGTTAGACCATCAGGCAATACTGTCAAACCAGCTACCTGTTTTTTATCATCTTGAGCCATACAAAAGACAAAGCCTGCCAAGCTAGCATTTGCAATTTCCAAGCTATCCATACCAGCACAAATCGGGAAACGTAACTCTCGCTCTGTTGCTGACAACGCTTGCACAATATTCCGCCATAGTTGCTGACAAGCACTGTCTTGTAACTGTTTACTATCTACTAACAATACCCAGCCCCGAAACTGTATGCCCAATAGGCTAAATGGTGCAATACGTTGAACCACTTTTTCTTCTACATTGGCATTGACTGGTTGCAGTTTAGGCTGGCTATCTGGTTGTTGCACTTTATACATCTGTGCAAACATATCACTTGGCTTGTGTTGCCCTGTTTGTTGTATCGCCGTATCTTTTGCCTGCATATCTGAGACAGGTGATACAAATTGATGCTGAGTAAACCTGCTTTCTTCTAATTGGCTAGTATCCGATGACTGAACACCCAAAGTAGTGGCTATACTTGGCTGGCTGGCACTAAGCTCAGTAGATGGAATAGACTGAGCCGTATCTGATGACGGTAAACTTGGTTGTGCAGGTGACTGTATCGAAGACCGTATATATGATTGTTCAGAAGATGGTGTTGATGATATCAACGAAGGTGATGGCTGTTGGTTAAGTTGATGACCAAGCAAAGCACTTGTATCGACCCTTAAAGTAGGCGTCTTCCGACCCACCCAACACTCAATGCCCATCATATCTAAAATATGACGTTGCTGTATATGTCGTGCACTTGTAAAACCTTTGGCAACTGCTGAGGTCATGATAAAAACAGCCTATCCATTATGGATTTTTATAAACTTATATAAAGGAACTATTTTAACAAACGAATCATTAAAATGGTCATTCAACCGCTTAAATACTTCATTCATCTCAACTTTTGTTAAAGTAGTTATAAAGTTTGTGTAATTATGTTAAAATAAAATAACAGCATCATATTAAATGCTGTCACAAAAACAGTGAAATCATATCTCAAACTACCGTTTGCAAACAACATTCATTGTCATTATGAACGGTCACTTTATAGCAATATTCTGATGATAGAAACTTAATTCAAGGATGTTGAAAGTTTCACTACAAATGTATATTTATTTTCAAGGAACAATGTTCATGCAACTATCTTTTCAACGCCTACCACTTGCTATCAGTCTATCTGTAGCAACCATTGCTATCACAACTTTAAGTGGCTGTAATAACCATCGTGCAATGGAAGAAAGCACACCTGTTACTATCATCATGCCAGCAACCCAACATAGTGAAAGTGCTACTCATCAACAAGTCCATAATACAACAGATGCACATATCCCGTTATGGTCTTATGATGAAGGCTTAACTGGTCCTGCACACTGGGGCTCTAGTATTGATGCACACTCTGTTTGTCGTACAGGTGTCAAACAGTCCCCTATTAACATCACCCAAGCCTCTGGCTCAACAGAGACGGCACCCATCACCCATTATACACCTAGTGATGTTGACGTAAAAAATAATGGACACACCATCGTTTTTACCTTGGATAATGATGATAACACGTTAATGATTCATGGTGAAAAATATACTTTAAAACAGTTCCATTATCACACACCAAGTGAACACCAAATTGCAGGGGTCAACTATCCTGCTGTTATTCATTTTGTTCATGCAAATGATAAAGAAGAACTGGCCGTTATTGGTGTTATGCTAAACCCAACTGGTGAAAATACAGCATTAACTAAGCTCATACAAACTGGTATAGAAGCCACGCAAGCCCATAATACAATCACCATTCATAATGTTGATATTAACAAACTACTACCTACTAATAGCCCCTATTATCATTATAGCGGTTCACTAACAACACCGCCTTGCTCAGAGCAAGTACAATGGTTTGTCATGACTAAGCCACTGGCTGTATCACAATCTACGCTTGCGACCATGATACAGATGTATCATGATAACAACCGTCCTGTACAGCCTGTTGGTAGTCGCACCGTTGAAGTTATCAACCCATAAGTATATACATCACTTAAAGTGAAAAAAGACCCAAAATGGGTCTTTTTTTATTGCAAAAACAGCATGATGGATAAAGCTCACACTGTTGATATATTCACTAAATAGCAGAAATAGGTGCTGTCACATCTGCATTTTGCCCACGATGGCGTAGATAATGGTCTAACAATACAATTGCCAACATTGCTTCTGCAATAGGTGTAGCGCGTACACCAACACAAGGGTCATGTCTACCCTTAGTCAGCATTTCCACTGGCTCACCTTGTAGATTAATACTACGTCCTGCCGTAGTAATGCTTGAAGTCGGCTTTAACGCAATACTTACCCGAATGTCTTGACCAGAAGAAATACCACCCAAGATACCACCTGCATGATTCGCAGTAAAACCCTCAGGTGTTAATTCATCACGAGAAACATGACCAAATTGACCTGCCACTGCCATACCATCACCAATCTCAACACCCTTAACGGCATTAATACTCATCATTGCATGCGCAATATCTGCATCCAAACGGTCAAAAACTGGCTCACCCAATCCAACGGGTACACCACTGGCAATAACCTCTAGCTTCGCTCCACAACTCGTTCCTTCTCGGCGCAAGCTATCTACCAATGCCTCAAACTTTGGTAATGTATCAAAGTCTGCACAAAAAAATGGATTGTTATTCACAAACTCCCAATCAATTTGCTCAACTGGAATATCTTTTGCTACCTCTGAACCAATTTGAGTCACATAGCCTCGAATATCAATACCGAGATGCTCTTTAAGATATTTTTTAGCAATCGCACCTGCGGCCACCCGCATTGCTGTCTCACGAGCCGAAGAGCGTCCACCACCACGATAGTCACGAAAACCATACTTCATACTATACGTATAATCTGCATGACCTGGACGAAATGTATTCTTAATATCACTATAGTCTTTTGACTTTTGATTGGTATTACGAATTAACAGCCCAATTGGTGTTCCTGTGGTTTTTCCCTCAAACACACCGGAAATAATCTCCACCTCATCATCCTCACGACGCTGAGTAGAGTATCTCGATGTTCCTGGCTTGCGACGATCTAGATCTCTCTGTAAATCTTGTGCAGACAGCTCAAGGCTAGGTGGAACACCATCAACAATTGCCAATAACCCTGCGCCATGTGACTCACCACACGTCGTCACTCGAAACACCTGCCCTATACTATTTCCTGCCATACTATCGCCTCAAATCTGCCTTATATTACCAATATACCAAGCATCTGCTCAAAAAACTTTAAACACTTAGCCAAAACTAACTATAGACTAACAGATGCTTTTACTGCAAACAAAGAACGATTCGCCATTAATTGCTGGTAATCCATAGCAAAAATTCCTCGACCACCTCGGGCAAAACGTAACCAGTTAAACTCAATATCAGGATAAGCTTGACACAGCGCCCACTCACTATCTCCAACTTCACAAATCAACAAACCATTTTCACTCAGATAATCTGGCGCATCATGCAAGATATGATGTACCAAATCCAGTCCATCTTGTCCTGCTGCTAGCGCATGCTCTGGCTCATGTAAAAACTCAGGTGGCAAATCTGCCATAGTTGCTGCATCGACATAAGGTGGGTTGGTAATAATTAAATCATATTGATTTTCTGCAGGTAACTTATCAAACAAATCAGACTCAATTAAATTAACCTGATATTCCATACCATGATGCTCCACATTAACAGCAGCAACTTCTAAAGCAGCCTTATCAATATCAGTGGCATCCACAGAAGCATCTACAAAACGACTTGCCAAAGCAATTGCTAAACATCCAGAGCCAGTACATAAATCTAAAATACGCTCAGGTTGTGGCAGTTGCTTATCTTCCAGTCCATGCGCAAAAAAATCCTGCTTACCTGTATTCTGTTGATTTATCTGTGCTTGTTGAGACGACGGTTGATTTAGGACAGAATAGGACAACTCGTTGGTTTGAAAATAAGGATAAAACTGCTGACGAATCAGCTCAGCAATTGGTGAACGAGGAATCAACACTCGCTCATCAACATAAAATGGTAAATCACAAAAATAAGCAAGATTAATCAGATAACTTAAAGGACGACGTTGAATAATACGGTCTTGCAATAATGTCAAAATATCTGTTTTTTCTGAAGGGGTCAAACGACAATCTAATATCTGCTCATCTGCTGACCAATCTAATGCTAACGGATGCAAAACAATGGCTGTTGCCTCAGCAAACTCATCTGTTGTCCCTTGCGCAACCACAACATCATGAATGCGTAACTGGGTCACAGCAAAACGAATCATATCACGAATACTGACCAGACTATTCATAGCTTCACCGAAACTAGCATTCATCTCTTCTAAAGCTGCTTCAAGCTCAGCCTCATGATTCAAATCAGAAGAGACATACTCTTGTTGAAACTGCTCAGCACTCATAACATGATGATTGGTCATAAACTTTCCTTTTAAATTATTTAAAAAATATTAGCACAGTAATTATACTTGTGTAACGATGCTTGTGTCATTGAAAATACAACTTTATTCTTTTCGGGTATTAACTAATAAATACAGCTTTTTACCATTTTTGAACCGAATAACACGCCCGTACATTAGTGAATGGATTTTACCAATTATTCTACCTTATTTCACTAATGCCATGCTCAAACTCAATCTAGATACAATATAACATAACTAATTTATCAAAATAGCGACATAATATGTCGCATAGATTACTAATATAGCAATTTTTGTCGTAAAAATTTGCCAGTCAGCCTAATTATGAGCATAATAGCGACATCATGTTCACAATTATAGTGATGACTCATTATGTTAAAACGCAATAAACTCTCTACCCAACTTGCCAGCATCCTTTGCTGTGCAACTTTATCATCTGTCAGTGTGGCTACTTTTGCTGCTTCTACATCCTCTCAACAGACACTACCTGTCCGTAGCGTCGATGAGATACCAACATTAATCATTAATGACCAGGTTGTTGAAGATGCAGACTTAAGTGATATTGCCAATAATAGAGCAACAGCTAATACTGCAAACCAAACCTTAAACAATGACCGCACTGAAGAACTAAGCGATGACATTGAAGAAGGACAAGCTGTCGCACCAGCAACGAGCAATACCGATGAATCTTCTATTGCCAGTATTGAAAACAATAATGTGCAAAATAGAAACGGTAAAGTCTATACCACACTAAATCTATCAGACTATGCCAAACAGGTGAATGACGCAGTTTGGTCACCTAATATGAATGTTAATACTGCAATGACAGTTAAATTACAAACATTATTAGACTGGAACCATGCTTCACCTGGTCCAATTGATGGTGGCTGGGGAATGAATAGCAAAAAAGCCTTAAGTAACTTTCAGGCAATGCATGGCTTACAGCAAACTGGACGAATGAATGCTGAAACTTGGGAAGCATTAACAAAAAACATTGATATGAATCAGCCTGTATTGGTTGAGTATACTCTAACCCAAGATGATATCAATACACCTTTTGCGACTACACCAACAGGCGCAGAAGCAAAATCGAGAATGAAAGGTCTTTACTATCAAAACATCATTGAGATGCTAGGTGAACGCTTTCATATGGATGTACGCTACCTAGAGAAACTTAACAAAGGTAAGTCTTTTACTGCTGGAGAAACCATCACTGTTATCAATGTTGGTGAACCACTAAAAGAACGTATTACCCGTGTAGTTGCTGATAAAGATGCTAAAACTTTATATGCGTACAATGGTAATAAGCTGGTAGCTACTTATCCAACCACCGTCGGTAGTAGTAGCACACCTTCACCACACGGTACTTATAGAATTGTTAATAAAGTGAAGATGCCATGGTACAAAGCCACTGTTGGTAGCGATGCAGATAAAAAAGTCTATATGCTACCACCAGGACCTAACAATCCTGTTGGTGTCGTTTGGATGGGGCTATCAAAACCATCTTATGGATTACATGGCTCACCAAGACCTGAAGGCATCAGCCGTCAAGCCTCTCATGGCTGTATCCGTCTAACAAACTGGGATGTTCTTGAAGTCTATGCCAACATCAACAATGGTGCGACTGTTGAGCTAAAATAGGCTATCCATAGTATAGCCAGACAAGACTGTATTGCTATATACGAAGAAGGGCAGTTTATCTAAACTGCCCTTCTTCTATCTAGTCTGTCTCACTCTATTAAGATTAGGTCTGTTGAACTTTTATCTCTACATGGTATAAGTCATCTGTACAGAATCAGACTTACCTGCCAGCAAACGCTCCATCTCATTTTTCATTCTTAATCCAACCTCATCATTGCCAAATTGTACCGCAAATCCTGCAGGACGGTTTGCCTGAGCTTTATGGTTGACCCAAACAACCTTACCATTTAATGGCATACGCTCACTAGATCCTGGTAATGTAATAGCTACGAATACTTCGTCACCAAGCTGATGCTGACGATTAGAAGGTACAAATACAGCACCATTATTTACAAACGGAAGATAACTGGCATAAAGAGTTTCAATGTTCTCAATATGACAGGTAATAATACCACCACGTCCAGGCATTGCCATAAATAAAGTTCCTTATATGTTTTATATAAACATCAAATTTTAGATATCACATAGCTACTAAATTGTAGCAATCTGTTGCATCAATTTATCATATGCCAGCTTCTCTTGGACATTTTGTTGTACAGATAGCTTAATATCAGCTATCAAGTGCCATAAACTCACCCAATCTTCAAACTTACTGTCCATCAAGTCTGCTATCTGATTGAAGTGAATATCTCGCTGTTTAGGCTCAACTTGTAGCTTAACTCGCTGAATATCAACAATCATTAACTCAGATAGCTCAATAAACTCTACTAAGCTTAACTGTGACTGCCAATAATCACTGGCAGCTATGCTACTACGCCGTCCACAACGCAATGCCTGCCATGTCGTTAACCACAGTTTTCTCATACCATACCAAGCAGACTCCAGCAACACCATGGCTTTAAGTGGCGCACCATCCGCTACTGCTAATAGTTGGGAGGCATCATACTGCCCTACTGACAGTCTCTTTTCCTGATAGTTATTATGATACAAAGCTAACTGACGCTCTAAAAAATCATAAACTAAATTTGTAGAAATCTGGTCAATGGGTACTTTTTGTACTCGACTTTTGATGGTTAGTAGTAATTGTGCAGGAGTATCACTAATCAATAATAAATACACGCCATCTTTTGGTTCTTCCAATGTTTTTAATAGTGCATTTGCTGCTGCCACTGTCATGGTATCAGCATAATCAATCACACATACTCGCTGCCCACGACTACCTTGACTCACAAACGGTTGCAACGCTCGAATATCATCAACCTTAATTTTATCAGATATACTGCTTTTTTCTTTAGTATCGCTATTATTCTTAGCTGACTTCTGTTTGTTAGAGATGTCATCTATATCTTGATTTTCTAGTATCAAACTACTTTGAGGTAATACCATTAAGTCAGGATGTGTACCTGAAGCCAACCATTGACAACTTTGACATACACCGCATGCATGATATGTTTGTTTATCTCGATGGCTACAAAGCAACCATGCGGTAAAACGCCAAACAAAGACACGTTTACCAATCCCCGACATACCTGAAAACAATAAGCCGTGAGGCAACTGCTGACTACGAGATGTCAGACTCTCCCAGACTTTTTTTTGCCATGGATACGGCATCGCAAAATAAGTCGATGTTGTATCAGATTGGTTATCCAGACTATCCGTAGGTGACATTAATAACTATTCCATACTGATAAATTCTGATTTTGGCATCGCATTGAGTCGCTCTAAGTCTTCTTGCGTATCCACACCAGCAGGTAAATTAGTCATAGCTTGCGCCACCGCAATTTTTCCACCATTTTCTAAAATACGCAATTGCTCCAAACATTCAAGTTGTTCTAATACACCCTGCTCCCAAGACACAAACTTTTTCAACAGACCAACACGATATGCGTATAAACCCAAATGACGATAAGCATTATTAGGAACAGATAACGCTTGATTATCTGTCAGTTGCGTATGATTGGCTAATGCCAACGCATGCTCTCGATCACAAGGTATCGGCGCACGACTAAAATATAGTGCATTGAGCCTATTATCTGTCACAACTTTAACAACTGAGGGACGCATAAACTCATCATGTGTCATAATTGGCTCACACAAAGTTGCCATGACACACTCTGATTTATTAATCAGTAAATTTTTCACTTGCTCTAATAATACAGGCGGCACCAGTGGCTCATCACCTTGCATATTAACAACGATGTCATTATCAGCCCACTGCTTAATACTTGCAACCTCTGCCAGTCTATCTGTACCTGATGCATGGGTTTCAGAAGTCATGACCACCTCATAACCAGCTTGCATACATACTTGGGCAATCTGCTCATTATCAGTTGCAATACAAACATCATCAGCAAACTGTGCTGCCTGTGCTTTTTCCGCTACCCAAAGTATCATTGGCTTACCATGAATATCTAACAATGGTTTGCCTGGAAGACGCGTACTTTTATAACGTGCTGGAATAACAATATGGACTTTTTGCATTGTGCAACACCTGTAACTAAGAGATCGTTTTTTAATTAATTGATAGTATATTAACTGGAGCTGTTAAACAGTCATCTTATGAATATTTCAGAAGTATGAAGTATTCAGCTACTCTACTTTTATACCCACATCTGCTAGTTGCTGAAACAGTAAGTCATAACATGGTGATGATAGCTGCGCAGACACTGGTAAAACCCAAATAGACAAAGCAGCGATTTTTGAGTATTGTTGTGCTAAAACTTTTATCTTAACTGCATCTTTACTGGTAATAATAATTGGATAATCAGACAAATCTAATAAATCATCTTCCACAAACGCATGATGATCAGGAAATGCTCGCTCAATAACCTTATAACCTAACTGACGTAACGACTGAAAAAAACGTTGTGGATAACCAATTCCACTCACTGCATACACAGTTGCACCATTTTTTGGGGAACTTGATAGATTTTCTGTATCTAGGCACTCTTTCTTTGCTAGCAAACGGTATAGTTTGGATGGTTGCAACTGCATATAATAGGTATCATTTACATCACCATGCTGAAGATCAGACTGAGCAGTAATATGATAAATGACTGTCGCACCATCTAGCCGCGATAAAGGCTCACGTAAAAATCCTGTTGGTAACAACTGCTGATTACCAAACCCTCGACTACTATCAACCACTATCCACTCAATATCTCTTTGCAACGCATAATGTTGTAACCCATCATCTGCAATTATTAACTGCAAATTTGGATACACAGATAATAGTTTTTCAATTGCCTGTTGACGATTGGGACAAACACTCATAGGTACTTGGGTATTCGCCACAATAAGGCACGGCTCATCACCAACTGCTTGCGGTAAGCTTTGTTCAGTGACCAATGTGGGCATCAGCTGCGTATCCCCACCATAGCCACGGCTAATAACACCAACAGCAACACCACGCCTTTGTAGCTCATGCACAAGAGAAATAATCAATGGTGTCTTTCCACTGCCCCCCACACTGATATTCCCGATGACCATCACTGGTATAGGCGCTCGATAGCTTTTCAGACAACCATAGTGATAAAGCTGCTTCCGTAAAAATACAACCATGCCATATAGCCAGCTAACTGGTAATAATAACCACAGCCACTTAGCTTGACGTTGCCACGCTTGTGTAAATAGCGTCTCCAATTGCGCCATATCTGATCAGCCTATCTATACAACATTATACAATCTAGAAAGTCTACTATTTATATATTAAGCCTCTGCAAAATCTCGAGCATACATCTGAGCATATTGACCACCAAGCTGTAACAACTCATCATGTGTACCAATTTCTTTAATATATCCTCCATCAAGCACCACAATCTTATCTGCAGACTCAATGGTAGTTAATCGATGCGCAATGACCAACGTTGTGCGGCTCTTCATAATATTATCTAATGCTTGCTGAATATAATATTCAGACTCATTATCTAGTGCACTGGTTGCTTCATCTAAAATTAAAATCGGTGCATCTTTTAACAATGCACGAGCGATAGACAAACGTTGGCGTTGACCACCAGAAAGTTGTAAACCATCAGCACCAATATCACTACCATAACCATTAGGTAGCTGCATAATAAAATCATGCGCAAAGGCAGCTTTTGCCGCTGCGGTAATATCCTCTATTGGCTTATCTGCCAAACTACCATAGGCAATATTATGCTCAACACTATCATTAAACAACACAACTTGTTGGTTAACCATAGCAATTTGCGCACGCAATGACTCCAAGGTTAAAGAATCAATTGGTTGATTATCCAAAAATATCTGTCCAGATGTTGGCGTTAATGCTCGTGTTAATAAATTAACCAGTGTCGTTTTTCCCGCACCACTACGTCCAACCAGAGCAATTGTTTCCCCCGCCTTAACTGACAAACTAAAATCTTGCAAAGCCTTAGTACCATCTGCATAAGTTAATCCAACTTGTTCAAAGCGAATATCACCATGCAGTTTTGGTGTTAATGTTCCAGTATCTTGTTCCTCTGGCTCATCTAACAATGCAAAAATAGACTCTCCAGCAGCGATACCTTTTTGCAATTGCTGATTAATATCCGTTAAAGAGCGTACAGGCTTACTCAACAGACCCGCTGCGCCAATATAAGCGATAAACTCACCAGCAGTCGTACCACTCATTACCTCTGGACGCAGTGCCAACCAAACCACCACACACATAGCCATAGCCATCAATAACTGAATAAGTGGCGTATTGATACTATTGGTAATAACTACTTTCATACCTTGACGCAGGTTTTTCATAGAAGCGTCATTAAACCGCCGTGACTCATACTCTTGCCCACCATAGTTTTTAACAACTTGATAGCCATTAATGACCTCATTGGTGATATGACTGACACTACCCATGGTCTGCTGGATACCCTTTGATAAATGCAAAAACCGCTTGGATGCATAACGTACCAACCACAAAATAGGTGGCAATACCACAAATAAAATCAAAGTCAGTCGCCAATTGCTATAAAACATATAGCCCAATAAGGCAATCACTGTTAAGCCATCACGTAACAGCGTTTTTAAAGATCCTGTACTGGCTGCGGTCACCTGCTCGACATCAAAGATAAGTTTTGAAGAAATCGTACCAGAAGGATTTGCCAAATAAAAAGCACTAGGCAGACGTAACAATTTATTAAATACTTCTACCCTAAGTCGATATACCAAATTGCGAGAAATAAGTGCTGTAAAATAGTTTCCCAAAAAGCTGGCAAAACCACGAGTGATAAACAACAGAATGATTAAGATAGGAAATAGATTTTGCTGAGATTGATCACCACGATTAATGGCATCAGTAATGAATTGTAGCAACTTAGCTATCCATACTTCAGTTGCAGAATTAATAGCAAAACCAATAATGGTTAATAATAATGCCCACCAATATGGCTTTAAATAGCCAAGCAATCTAAAGAAAGTATGTCGCTGGCTAATTTCTGGTTTAAGTGTTGCTGTTAGCTCAGGATTTGAGGACTTTGCAAACGATGGCATGACAGTCTTTTATCCTTTATAGATATGAAAAAAACACAGAGGCGTGATGCTGGCAGAGGATATGGACTGTAACTACTCACTAGTCGCTGGGGCTGATGTACTTACTCCAGAGATGCTTTGTCCAACAGGAACAATCGTACTGATGTTTAAGTTCACAAATCCCATTTTACCTGCCACATCCATCACTCGTACTACAGACTGATGTGTTGCATTACCATCGGCAGCAATGACAAATACCATATCTCGTTCACTACCTGCCTCTTGATTAAGCATATTAGTCAGTTCAGCCTCACTATCCGACCCTAAAGCAATACCATTGACTGAATAGCTACCATCTTCTTGTACAGCTACCTCAATGGTCTTAGTATCTTCAGTAACCTCAACACCTTCAGCTTCTGGCAGTACAATATTTAAGCGACTGAAATGGTTAAATGTCGTTGCTAATAATAAAAATACAATCAAAAATAACAAACAATCAATCATTGGGGTCAGATTGATTTCAAGTGGCTCAACTGTAGGTTTTCTAAAACGCATACCTTAACTCTTATCTAATCGGTTAATATTGCATCACTACCCAGCTTTGAAGCCATTGCAGTTTCTTTATTATTCATATCTTGAGCGCTGATGGCTTCAGGAAAAAGCTGATAGTCATACATCTCTTGTATCATCATACCAGCTTCTGTTTCAAACCGTGCATTGATATCAACAATTCGGCGCTGAAAGAAACGATAAGCAACCAAAGCAGGAATCGCAACAATCATACCTGCCGCTGTAGTAATCAATGCTTGTGATACACCAGCAGCCAGTAATGTTGGGTCTTGCATTGCACCATCAGTAATTGCTAAGAAAGAAGAAATAATCCCTAATACTGTTCCTAATAATCCTAATAAAGGAGCGATTGCACCAATTGTGCCAAGCATATTAATGTTTTTTTCAAGCTGATGAATCTGCACACTTGCACGATTCTGCATATGCATGGTCATAGAATCTAGACCGTACTGACGGTATAACAGTCCAGTTGCCAATATATCACCCAATGCTGTTTTTTCTTTTACATTGAGCAGTTGTACGCGACTAATATTACCATTTTCACGCAACCGATTAATCAGTTGCTCACGTAAGCGCTTTGGTGCGACTTTTTCATACTGTAGCTTCATGCTACGTTCAATCATAATCACTAATGCCAGAACAGAGCATAGCACAATCGGTGCCATTAACCAGCCGCCTGCTCTTATTAACTCCCACATGACCACACCTTAATTATTATTTTTTTGACAAACATACTATCAATGCTACCCATCATTTAAATTATCAGCACTCATTTAAAATATTGAACGCATGCTTATTTAAACATGATAGAAAAGCACCTTAATCTTCTGTCAAATGTTTCATTAACTGCTCTAACTCATCCTGTGTATGAAAAAATATTTCCACACTTCCCTTGCCATTTTTTTTCTGCTTAAGCTTAACCTCAGCACCTAATGCTTCTGACAGTCGTTGATTTAGAGCGACGATTTCATGATTATTTACTTTCAGTTTATCTGTTTTTTCTGACTCGGGCTGTAAAATGGATTTGACTAACTTTTCAGCCTCTCGTACTGTCATCTGATTATCGATGATTTTTTTAGCAATGATGGGCTGTTGCTCTTGAGACAATGACAACAAAGTACGCGCATGTCCCATATCCAGTTGCTTATCAGCAAGATACTCTTTAACCGTTTCATGTAACTGATTGAGTCGTAATAAGTTAGAAACAGTTGTACGTGCCTTACCCACCACCTCAGCAATCATAGCATGACTCATACCAAACTCAGTATGAAAACGCTGGAGTGCTGCTGCTTGCTCAATCACGCTCAAATCTTCACGCTGAATATTCTCAATCAATGCCAGTGCGATTGCTAGCTCATCAGACAAAGCACGTTCAATAGCAGGAATAGTTGTCTCTCCTGCCATTTTGGCAGCTCGCCAGCGACGCTCACCAGCGATAATCTCATGTGTCACCTGCTCTGCTGTTTTATCTTCATTTGCCAATAATGGACGAATCACGATTGGTTGCATCACACCATGTTGACGGATAGAGCTAGCCAACTCTGCCAGTGCCGTTTCACTCATATCACGGCGAGGCTGGTACTTACCTGCTTGCAACTGCTCTACTGCTATCTGCACCAGAGACATTTGTTCTTCACCATTGACTTGAACAACTGATTTTTTACCAGCTATTTTATTTGCAGAGGCTTTAGCCGTCGCACCTTGAGACTTCTTACGTCCAGTTGCTTTTGTAGACACTGACTCAAGAGAATTATCATCACGAAGTGCTGAGGCTGTAATCTGTTTTTCTTTTTTAATGGACCCCAATAAGGCATCTAACCCCCTATTTACAGCCAGTCCTCGTTTTTTTGCCATGACAACTTATCCTCTCACCCACTTTTATCCAAGTTGTATACAGACAACCCCTGCACACATTTACACTATACATCAACACAACACACTTAGCACCTAGCCCTTGTGACTAGCAACTTTATTTAGTAGGACAATAAAGCCTAATAAATTCCTTGTGAATAAAGGGGCGACACGATACCACGCTTACTCACAAAGTCAATGCCATTAATACGCTTTATTCAACTTTTGGCAAATCCAAAGTCAACTGTTGGCTTTGTTTCATCACCTCACTTGCCAGCTTTTGATAAGCCCGAGAACCTTTAGAATACCTCTCAAAGGTCAGCACAGGCATGCCATGCGCTGGTGCTTCTGCCAAACGCACATTTCTTGGAATGATGGTCTGATACATCAAATCCCCAAAATAGGCTTCCAGCTCAGCAGACACATCATTTGCTAGAGTATTACGAGCATCAAATAAGGTTCGCACCACACCACGAATATGTAAATGTGGATTTAACTCTTTAAGGCGGTCAATGGTATGTGACAAATCTGCCAGTCCTTCAAGGGCATAATACTCACACTGCATCGGAATAATCACCCCTTGCGTTGCAACCATGGCATTGACTGTCAGTAAATTAAGACTCGGTGCACAATCAATGATGACATAGTCATAGCCTGTCAGCGACTGCATGGCCTGCTTTAATAAGCTGTGGCTATCTACCAGTCCCATCAAGCTAATATCAATACCAGACATATCACGGTTTGCACCCACCACATCAAAGCCTGCTGGACTAGTGACTATGGCATCAGCTATTGCAACGCCATCTAATAAAATATCTGCAGTCGTCAACTGCAACTCACGCTTTTCGATGCCAGTACCCGTAGTCGCATTACCTTGCGGATCCAAGTCTATCAATAATACATTATTTTTTTTCGCCGCCAAACAGGCAGCCAAATTCACTGCGGTTGTGGTTTTACCCACACCACCTTTTTGGTTTGCAATGGCAATAATTTCCATAAACACACTCAGTAATACTGACAGTTAAGAGTTAATATAAGATTATTAATATAAAGCAAGAGCGTTTAAAATTAAAATCATTTAAACTGAATTCATTTCCACAAAATAATCAGCCTGTCACTCATACATGTAAATCATGCTAAGCTCTATCAAATAAGATGCAAATTTACTAAATGACGAGTATCTGGCAACTGTGGCACAGACAAGGGTACAACATCAATATTCCATGTTGCCGACAACTGCTGTCTTTCTTCTACTTCAGGGGCATGTCCTTTCATTGCCTGCAAACAGCCATTGGCTTGCATTTTTGGTGAAGCTAGCGTCACAAAGTCTGTTAAGCTGGCAAAAGCACGAGAAGTTACCACATCAAACTGCCCTTCATAATGCTCAATACGGCTGGCGATGGGGGTAATATTCTTTAACGCCAGCTCACTACTAATTTGCTTAATAAAACGAATCTTTTTTTGGTTACTATCCAACACTGTACAATGACGCTCAGGTTGACAAATTGCAATTATCACTCCTGGTAATCCTGCGCCTGTACCAATATCTAACAGTGTACCATCATTTAAGAAAGGAACGATGCTCAAGCAATCAAATAAATGCTTAATCAATGCTTCTTTTGGCTCTGTAATCGCAGTTAGGTTATATGCTTTGTTCCACAATAACAACTTATCTAGGTACATCAGCAATGTTTGTTGTTGCTGAGCTGTCAAAGCCAATTCTATCTGCACCAGTGCTTGTGACAATTGCTCAGAAAAATCTGCACGGTATTTCTCAATTATTTTAAATTGTGTCATAGTTAAAGGTAGCTCACCATCTTATTATATTGAAGGACAAATTGCCTTCATTAGAACCGACATTATATAGTCATTTCTATGAAATTTCACTAATAGAACCTTACTGGTATCTGTAAATAGCAGACGCTATGGTACAGAATTTTGAGGATACTTTTAACTGGCTTAATATACTGGGGTCTGTTGAAGCTCGCTGAAATTAAAAATCCAGATTTCACTTTATAGTAGACGATGTTATCATCGGCAGTTACTTTCTTGAAAATATGTTCATATGCAAAAATCACTATCTTATAAAACTGTCAAACAAATCAAAACTGCCTGTCAACTTAGTGCATCACAAGTGAAGTGTTACACTGATCCAAATACTTTACCAAAAACTACCAATGAGGTCGCTGTTTCTAACAATGCAGATTTTTTAGGTATTGGACAACAACGTGCGCTCACTGCTATTGAGACAGCGTTGGGCATTCCTGCCAGTGGTTATCATATATTTGCAACGGGAGAAAGTGGACTCGGAAAACGTACTCTGATTCTAAAAAAACTGCAAGAACATGCTCAATCACAACGGACAGCAGATGATTGGGTCTATGTCTATAACTTCGTTGCACCTCGCTCACCAATTGCACTATCCTTGCCAGCAGGACTTGCCAGTTTTTTGGCACAAAATATACAACAACTTTGGGAAACTGCCAAAAAACAATTAACCCAACACTTTAATAGTCCACACTATCTCCAGCAGTTAGATATCATCAAACAATCAACGGCAACACAGTCTAACGATAAAAAAAGTAAAAAGAAAAAAAGTCACAGTACATCCAATACCACCATAGCTCATTCTGCACAGCCAAAATATCTGAAGACTGATTTTGCTCAGCTAGTAGAAACATTGACACTAGAAGATAAAGCCATTGCCCATATTGAGTGTCTACAACAAGCCTTAGCATCACATACCATTACCCCTCTATTTAAGACATTTAAACAACAACTGACTGAGTACTGGCACAAAACCACCTTGACTGATGCAGTTAGTAAGCCAATACAATCTGCACAGTTAGATGCTCTCTTAACACATTTACAAAATATAGAAAATGATATGATTACTCATATCATACAGATTGTTAAAGATGCATCAGAGTTTTGCTGTCATGGAATGCAAACTGTTCCTAGTCGTTATGACTTTCATATTATCGCTCAACACACGCCCGCATCTGGTGCGCCTATTGTGTTTGAGGACATGCCCACCCATCTAAATTTACTGGGACATATTGAGCAGTTAACCCAAAATGGTAGCATTAACAGTGATGTTAGTATGATACAGGCAGGTGCATTACATCGTGCCAATGGAGGCTACCTGATATTAGAAGCAAGTCATTTATTAGAACAGCCTTATGCTTGGCAAGGGTTAAAACGAGCCTTACAATCTGGACGTATCAAACTTTCCAGTCTAGAGCAAATGCTGGTACACAGTGACAGCCTATCTCTAACTCCCGCATCTATCCCTCTTAATGTCAAAGTTATTTTATTGGGTGAGCCAGATTTATATGAGCAACTGCTTGAGTTAGAGCCAGACTTTAATGCAATATTTAAAGTTCGTGCTGATTTTCATGATGAAGTCCTCCGTAATAAGGACAGCATTTATGCCATGATTGGCAAAATTACAGACATGATACTGGCAGATAATCTATTGCCATTTGATAATACAGCACTTGCCAGCCTTATTGACCACCTCAGCCTACAAGCAGAAAGCCAACATAAACTAAGTTTACATAGTGACCGTCTGGCACAAATATTACATGAATCCAATCGCCATGCACG
This sequence comes from Psychrobacter sp. I-STPA6b, assembly GCF_020662265.1. GTDB lineage: Bacteria > Pseudomonadota > Gammaproteobacteria > Pseudomonadales > Moraxellaceae > Psychrobacter. The sequence goes on from NZ_VEWM01000057.1 coordinate 210,139, forward strand.
GCTTAATGACTGCACTATTGTCTCAGCAAGCCATGTTCAACAAAGCATTGTTGATATTACGCAACGCTCAGGCTATCTTAAAGATTTATACTGGCAAGAGTTAATTGACGGACAACAACTGATAAGTACTCGTGGTAAAGCAGTAGGACAAATTAATGCTTTAACCATCATTAATTATGCAGACAGTGAATTTGGACTGCCAGCACGCCTAACAGCCGTTGTTCAGCATAGTATTGGCACAGGTGATATTTTAGATATTGAGCGTGACGTTGAGCTGGGCGGTAGCCTCCATGCAAAAGGCATGCTGATTATGAATAGTTATCTACGTGCTTTATTTAGTCCATTTCATACTCTTAATTTTACTGCCTCTATGGCTTTTGAACAGAGCTATGCTCATATAGATGGTGATAGTGCCACATTAGCAGAAGCCTGTGCATTACTATCAGCACTAGCAGATACTCCCATACATCAATCTTATGCCATCACAGGCTCTATGAATCAACTTGGAGAAGTACAAGCGGTTGGTGGTATTAATGATAAGATTATTGGGTTTTATGATGCTTGTATTGAGCAAGGACTAACAGGACAGCAAGGTGTTATTATTCCCAGTGCCAATATTAGCCAGTTAATGCTTCGAGATGACATTGTTAAGGCAGTTGCATCAGGGCAGTTTCATATCTATGCGGTACGCACCTTGAGTGAAGCACTGACTATTTTAACTGACCTTAACATCGACCGTATGAATAAGAAACAACGCTACCATAAATCCACCCTTTTTGGGCGTATTTTAAAGCGCTTGGAAATGTGGGAGATGGATAAAGAGCAAGAAGAAGATGACAATATAGAAAAAACGGAAAAAGACAATGGTTAAAATCAAGCTTAACAAAGCTCAAATTTAAAAAATAGGGTCTAAAAATTTAGCCAATGTTTACACAAAAGTAAAATAAGCTATATTCCTTGTAAATACTCACTTGACGGGGTGAATGTTCAACAGACCCTAATGGTAATGAAGAGTAAGTAAGATAAATTTGAGCTAAGATAACAGATTTATAGTAGAACAACACGACAATACCTCGTAACATAACTCCCATCTATAAGCTAAATAAAAGACTAGACACATGGAAACATCACCAAAACAAGACAGCACCGCCACCACCGCCAGACAATGGCAACTTCTTTCACAATTGGAGCGTGGACGCTGGCTCGGTACAGCTCATATTCATGAACAACTACAATTAGCAGGATTTGATGTCAGTCTACGCACCATTCAAAGAGACCTTAATGCACTGGCAAAACGCTTTCCCATCGAAAAAAATAATGCCAATCCTCAAGGTTGGCGCTGGAAAGATGACGCACCCATACAAAGTCTGCCACATATGAACCTTTCACAAGCAGTGGCTTTTAACATGGTTGAAGCCAACTTAGCCCAACTTTTACCACCAGCCATACTTGATGAGTTGTTTCCATGGTTTGACCTTGCACGTCGTCAACTCAAAGACAGCAAACTGACGCATACTTGGCTTGACCGTGTACGTATTGAACCTGCGACACAATCACTAATTGCACCCAGCATTGACCTAAAGTGCAAAGATGGTATTTATGAAGCAATATTTCATCAAAAACAAATTTGTGCCGAATATACCAGACGCAATACAGATGAACCTAGCAACTACCTTCTTAACCCACTCGCTATTGTTCAACGTGGCGTCATTATTTATTTATTGGCAACTCGTGTAGAAGACCCAGAAGCCATTATTCGTACCTTTGCTCTACATCGCTTTACACAAGTAGAAGTTGAGGACGCTGATGTCGTCATACCAAAAGACTTTGACTTAGCAAGTTACCTAGATGCTGGCGGAATGGGATTTGCCCATCCTTCTTTCAAAGATTTACCAAATCATGGAAAAAATACTGCCATTACCCTTGTCTTTCAGGGACAAGCTGGGAAAAGCCTAACCGAAAGTAAACTGAGCGAAGACCAACAAGTCATCGAAAATGAGGAAGATGACACACTGACAGTTACTGCGACTGTCAACTTAACCTCACAACTGGTTTGGTGGTTGCGAGGGTTTGGTAATGGATTAAAACATATCCAACCCAAAATACTTGCAGATGCTGTTAGGCAAACAGAAGAAATTACAGAAAGCTAGTTTCTAATTGATAAATATCAATCATCACAATCCAACATTAGCCCCTATGAACTGAAGAGCCAACTATGTCAGACAGTATACAAACCGACGCATCAACTCTTTCTCAACCTCTACCAGAAACATGGCTACTTAGTGAGCATAATATCAAAAGTCATAACCTTGTTTTTGGTCTAAACTTTCGCCCCACAAAAGTTCCCAAATCAGGGCTTATCAATCGTATAAAAAACAAACAGCAGTCAATGGATATTGATATCTCTTGTCTGTTATTTGATGCTAACTGCACGCTTGTCGATCAAGTCTGGTTTAAACAGTTACGTGACCAATCCCAAGCCATTCGCCATCACGGCGACAGCCTTAATGGTAAAGATAGAGGTAGTTTGGCAGAGATAGACCATAATGTCGATTTAGAGCAGATAGAGCTTCGTCTATCTAAACTTCCTGAAGAAGTGCAATATCTTACATTAATCGTCTCTTCTTACTATGGACAGCCACTAACACAATTAGAATATGGGGCAGTTAGAATCGAAGATGACGAGGGCAACATCATTGACCTACAAGACTTAAATGCTCTACCTGCTAATTGCAATGCTTTATGGTTAGCTTGTCTCAGTCGTGAATTAGGTGAATGGCGTGTCACCATGCACAAATTCCCACTGGCACATCATGACATTCCTCATATTGCTGATGACATCAAAAAAGAGCTACTACGTGCTTTAGCACTTTAAAACATACCAATAACATACTCAAATATAAAAATCCCTTGTTAATATATTAGCAAGGGATTTTTTCAGCCATAAACCTATAAAAAGACTATATAAAACTATAGCTTCTCACCACAATGTGGACAGTAGCATTTTTTTTCCAGCTCTCTCATCTTATTTTCATGCTCCTGCTCTCGTAGCACCTGTGTCACAATCTCTTGTGCATCTTCTTTATTTAACCCAATCTCCCGACGTAGCTTATCAATTTTTAATGTATTCTGCATTAAGCTAATATTTTCATTTAACAACAACTCTTTAAATCTAAGCTCTAACTCTTCACGCCGTTGCTCTAGCTCAGATGCCAGACCAGATGCCAAAATACCTGCAGGTAACGCAGCTAAGCCAACACCCAAAATAGTAATCACTGCCCCCAGTACCTTACCAGTAATAGTAACAGGGACAACATCGCCATATCCCACTGTGGTCAATGTCACCACTGCCCACCACATAGACTTTGGAATCGACTCAAATTCATCAGGCTGTGCTTGATTTTCTACCAGATAAATACCACTAGCAGCCATCACAATCATAATCACAAGAATAAATAGAACTGCTTTAAATGAATCTTTTTCCTTATTTATCACCACCAATAAAATACGCATTGCCACAAAATAGCGTGTTAACTTAAGTAGACGGAACAAACGTAATATTCTTAAGAAACGTAAATCAATATTAACAAAGAAGTTCAAGTATGCAGGGGCAATGGCAATCAAATCAATCAGCCCGCTCGGACTTTTTATCCAGTTCCACCTTTGCCTCCATTTGCCAGCACTGGGATCTGTTTCAACAATACACCAAACCCGCAATAAGTATTCAATCGAAAAGACCACTAAAGAGAAGTCTTCAAACCAATTAAAATACTGCTGATAAGGATAATACCAAGTATCCACCGACTCACAAATAACAGCCGCCACATTCGCCAAAATTAAGAAAATTAAAAAACGATCCACAGCCCTACTGAGTCTATTTTCAAACTCATTATTTTGCAAAACGTCATAAACATATCTTCTTAAACGGCGATAGGCAGTAAGATGACTCATAATATCCCAATAAATAAATGGTAATAATTTAAAAAACTCAATAATATACTAAACCTAATACAATAAATCACCTAAATTCAACTTATTGCTAAGTCATTTTGATTAATAACAACTATACGACCAAATATAATCAAAGAAAACCATAAATAAAAAAGACCATCCGAAGATGGTCTTTTTGTACAATTTCAAAATAATCTATAATAATAATTATAGTAAAATACGACGTGGATCTGCCAGCAATGTTGCCAGATAACGTGTAAACACAGCAGCATCTGCGCCATTAATCACACGGTGGTCATACGACAATGATAATGGCAACATCAAACGAGGCTCAAAGCTTTGCTTATCTGCATTCCAGCGAGGTTGCATCGTTGCTTCTGAGATACCCAAGATACCCACCTGAGGCCAGTTAACCAGTGGTGTAAAGTATGTACCACCCAAATTGCCTTGGCTTGAGATAGTAAAGCTTGCTCCTTGCAAATCTTTTGCACCCAACTTTTTATCACGTGCTTTAGCGGCCAACTCACCAATCTCGATAGCAATCTGTTTAATACCTTTGCTTTGTGCATCTTTGATGACTGGAACAATTAAACCATCATCGGTCGCAACAGCAATACCCATATTAACTGTCTTACGAACAATCAACTGTGTATTATCATCGCTTAAATGACTATTAAACTTAGGATGTTGCATCAACGCATAAGCTGTCGCCTTGACAATAAATGCCAAAATCGTCAGACCAATACCTTGCTTCTTAAAGTCACCTTTTAGCTCACCACGCAGTTTTTCTGTCTCAGTAATATCAGACAAATCAAACTGGGTTACTTGTGGTAAGTAAGTGTTATAGTTAAGCTGTGGAATAGAGACTTTCTGTAGACGGCTCAGGTCTTGAGTCTCTATCTCACCCCAGATATCTGTCTTACTCATATCTGGCAAGTTTGGCAAACCACTATATCCTGTCACATTACCAGCAGAAGCCACTGGTTGAGCAGAAGCACTATTACTCATCTGTGCTTTCACATAAGCAAACACATCCTCTTTGATGATACGCTGATTCACTGCTGAGCCAGAGACTTGAGTAATATCCACTCCCAACTGCCGAGCCAACTTACGTACTGCTGGTCCAGCATACACTTCTGTCAGCTTCTCATTAACTTGTGCTTCTGTCAGTTTTTGTATAGGTGCTGATGCTTGACTTGCTGAAGTAGGCGCAGCTTTGGTTGGTGCTGGCTTGCTACTTTCTGGCTCAGCCTTAGCAGCAGGTTTTTCCACAGGCGTTTGCTCTGGTGCCGGCGCAGTAGATGCACTACCTGAACTACCAACAATAACAATAAAGTCCTGACCGTTGGTTACTGTATCACCAGCTTGTACCAGTATTTTTTCTACCTTACCAGTTGCAGGTGCAGGTACTTCAACAGAAGCCTTATCAGATTCTATTAATAAAATAGACTGCTCAGCTTCCACCTCATCACCAACATTCACCATCACTTCAGCAACTTGTGCCTCATCAACACCGATGTCAGGCAGTCCATAAGTCTGTGCAGATGCTTCTGCTGGGGCTGTTGGCTGTTGCTCTGTCTCTACTGGTGCATCGCTTTCTTGAGACTGCTCTGCACTTTCTGCCTGAGTATCTGCATTCGTTTTTGTCTCAGCATTTTCTGTTGATGCCTCTTGTTCAGCTCCAGCATTGGCACTGATTTCAATCAGTGCGCTGCCTTCACTCACTTGATCACCCACATTAACCAAGATTTTTGTCACTTTACCTGCAGCCGATGCAGGCACTTCAACAGAAGCTTTATCAGACTCTAGTAGTACGATATTGTCATCTTCAGTAATGACATCACCAACACTGACCATAATCTCACTGACTTCTGCACTATCCACACCCAAGTCTGGGGCTAAAATTTCCATTATGCTATTCCTTATTCTGTACTATTTGATGTCTGCATTAATACAATTGCGATTATGTTGTCGTTATTTTGCGACATCATCCTGACCTTCATTAACAATCTCATCATCTTCTTCGATAAGCTCAGGAACTGGATTCGGATTCACATTATCTGGTGCTGGGGCATCTGGGAAGTGATCATAATGAGGCTGTGGTTGCCATGCTGGTGGCTGATCAACGTCTATCTCAAAGCTAGAGATAGCATCTTTCACTAAGCGCATCTCCACTTCACCTTCATCTGCCAGTTGTTTTAATGTGGCCACAACAATATGTGCAGCATCAACATTAAAGAAGCTACGCAACTGCTCACGGCTATCAGAGCGACCAAAGCCGTCTGTACCTAGTGTGGTATAAGGTCTGCTATCTGGCAACCATGCACGAATCTGCTCTGAATAGTTGCGCATATAGTCCGTTGCAGCAACTACGATACCTTCATGTGGTGCAAGCATTTCTGTAACCCAAGGTGTTTTCTCTTCTTCCATTGGGTGCAAACGATTATAGTCATCACACGCCATACCATCACGTGTCAACTCATTAAAGCTGGTCACACTCCATACATTGGCAGAGATATTAAACTCTTCTTTTAATATCTTCGCTGCTTTTTGTACCTCACGCAAGATAACACCAGAGCCTAACAACTGTACCTGAGTTGAACCATTATCTTCTAACAAGTACATACCACGTTTGATACCCTCTTCAACACCCTCAGGCATCTCAGGATGCTCGTAGTTTTCATTCATCAGCGTGATATAGTAATAGACACGCTCACCTTCACCATACATACGGCGTAGACCATCATGCATGATTACGGCTAGCTCATAGCCATAACAAGGGTCATAGCTGACACAGTTTGGCACAGTGCCAAATAATATCTGTGAATGTCCATCTTGGTGTTGCAAACCTTCACCATTTAACGTTGTGCGTCCTGCCGTTGCACCAAGCAAGAAGCCCTGAGCCTGACAATCACCTGCCGCCCACGCCAAATCACCAATGCGTTGGAAGCCAAACATCGAATAGTAAATATATAAAGGAATCATTGGTAGAGCATTGACTGAATAGCTAGTTGCCAACGCAATCCACGCACTCATTGCCCCTGCCTCATTGATACCTTCTTCTAGCATATGCCCATCTTTGGCTTCTTTATAGCCCATCAGTGCATCATTATCTTCTGGTGTATAGGTCTGACCAGCCGCCGAATAAATACCTAACTGACGGAACATACCTTCCAAACCAAACGTTCGTGCTTCATCAGGTACAATCGGTACAACACGATCTTGAATGTCTTTATTTTTCAACATCGCAGACAAGATACGCACAAACACCATTGTTGTTGACTGCTCTTTACCCTTACTACCTTGTAGTATGCGATCAAACAGCGATAACTCAGGAATATTAAGTGCAATATGACCACTACGACGATTCGGTAAATGTCCACCTAAAGACTCACGACGACCTTTCAAATACTTAATCTCAGCCGAGTCTTCTTCAGGACGGTAGAAAGGTAGAGTTTCAAGCTGCTCATCAGTAAATGGCAAATCAAAACGATCACGGAAATATACCAATCCAGCCTGATCTAACTTTTTGATTTGGTGTGCCTTGTTTACAGCCTGTGCCTGATTTGACAAACCATAACCTTTTACTGTTTTTGCCAAAATAACAGTTGGCTGACCCTTCGTTTTCATTGCTTCGCTAAAAGCAGCATACACCTTAACAGGATCATGACCACCACGATTTAGACGGGTAATATCTTCATCAGTCAGGCTATCTGCCATCTCTTTTAACTCAGGATACTTCCCAAAAAACTGCTCACGAACAAACTGAGGATCACGCGCCTCATATAGCTGATACTCACCATCAACCACTTCTTCCATACGATACTTCAACGCACCGCTATCATCACTGGCTAATAAAGGATCCCAACGTCCACCCCAAATTACCTTAATCACACGCCAGCCAGCACCACGGAATACAGACTCAAGCTCTTGGATAATCTTACCATTACCACGTACTGGACCATCCAAGCGTTGCAAATTACAGTTAATTACCCAGATTAAGTTTTCTAAACGCTCACGACCTGCCAGTGAAATAGCACCCAAACTTTCTGGCTCATCCGTCTCACCATCACCCAAGAATGCCCAAATCTTACGTCCTTCATCCTCAAGCAGACCACGATTAACCATATAGTTCTGTACGTGTGCCTGATAGATCGACATAATAGGACCTAGCCCCATAGACACTGTTGGGAACTGCCAATAATCTGGCATCAAATATGGATGCGGGTAGCTTGATAGCCCTTTACCACCGACTTCACGGCGAAAGTTCTCTAACTGCTCCTCATCTAAACGACCCTCGAGGAAAGAGCGCGCATAAATACCGGGTGCAGAATGTCCTTGGTAATAAATCATATCACCACCAAAGTGGTCACTGGCTGCACGGAAAAAATGGTTAAATCCAGTCTCATACAATGTCGCACTAGAAGCAAACGTTGCCAAATGCCCGCCCAAATCATCATCATTCTTATTAGCACGCATCACCATTGCCAATGCGTTATAGCGGATAAGCGCCCGTATTTTGCGCTCCATATGTAAATCGCCAGGATAAGCTGGCTCATCTTCTACTGGAATAGTATTAATATATGCCGTATCCAGACGATTAAAAGGCAGACCTTCTTGTACCGCCATATTATAAAGGGCTTTTAACAAAAACTGAGCGCGATCCTTATCAGCATGCTTGATGACTGACTCGAAGGCATCTAGCCATTCTTGCGTCTCAGTATTGTCATTATCCTTATAGTAGTTCATCGCGAATCCTTTAATATCAAAAAAGTAAAGTGGAAGCCAATTATTCAGGGTATGCTTTACACATTCCCAAGCACTTGAGTATGCTTTATATACTCATACTACTGCCTATTATAGAAGGTTCTTGACCATTTTGTTATCAATCATTAAAAATGACCAACCTATAGCTATTTAGTAAATAAATAGCTACTATACGCAGCGACAAACATCCATAAAATAGTGACATAGTAAAATAGCAACATAGTGATAGTGACCAGACAGTCCCCCCATAAATGAAGTATAACTGGTATAAAATCATACATATTTGTACAATTACCTAATGTTACATTCAATTCTTCTTAAAAAAACACTTTTAACCACTCATACACTATTTAACACATCCCGTATACAATTCTCTTAATAAGTACTTAGAGCTTGGTTACAATGAATCCATATTACTCTAAATATTTTTTGCCTTTGCTCAACTCTTAGTCTGTACCAGCATAATAACAGTGCTCAGACACACACAAAGGCAGCACATATTTTATCATTATCAAGCTAGGAAGACCTGCATGAAACTGCTATATAGTCTACTGACACCTACAGATCGTAAAGCCCAAACCACACAGCGTCTCCAGATGCCACAAGGTATGGAGTCGCATGGTATGTATGACTCGGCAGATGTTCATCTACCAGTCATCAAAACTAATACAAAAAATAGCAAACGTTACCTGCATATCGCAATTGCCATGTTGATGGGTACAGTCAGTATGGGGGCGATGGCAATAGATGATCCATTAGCAGGAAAATATGCAGGGTGGTCAGGACAACCTACATATACAACGACTATCACTGATGGTAGTGAAAGCACACAATTAACCGGAAAACTGACATCACCTAGCGGACAGTTTAATAGTCCTCCTATTATTAATAATCCATCAAACTCCAGCGCTCAAGGTACGAATTATTTTGTACTAACCCAAGATGCAGACAATCGAAATGTTAAAAGCACCTTAACTTTTACTAGTACAAAACTTTTAAGTGACTTAACACTAACACTCTATGATATTGATGCTGCCACATATTGGGATGAAGTAACTATTTATGGTCATAACTCTAAGTCTAATAATCCTAACCAGAAAATTGCTCCAATTGAAGCCCCAGACTTGTTTTCAAACTCTAAAGTTGAAGCTGTCCTAAAAACCTCAGGGCAATCATCGTGGTTAATATTACGACTCCCTGCTACAAATAAAAAAAATACACCTCGTTCTCCTATCTCACATTATACATCCTCAGAATTTGCAAAAGCAGTTACTTTTAGCAGTTCTGTAGACACAATTGTTATTGAATATGGTAATTATACTTTTTCACAACCTAATCCAAATTATACTGAATATTCAAATCCTCAATATCAGTCATTAGGTATAAGATTTGATACAGTAGATATTGGAGGAAGTACATATGTTCCTACAGTTCCTCTTAAACAACCTATTAAATGTCCTGATGACTGGAAGCCGGCTATATCAGATACGTTTGCTTCAGAAGATTATCACAACTTACTTGATGCATTAGGAGAAACTCCCTTTAATGGCAAAACCACACCATACATTTATATTAATGGTATCAATGATGAAAGTTATCTAGATGCCAGAATGAAAACTACATTTGCTAACATAGTACAACAAACAAGTGGTGCTATAAGGGTGTTAGAACGGCAGGCTCCTTTGGGAGGAAGAGTGCAAACATATGTAGAACAGAACCAAACTGTTGCTAACAGCCAAGGTTACAGTATTATTGAATATGAATTTAAAAATAAATTTGATAATAATCCCCAAGAGGTGCGCAACCTTACTCTAAGTATATATGACATTGATTATAATTCTAAAGGTTACAGTGATAAAGTAACTATTACTGGATTTACTAATGATGGTATCCCTGTCAAACCAATAAGAAAATCTATAGGAACAGATGTTGTTGAAGATTCTATTTCTAACTCCTATTATGGCAATCAGGAGTCTGGTAATAATATTTGTCGTTCACAACCATTTGATTCTAGATGCTATGTAACTGTGAAATTTGAATCACCTATTGTAAAATATCAAATTAAATATAATAACAAAGAAAGTTTCTCCTCTTATATATCACAAGAAATCTTCTCAACCTTAGATGGCTACTGCTATCAACCACAACCACGTTTAGTGTACTCTAAAGACCTGAGTGCTAACCGCATCCATGATACTGATCAGTTTACAGTTCAAGTTTTAGCAGATAATAGTAATATAACATTCCCTACTAACACTACTACTGAAGGTACTGGTAACACTATCGATGCGGGGACAGGTACAACAGGAACATTTAAAGTTAACCCAACCAAAACCTATACTTTAACTGAAGCTGCATCTGGTACTACTGACCTATCCAACTATCAAGCAACCTATAAATGTGCCAATGCCAATGGAAGCGAGATAGAATCAACCAACCCTTTAAATCCGAAAGCATTCAAAATGACCTATGGTCAAGAGTGGACATGTACTGTTACCAACGCTCCTAAAAAATACGTCTTTGAAGGCACAGTGTTCAATGACAATGGTGGTATCAGTGATAGCAAGGCTAGCCCTACAGCATTAGGTGGTGTTTATGACAATGATAAGTACTTCAATGGTCAACTAGATGAAGGTGAAAAGGGTATTTATGAAACTGGCCTCAAAGTTTCTTTAACAGACTGCAATAATCATATTATTGACACTGCTGATGTATCAAGTAGTGGTGACAATATTGGTAAATATACTATCAGTATTCCCAAAAGTGAACTCAATGGTGCAACTTCGGTATGTCTTGTTGAGCATACTGGGGATGATCTAAGTGAAAACTTGCAAACATATAGCATAGATACTTCACCCAATAAGCTCCCTATTACTCTAGACTCAGAGCAACTAGAATACCCAAATCAGAATTTTGGTAATGTAACCGAAGAAAATACTGCCCTTGTATTAGTCAAGCGTCAATATTTCCATGATTGTAAAAAAACTATCTCTGATATTCAGAATGCAGAAATAGATCCCAGTGGTGGACCAACAGCTGGTTTTAGTAAAGATACAATTACCGATGACCAAGGAGGAACGGGTAGTATTGGTATCAAACAATGTATCGCCTATCGTATTGATGCATATAACAGAGGTTTTGTAGAGTTATCTCAAGTTATTATCAAAGATACACTGCCAGAGAGATCTATCCTAACGACACCTCTGCCTAACAGTCCTGATGATATAAGCTTTAGTGATAGTTCGATTGGTGAAAGCGAAAATGGTCAAGTCATTACTAACCCATTTATATTACCTAAACGAACCAACTCAAGTGAATTAAAAAGAAAAGCTATTTTCTTTAATACTAATTTCAATATCAATTAAGCAATAAAAAACCATAATTCGTTATAAATTTATAAAATAGCCCTCTATAAATAGAGGGCTATTTTTATCTCAATAACCTTTTTCTATAAGAAAAAGCTTTCCTCACAGACACATGTCAAAGAAATCTAAAACAGATATACCTCAAAAAGCACAGATAGTACAGTTGTACAGTAAACATAGTCAACACCACAACTGTTTAATAGTTCTTTGACTATAATTTACCTTGACTATCTTCATTGGATATAACTAGCATTTCATACTCAAAAAAAGTACCTATTAACACCTTGTTTCATAGAATTTCTCAGCAAGATAATAACAGTAAATTAAATATAAAATTAAAAAAACTATAATAACATCAAATATCAGCAATATTTCCCAGTCTCTCAATTTTATTATTAAGTTTATTTTTTGACAAACGGTATAAATATCAAGACAAAAAGCATAAATGGCTTATTCAGATGGACCAATGAACTCATAACAACCATTAGCTAGACAGTAAATCTTAATATATCTAAGTTGACAATATCCCTATTTTTTATATGGATATAAAGTCAATACAGTCACTTTTATTCTACTGACACCATGCTAACCTGATCTCAGTTTCCTAAATAGCACCGCCTATATTTTAAGTAAGTAGAAAATCATTATACCATACCTCAACTCATTGATATTAAAAAGAAAATAATAAAAAATAGTATCGCTAGTCTATAACAACACACTAACTTAAACTACAAATCACCGTAAATAAAGAAAAACTAACACAACATAACACCAAAATTTATCATCTATTTATCTGACCATATCTGACTATATTTCAGCAACACACTGACAGATTTTGACGTAATTAATAAACAAAATTGTATAATATCAATAAAAAAGCAGTAAATTAAAATCAAAAACATATCATAGATATGTAATATTTCTGCATTGTACTGACCATTCATCCCATTTAAATACAAATAAATGGTTTTCGTCCTCTATTCCATTCACTCCATCGAAACATGCTTTAAGAGCATCTTCATTATCACTATAATTATTAACATTGATACTTCTATAAGAATAACTCAACTGTTACTAAACAGATATGCTACAAAACACAAAACTTATGGAATGTGATATCAATAGTAGGATTGGCTTAATCAACATAGCAGTCAATGCTATCACTGATTCAATATAGCTCAACTACGACACTCAAGGAGAAAACTTTGAAACTATCTCAACTAGCACGTATCGCACTACTGGCAGCCACGACTTTTCTAGCAGGAGGCACTTCAGCATTCGCTGCCGATGCACTGCAAATGAACCTACAACAGTTTAAAGTCGTTAAAGCCAATGATGGCAAAATAAGCTATGTTCCGGTTACTACTGCCGATGCAGGTACTGTTATCCAGTACAAAGCGACCTATAGCAATGTCACAAATACACCGATTAATGACATCACTATCACTGTCCCTGTTCCTGTCGGCATGAGCTTCACAGGTGAAGCTTACCCTGCCAGTGCACAAGCGACTACTGATGGCACGAATTATGCAGATATGCCTCTGATGCGCCGTGTTAATGGCAAATTAGTAAAAGTACCCTATTCTGAATACAAGTCTTTGCGCTGGAATATCAAGCTACTTCCAGCCAAAAAATCCGCCGACGTTAGCTTAAATGCAACCGTCAATTAAATCAAACCACTTGGACACAATGTCCTTAATTTTACTACCCGAAGTCTTAGGAGACTGACACATGAAAAAACAAAACTTTCAACAATCTTTACTTGCAGTTGGTGTTATCGCTGCATTAGGTCTATCAGGGACGGCTATTGCAGCTGAAGCAAAACCTGTTACAGAAACCTTTGACGTTACCAACGTTGCAAAAGCTACTTACCAAGTAGATGGAGTAGAGCAAGGTGAAGTAGAATCTAACCCAGTAACCGTTACTGTAAGTAAAGTTATTAAGTTTGAACTAACTAATAACAATGACAAAAAAGTAACTCCAGATGGTACAGTAACTTTTGACCACAAACTAACCAACAAAGGTAACACTGACGATACCTATACAGTAAAAGTTGAAGACCTAACTTCGGGTGATGACTTTGACTATACAGGCACAACTGTCAAATATAAAAAACCAGGTATGGCTACCTATGAAGAGATTCCACCTGAAGGTATTACCTTAAAACCAGATGAAACAGCCGATATCCAAGTAACAACTAAAGCTTCAGATAATGACATAAATGAAGCTGGTAAGCTAAAAGTTACTGCTGAAAGTACACTAAACCCAGCAGAATCAGGAAAAGTTACCAATATCGATACAGCTGTAACTGTCACTCCTATCTTTGCCATCAAAAAAACAGCTGAAGTAACTCAAATCATTGCTGGCTCTACAGCACCATTTGAATATCGCATTGAAATTAAAAACACTGGTAATATGGATGCCAATGGTATAACGATTGAAGATGCTCTACCAGCTGGCTTAGTATTTGCAGACGATAAAGAACTTTCTGTACAAGTCAATGGTAGTAATGCTGACCATACTGATGCTTCAACCGGAAATACATTAGTACTAACAGGTATCAATATTGCTAAAGAAAGTGCTGAAACGCTTGTTGTTAAATTTAAAGTAAAACCAGTAAATGCAACAGATGGCACTACATATGAAAACATTGCTACTGTTAAATACACACCAACAGGTGACGGTACAGAAGGTGGTGGTGCAGAGATTATTGATACCTCTAAGCATGATGATGACGTTGCAGGTGATCCAAATGACACCAATGATACTCCAGCACCAAAAATTCAAGTACTAAAACCTGGTTTGACATTTGAGTCACCTGAAGAGATTACTCTACCACCTACTGGTGCAAACGATACGAATGACTCTGTCTTCAAGCATACCATCACCAATACTGGTACAACAGATCAAAACAACTTAAAACTAACTACAGACGTTACTTTAGATAGTGGTAATATCTCACAGACCATCTATGTAGACAATGGTGATGGTATATTTAATCCTAGTGAAGATACTATATATGCTGGTACTACACTACCAACTATCAAACCAGGTAAACATCTAGACATCTTTGTCGTCAATACTGCAACTAATGCTAACCCTGGTACAGATGGTGTATCAGCACTAAGAGAAGAGTATACCATTAAAGTTTCTGGAAGTGGCCTAGCTACTACTGCTAATCTACCATCAGTAACAGATAAAGTGAAAATTGCTGCTCTTGAACTTAAAAAAGAACAAGCAGTAGCTGCTTGTGAAGCAGATTTAAGTTCATTGACATTCTCAAAAGCAGCCATAACAGAAGATGTAGAACCAGGTCAGTGTATCTACTATCAAATCTCAGCAATCAACCATTTACCAAGCTCAAACCCAACTCAGCAACTAAAAGAAATCACAAATCTAATGATTTCGGATACGCTTGATGAAGTTGGTACAGGCATTGGCAAAGTAACATTTAACAATGATATTACTAATACTGGTCTAACCAATGCTGCTACTTATGACTCTGGTAGTAAAACTGTATCTAGTGCTGGTAATACCCTAGCAGCCGAAGCAACTGCTAAAGTTAACTTCAGTGTTACAATTAACGAGCGATAAGAACAAGCGAACATATCGTTTTATTCTTATCTCAGATATCATTAAAAATATCTAAATATAATATCTAAGCAACATTATCTTCCTTTTGTCCAGTACAGAAGGAAGATAGCCCAAGCTTTAACTCTTTTTTCCTTTATTTATTTACATAAGTAGGTTTAATACATGACTCAATCATTGACTCGTCCTAACTTTTCGCGTCGCTCGTCCACGACGTTAAAATTATTGACAGCTTCGATGCTACTTATGCAAATGAATGCAGCAGTAGCAGAAAATGGCAATGGCTCATTTTTTATCAACAATACTGCTACTTCTAGTCACAGTATTGATAATATCGACTTTAACAATACATCAAATGAAGTAACAGCAACTGTCCATACTCTACCTATATACTCTGTTGTTTTAAGCCAACCAGCAAAACAGATAGTCTCACCAGGTCAACAGGTAGAGTGGTTAAATATATTAACCAATAATGGCTCATATGATGAAACAGTTGAACTGTCTTTTAGTGTCCCTAGTACACTATCAAACTTTGAAGTTTATCAAGACTTAAATAAAAACGGTAAGATAGATGCTGGTGAGCCAAGCATCAAAGACCAGATCAAAATTGGACAAGGTGAAAGCATCCAGCTAATCGTCAAAGCCTTAGCCAGTCGAGATATGAAAGACAAATCTACGGCAAGTATCGAAATCGGTGCAACCGTGATTGAAGATACATCTGTTACAGCAAATGCAACTGATGAGCTAGAAACTATTGCTCCATCTATTGAGTTTATGAATAGTAGCTTTACAAGCACTACAACAACAGATCAAGTCGGACAAGAAGTCTACGTTCAGACCTCCTATGCCCAATGTAACATAAATCCCAATTCCCGCGACCAAGTTTGGGTAACGTTACACTCTACAAAAACAAAGGATAGCTACTCACTCAAAGCCATCGAGACTGGTAATAATACTGGTATTTTCCATCTATCTGCTCCAACTGAAAATAATGCCAATGCTGTATCAGACAACATCATACAAACCCTACAAGGTGATGTCATCACAGCAACACTTGATGCCTGTATCAAGCCCTCAGTTGGCATTAACCAAACACCTAGCTCTAACGACTTTATCAACATCTCGGATAAAATTTCTACAAATATAGAAATGAGAGATAACTTACCAAGTTTACAAGTTGTTAAAACTGGTGATGTAACAGAAGCTGAGCTTGGTGACTATGTAAACTATAGCATCAAAGTTACAAACCGTGGTCTGTCTACTGCCTATGACGTTGACCTAAAAGATGCCCTGCCAAGAGGCTTTGCATACGTCTCTGGTTCTGCTCGAGTCGATGGTAAACCTGTAGCTGACTTTAATGCTGAAGGTAAATATAAAGTTCTTGGCTTAGATGATCTAAAAGCAGGACAAAGTAAAACTGTTACATATCGAGTACTAATTGGCTCAACAGCAATTGATGGAGATGGTATTAACCGAGCGACTGCTGTTGGTAAAAGCAATTTAGGGGAGTTCCTGTCCTCTCGAGAATCACAGTGGAAAGTCGATGTCAGCCGTGGTGTTATCAATACAGATGGTATCATTATCGGTAAAGTATATAATGATATCAACCGTGATGGTATTCAGCAAAAACAAAATGGTGAACTTGGTGTAGCTGGTGTCCGTATTTATATGGAAAACGGCAACTATGCTGTAACTGATGCAGAAGGTGAGTATAACTTCTACGGTATCAGTGCAAAAACTCACGTTCTAAAAGTAGACCCTTTAACACTACCAGAAGGTGTCGAACTCATTGACCAAAGTAATCGCAATGCTGGTGACCCCAACAGCTTATTTGTGGATATGAAGTATGGTGAGCTACACCGTGCAGATTTCGCGATTATTGATGGCATGGGAGACACTACCCAGCGTCTTACTGACATACTTATAGAGCGCAGCAATACAGTTGGTGTAAAAAACGATACATTAGAAAAAACAGTTCGTAACCAGTTAGCATTAGAACCTAACAACAATACCAATAAAAATAATGTTGACGCCAGTGGATGCAAACAAAATAACTCTTTAGATGAAGGGCTAAGCTGTAATACTGCCATTTTAAGAGTAAATGATGACAGTACAAACAATGTTCAGTCATTACAAGTAAACCGTATTGCGCAACCTGAAGCAGTTCAACTAGAAGAACATTTAAAAAATGTTCCAAATAATAATGTTACATTTATTAATCTAAAAGACCAGCAGCAACTAGACAGTAAAGTTCAATTAATACAGGTTCAAGCACCACTAGATACCACCTTTACCTTATATGCCAATGGTCAGCCTGTATCGAAAGAAAAAATTGGTAAAACTGCTACCCAGCAAAAACAATCTGTTTCTGGATATGATTACTATGGCGTACAGCTAAATGCTGGTCATAATACATTACGTGGTGTTGCAAAAGATGCTTCTGGCAATATTATTTCTGAACAAAGCATCCAAGTATATGCACCTGAACAACTGCAGGAAATAGACTATCGCACTCAAGAACAACTCGTCACGGCTAATGGACATAGCCAATATCAAGTCGTTATCAGCTTAAAAGATAAAGATAATCGTCCATACTTATCACCAACATTTGTTACTATTGATAGTAATATTGGTCGAGTAAACCTAAAAGATGAAAGCCCAGATACACCTGGAATACAGACCAGTATTTCTGGTGGTGAATTATTAATACCTGTCATTGCACCAACAAACCCTGGTAAAGGGCAACTAACCGTATCAGCAGGTACATTAAAAGAAAGCATTGACCTAGAATTTACACCTCAGCTGCGCCCTCTCATTGCCGTCGGTGTGATAGATGGCTCTGTATCATTTAAAGGCTTCGATAGTAGTAAAGTCTCTGCTGCACAAGACCTATTTGAACAAGAGCTACAAGAATTCTCTGGTAATGACGACTACTCAACCAATGGTCGTGCTGCCATGTTCCTAAAAGGGAAAGTGCGTGGTGACTACCTTCTAACACTATCTTATGACAGTGACAAAAAAGGTGAGCGTCTATTCCGTGATATCCAGCCAGAAGAGTACTACCCTGTCTATGGTGATGCCTCAGCAAAAGGCTTTGATGCACAGTCTAGTAGTCGCCTCTATGTTCGCCTAGATAAAGGACGCTCATACGCGATGTATGGCGATATTAATACCCAAGTAAATAATGATGAAGGTCTAAAACTTGGACAATATAATCGAACATTGACTGGTCTTAAAGCCCAGTATGAAGACGATAAGACACGTGTGACTGCATTTGCAGCACAAACCAACACATCTCAAAGTGTTAATGAAACACGTGGCTTGGGTATTTCTGGCCCCTATCCAATATCAAAAAACTTTGATAATGTACTAGAAAACTCAGAGACAGTTGAAGTCATTACTCGTGATGCAGATAATCCAGGTATTGTTATTTCTCGCCGGAGACTGACTCGCTTTGCTGATTATGAAATTGATCCAATCAGCCATAGCTTGTACCTTAAAAACCCAATTCCAAGTCAAGACTTTGATGGTAATCCCATCTACTTACAAGTCACTGTTGAAGTAGATAATGGTGGCGAAGAATACTGGCTAGGTGGTATCTCTGCCAAACGTGATATTACTGATAGGGTTTCAGTAGGTGGTAGCTATGTCCAGAGTGATAATCCAGAGAATAAAGAAGAGCTTGCCAGTATCAATAGTGTCATTAACTTTAGTGATAACTTAAAACTAATTGCTGAGTATGCACGTAATAAAGCTGAAAACCCTAACTACCAGTCAGCTAACCAGATTAATACAACAACAGCTTCAGGACAAGATGTTAAAGGTGATGCTGTACGTGTAGAACTCACTTATGATGATAATAATCGCACTCGTGCCAAGGCTTATTACAACGATGCAGATATTGGTTTCGTTACTGGCTCATCACCTATTACTGCCGGACGTACAGAATCTGGTGCTAGCTTAGACTATCGTATTGGTGATACCCGTAAGACAACCATTAAAGTTGAAGGTGTACTTACCAAAGATCATAAAACAGATGATGTCCAACAAGGTATCAAAGCCGGTGTTGAACGTCAGCTGACTGACAATATTACAGCAGAAGTTGGAACTCGTTACTATAAAAGAACAGCTGCTGCCTCTCGTGATATACAAGCAGCCACTGATGTTGTTTCCTTAACCAACAATACTAGTATTAATGGTGACATCATTAATCAATCAGCACTAGATGCTGTCAATAATGATACCGATATTGAAGGTACAACTGTACGTGCTAGAGTGACAGCTCGTCTTCCCCAGTTTAATAAGTCAGTTGTTTTTGCAGAATATGAGCAAGATATTAATCACAGTCATCGTAATGCAACCTCGATTGGTGGTGAAACAGCTCTTGGCAACATGGGACGCATATATGCACGCCATGACCTAATTAACAGTTTAACTGGTAGCTATGGTCTTGATGATACATCTGAAAGACAACGTACTGTAGTCGGATTCGATGCCAACTATATGAAAGACGGTAAGGTCTATAGTGAGTATCGCTCTCGTGATGCTATTAGCGCTCGTGAGGCAGAAGCAGCCATTGGTCTAAAAAATAAGTGGTATGTTAGTGATGGACTAACACTAAATACATTGCTAGAGCGTGTTGAGTCTTTACAAGGTGAGTCAGATAAAACAACCACTGCTGCCAGTATTGGTGCCGAATACCTCGCAAAAGATAACTATAAAGCCTCTGGAAGATTTGAAAAACGCTGGGGACAAACCAGTGAAACAACACTTGCTAGTGCAGGCATCGCGTATCGATACAATGAAGACATCACTTTACTAGCTAAAGATATCTACTCAAATACTGATTATGATAACGGCTATCGCACTATGAATCGCTTCCAAGTTGGTGCTGCCTACCGAGATACGGATAGCAATCAACTAGATATGCTGGGTAAAGTTGAGTATAGAACAGATGACAATGCAACTGGTAATGCACCATATGAAAGAGATGCTCTCATCTGGTCATGGCATGGTAACTACCACCCTACTCGTCCTCTAACTTTATCTGGACATTACGCTGGTAAGCATACACAGTATAAAGCAGAAAATATCGATAGTAAAAATACTGCCCATGCTGCTTATGTTCGTGGTATGTATGATCTCAATGAGCGCTGGGATGCTGGTCTACAAGCAGGGACTTATTGGAATGATCAAGCAGATGATTTATCTTATATGCTTGGTGCAGAAGTTGGATATAGCCCTATCACAAACTTATGGCTATCACTAGGCTATAACTTCGTCGGCTATCAAGATGAAGATATTGCTTATGATGATACCACTGCGCAAGGTGCTTACTTCCGCATGCGCTTTAAGTTTGATGAAAACTTATTTAAAGGTAAAGATCCTCAGGTTAATAGACGCTTACTTCCTGAACAAGAACCAACCCAAAATCGTTAGGAATATTTACGCATGAGCCATACTATCTTATCTTTAGCAAAAACTACGATTTCAGCCGTGGTGCTTGGTCAGCTTGTTCTACTTGGCTCTACCCAAGCATCTGCTGCTACTGAAATAACTCCATACAACCCTCAAACCTATTGCACACCAGAAATTGAGGCGCAGACATCTCATCCTGACCATGAAAGTCAGATGCGTTATGATATTGACTGTATGATAACTGAACTAAAACCTTATCAACAATATCAAGGAACTTCATCTAATATTCCCTATTATGCTTATAAAGCTCAGGGTTGGTTAAATTATGCTTACAATGAAGATAGTGAAGGTAGCTTAACAGATGCAGGTGCATATGCCTTAAACGAAGCATTAGTAATTCTAGATGCTTTACGCCATAACCAAACTGAGCAACTTACACTGGTCACTGATATCCCTCCAACATCAGCACTTATGCGTCCAGACTTATGGGCACAATTAATTGCACTTAAACAAAATAATGCCAGTACCATCTCTCCTCGAGATTTGGCATATAGTGAAGTACAATTAGTATGGGCTGCTGCAGAGCATTGTGAGCGAGGCTGGCGTCATTCTCGTCAGCACTTCTTAGCCGCTGAACGATATTTGGATAAAGCGACAAATCTTTATATTGACACATATAACGATTCACAAGCCCAAAAACTACAACAAGATACTCGCAGACTATTTACTTCTCTTGAAAATCTAGATAGAGAGGATAACCAGTGTTATGGTCAAAAATTTGTAGTAACAGACTATTAGTTTAGATGATTTAAATATCAACTTATTTTAAAAGCCAACATATATATTTGTTTGAATAACATTAAAAAAGCTGACTGTGATGAGTCAGCTTTTTTCATATGAACATAGCTACTAATGAGAGCGTCTTGGCAACTTTTCTGGTAAATAACAGCGTAAATATGCGATAGATGCTATCATTGCTTCTTGAGCATACTCATCTGTTACCTGCTCATAATGGCGAAATGATAACCCAAAAATACCATGAATAATACTAAAAGTAACCAACATAACCTTTTCTAAATCTTCATATGATGGCATCTCATACTGTGAGGACAAGCGTTGGTATGCCAATTTGACAACTTGATTATCCATTCTTTCACCAAACTTATCACCTTCAAAGTCTGGTGTATTAGCACCATAGATAAGCTGTGCTTTAGTAGGGTCTTCTTTTAATACACCAACCATTGCTTCTATTAAAGCCTTAACATATCCCTGCCAACGATCAAAATTGTTAATGTCTACCTTTTCCAAGGTTTCCATAATTTCAATGGCATTTAAAAAACGTAGGGCAAGAAATATCGCTTCAACATTTGGAAAAAAATGATACGCAGAAGCTCTTGGTATACCTGCTTCCACACATACTTCTGCTAAAGTAATGTCTTTAACAGGTTTTGTCTCACTTAGCTTTTTTGCACCCATCACTAGTTTTTGACGTCGAATACGCCCTTGCTGGCTAGTAAACTTAAATTTGTTTGGCACCAATTGTCTAGCTAGCTCAGAATCCACCAGCATGTCTTTAATTGTATTGTCTCGTGATTCAGTCATGACCATTCCCAATTCGTTTACGACATAATTCCAAAAATAAATAGTACATTCTATCCAAAACGCTTACAGCAAATGCCAGATATATTTAAAACAAACACTTTCGACATACGGTAAGATATCTCAGATAAAAAGCAAAAAATCATCATAATAAGCGACTATAACTGATTAATATTCATATTTATTACCTTAAAAGCACATAATATCATGATAAAGTGTACATTCCATCATAATATTACTACCACTCAATCACAACTTAATTACGTAAGTTATTGTATTCACAAGTTTATTTTTCTTCATTTAGTGTAAAATTCTAATATAAAATAAGTATCATTATGCTAATTAATGACTTTTAAAAAATAAAACTTATAAATAATTCTAAAAACAATATTTATTAATGCGTACCTTTTAGAAAATTAACTTCAGCAACTGTTGGTGTTTTTGGTGTTTGATGACGTGGTACACCAAGTGGACGACCTAAGTCATCAACTTTTCCACCATATACCATTTGTCTATACTTCATACTATACGGAATATTAGAATTTACGCTATGACAGTTGGTATTATAGTAATCAAAATAGCTTGTACCAGTACATAAAGAAACAGGTCTTATAGACTCTAGTTGACGACTGACTTGCAACTGTGCTTCTGGCAGTATTTTGGAAACAACGAAAGATACTCTTGGGTTAATCTGTGGATCAGTAATACGGTTCTTTTGTCCTTGAATAATTTGTGGTCGTTTGGTTTTCGAGTCCATTACCATGACATAACGATTAACACCAAATCGTGTCAACATCATTGCCTCTTCAAACATCATGGCGATATCTTCTTGCACTGTATAATAACCATAATCATCATTTGCTCGACCAGAAAAGAACCATTCTGCTACCTGTTTACCACTATATCCCAGTTGCTTAGAACTTGGAGTCTGCCCTGCATACCAAACTTGGGCTAAATCAGATAGTTGTTTATTGTTGAGGGGATAACTTTCTTCTAATTGACTAGAGACTGTTTGATATCCATTTCTACCAATCATATCGTATGCTGCCAACTTTGACAGTTGCTCAATACTATAATTATTTGTACTTGCTAATGTTTGTTGTGATACATAGTCATTGGCATGTGCCAACTCATGATAAAGCAAACTGGCTAGAGGTAGAGCTATCGTTTGCAGACTACGACTACGCTCACTCGCATGAGTGGGATAATAGTCTTTGTTATATAAAACACTTCTATTATCTTTTTCATAGTCAAAATCAAAGAAATAGTTAAATTTCTTAGTATAACCAGCGCGATAGTCTTTTGAATCAGTTAATGTATCCCTTTGTTCTGGTGTCATCCATAAATAGTCTGCACTTAGATACATTGTGCCTGTGCCACCCCAATAGAAAGAAGGCTTTACATTATCCGAAATAACAATCGCTGTGGTACTGCGCAATAAACGTTTAAAATCATCATGTTTATCATAATTGCGTAAAAACTTTTCAAAGTTTTCCCCCATCCAATCATGAGAAACCACAACTCTATCCATAATATCATCAATTGTTGGCTCTTCTGTTGACTGTCCTATAAAAGGCAAAGCAGCCAGATGACAGAGTCCCTCTGTGTTCACTTTATATGACATAACACAATCAGGCAGTAAATCTGCAACAGGAGATTGACTGCGATATGCATAATGGTGATTTAACGGAGAGGTAGATAAACAATATTGCCCACTAAGTGGCGAGTCACAGAAGTAATCTCCTTTTACAACACTACCTGGGCGTAATAAAATATATGCGGTATCTTTGACACTGGGGTCTGCTTTTAGGCTAGCCTCAAACGTCAATACCTCATCTTCCCATACCTTAGACAAGGTAATTTGTGCCAGCTCACTTTTAGAGTTTTGAGAGATGACAGCATCAGGACCAGAGGTCTGTACAATATTCCACTGGTCACTTGAGATAGCTTCTCCTGTATCAAAGTATAGACTCACTGTACCATTACTAGTTGCGACTCTATCTACACGTAACCTTGCTTTTTTCTGTTGTGATGGATTTGGAACAACATTTACTTTATAGAGAAGGGTATCTATTGTTTGCGGCGCATTATAATGATTTCTTTGCTGAACTGTTAGCTTTAGTGTATAGACACCAGGCTTATCAAATACAAACGAACTGGCTGGCTGATGCTCTGCACTAATATGTACATTTTTAGCATCCCCATGTATTACTTTCCATTGATAACTATCAATATCTTGAAAAATTTTTCCTGCCTGCTGTACTGCCAAAAACCCAACTTGCTCACCAACATTAATCGTTCTATTAACATCACCTTGTAGATGATAAAACCCACTTACACTGGTTAATGGCTTTACAGAAGGCGTCGGTTGATTTGTATTTGGAGGATTCGGTATTGAAGATGATGAAGGAGATGAATCTGAGCCACCACAACCAGTAACATTTAAAGTCATCAATATTGCTATTGCTACTGGTAAAGCTTGTTGTATATATTTTTTATTATAAGATTTATTTAATATCATCATAAGAACCTTTTAAACACCTAAGTTAAGTACTATCATAATAGTACCTAACTTGGGAATTTTAGAAAAATATAAAAGTATATATGATAATACTAACGTATTTTTTTATAAAATGCTGATTTGTTTTTAGCTTTATTAGAAAAATAATATCAAGATAAAATCCTTATCCTTGCCATTGAGCCATCGTTACTCGCTCATTGTTACCATAATCTTTGACGGTGTGTACATTTTTCCAGCCTTGATTAAGTAGCAGTTCTCGTACTGCACTGCCCAACAAAATAAAGCAAGCATCAAACTCTACACTAGATTCTCACACAGCAACCATTTGTCTTGTAGTTATACAGTTTACTCTTAAATCAACCCCCAAAAGCCATACTTTGATAGCTATAATTATCATGCATATTAGGTATAACACACACTGCTATCAAAAATCATATGATATTGCTCTTTGTGTTGTAGCAGGTTCGTTAATGTCATAGGATAATCCTCATCATAAAAAAACACAAACCCTCTAATAAATAACTCTGCAAATGATTTATAACGTATAAATGTTGCCTCACTAAGTGAATATATAGAAACTTCATTTTCACCATCTAAAAAACAAATATCAGAATGTAAAAAAGCTAAAGCTCCATTAACTTCCAATTCCCCATCTGCAATGACATAGTAATTTAACAAACTATCTTTATTTAAAGCAGGTAAAGATAAAAAACCATCTAATTTTTCATAATTAAAATAGTCGTCCACTTTATTATATTCATCAAAGCTGTCTTCATCAAAATGTTCAGATAAATACTCAATAATCTCTAGCATTTCCTTTTTGTCTTGCCTATCTGAATAGTTTTTTAATACCCTCCAGTCATTTGGTGCATAGAATGTCGCTAAATCTTTAATATTTGGATATTTTTCCTTAACATCTTTGGCATACATCAAATATAAAGCAAAGAATTTATCAAAGAAAAATAAAACACCTGATTGCCACAAATCTATATAAGAAGGTGGCAATTTTATTTGTGCCTCTGGCATCTCATAAATTGGCTGTTTTACAATATCTTGCCACAATGATAATAAAAAGTTAATCTCATCAATTTCAAGATACTCTTCTAAATTATCAATATTATTTTCCAGCTCATAAGTTAATAACTCTCGCCATTTTTCCGCTGTACCAATATAACCAGATATTAAATTAACATTCATTATGACTTTCCTTTTATCATAATCCTTATCCTTGCCATTGAGCCATCGTTACTCGCTCATTGTCACCATAATCTTTGACAGTATGTACATTTTTCCAGCCTTGATTAAGTAGCAGTTCTCGTACTGCCCTACCCTGCTCAAAGCCATGCTCGATTGCCAATAAGCCCCCTTGTTGCAAATAATTAGGGGCATGATTGATGATGGTTTGGATATCTGCCAACCCTTGATTGTCTGCCACCAATGCGGTGATGGGCTCAGCGATTAGTGCGGTTAAATGACTATCAGCTTTATCAATATAGGGCGGATTGCTAATAATAACGCTAAATTTATCACGCTCTTGATTGTTTTCTTGATTGGACTTAAAGATATTAGCGAACCAATCACTTTGGATAAATTGTATATTAGTCACATCATTTAATTGGGCATTTTGTTGAGCAATACTTAATGCTTCAGCGCTAAAATCAACAGCAGTTACTTGCCATATTTTAGGCATCATTTTATCCAATTCATAAGCCAAAGATATTGCCAAACAGCCTGTACCTGTCCCTAAATCCAGTAACTTGTATTGAGTTGGGTTTGAGGTTAAAGGTTGGTTATTATTGCTTAGGCTATTTTGGTTTTGCTGTATCCATGCCAACACTTGCTCAACCAACACTTCACTGTCAGGACGTGGGATTAAGGTATGTTCATTGACCAAAAATTTTAATGACCAGAATTCTTGATAACCTAGCAGATAAGCCAATGGTGTACCTGCCTGCATTTTTTGCACACCAGCTTGATAGTGTTGATACTCGTCTGCACTAAGCTGATAATCAGGATTGCTAAATAAAAAGCTATTGGGCTGTTTTAATACAAATAGTAGCCAATCAGTGAGCCAAAAGTCAGGCAGGGTTTGCCTATTTTGACTGGAGTCTAAAAATTGAATTGGATTGGTTTTGATTTGTTTTTTAAGTTGGTTGATGGTTACTGTATTGGGCATAAATTGACTCGTGAAAATGTCTCTTATTAAAATACATAAATATAAATATTAAGTAATAGATAGAGAACTAATACAGGAAAGAGAGCATATTGATGAAGAATAAAGTCTGCTTGGCTTTGAGTAATTTTTTGCTTACTTTGATTTTTCCATATACCCACAAAAATACTGACTAATATCATAATCAGCCCAGTAGCAAATAAAAATTTTATATCCCAAGCCATATAGGCTCGTTGCCAGAATAACTTTAATATTATGATTAGCCAAAATAAAGACCATATCATCAAATTTACTTTTCTATTTTTCTTTTGATAATATTCCTGACTTTCTTTATTTACACTGCTTTGTACTAATTGTGGCAATTTATTTTTTAACTGCTGTACTAAGTTAGAAAAATCTAGACAGTATTGACTATCAATGGTCATTTTTGGTTTATTTAAACTGTAGCTTTGTTGACTGTCATAAATTTTCAATTTTTGGTCGTTGTCTTGCTGTTCTAGTCCCGTAATATGACTAATATCTGTTAGAGCAATATGTTTAACACGAATAAAACTGAAGTAATAATCAAGAGAGTTATGGCTAATTTGCCAATATTGTCCCCAATAATTATTAACAGAAATCCAAATCAAAAAAATCACAAATACATAGCCAAGCCAATGAGTCGCCTGCCACCAGTTAAAAAAGATATCAACTGTTGGCATATAGGCAGATGACATAGCCAAAAAGATAAAAATTATAAAAATATCTATCTTCTGCATATGGGCATAATGATAGTATCGCTTTATAGCACTATTTTTAGAGGCTTTGCCCATAAAGCCAACCTTATTTAATCATCATAAATATCATCATTACCACCAATGACTATATGTTTATCAACCAAATAAATCAGTCCTAAAATCGGCACACCAATCAATGCGGTAAAGATAAAGAAAAACGGATAGCCCATATTATCGACAATCGTTCCTGAGTAGCCGCCCAAGACTTTGGGTAATAAGGTCATCAATGATGAGAAAATTGCATACTGAACCGCAGTAAAACGAATCGAGGTTAATGCTGATAAAAAGGCAATAAACACCGCACTGGCAAGCCCTGCCGCCAAATTATCAAAAATTACTGCCAAATACATATAAGGCAAACTGGCTGGGTGCATGGTCAATAGTACAAATAATAAGTTCGTAATACTGGCTAAAATAGCCCCTATCATCATCGCCCGCATGATACGGATTTTTTGTGCCAATACACCACCTAAAAAGCCCCCCGCAATAACCATCACCACACCGACCAATTTTACGGCATTGGCGATGTCGGTTTTGCTAAAGCCCATATCTTGATAAAAGACGTTGGAGATAACCCCTGCAACAATATCTGAAATACGATATAGACCAATCAAGGTGAGTAATAGTAAAGCCTTTGAGCCATACCGACGGAAAAAATCAACAACTGGTTCAATCCATGTCTGGTATGCCATTTTTTTATTAACCAGTCCGATTTGCACCAACAAATAACCAATAGTTAAAGCCACTGCCAAACTGCTTAATAAATGCGTCACTTCCAAGCCAAAACTTGTTAGCACCCCTTCAGTTTCAGGTAATATACCACCCAACTCTTTAAAGGCAAAAATAAAACCAATCACTGATAAGGCAAAAACAGCGACCAAACGCAGATAATCAGAAGCAGGTTTATTTTCAACTATTTTTTCACGGATAGGCTCACGAATGATTAAGGTTGTTGCCACGCCCACACCCATCACGCCAGCCATCACCCAGTAGGTATTTCGCCATGCCTCATAGCTATAAGCCGTCTCATTTGAGCCAAAATAGGTTGCTAAATATAACGCCCCTGCCCCAGCGACAATCATACCGATACGATAACCTGCGGTATATACCGCCGATAACACCGATTGAAAATCTGGCGGCGCAAGCTCAATGCGATAAGCATCAATCACGATATCTTGCGTCGCTGAGGAAAAACCTAAAAGTACTGCTCCGATTGCCATAAAGGTCAAAGCAGTGATTTCTATCTCTCTACCAAATATTGAAAAATGACTGACATTGTCAATGGCAACACTGGGATTAACACTTGCCATTAAACAAATAGCAAGGATAATCAATATTTGTGAGACTAACATCCATGCCCGCCTGCGTCCTAGCCATGCGGTTAAAAATGGCAAGGGTACAGCATCAATTAATGGTGCCCAAATAAACTTAAACGAGTAACCCAATGCCGCCCAACTAAACATGGTAACCACACTGCGGTCAACGCCTGCCTCACGTAGCCACAATGACAAACTTGAGAAAATCAGCAAAATAGGAATACCTGCCGAAAAGCCCAAAAACAGCATAATCAATGCACGTGGGTCTAGATAGGCTTTACTTGCTTCAAACCATGATTTCTTTTTGATATTTTGGGACGGTGGAGAGACGTTGGCAGATGATGTATTTGTGGACATAGTAGCTCACAGCATAAGAGTGTAGATAAAGGTAGATATACAGATAGATAATAATGATACAAAAACTACATATTACTGTAGATTTTAAGCTTTGGCTAGCAACCTCTGATAGTATGCTTGAATATCGGGATTTTCTAACCCTCTATCATCATTCCTTCTACTTAGCCTCATCTAAACCACCAAATTACAGTAGAAAATTCATACTTCCCTTACACTTAGTAACTTTATCATTTCTTTTAATTTATTTTTCAAATCAATTAATATATTTTGATTCGTTCTACAAAACACAATGTTTTGATGTATCAAATTTCCAAATTAAAAGCTCATGTGTATCCTATATTTCAAATCAAAGCAGGTTAGATATTTATCTTTAACCGTAATAACAACCACAAACTGCTTTTGCTTAATGGCTTACGTTTTGCAGATAAAACCGACATTTGGTAGCAAATTATCTACAAAATGCTCATATCAAGGTTGTTTATAAAAACGATATGATAGTCAGCGGTAATAGCCAAGTTAACACTCAGCCAAGGATACCATTATGGATAACAGCAAAAACACTGGTAAATGCCCAGTAGACCACAGTCAACTAAATCAACAGCAAACCCCTCAAACAGGTGGTTGCCCCGTTATGCACCAAGCGCATACCAATCAAGAAAGCTCAGTAACTGACTGGTGGCCTAATTCACTGAACCTTGACATTTTACATCAACATGACCGTAAAACGAATCCACTTGATGAAGACTTTGATTATGCTAAAGCTTTTGAGTCTTTAGACCTAGATGCGGTAAAAGAAGACTTAAAACAACTAATGACTGACTCGCAAGAGTGGTGGCCAGCTGATTGGGGACACTACGGCGGTTTAATGATTCGTATGGCATGGCACTCAGCAGGTACTTATCGTAAAGCAGACGGTCGTGGTGGTGCGAACACTGGTAACCAACGCTTTGCGCCTCTAAATAGCTGGCCAGATAATGTTAACTTAGATAAAGCCCGTCGCTTATTATGGCCAATTAAGAAAAAATATGGCAACCGCTTATCATGGGCAGACTTAATGATTTTGGCAGGTACAATGGCTTATGAATCAATGGGTCTGGAAAGCTTTGGCTTTGCTGGCGGTCGTGAAGATATCTGGCATCCAGAAAAAGACATCTACTGGGGTGATGAGCGTGAATGGCTTGCACCAACAGAAGAACGTTATGAAAATGATGAAGACCGTGAGTCATTAGAAAATCCATTAGCTGCCGTACAAATGGGCTTGATTTATGTTAACCCAGAAGGGGTAGATGGTAATCCTGATCCACTACGCACAGCCCAAGATGTGCGCACTACCTTTGCACGTATGGCAATGAATGATGAAGAAACTGTCGCTTTAACCGCAGGTGGACATACTGTTGGTAAGTGCCACGGTAATGGTAGCGCAGAAGTTATTGGTGCTGAGCCAGAAGCGGCTGATATTACCGAACAAGGCTTTGGCTGGAGCAATCCTCAAGGCTCTGGTAACGCAGGTAACACCGTATCTAGTGGTCTTGAAGGTGCTTGGACAACCAACCCAACACAGTGGGATAATGGTTACTTCCACCTACTATTTAACTACGACTGGGAGCTTAGAAAAAGTCCAGCAGGCGCACACCAATGGGAGCCTATCAATATTAAAGAAGAAGATATGCCCGTTGATGCCCATGACCCAAGCAAACGCCGTAACCCCATCATGACTGATGCAGATATGGCAATGGTCAAAGACCCAGAATACCGTAAAATCTCAGAAAAATTCTACAATGACCCTGAGTATTTTTCACAAGTATTCGCTCGAGCATGGTTTAAGCTCACTCACCGTGACTTAGGACCAAAAAGCCGTTACTTAGGTAAAGATGTACCAAGTGAAGATTTAATCTGGCAAGACCCTATCCCAAGCGTCGACTATACTCTAAGTGATGCTGAGATAGCTGAACTAAAACAAACGTTATTAAACTCTGGTTTAAGCCGTCAAGAGCTGATTAATACTGCTTGGGACAGCGCACGTACTTACCGTGGCTCAGACTATCGTGGTGGTGCAAACGGTGCACGTATCCGTCTTGCTCCACAAAAAGACTGGGAAGGTAATGAGCCTGAGCGTTTACAAAAAGTGTTAGCCACTCTTAGCGACATTCAAGCCAAACTAGATAAGCCTGTTAGTATTGCTGACTTGATTGTCTTAGGTGGTAGTGCTGCTGTAGAACAAGCTGCTAAAGACGCTGGGTTTGACATCACTGTTCCATTCAGTGCAGGTCGTGGTGATGCCACTGATGAGATGACAGATGCTGAGTCTTTTGATGACCTAGAGCCTATCCATGATGGCTACCGTAACTGGGTGAAAAAGGACTATGCAGTTGCTCCTGAAGAATTACTACTTGACCGTACACAGCTTATGGGACTAACTGCTCCTGAAATGACTGTACTTATCGGCGGTATGCGAGTTCTAGGTACAAACCACGCTGGTAGTCAGCATGGTGTCTTTACTGACCAAGTTGGTGTATTAACAAATGACTTCTTTGTTAATCTGACCGACATGGGTAATACATGGCACCCTGTAGAGAAGTCTGCACAAAACAACTTATATGAAGTACGTGACCGCAAAACAGGTGACGTTAAGTGGACTGCAACTCGTGTAGACTTAGTATTCGGTTCAAACTCTATCTTACGCTCATATGCTGAAGTTTATGCTCAAGATGACAATAAAGAAAAATTTGTCAAAGACTTTGTAAAAGCATGGGTGAAAGTAATGGATGCTGACCGTTTTGATATCAAACGCTAGTTTTGATACCTTAGGACGACATATCCTAAACTGTTCTCTATAAAAATTATAGATAGTAGCCATTGTAATAATGGCTACTATTTTATTTATGCCATAAAAGAATATAAAAATACTGATATTTCTCTTTATAAGAATATCTTAAATTCATTACACTACCCACCTGTGGCAGGTATATATACTAATATAGTGCAGAATTAAAGAATGGTATAAATATTTATCTTTCACTGACAATGCCCAACTTTAATTTTGACAACATCATCACTTATTTATAGGACTTATCTATGGCAATCAATGTGGTTGTTAACCAAAGACATTTACAAATCCAGCTAAAACAGCTAGAAACTGTCTGGCATACTGTCATCAATGGCTATAATCTTAGTCAAGCTGCCAATGTACTGCATACCAGCCAATCCAGCTTGTCAAAGCACATTGCTGCCTTAGAAAACCAACTTAAAACAGATGTCTTTATACGTCAAGGTAAACGACTAACAGGGCTGACTCCAATGGGTGAAGCGTTGTTGCCACATATTGAGTCTATCTTTGCTGAGATACGCACCATTGAAAACCTTAGCTTGGATTACAATAACCCACAGACAGGTACACTAACCATCGCTACGACACATACGCAAGCCCGCTATGTCTTACCAAAAATCATCAAAAAATTTAAAGAGAATTTTCCCAAAGTACAGCTAGTGTTACAACAAGCTGACCCTGAAACCATTGCTGATATGGTCATTCGGGGACAAGCTGATATCGGTATTGCCACTGAGTCCCTACTGCATAATGCTTACTTACGTTGTTATCGTTATTATGACTGGTCACATATCATCATTGTACCCAATGACCATGAATTAGCAGGACAAACAGATATTGACCTACCAACACTTGCCAGCTATCCACTGATTACTTATCACGGTGGGTTTACAGGACGTAGTACCATTGACAAAACTTTCCAACAAGCAGGGCTTGAGCCTGATATTGTTTTAGCCGCCTTGGACGCTGATGTGATTAGTACCTATGTCAATGCAGGGCTTGGTGTAGGTATCATTGCTGAGATGGCATTTGAGCCCAGCCATTATCAAAACTTAACAGCCATTCCAGTAAGCCATTTTGGACGTTTTACCAGTTGGATTGCTGTACGTGATGACTCTGAAGTACGTCAGTTTGGACAGGCATTTATTAAACTATGCCAAGGACAATTTGCTAAGCCATGATTTAAAACCACAGAATCAATAGCTTCTTGTAACTCGCAATACCAAAACTTTAGTATTGCGAGCTTTGCAATCATTAACCCTTTTAATTCACCTCACTCTTACATCAATCCAAAACCACGCAATACAGCAACCCCCACCGCCATTGCCAACATTGAAAATACAGTGGTAAATGCCAAAATATTTGCCGCTAGCACCTCATTACCACCCAGTGCCTTTGCCATTACATAACTGGCCGCAGCAACAGGTGAGGCAACCATCAAAAATAGCACCCCAAAATGTACAGGTGATAAAGCAAACACCAGCCCTGCCCCAACAGCTAATAACGGAGCAACCACAATGCGTCCAATACTTGCCTGCATACACAGTCCAGATGGTTGAATCATCGACTTGACATGGATACTTGCCCCTGCACAAATGAGTGCTACTGGTAGAGCCGTTGAGGCTAATAAATCCATCGTTTTATGCAACACACCTGTCATTGCTGGCAGTGGTAATGCCTTATAGATAAAGGCAGCAACTAAGGCAATGATTAATGGATTGCGGATAATTTTTTTACTAACCAACCGCCATTTATCCAGTTGTCTACTATGGGGAGTTTGTGAATCATGCGAAGAACGGCTAAGGGTTATCACGGCCAAAATATTAAAGACAATGGTAATTACTCCCATATATACCGCCCCAATGCTTAACCCTTCTGGTCCATAAGCATTGGCAATGGTAGCAAGCCCAATAATTGCCATGTTACTGCGAAACACCCCTTGCACAAACACTCCCTTATCTTGTTTATCGGCGACAAAGCGTTTGGCATATAACTCTGCCCCAAAAAACAATAATAAGGTGACGATAAGTCCTACCATAATCAGTTTGATTTGCTTAGCATAACTGACCTCACTACCAACCACACTTAAAAACAACAAACAAGGCAAGCAATAATTAAAGACAAAATAAGACGCTTGATTGATAAACTCTTGCCCAATCTCATGACGGCGACGCATAAAAAAACCCAACCCCATTAACAGCAGGTTGGGTAATGTAATGGATAAGGCAAAGGCAATCGCACTAAACATAATATCAATCGCTATATTAACTTATTAACTGCTTAATGCCGATTTTGCCTTACGTTGTTTTTTTAGCATCATGCCTAATAGTTGAATGGCAGCAGGCGTGACCCCACTGATACGACTGGCTTGTGCCAAAGTTGCAGGGCGAACTTGTTGCAATTTTTGTACAATCTCATTAGATAAACCAGATACTACCGCATAGTCAAAATCTAATGGCAACTGGGTATTCTCCAAACGCTTCATTTGCTCAATATCTTCTTGTTGACGGTCAATATAGCCTGCATATTTAACCGAAATTTCGATTTGTTCACCCACTTGAGCATTAACGGTTGAGTCTGTTATCGCTGCAATGTCCTCAAAATGGACTTGTGGACGTTTAAGCAAATCATAAGCATTGGATTCTTTGGATAATACTTCACCTGTTTTTTGGGTAAATTTATCACCCAGCTCATTACTAGGCGTTGCCCACAGCTCTTTTAAACGTGCCGATTCCGTGGCAACTGCTTCCATTTTATCTTGGTAGGCTTGCCAGCGCGTATCATCAACTAAGCCTAACTGTCGTCCAATCTCTGTCAAGCGTTGGTCGGCATTATCCTCACGCAATAATAAGCGGTATTCAGCACGACTGGTAAACATACGATACGGCTCTTTGGTGCCATGAGTAATTAAATCATCAACCAACACACCCAAATAGGCTTGGTCACGGCGTGGCACCCAACTGTCCATTACTGGGTTATCTTGAGTGGATAAGGCAGCATTAATCCCCGCTAATAGCCCTTGCACCCCTGCCTCTTCATAACCTGTTGTGCCATTGATTTGTCCTGCAAAATATAACCGTTCAATGGATTTGGTTTCTAAAGTTGGCTTTAGGTTTTGTGGGTCAAAATAATCGTACTCAATGGCATAACCGGGTCGGGTAATATGGGCATTTTCCAACCCTTTCATGGTACGGATAAATTCGAGCTGTACATCAAAAGGCAAACTGGTAGAAATCCCATTGGGATATAGCTCATGAGTGGTCAAGCCTTCAGGCTCAATAAAAATCTGATGGCTATCTTTATCCGCAAAGCGATGGATTTTATCCTCAATAGATGGACAATAACGCGGCCCTACCCCTTCGATTTTGCCTGAAAATAAGGGTGAGCGGTCTAAATGCTGACGAATGATGTCATGAGTTTTAGCATTGGTATGCGTGATATAACAATTCACTTGCTGAGGGTGCATATCAACATTGCCCAAATAGCTCATTACTGGCAGTGGTGTATCCCCCGGCTGTGGTATCATCACGCTAAAGTCCACTGTTTTGGCATCAATACGCGCTGGTGTGCCAGTTTTTAGACGACCCACTGGCAGTTTTAATTCACGCAAACGCTCTGCCAACTTAATACTGGGCTGGTCACCTGCCCGCCCACCTTTGGCATTTTGTAAGCCAATATGAATCACTCCACCCAAAAATGTACCTGAGG
The DNA here is from genome assembly GCF_020662265.1 of Psychrobacter sp. I-STPA6b. GTDB lineage: Bacteria > Pseudomonadota > Gammaproteobacteria > Pseudomonadales > Moraxellaceae > Psychrobacter. Next base: position 246,508 of record NZ_VEWM01000057.1, read on the forward strand.
TTAGCACCACTGTTTTGGTACGAAAGACAATGCCTGTTGCTGTTACCACCGCACAGGCTTTGCCATTTTCCACCAATATATCATCGGCAGCTTGTTGGAATAAGTCCAAATTTGGCTGATTTTCTAGGGTATGGCGAATAGCAGCTTTGTACAAGATACGGTCAGCTTGTGCACGTGTGGCTCGTACGGCTGCCCCTTTTCGACTATTGAGTACCCGAAACTGAATACCAGCTTTGTCGGTTGCCAATGCCATTGCCCCACCTAAGGCATCAATCTCACGCACCAAATGTGATTTACCAATACCACCAATGGCAGGGTTACAGCTCATCTGCCCCAGTGTTTCGATATTGTGGGTCAATAATAAGGTCTGCACGCCCATACGAGCTGCTGCCAAAGCCGCCTCTGTGCCAGCATGACCACCGCCAATCACAACCACGTCATAAGTTTTTGGATATTGCATATGGTTAGCTTGCGCTGTATATTCCATCGTCGTCTCACTTGTACAGAACTTTAAATAGGTCTAAAATCGGCTAATTATAACAAATTCTCTATCAAACATCTTAGCGCATTCATAGTTCATTACTAATAAAATAAGGCTGAAGCTTTATCATCATGGGTGCCTAATGCAGCTTCAACTTAAGCAACCTTACAAATCTCTTACACCATCTTATATTTTTGCAAATAAAGATGGTCAAATAAGAATAATTTACATATAAAGAGCTCTATAGTTATAAACTCTCATATTTATTTTTGCTGATAGGTTTGGTGCTTTATAAAGAGCCCTATAGTGAAACTATAGAGATTATAGAAATATTGCAAGAAACATAAAGGGATACCACTATTTTTTACTTTTGGGTAAACATGAATGTTCAACAAACCTTAGCTAATTTTTATAACCACTTTTTTCCACAACAACAAGAGTCAACAATATGACAAACTTTTCATCATTATGTAATCAACATACCTTTTCATTAAAAACCCTAACTTTAGCCATAGCAACAACTGTTACCTTAGGGTTATCTGGTTGTCAAAGTTTACATCCTCATACAGATACTCAATCCAATCAAGCAACGACGACAAGCACAACAGCCCAAAACAACCGCCATGAATATACATTGGATAATGGACTAAAAGTTATTATCAAAGAAGACCATCGCGCACCTGTAGTGATGAGTCAAATTTGGTACCGAGTCGGAGCAACCGATGAGCCAGCCGACCAAGGTGGTATATCTCACCTATTAGAACACATGATGTTTAAAGGTACTGATAAGGTTTCTAGCAATGATTTTGAACGTCTGATTGCGAAGTTTGGTGGACAAAATAACGCATTTACCAGCTATAACTATACTGGCTACTATGAAATGTTCCCTGCCAATCGCTTGGGCTTAGCACTAGAGCTAGAAGCAGACCGTATGCAAAACCTACAATTTGATCCCGAGGCTTTTGCCAGTGAGCGTCAGGTTGTGATGGAAGAGCGCCGACAGCGTACTGATGATAACCCAATGTCACGCTCGTTTGAGCAATTTAATCTCATTGCTATGCCAGATAGCCCTAAAGGGGAGTCTGTTATCGGACCTATGTCTGAAATTCAAGGGCTAACCTTAGCACAACTACAACACTGGTATAAAACATGGTATGCCCCTAATAATGCAACCCTTGTCATTGTCGGTGATGTTGACCCACACAAAGCCCTTGCACAAGTGAAGCACTACTTTGCTGACATACCTGCCAGCAAACTACCCACGCGCCCCTCTGTACATCAAGCTGGTTTTCGAGGCTACCAACAAACAGTCCGCAAAGAGTCTGTTCAAGTTCCTGTTTTATTGATGGGCTTTAACGTTCCCAGCCTAACCAGCACCACAAACTCATCTGATGATACTGCCTATGCGTTGGCATTACTGCAAGATATTTTAGATGGTGGACTCTCTGCCCGCTTTGAATCAAGACTGGTGCGCCAACAGAATCTACTTGCCTCTATTGGTAGCTCTTATAGTGCTTTTGACCGAGGTGATGGTCTATTTCTTATCCAAGCCAGCCCACGTGAAGGCGTCAGTCTAGCAGAAACAGAAGATGCCATATTGGCAGAAATTGAGCGCCTAAAAACAACCCCAATCACTCAAGAAGAGTTAGCAAGAGCACGTACTAATATTGTTTCTGGGCTTATCTACTCACAAGATAGTGTTGAAGGACAGGCGCAAATGATTGGCTCCATGCAATCCATTGGACTTGATGACCGCTTATTAGCTCAGCTACCTGAAAAATTTGCTTCTATCACACCACAACAAATACAAGAGGTCGCAAAAAAATACTTAGTCAAAGATAACCTAACAGTAATGCAGATTATCCCAGAAGATACAGACAGATAGTTAAAATCCATAACCTTTTTCATAAGGGCTTGTTCACTATCTAGCTAGCAAACCCTAATCAACTGGTATTATCCTGAATCAATACGACTAAATAGCACCCTAAAATAAGGACAATTATGCACACTTTACATCATAAAAAATCAAGCACACAACCAACACGACACTTTCGTCAGCACTTACTTGCCTCTGTACTGGCTATTTTGACACTATCAACCACAGCAACCGTATACGCAATGCCGACAGAAACAGAGGAACGTCGCGCAACTGAAGTTGATACCAGCCAACCTATTGTTGCTATTGATAAACTTGATAGCCTAAAGCAGAATGAACCACTGCACATGACCCTGCCTGATATCCAACACTTTACAACAGACAATGGTGTGCCTGTTGCATTTGTACGTACAGATGAGCTACCTATGGTGGATATTAGCTTAAGATTTAATGCAGGTAGTGCACGTGACAATGCCATTCGTCCAGATGGCTTTGGCATTGCTAATATGACAGCAACCATGCTCAGCCAAGGTACAAAAAATCTAAATGAAGATGAGTTTGCTACTGCCACAGAACAACTTGGCATTAATCTTGGGGCTGGTGCATATAAAGATATGTTTGTTATCTCACTACGTAGCTTATCGGATGATGCTCACCTAGAGCCAGCCTTAGCACTATTTGCTGATATGCTTCAAAATCCCGTTTTTGATGAAAATATACTGCAAAGAAATAAAGCTCAACTGATGCTAGGATTACAACAACAACAGCAAAACCCAAGCAATGTCGCCAGTAAAGCATTTATTCAAGCACTTTATGGTGATCATCCTTATGCTCACCCTTCATCAGGTACATTAGAGACTGTTCCTAGTATCAGCCAAACAGACTTACAACAGTTTTGGCAAAAGTTTTTGGTAGCAAGAAATGCAAATATTGCCATCACAGGTAACTTAACTGAACAACAAGCCAAACAAATTGCTAACCAGCTTACTTCCATATTACCTCAAGGCGAGCCAGCCCCTGCATTACCAGAGCCCAAACCCCGAACCTCTGCGGAGCGTATTGACATTCCATTTGATAGCACCCAGACCACTGTCATGATTGGTCAACTAGGAAATACCCGAACTCGCGACCCACAACAAATGCAAGAGCAGACCAATTTTGCAATTGGAAACCATATTTTGGCAGGTGGGGACTTTAATGCACGCCTTATGACAGAGATTCGTAAAAATCGAGGCTATACCTATGGTATCTCTGGAGGTATGAGCCCCATGCAAGCCAAAGGACCATACCTAATTAGTTTTTCGACACGTAACGACAAAGCAGAAGACGCCATCAACGCAACCCTAGAAACAATTGAACAAACCCTCCAAACTGGCGTAGATGACAAAGAAGTCACCCTCACCAAAGACAACTTAACCAATAGCTTCCCAATGAGTTTTGCCAGTAATGCTAGTATTAATGCCATGCTTGGTATGATGGGATTTTATCAGCTACCTGACAGCTATTTGACTGAATATGTCCAACGCATTGAAAACAGTAACACAAATACGGTCAATCAAAGCCTACGCTCTACACTAACACCAGAGAACTTCCTAATCGTTACAGTGGGTCAACCTTCTGCTAGTAATGGTAATAATGACAGTAATAACAAGGACAGTGGTGATAACCGTGATAAGGAATGATTCAGTCACAATAAGCATCATCAAACAGAAAGTAATGCTTTAAAACCTTATCATCACCCTTATCCTTTACCTATTCTATAAAATAGCCAGCATAAAAAAGGCTCTAAACCAGACACTAGAGATACACTAGATTGGTTTAGAGCCTTTCTTAACACACATTCCAATTAAATATATTCCAATCAACCTTTAATACATACAATATTTCTATATACAACAACACCTTACTACTTATTATCGTCTGTTAAACTAATAGTAATATCATAATCAATCGGTTTCCGATTACCCGAACCATCATGAGTAATCCGTATCACATATTTATCGGTCTTCTGTACCAAATAACTACCATTATCAAAGTTATACTGATCGGGAGTAATCAGATTTTTCTGAATAGATGCTTTATTACTGGTCACCCCAAGATACTGCCCTGACACTGGATAAATAAAATAGTCACAATACTTATCTTTTAATAGCTCTCCATGACGTACCAAGCTATTACTATCAACATTTCTAACCAAAAGTTTGGGACAAATATCATGACGACGGGCAGCACGGCGAGCATAAGTATTTGCTAGCCTCTCTTTCATCATTTCCGCACTTTGTGCAACTACTGGGTCTATCTTAACGTTTGAGACTGGCTGTACAGGCTCAACAATATGAATACGCGAAGAACGTGTTGAGGTATCTGCTTTGGTTTCTTGCTCCGCATTATCTTGATCTTGGGGCATTAAATCTGGTTCTCCCTCACTTACACAGCCAGCCAATACTGTACAACATGCCACTACCACCATCATATAAGATTTAAGTCGTATCACAATATTTAATCCAGATTATATTTATTAAAAGCAAGACCCTTACACGAACCGCAATATTATTTAGGATATATAAGGTCTGTTACATATCCAATGCTATAGCCCAGCCCTATCAAAGGGCTCACTCAAAGTCGATTATTCAAAACGGCAAGGTGAGCTGCTACTAGAATGTGAAGCGCCCCATTTTCTATAGCCTTGCGTATCAATATGAATTGACCCTGTCGGATACAAGCCCAAACCAAAGTTATACTCTTCACCCTGATATGCCCAAAAAGCACACATATTATTTTGTAAGTTACTAATCTGCCATTCATTATACTGATATTCTGGCACCCAAATATCAATCGCACCATTAAGCATATGTTTACTACCAGAAGAACCACCAGCACAGTCATTTAAGTCAGGTGGGCGATATACAGAACGTATCTGTGTACTGGCAGGCAAAATTCCTTGCTGTCTTAATACCGAATAAAGACGTAGTGTCTGTAACATATTATGCCACAAATACTCTGGTGGAATCTGATATGGCTCATAGCCACAAGACTGCCAGCTACGTGCAGTTGTTAGCAACTGTTGCATCGGCGGTACGTTATAGTTACCCAAATGAGATGCTAAATAATCACGATAGCGTGCAACTTGATAACGACGACCACTCGCTGCATTTAGCCAGCGATTAAAGTCCATCTCATTAACAATAATACCTGTACTTACGCCACCTTGAGGAGAAACACGAACTTGCTCATCAATCACCAATCTTGTATCCAAGTTTTGACTACGCTCAAACTCTTGTTGCTTTGAACTAATGAGTCCTGCCAAATTATCCTTAGTGCCATAGTTCACACGACGTGTCGGCACAGGTTGTACTGTAGATTGAGAAGGACGTATAACAACTTTAGGAGAGCTTTCACGCAAAGAAACTTCCGCCATACCGGCTGGTATAGTGCCATAGACAATGCCACTAAATATGGCAAATGATATAGTAAGAGTGGATAAATGATGAGAAAGTTGAGACATTTTTTATAACCATATTTGCTTATTATTTAGTTGTACTATTCCAGTTTATAGTGTAAACGATATTAATAACCGTGTCTGCATCATTATTTCAAAGTAACTTTCAGAAAAATTAATACTGTTATAGTTTTGTTTACAGGTATATTTTGTTGCATCATTACCATAAAATATACTATCAAATTTTTGCCAAGCACGCTAAACTAATGCGCCTATATTAGATTTCGTTGAATATTCATCATCCTAATCCAATATTTACAAGAGTTACAACCTTTTAGCTTATATGTAAAATCTGGCTAAATTTTTTCTACAATACAAAGATAAAGCTCAACAGTTTATAATCCCAACTATTTCTGTTTATACTTTTATCTTTACAATATCGTTATATTATTTCAAAGTAATTCATCTATTTTTGTTGTTTGCCTATGTCTTCTACCTCACCAAATCAACAACAATATCGCTTTTCCCGACAAACACATCATTTTGGTCATGATCACACACCAAATATTTGGGAACGTATTCATATTGATCCTTGGCTCACATTATTACTACTCACCATTTGTTTTTTAAGTCTTGCCATTCTCTATAGTGCTTCTACTCAAGATATGGCAATGGTTATTCGACAAATGGTCAGCTACAGTATTGCCTTTACTGTCATGTTTGCTATGGCTCAAATTCCACCCAGCATCTATCGCTTATTTACACCCTTTTTCTATGTTGCTGGTGTCTGTTTATTACTACTTGTCGAAATTGCAGGTGAAGTACGCATGGGTGCTCAACGCTGGATTAGTATTCCTGGCTTTGGTAGTGTGCAGCCATCAGAATTTATGAAACTGGGTATGCCAATGGCTTGTGCTTGGTTTCTTTCAAAACGGGACTTACCGCCTAAAATAACTACTGTAGTGATTACCCTGATTGTCATCATGCTACCAGTTTTACTCATTGCAAAAGAACCAGATTTAGGAACTTCTCTACTGGTTGCTGCCAGTGGTATTTTTGTATTATTTCTAGCAGGACTACCATGGTGGATGATTGGATCAGCAATTGCAATGATGATACCTCTAGTCTGGGCTGGCTGGCAGTTTTTTATGCATGACTATCAAAAACAACGAGTCTTAACGTTACTTAACCCAGAGTCTGACACTTTAGGTACTGGTTGGAACATTACCCAATCCAAAATTGCCATTGGTTCAGGTGGTATCTCTGGCAAAGGCTATCTTGAAGGAACACAGTCACATTTACACTTTTTGCCAGAAGGTCATACTGACTTTATCATTGCCGCATTTTCAGAAGAGTTTGGTCTCATTGGTGTATGTGTTTTACTGTTCTTATATGCTTGTATTTTGATGCGTTCTTTATATATTTCACTGATACATAAAGATACTTATGGTCGGCTTTTAGGTGGTGCAATAGCTATCTCATTTTTTGTATACGTCTTTGTCAATATTGGCATGGTAGGTGGTATTTTGCCAGTTGTTGGTGTACCACTACCACTCATTAGTTATGGAGGTACGGCTGTTATTACACTAATGGCAGGTTTTGGACTACTCATGTCTATTTATACTCACAACCCATAACTTTCTCATCAAGTAACAATGAGATATCCATTGTCAACTTAACATAGATTATTTGAGATTATTGCTTATTGACAATAACCTTAAACCAAATGGGAAAGCTAACTATAAATTAACTGCTATTTCTTAATAAAGATTTCTAATATTACCATAAGTTTGCTGACTAATAGATATTCGTATGTTCAAGGTTGTAATCATGCAGAAGTTAAGGTAACCTATTAGGTACTGATAGTCATGGGACAAAATCTGTCTAAATTAACCAGACAAAATTCTATACTTTTGTTCTATTATATCTCTTTATTCTATAATGATGGTGTTGCTGTATTGGAGCAATATTATGTTATGTGCTTAGTATTTAATAAATATTTAACACATATTGTAGCTTAGTAAGAGTCAAGGTTTTCACTTATCTTACTAGTAAAGTCTACTGAATAAAGGAAATAAATACAGACGCTTTTTAACACAATTACTCGATACTTGGTTATCAAATAGATGCTAATACAGATTCTATATTAAGCATCGCCGCTTACCTAGTATCGTTTTATTTTGCTTTATAAAAAGCGACGACTGGTTGATTATCTAATTCTTAAATTATGAGGTGCTTATGAAAAAGCAACAATCCCGTCTGCTTTTAACAGCTTGCTTAATCGCAGGATCTAGTTTTAGTTTGACAACAAATGCAGCTGAGCTACCCACGACATCATCTGTATTGTCTTCTCAGTCTTCTACATCAAATATCGATCATGTTTTAAATGAACTGACACGCCAACATAACAATGCCTCCAGTCTCGTCAAACAAGCTCGCCAGCCTGTATCCTTAGCTGTAAAAAGCCCACTACTAACAACTGACACCTCTATTGCTACCAATGATGAAAATGTATTAGAGCGCTTAACTGCAGTTGCATCTAATAGTGTCAGTCGCTTTAAACAAACTGGACTAGCATCATGGTATGGTCGTCAATTTCATGGACGTAAAACAGCTAGTGGTGAAACTTTTAATATGAATGCTTTAACAGCAGCTCACCGCTCCCTACCGTTTAACTGTTATGTTAAAGTTACCAACCAATCTAATGGTCAAAGTGTCGTTGTAAAAGTAAATGATCGTGGTCCATTTCATGGCAATCGAGTTTTAGACTTATCTTATGGTGCTGCTAAACAAATTGGATTAACCCAAGATGGTGTTGGTAATGTCACAATTGAGCGTGTGAGTGGTCCATAATCGTTCATTTATGTTATTCATAAATTAGACAAATACAATACTAGCCACTTTTTGCTTAATACTAAAAACCTTCTGTATGGTGTTCTACAATACAGAAGGTTTTTTGTAATCAATTCACATTCCTCTAAAACAAAGACAGAAGAATCAAGCCAATATAAAATAATTAAAATAATCAAGTACAGGTAGCTCTCGCTACTAAAAGTAGGAATATTAACGAGTTCATTAACGCACTGTTTATCAACATCAGAAGGCAAATTTAGCCAATTTTAAATGAAAGTAAAAATAGCCACATCCCCTGGAGATATTAGCCTAACGGGGCGGGATATTAAACAGACCCTATATTCTACGTTCAGCTATAACTCAAATACATGCGCAATTGCATCATCCAAACGCTCTACAGGTATCACAGTGATTCCAGCAAACTGCTTCATTTGGCTTTTTGGTGCATTTGCCTTGGGTACAATGGCATGAGTAAAACCATGCTTCATTGCTTCCTTTAAGCGCTCTTGTCCATTTGGTACAGGGCGAATTTCTCCTGATAATCCGACTTCACCAAACACTGCTAAAGAAGAAGGTAATGCTTTTTCTCGAATACTAGAAGCACAAGCTAACAACACCGCCAAGTCTGAGCCTGTTTCCATCACTTTCACACCACCAACCACATTTACGTATACATCTTGTCCACTGGTATGAATACCACCATGACGGTGCATGACCGCCAAAAGCATGGCAAGACGTTGCTGATCTAATCCCAATGCCATTCTGCGTGGCTGACCTTGTGAGTCATCAACCAATGCCTGTACTTCAACCAAAAGTGGACGCGTTCCCTCTCGACTTACCATCACCACCGAGCCAGCAATCGGCTTATCATAACGACTTAAAAATATTGCCGATGGATTTGCTACTTCCTTTAACCCCGTATCAGTCATACCAAAAATACCCAGCTCATTCACTGCACCAAAACGGTTTTTCACTGCTCTAATCATACGGAATCGAGAGTCAGACTGCCCCTCAAAGTACAAAACAGTATCAACCATATGCTCTAATACACGAGGCCCTGCCAGTGTTCCCTCTTTGGTCACATGCCCAACCAGAAATAATGCTGTTCCTGTCTGTTTTGCATATCGTGTCAACATAGCAGCAGACTCACGAATTTGACTGACACCACCTGGTGCTGAGTTAATCGCTTCTGTATAAATTGTTTGGATAGAATCAATCACAGCGACAGCAGGTTGCTCTTGCGTCAAAGCAGCACAAATAGTCTCTACATTAGTTTCTGCCAATACCCGCAATTGATCTGCTGGTAATCCTAGTCGTTGCGCACGCATTGCCACTTGCGATAAAGACTCCTCTCCCGTTACATAGAGCGCACTACCTGCCAGTGAATCTACTTTTGCCATATTAGTTGCAGTTTGTAGCAAAATAGTTGACTTACCAATCCCCGGATCACCACCAATAAGTACCACAGACCCTGCAACCAAACCCCCACCCAACACACGATCAAACTCACCAATTCCAGTTGGTAAGCGTGTATCCAAAGAGACACTAACTGCACTTAATGGCATCACCCCACTATGCGCTCCAGAATAATTTTGATGCGCAGTAGTAGATACTGACTTTGTATGAGTTGACTTAGTAGAATGACTGTTATTCTTATGGTGAGGCATACTGACATTAGGTGCTTCAACCAATGAGTTCCACTCCCCACAGTCAGAGCATTGTCCAGACCACTTACCAAAATGTGCACCACAGTTTTGGCACACATAACTACTTTTATTATTTTTTGCCATTAGCCGACACCACAAATTATCATAAATGATTAAACCTATATTTCTATCTACCATTTGCCAGTGGATGATGACATATATGCCCCATTAACCAAATAAAGCTAATGGGGCATACTAAAATCATAAACGTATAAGTACTACTAATTACAATCAAACTGCTTGAAACTAAACTTGGAAATCTTTACCAAGATATACTTCTCTAACCAGCTCATTATTAAGAATATTCTCAGGCGTTCCTTCAGCAATAATAGCGCCTTCACTGACAATATAAGCTTTTTCACATATTGCCAATGTCTCTCGAACATTATGGTCTGTAATCAAAACACCAATACCACGATTTTTTAATGCCGTAATTACTGCTTTTATATCCCCCACTGAAATAGGATCAACTCCAGCAAAAGGCTCATCCAATAAAATAAATTTTGGGTTAGCTGCCAATGCACGTGCAATTTCACAGCGTCTTCTTTCACCACCAGATACACTCATACCCAATGAATGACGTACATGCTCTAGACTAAACTCAGTAATTAGTTGCTCTAAGTTTTGTTGTTGTTGCTGTTTATTCAGGTCTTTACGTGTTTGTAGAATTGCTAGAATATTCTGCTCAATAGAAAGTTTACGAAAGATAGAAGCTTCTTGAGGTAAATAGCCTATACCCGCTTTTGCTCGCTCATGCATGGCATATGCTGATAAGTCCTGATTGCCAAGTTTAACAACTCCTTTATCCAACCCAACCAGACCAACAACCATATAAAAGCTTGTAGTTTTACCCGCACCATTGGGACCTAGTAACCCCACTACTTCACCTTGAGTCACTGCAAATGAAACATCTTTGACCACCCAGCGTTTGCCATAGCGCTTTGCCATATTACGCATTGATAATGTTAAGCGTTCAGTCATTCCTTCTTGGTGACTGTTGTTATATTGATAGTGAGTCTGACTTACTTGCTCAGTTGTTGATGTTACATTTGTACTCATAGAATACTAATTCCACTCAAAGTTTTTCATCAATCCAAATATGCCTTAAACTTTCTAATACTTTACTCTGCAATAACATAAAATCTAAGTCATATAACCGCTATTATCTAACGTATTCCCTGACGACGTACATTTGGATTTGGTGGTATGATTAACTCCACACGTTGACTACCCCCTGCGGTTGCCTCAACATCACCAACTTTTAAACTATAACGAATCACATTACCTGAAAAACTTGCACCATTTTGTGTTAATCTAGCATTTCCTGTCAGTGTAACAATACCCGTCACTGCATTATAGACAATTTCATTTGCTTGTCCTTTTGCCAACCCTTTTTCCTGTGTGACAACCTGTTGCATCGTTGCAGGTCTACCTGTTGCCACTGCTGTTTGAATACTACGACCATCCGCTAAATTCACCGTCAGATTAGAGGCAGTTAGCTTCAAAGTACCTTGAGTAATAATCACATCTCCAGAATAAGTGGTGACACCTGTTCGCTCACTATAAGTTGCTCTATCAGCTAACAGCTTAATCGGCTGATTTGCATCTGAAGGTAATGCATGGCTTGTCATACTAAAGAGTGACAGCACCAATAAACAAACAATAGATGAGATATTTTGACCAGATTTGTACATAAAACATAGACTCATAACGTAAAAATAAAGGTGCTATTTAACTCAGCATTATCAGCATAATAACAGAAGGCTTTGCCAAATAGGATATTAACACATGCAATAATTACAACAATACTTGCATCATTCATTAAAATAAGGGTTTGTCTTGACGAGTAGGTGGCATAAATGTCATGGCAATCTGTGCAAACTCATACTCACCTGTTGCTAAGTCTGCTTGGAAACTGTTTGCCTCAAAACTATTATCTCCCTGCTTCACCATGATAGGTTGATTACTTAAAAGAGTCTTTCGATGTATATTACCCAAAAGTGTCTGCGCATTTAATACCATGCTTTCTGATACAGAATGTGGTGTTATTGCCCCACTATCACTGCTATTATTATCATTACTATCAACTGACCTAGCCTCTTTACTGGGTAAGCGATAACTAGATAGCACCACATTGTCTTTCATGACAATATCACCACTATCATGATTCAAAGAGGCTAACTGTGCTTGTAATGTCACACCCTGATTTTGCTGTGAGCGCCATTTTACATTAACCTGATCCATCTGATCAGTATTACTATCCATATAATGTGTTAGCTTATCTGCCTTTAGTAAATAATCAACCTCACCTAAATGATTAGTCTGTAAAGCATGAATTCCTGTTGCCTCATACTCAATATTAGACGCGCTCAAAGTAATAGGATTATCTAAGCTACCCTGCTCTTTATATAACCAAGATGCCAAAATGATGGCAAGAAAGGCAAATACAATTAACATTCGCGTATTCACAACGACTCCAAAATATGGTGCATCATATAACGACTATAAAAATTGTTATAACACATACTGCTGAATATAGTCATCATATACACCATGACCTTTTAATATCAGATCACACACCTCACGTACTGCCCCCATTCCACCTGTTCGAGATGTCACCATCATCACACGAGATAAAACTTCTTGATGGGCATTAGGAACCGTCGCAGAGAATCCGACTGACTGTAACGCCTTAATATCTGGCAAATCATCACCCATATAAGCACACTCTGCCAAACTAAGCTCAATATCTGCTAGCAATTCATTAAGTGCTACTAACTTATCATCTCGACCTTGTACAACATAATCTATGCCAATTTCTTTGGCACGTTTTTCAACCATTGGGCTTTTACGCCCTGTAATGATTGCTGTTTTAATACCATATTTTTTTAAAGCTTTTACTCCAACACCATCTTGGACATAAAATGCTTTGGTTTCTATACCATTAGCATCATAAATAATCTGACCATTAGACAAAATACCATCAACATCTAGTGCCAATAGCTTTACTTTTCCAGCTTCATTAATTAAATCACACATTATTACTTTCCTATATTATATTTATATCAACCTTATATAAACTTATTGATGAAGCCTTAAAGTCACCTAACTCACACCTGCTTGTAATAAATCATGAATGGTAATCACACCTTCAAGTGTCTGATCTTTATTTAATACCAATAATTGATTAATAGACTTTTCATTCATCAAGCTAAGAGCATCCGATGCCCGCATCTCTTTACTAACTTGTTGTGGATTAGCAGTCATAATCTCTTTCATTGGTGTCGATAGTGCTATTTGCTTTTCTAAGCCACGACGTAAATCACCATCAGTAAAAATTCCCACTACTCTATCTGTATCATCAACCACAACTGTCATACCCAACCGCCCACTGGTCATCGTAAATAATGCTTCATGTAATGATGCATCTACTGATACTTTGGGTAAACTTAAATCTTCCTCTGTCTGATGCATCAAATCTGCTACTCGCATCAACAATTTACGCCCTAATGCACCAGCAGGATGAGACATGGCAAAGTCCTCAGAAGTGAAGTCTCGCGCATGAACCAAAACAACAGCCATCGCATCACCCAAAGCCAAAGTCGCTGTGGTACTAGATGTTGGTGCTAGGCCAAGAGGGCATGCTTCATCAAATGCACCCAAGGTCAACGCCACATTAGCTGACTTAGGTAAGATACCGCGTTTGTCACGACTAATACTAATCATAGGAATATTTAACTGCTTAACCACAGGCAACAAAGTCTTAATCTCATCTGACTCACCTGAGTTTGATATGGCTAACAATACATCACCAGCCACCAGCATGCCCAAATCACCATGCCCTGCTTCACCAGGATGCATAAAAAAAGATGGCGTACCTGTAGAAGCAAAAGTTGCAGCAATTTTACGCCCAATATGACCAGACTTTCCCATACCAGTCACAACAACCCGCCCCTGACACTGAAAAATTAACTGGCATGCTTCAACAAATCGTTCATCTAACTGCTCAATTAGTAAATCTAATGCGGACTGCTCTGTACGAATTGCAGATGTTGCAAGACTAAAAATCTCTTTTTTAGAAAGGGAGATGTTTCCAGAATGGTTTGATTTTATCATATGAGTTTGCCTATACTTTGGCTGACTTAATAAAGTTCTGTTATACTTTTTAAAGATGCATCAAGATAGAGTATAAACTATTTAATCATTGTATAAGATAGATTATTTTTAAAGTGGATAAATACGATAAGATAATCATTTTCATTAAAATTAGATAACAAAAAACCTGCGTCTAGCACAGGTTTCTATTGAATCACTTAGCTCTGCAAATAAGATAAATATTCCAAAACATTACTTGTTTATATATGTATCACATATCATTGTCAGCAGATTTTTTAGTATTCTTTTAACTTAACAACCAGCATCTATTACTGTTTTATTATAATATAGCAAGGTCTAGTTATCGTTAAAAAATGTAGTTATCAAAATAACTTACTGTACCAGTAAATAAATATTCAACTTTTTTAACTGTGATTATTTAGCTAAATCAAATATTTATAAGTACTGGTAGAGATATTTATTTTAATTATTACCAGAATAATCTTCGTCTTGACCATCATCAAAGTCTGTATTTTCTGATATAGGTTTTGGAGCATCAAATCCACGCTCTTCAAAGCCTCTATCTTCGAAACCACGTTCAGCACCAAAACCACGTTGTGCACCAAAGCCACGGTCAACGCCAAAGCCACCACGCTCCGCACCAAAACCACGATCTTGGCTAAAACCACCGCGTTTAAAACCTCCACGGCTACTTCCAAAACCTTGATCAAAACCACCAGTTGCCATACCGCCAGCACCACGCTCAAAACCACCAGTACTACCATAACCAGCTTGATAGCCACCAGACTGAATACCACCAGCACTTGGTACGCTAGATGTACCACGTGGATTACGAGCTGGCACTACTGTAGAGATAGCATGCTTATATACCATCTGGCTCACTGTATTTTTCAATAGTACAACATACTGATCAAATGATTCAATTTGACCTTGTAGTTTAATACCATTTACTAAAAATATAGAAACCGGAATACGGTCCTTACGCAATGAGTTCAAAAACGGATCTTGTAACGTTTGCCCTTTTGACATTTGAGTATATCTCCTAAGTATTGACGCTATTTCATACAAATATAAGCGTGATTTTATCTAATTAAAATTAAATAGATGGTTAAATATTCTTATCAAGAAAATTTGTTTTATAAATACCTAGATAGATAGGCATTGTAAAGTATGTCATAACAATATAATATCAAGCTATTATATTACTTATTATTCATACCGAATCAGTAAACTTTTTATTGTTCTATATGGAAGTATCCATAAACTTTTTTAATTCTTGCACATCATCAAAAGTCTTTATCCTACTTTTAGAACACTGTGTCAATGTATTTGTAAAACAATCAAGTTGTTCAAACTTTCGCAACCAAGTAAATTGTCTTTTAGCAAGTTGCCTAGTTGCATATAATGCCTTATTTTTCATATCTTGACAAGCCACTGAGGGTGGTATGTCGTTATTCTTTGGTGATAACTTTGTAAGTGATAAACTCATCTTTTCTTTCTGTATCGTACACATTCTATCATGTTTATATGTCGTTGTAAGCTTCTCTTGGCATACTTGGCTGAGCGACGCTGTAGCATCCATTAATAAATCCATCACTGGATGCTCAATATTCTGTAAATAATCCAATACTTGACGATATCCTACACAACGCATTGAGGGCATCTGACGAGATAATGGATATTGCTCAATCAAAGATATGACTTCTTCCACCAGACCTTGTTGCCACATAATATCTAATCGTTTCGCAATACGTTGATGTAACCATGCTCTATCTGGAGTGACTATCAAGGCATGCCATTGCTGTTCTGGATTATTTGCCAGTGCAACTTTTGGTGTTTGTTGCCACACACTGAGGGGCTGACCTGTCTGCATATATACTTCAACAGCACGAGTAATGCGCTGTGTATCATTTACCGATAGTCGCTGTGCCATCGCTGGGTCAACTTGCGTTAAATAGTCATGTAACGCATGGATGCCTTCTTCTTGTCGCTTTGCCTCTACCTTGGCACGTATGCCTGCATCACTATCTGGTATGTTTGAAATACCATCAAATAGTGACATGTAATACATCATCGTTCCACCCACCAATAGAGGAATCTTTCCGCGCCTATGGATTTGAGCAATCAGTGTGTCTACATCTGCCACAAAGTCCGCAACACTATACTGCTGAGTTGGATCAATAATATCCACCAAATGATGTGGATATTGGGCTAATTCATCTGCCGAAGGCTTGGCTGTACCAATATTCATATCTCGGTAAATCAGTGCTGAATCCACAGAAACCAGCTCAAACTGACCTGTATCATACAACTCATAAGCAAGTGCTGTTTTACCACTGGCTGTTGGCGCCATCAGGCAAACCACACTGTTTTTATCATATAGTGTGTTCATTATGTTTCTTTTAGCCTTTATTCATTTGCATTTGCTGAATCAATCATTGCCGTCAATATTTGTGCTAATTGACCATAATTAATAGTAGCTAATGACTGATTTTGTATAAAATCCTGCCAAGATTGTATGCGCTCTGAGTTAGAAGATATGGATTCTGGACAAGAAAAAAACTCATAAAAAGATTGATTAATTTGTGACATTGCATCTGGTGCAGACATATCAATATTATCTTGAAACATAGATGATATGTCTGATTGAAACATAGATGATATGTCTGATTGAAAAGATTGCAAGAATGACACCAGCTCATTGTAATCAATCAAACTCATACCCTGTTGGTGTTGTATGATAACGCCATCAGCTAACAACTGGGGATACTGTTCTTGTGCCATGAATAACAAGCATTGTGGAATCAATGGTAATCGTGTTCTAGATGAATTATCTAGGATAGAGCCAGATGGAACGGAGCAATTAACACGACCGTTAACTTTAACATCCTGAATATCATTGCTATCATCGTTTTGGACAAATGGCTGAACCGTGTTACTAACACAGTGATATGCCTGTTTTGGCTCATTAACTTGGTGAATATGGGTATCATTACTTTGTCTTGTATTCTCAGGCTGTATTACCAACTTCGGACTTTGCTGTTGTATCCGCTCATACCATGCCTGTAAACGAGAGGTCACCATAACTTCCAGATGTGCCAACACATTAGGAAGGGTATGAATACTGATTCGCTGTTTACTTGGGTGGACATTCACGTTCAGCCAGTTTTGTGGTAATGTAAAAAATAGTACGTAGCCCACCTGCGTATGGCTGGCTTGTACCCTTGCTGGTAATGCTTGGCGGATACCATCACGTATTGTTTGTGCAATACGTGTGTCTTTAACCAATCGCCCATTAATATAAATCAACTTTGGTAAATCTATTTTTGCCCTATCGCTCTGGATATTTTCAGATTCAGCTTTCATAGCACGTTGAGAAGAGTACTGAGAGAATATATCTGGTAATAATAAAGTACCAGTAATACCTACTTGACTAGATTGCTGTAACTGTTCTTCTATATCCTTAATTAATCCTGATAGGTCGACTTGCAAAGGCAATGGCTCTAAATCATGTGCAAACTCACGCGCAAAAATTGTCTTGAGACGTGATAAAATCTGCGCTATACCACTACCACAGCTAACACCTTCTATCGTTGCCATATCAGAGGTAAATAATGTACTGGCTGACTCATCCATATCTGCTGTAATAGCTGGCAGGTGCAAACGACGCTTACCATCATGCCACAAACTAACAGTAACTTGGCTCACTGCCAATGCCAGTTCCCGTACCACAGTTTCAATATGTGCAAACTCAGTAGCAATTGACTTTAAATTTGCACGACGAGCGGGAACATTAAAATATAAATCTTTTACAGAAACAGTTGTTCCTTGGGTGTGCAAAATTGGTGATACCAACGGCTCATCATGAATCACACCCACAACACTGAGTTGCCTACCAATACCACTATCATCATGACAGCTACTGAGTGTCAATCGAGATACAGCCGCTGTTGATGCCAATGCCTCCCCTCGAAATCCAAGGGTTTGTATCCCGTGCAAATGTGCCACATCAGCAATTTTACTGGTCGCATGACGTGTTACTGCCATCACCATATCATCAGGATGAATACCACAGCCATTATCACGAACTTCTATCTGAGCCATACCACCTTGAGTAACCTTAATCTCAATCTCTGTTGCACCTGCATCAATGGCATTTTCCATTAACTCTTTTACAACAGAAGCTGGGCGAGTTACTATCTCACCTGCTGCCAACTGATTAATCAATAAAGGAGGCAGTTTTTTAATACGTGCTGAATCAGAAGAAAATATTGGCATATAATACTGCTAAAGTTAATATGGTTCATATAGCTAAGTTAAACACTTAGTCTTCTACTACTATAATTAATTCAAATTATAATACTGATGATATGAGGAAAATGAGTAAAGATATTAAAGATATATAGAGGTAGTACAAATTAGCTTAGCAACATCACAATTTTTATATTAATTTCATAATATTAATCTATTAGTTCGACATTAATGTTGCCAAGCTTAATCCAGCATGAATGCCTATTTTACTAAGCTGTAAATGCACTTGACGTTGATGATTTGATAACTGGGTAATATCAATAAATAAATGTGGTGCTGGCAGGTATTCATCAGCTTGGCTTGCCCATTCAATGATAATTAAAGCATTAGGATCATTAAAATACTCATCAAAGCCAATAAAAGACAGCTCTTCTGGGTCTTGCAAACGATATAAGTCAGCATGATAAACTGATTTTGACCCACCAGCTACTTGTGCAATTTGATAAGGCTCAACTAAAGTATAAGTTGGACTTTTCACTGAGCCTTGATGTCCCAATGCTTGTAGCCAATAGCGTGTCAATGTGGTTTTTCCTGCACCCAAGTCTCCCGATAACCACACACTACCAGATGGTATTATTGTCACCAACTGCTGTGCTAATAACTGTGTGTCTGCTTCAGTACTTAGCAATAACTGAATAGCATCAGACTTTGTACTATCAGAAGCCTCAACTTTAGAAAAATTAGGCACATTAGTCATTGCCTTTGTCTCCATCAACGCTTCCATCTTTTACCGTTACTTGCATATCCACACTAGGATTCATAAACGGCTCACCTCGTAGCAACTTGGCATACATCTGTGGGTCGTGCCATTCACTTTGAATCTGCTGGCTAAACTCAAAATCTTCTAAACGCAATTTACCCATCTGTTCATTACGCACATCCTCAGCAAAGCACTGTGCATACCCTGTTGCCGTTTCATGAGCTATCACAGAATACACCTGCACATCAGCTTCACCATTGCACATCTGAGTCTGTCGTAAAATCGCATCTGCCCAAAAGAAAATGACTCGAGAAAATTGCTCAGCAGAAGGGGATACTGGCAAGCTAATCCAACGGGCGCTAAACTTTTGACAAGCTTCAATATACTCAGGGTCATCTTTATTCCAAAAACAGATGGCATGGTCAAAGCTGTCTATCATATCCTTGATAGATGACTTTAACAGACCAAAATCATACACCATCTGTCCATGATCAAGGCGATGTGCCTCTAATATCAGCTCAATCTGATAGCTATGCCCATGAATCGAGCGCTTGCAACGATCTGAGCTACAATTACGCACAATATGAGCGTTTTCAAATTTAAAAAGTTTTCGGATACGCATGATAAAATCAATGATAAAAAAATGGCATGGGTGGATAGTATACCAAATCCCATGCCTGACTTCAGTGAACTATCATGAATAATCATGATTGACTTACTTAAACTATTAGAGTCTGTTGAACAGTTATCTTCATAGGAAAAATCTAACCAATTGATACATGAAAGTAAAATATAGCTGTATCCCATGTAAATACTAATCTAGCGGGGTGAAATCTCAACAGACCCTCACCTATTGAAAATGGCTTAATGACGAAACTTCACTGGTTGTACTGCACCAGTTGGGTTTGGTAAGTTAGGATAATGGTGATCATGCTCTACATCACATTCCTCCCCAACAGTTGCACCACTATCATCAACGGGCTTATGAATATAACCAATACGCTCTTCAGGTGGTAAATGCTCATGCTCCCATATCATCACCGCTTGCATACAAGTTTGGCGCTGTTCATCAGTCAACCTGCGCCCATCTGCCCATTTACCCAACTCAACGGCTGTACGAAACTTTTCCACCAGTTCAGGCGTTAATGTATCAAGTACTTGCTGTTTATCCATTATTTCTACCTTAACTATGATTTAGCTTGAATAGGATATCACGATAATAACCATGATTTTAAAAACTAATCCTGATTATCCAGACTGAATTCTTCGGCATGTGCATTCCAGTTTAATTTTGTACGACATGCCTTATAAAAATCAAACCCTGGAGGATGCAATAATGTTAACTTATCAGGATGTTTACGAATATGCAGTTGCTGGCCATGGTCTAATGGTACACTGGTTTTACCATCTGCACTGACCATCGGCTGAGTGCGATTATCTTTATGAATCTGAATCACAATCTCACTATTGCCACTCACCACGATTGGTCGGCTCGATAAGGTATGAGGATGCATTGGTACTAAACAGATGGCATCCATACTTGGATGAATAATAGGTCCTCCCCCTGATAAAGCATATGCTGTTGAACCTGTTGGTGTCGCTACAATCAATCCATCGCTGTGCTGGCGGTACACATCTAATCCATCTATTTTCATCTGAAAGTCAATCATATGCACAGACTTACCTGCATGAAGCACAACATCATTGAGTGCCATATCCTCATGAATAACATGGCGTCCTTCCAAAATCTCACACGTCAATAAAAAACGCTGGTCAAGCTGATAATCTCCCATTAAAACTTGACATAACTTTTTACCAACTTCATCTGGATTAACATCCGTCAAAAACCCTAACCGTCCACGATTCACACCCAAGACTGGTACACGATATCTTGCCAGCGCATGTGCGGCGTGCAAAATTGAACCATCACCACCAACCACCACAACCAAATCGCATATCTCTCCAATCAAGCTACGCTTAACAATCTGTAGTGTTTGAATATGCTCAAGCTTCATGTCTGGTAAATGGGCTGTCTCTGAATCCATAATCAGATTTAATCCCATTTCATTGACACGCTGAGCTATCTCTGTAATGGTCTGAATCACACTTTTTTTATGCGCCCGCCCCATCAAGCCAATACGCCGAAACGCTGGATTTTTAATGTTGAAAAATAATGTAGAATCCGATAAATTCGGGATTTTATGCGACTGTGCAGAGTGTTCCATGAGCTGGGATACTATTATAATGGATAAATTATGAAGCTTTTATAATAAGCAAAATAATACAATGAACATGACATCAACTATTATTTTTATTAACGTCAGTCAATTATATCAACCTGTGTTTTAGGGAGAGCTTTACTTCTTAAAGTAATGGTACAAACATCAACCCATTACATTAACTGCCCTATACACCAATGGTTGCAAGCCTAGCATAAATTTTAGCAGGATGCATCCTGCCAACAGCACTCAACTAACAACTTAAATACATACTTAGAAAATATATCATGAATTGATAAGATTTCTATATAAATTATCATAACAGTTTTACTATTGTTTTTCTTAAATTAGTACTTATAATTACAGGACTTAACTTAAATCAGGAATGCGGTATAGACCCATTTTTACTTAACTAAATACTGCAACTTTTATAAGGAAACATAACTATGGCAAACCCAATTGTCAGCCGTACCCAGCTTGCTACTGGTGGTCGTGCGATGACTGTCAAAGGCGTCATCCAAAAAACCAGTTTTTTACTTGGACTTAGTGCTGTCACTGCACTTGGCTTTTTCTTTTTTATCTTAACTCAAGGTCTAAGCTATTCTTTTGTAAAAATTGCCGCTTTCGGTAGTATGTTTGCTGCTTTTGGCTTGGCACTTTTGATTACTTTCAAACCACATTTAGCAAAAACTTTAGCTGCACCTTATGCTATTTTAGAGGGATTGTTTTTAGGTGGCATCTCTTCATTCTTTATGGCGATTGCACCTACCGTTCCTTTAACTGCATTGAGTGCTACTTTTGTCACTGCCGCTATCATGCTTGGTTTATATCGTACAGGTGTCATTAAAGTAACAGAAAAGTTCCGCTCTATCTTAATGTCAGCCGTATTTGCCATCATGCTACTATACTTAGTACAGTGGGGCTTTGTGATGTTTGGCTCAAGCCTTCCTTTCTTATTTGATGGAGGCATGATTGCAATTGGTTTTAGTCTATTTGTAGTTGTGATTGCTTCATTTAGTTTATTGTTAGATTTTGATAATGTTGAGCGTGGCGTCGCCATGGGTGTATCAGAAGAGTATGAGTGGATTTTTAGTATTGGTATTCTAGCCACTCTAGTCTGGATGTATGTAGAATTCTTACGCTTACTTAGCTACTTACAAGACTAAATAAACCAGTATCAAGACAAACAAAAAGGTCGTTCAACTTGAACGACCTTTTTTATTCTCAACTAATAATGAATAAAGCCTTCTTCTAAAAATAGCTTGCTTATAAGAACTCAACAGCTGCGCCTTCATTAATTGTGGAATATAGAGCCAAAGCATCCCAGTTTGTCAAACGCACACACCCATGAGAGTTTTGCTGGCTTATCTTCTCTGGCTCTGGAGAGCCATGTATACCAAATCCTTGTTTATTTAAGCCAAGCCATACACGCCCGACAGGATTATTTGGACCTGGAGGAATCGCACTGTTTTTATTACGAAAGTTACTATTATAAGTTGGATTCAATACTCGATTGATAACTTTATAATTCCCATTTGGCGAAGGGGTATAACGTCCTCCAACTGTCGTAGGGTATGTGGCAACCAGATTATCACTATCATCATAAGCATAGAGTATATTTTGCTTTTTATCGACCACAACTTTATCTACAGCTTTCATATTTGGTGTACCACGATTATAGATCGTAATGGTTTCACCCGCCTTAAAACGCTTATCTGTATTTAACGCGCTTAACAACCCCTGACTCATATGAAACTTTTCTGCCAATGCTTCCTTAACACTTCGATACTGCACTCCTTTGCCTAACCTTGGCAAATAAACATCATCTTTAGTCAGCGTATAATTAACCAAAACAGGACGATTGGCTAGTTCAGTATCTTCAACCAACTTTAACCATGTATCAACGTTCATCTCATTGGTTTGTGGTAAGTTATTTGCTTTTTGAAAAGCTTGCATCGCCTTGATGACATTACCACCGAAAGCACCATCTACTGCACCGACACCATGTTGATGCCAGTTAAGTAGCGCTTGAATTTTTATAATTACATTACGATTTAATTCTTTTTGTCCATACCATGAGGTGATATTAACTTTTAGTGCATCTAAAGTTAAGTTTTCTACTGAATAATCAATATCTGGAACTGCTTTTGCTAGACGTGCTTCGATACTACTGCCATCGTCATCTTGCTGCTCATCATCTTGTATACCATCCTCATCCTCAGCGAGTAATTGACTGTCTTCTGGCAAAGCATCTTCTGATTGTCCCTTCTCATTGACATCTTCTGTCTCACTGACCTCAGTATCTGCCAGTTGTTCAGCTGATTGCTGAGTGATATCATCCAAATTAGTATCCAACCCAGCATTGAGGCTAGTCTGTCCACTTTGATTACACGCTGATAGTAAAGTAATACTTAAAATACTACTGATGGCACAAACCATGTATTTTGCTTTCATATTCATTTCAACAATTTTTTAACAGAAGTTGTGATAATAGTCGGCAAAATAATAACATATTTTTCTAGTAAACAACGCCATGTTACAGGTTGTTAATACTATTTAATCATCATCTCATACCATTACAGTTCTCTACTTAAGGCATTCAAAACTTTCACAGAAGCTAAGCTTGTTTTAACCGTAGTGCATTTAAGACAACTAATAAAGAGCTTAAAGACATACCAATAGCAGCCAACCAAGGTGGCACAAAACCTAAAGCAGCAGGAATTAAAACCACTGTGTTATACCCCAAAGCCCAATACAAATTTTGCTTAATGATTCTTTGCGATTGATCAGCAACACGTTTTGCATCATTTACTGATGTTACCTGTCCATCTAATATCACACTATCACTAGATACCTGTGCTAGGTCTGCTGCCCCCGCAATCGCTGTTGAGATATTCGCGGCTGCTAACACTGGTGCATCATTAATACCATCCCCCACCATCATAACCACAGCGCCTTGTTGCTGTAACTCCTGAATATGATGCACTTTATCTTCAGGTGATAGTCCATTATAAGCTTGATTAATGCCAAGCGCCTTTGCAACTTTTAAGGCTTGTTCACTTGGATCACCTGTTAGCATCAGTGGCGTGATACCTTTAGCTTGTAATGTGGCAATCATCGTTGCCATACCATCACGCACTTTGTCATTAAAATAAAAATAAGCCAATGGTTGCCAAACAGATTTACTTCCATCTACCACCTGTTGTGACAATGTAACCACTGTACTGGCATGATATTTTTCTAGGTTTGGTAACTGGACATTCAATTGCTTATCTACTGACTCTAACTGGGTATTAGTAGCAAATGCAATATGCCCTAGACGATACCGTATACCATCAATTTTTGCTTCAACACCACCTGCAGGATATAACTTTAAATCTTGAGTTGTTGGTAAATGTAGCTGATAGGCTGCTGATAAAATTGCATGGGCAATCGGATGGCGACTGCCAGTTTCAAGAGCAGCCGCTATTGCTAATAGTCGTTGAGCGCTGGTCGTGCTTTCTGGTGTTTCTATTTTATTCGCTGTGTCAGCTAACGTTTCAATATGCAACAGATTGGGTTTACCATAAGTTAATGTACCTGTTTTATCAAACGCCACATGTGTCACTTCTGCCAAAGTCTGCAATGTGTGACCACGTGTTGCTAAAAATCCATAATGGGCAACTCTATTAGTCGAAACAGTCAAGGCTATTGGGGTTGCTAAAGATAAGGCACACGGACAGGTTGCAACTAATACTGCCACTGTTGCCCAAATGGCTTGGCTAATATCATTAGGGTCATACCAACACCAGCCCAAAAATACCAATATTGATAAAACCAAAACTCGTGCTACAAACCAACGTGCCCATTTATCTGCCTGTTGTGCAATTTTTGGTTTTTCACTCATCGCACGATTCATTAGCCTATCAATTAAGCCCATTTGGCTATCTTCAGGTAATGCAGTAACCAGCATCACAAAGGGTTGGCTATCATTTTGTGAGCCACCCACAATAGCATCACCCAAGTTCTTGACAATTAAATCACTCTCACCAGTCAGTAGGCTTTGAGAGACTGTCGCTGTTGGACTACACAATACCCCATCAGCCAAAACATCCATACCCGCTTCAATAAAGATAACATCACCAACCTGTAACACATGGGCAGTAATTTTCTGGCTTACAAGCTCAGAGTTATCTATAGAATCATTAAGTGTCCTCTCTAAATTGTGTGTTCTTAACGCTGCTAACTGTGCCAGTCGTTGTATATACTGTGCATATTTTGACTCTGGATAATCATTGCCACTTTGATTTTGTAGAGATGATTTATCAGCCGTAAACTGTAATGCCTGTTGCGCCAGCTCTGACTCATGCCCCAGTTTTTCTACCAACGTTGGCTCAAGCACTACCAAATCATTTGCCATATTAGAGGCTTTTAAACGGGCATTATGCTCAATATAACGCCCTGCCAATAAAAAGAAGATAAACATACTAACAGAATCATAATAAGTCTCTCCTTGACCAGATATTGTTGCATATAAACTGGCAAAAAACGTCACAAATAAGGCAATACTCACTGGCACATCCATATTGACTTGCCGAGCTTTTAGCGCTGTCCATGCAGATTGAAAAAAAGGCAATCCAGCATAGAAAAATACAGGTACACTAACAAACAAAGAGACCCAACGTAAAAAGTCACGATGCTCTAATAACATGCCCCGATATTCACCAAAATACAGACCAACTGCAAACATCATCGCCTGCATTGCTCCTAATGCAGCAATACCAAGGCGAATCAACATCTGTTTATTGTATCGTGCCAGCATGGCTTCATGTGTATCTTGTCGATATGGTCTGGCATCATAGCCTATTTGATTAATCGTTCCCAAAATGCGACTAATTGGCAATTTTGCCTCATCCCAGATAACTCGCATACGCTGATTGGTCAGGTTGACTTGACATTGTGAGACACCGTCCAACTCATAAAGCCGAGTCTCAATCAACCAAGTACAAGCTGCACAGCGTAAATTGTTAACGGACAGCTCTGCTACTGATAAACCATCTTGTGCATATACAAACTGCGACTTAACTTCCTCATGATCATATGCCTCTAGCTGTGTCATCTGTATTGGTAGACTGGCAGTACGATTAATCTCTGTACGATCTAAATAATACTGCTCAAGTCCTGCTTCTACGATACTTTCACTAGCAAGCTGACAGCCCAAACAGCACATCTCACGAGACTTGCCAAGTACTGTTGCAAAAAAAGGTGGCGTTGGCACAGGGTCTCCACAATGAAAGCAATAGCCTTTATCAGGGATGATCAATTGCTCAAATAATGCTGAAGATACTGGTTCAGTAGAAGAACTATTAGAAGTAGAGCTTGACGGAGCTTGTGAATTTTTCATAGCTAACAATAAAATCAAATGCCAAGATGGAAAGTCATATTGTAGCAGTTTTCATTACCTTACCTTTGAGATTATTCAAAAGTGAAAAAATCATGAAAACGTACAAATCTGTAGGAATACTACTGATATTTACTATGATATTATTGAAAATACACCTTTTTTAAGTCATCATTAGACAGTTTTTAGTCAATTTGGTAATCGTCTGTGCAAGATTCTCATAAACGTACTTCTATATCACCAGCTCAACATCCATCAAAACAAGCCCAAAAAGGCTCTGTTATTGGGTTTTTATTCTTAGTTATTATCATTATTGGTATGATCATGCTAACACTATATGTGCTCAAGCTTGATAAGACCATTACAACAAAGTTTGAGGGTAAGCGCTGGAACATACCTGCCAAAGTCTTCTCACAACCACTTGAGCTATATCAAGGTGCACCTGTCACCCAAAGTGACTTGGATACATGGTTAGAATTGCTTAACTACCGTAGCAACCAACAATATGAACGGACAGGTACTTATCATAAAGCAGGCAGTGAATACTTTATCCATACTCGTGGCTTTAGTTATAGTGCTAATGATGTTGATGAAGAACAAATCATTAAACTTAAATTAGCAAATGGTAAAGTTGCCAATATACAAAGTACCCAACCAAATCGACTGGGTATTGTTCGTCTAGAGCCAGTCACTATTGGTGGTATTTATCCTGATAATAATGAAGACCGACTGGTAGTCTCTATTGATGATATCCCCCCTACGCTGATTGATGCTCTTATTGCCACAGAAGACAGAGGGTTTTATGAACATAAAGGTGTATCATTACGTGGTATAGGACGAGCTGTCTATAACAACTTCTCTGGTAAATCTATGCAGGGTGGCTCAACCATCACTCAACAGCTGATTAAAAACTTCTATCTAAATTCAGACCGTACACTAAAACGCAAAGCAAACGAAGCCATTATGGCACTATTACTTGAGCTACATTACGATAAACGTGCCATTTTACAAACCTATCTTAACGAAATTAATCTTGGTCAAAATGGTAACCGCTCTATCAACGGTTTTGGTCTGGCAGCTCAGTTTTATTTCAATCAGCCACTAAATGAACTTCGTCTTGACCAACAAGCAATGCTGGTTGGCTTGGCAAAAGGTCCAACACAATACAACCCTCGCCGCAATCCTGAAACAGCAAAAAATCGCCGTGATACGGTCTTACACAATATGCTAGTAACAGGCAAAATAGACCAAGAAACCTATGATCAAGCCATTGCTCAGCCATTAGATGTGATTGAAAAACCCAACGTCGGTAAAAGTCGCTTCCCTGATTTTTTAGATATTGTGAAGCGTGAACTAAATCAGGTATATCACCAAGATGACCTAAAAAATGAGGGGCTACGCATATTTAGTACCCTAAATCCAATTGCCCAACTAGCAGCAGATAATGCTGTAGAAAAAGAATTGGGTCGCCTGCGTAAAACCAGCAATAAAACTACAGAGCTACAAGCAGCATTGGTCAGTGCGAATCCTGATACAGGTGAACTATTATCTGTGGTTGGTAGTGGTAGTGAGTTTACAGGGTTTAACCGTGCTATTGATGCCAAACGACAAGTTGGCTCACTATTAAAACCTGTTATTTATATGACAGCACTAGCGTCTGGCAAATATAATCTAGCCAGTCCTGTCAATGATAACCCCGTTTCTATCACCTTAAGTAATAACTCTGTTTGGTCACCAAAAAACTATGGTGGACGAGATCATGGCTATGTACCACTTACCCAAGCTTTAGCAAAATCCTATAACCAAGCTGCAGTTAATACAGGTATGGAGTTTGGCGTTGGCACATTTGTTAACCAGTTGCACCGCCTTGGTATCAAAGAAAAGCTGCCAACCTATCCCTCAATTTTCCTTGGCTCTGTCAATCTGAGTCCAATGGATATGCTCGGTATGTATCAAGTATTTGCTTCTGGTGGATTTCACACTAGTATTCATAGTATCCGTAGTGTCGTTGATAACCGTGGTCAAGTCTTACAACGTACAGGCTTAAATACCAAACAAGCCGTTCCAACTGATGTTAACTTTTTAACAAACTATGCCCTACAGCAAGTTGTTAACAATGGTACAGCCACTCGCGCACAATCTCTTGGAAAAAATCTAAACCTAGCAGGAAAAACAGGTACAACCAATGACTATCGTGATGCTTGGTTTGCTGGATATAGTGGTAACTATGTCAGTGTTGTTTGGGTTGGACGAGATGACAACAAACCTATCGGGCTAAGTGGTGGTAGTGGTGCGCTACCCGTTTGGATAGACTATATGAAACGCCTAAAATTATCTCCAGTTGCACCTGTACAGCCCGATGGTATTGAATGGCTATGGCTGGAAAATGGAACTGGCAAATTATCACGAGAAAGCTGTGAAAATGCAGTCTACCTACCAGTCTTATCTGCCTCTATCCCTAAAGAAGCCAGTGACTGTGCGGTAGAGATGTATGAGCAAGAGCGCCTGCGAACACAAATGTCATGGCTTGAACAACAACAAGCAGCCATCCAACAAGAAGAAGGAGATTCCTTTACAAATGATGAATCGCAAGAAGTCATTGAATCTTCCGATGAGAATAATAACGAGACCAGTGACACATGGTATGATAAAGCGTTAGAGTGGTTCTAAAACCATGTAATCTATCCCATTATATCGGTATCACTCGCAACAAATAGATAGGGCTGGATTTTCCCAGCCCTTATCATTAACTAGCATTGCAATAAGAACCATAACCATTACACATGAGTGCCAAAATGATGCATCTACCGAAATCACCACTGGCTGTGTCACAGCAGGAAAAATTTACTTTAAGACCACATAGCCCCATACAAGCTCTTATCATTCTGAGCATGGCAATATTGATCTGTGCCTGTCAAAGTGTACCAGCTGTACAGCAGACATCACCACAGCCACACATAACATCTCAACCACAGCACACAGCTAGTGAAGCGACATCCCCACAACATACTCAGAACACTATTACTACTATTGACTCTACAAACACTAATGAGCAGTCACCTAATAGTCATACTACAACTACTATAGAAGACGATAAAATCGGTACAGCACCAAAAGACTATGTTACGCCTTCTCATACTCCTGAAACAAAATCACCAACCCCATCATCTTCCTCTTTAGATACAAATAATCCTGACCCAAGTATACTAACACAACCCACACCCAACGTATCAGAACAACCACCTAGCACAAGTATAGAAGCGCAAACAACTGACACGCCCACTGCACCAGTAGTCATCGTTACCATTCCTAAACCCGACCCAGAGACGACTCGACAAATATTACTGGAGCGAGCCAGAGAGAACTCACAAAATAACACTGGTCACACCAGAATACTCAACACAGGTGACAACTTACCAGCCTTTCGTCAACTCATGGACATTGGTGTCTCACAACTGCAAGCCAACCAACTAAACGCAGCAGAAAACAGCTTTACTCGTGCTCAACGTCTTGCACCACAGTCATCGGCAGTTTACTTTTATCTTGGACAAGTAGCACTGAAAAAAAACCAACCTCGTAAAGCTGAAGCCATGGCACGCCGAGGCTTAATCGTGGCTCAATCTCCTGAACGTAGACGCGCCTTATGGCAAATTATCTTACGCTCAGGACAGCAGCAAAATAATCCAAGAGTAATTCAAGAGGCACAAAACGCACTACGTTAATGCTCATTACATGTCATAACCAACACTCATCAACAAGCCATATCAATTTTTTTAAGGAACGAACTATCATGCAATGGCAACAACTACACTTACAATGCCCAAAAGACCAAGTCGACTTAGCAGAAAGCCTACTACTAGAGTCGCAGGTCTTATCTATAGTCTTAGAAGATGCTGGTGATCAACCATTATTTGAACCCATGCCCGGACAATCCCCCCTTTGGGATGATGTGATTGTTACTGGTATTTTTAGTGCTGAAATGGCTCAAGAAATTGAAGCACTTGCACAAGAAATTGCCAGCCAAATTAATGCCAGTCGTGTTTGGATAAGCCAAGTTGCTGACAAAGACTGGGAAAGAGAATGGATGACACACTATCATCCTATCGAATGCGCCAATAACCTATGGATTGTTCCAAACTGGATAACACCACCGAATCCTAAAGCAACCAATATCATCATGGACCCCGGTCTTGCCTTTGGTACAGGTTATCATGCCACCACTCGTCTTTGTCTTGACTGGCTTACTGAACAAGACTTACAGGATAAAATCATTATTGACTATGGATGTGGCTCAGGCATCCTTGGAATAGCAGCACTACTTCTAGGAGCAAAGCAAGTCTATGCTGTCGATATTGACCCACAAGCTGTCCTAGCAACAAAACAAAATGCTGAGCGCAATCATGTTGCACAAAAAATCATGACATTCTTACCAGAAGAATTTGATGCTTATCGTAAAGAACAAAATCTGATGCCTGTCGATATCATCACAGCAAATATCTTAGCCAAACCACTGATGCAACTTGCACCCTACTTTGCAACACTGATAAAACCACAAGGTCAGATTGTGTTAGCTGGACTAATTGAACCACAACTTAATGATGTTAAACAAGCATTTGCGCCATGGTTTACACTCGACGGCTCTCATGCTTTTAGCAATGATACTGACAAACATTGGCACCGTTTATCTGGCATTTTTGCTGGATAGTAATATAATTTTACATATGTTAATATAAATAAATAGTGAAGATAGATATTATGCTATTTTTATCACTTATCATCGGACTTTAATTGAGTAGCCATGAGCTTTTAGTTATGATTTATACTCACGGTCTGTATCGGTCAATATAAATAAAAAATTACTTTATATGATAGAGAGCAAGTATTATGCCAGCATTTAGGCAAAGTAAGCATACCTAACCTGCTAGTCTGGCATAATATTCGATGTTATTAATGATGGAAATTTATAAAAAGCTTCACTATTTATAGTTTTATGAAGTACTAAATTAAGTTAGCATAATCAATATATTGGTTTAATAACATAAGTCAACTTGCCAATTATGGCATCAGTATACTGTAGATACTTATGGATAATTATCTGAAAGCCCGATGCCCTAAATGCCATACAACATTTGTATTTGGTGTTGATCAGCTCACATCCAGCAACCAGACAACCTGTTGCGCACAATGCCAATATACATACCCAATTCATGCTCACCTAGTTACCATACCATTAGCAAAAAAAGCGCATTGTGAAAAATGTCAACAAACACTTACTCAGCAAACTGCAACAAACCGTAATAAAAAAGCTGATATTAGAAAATCAGTCAAACATTATCCTGAGTATCCTGCTCAAATGACTTCACGTGCTAAAAAGTCAGCAAAATCGCGCGCAAAAACTAAAAATACTGAATACACCATAGATCCATCTGATATAAAAAAAATCAGAAACCGACTTGATCGCAACATTAAACAGCTGACAAATGAAAAGCTATCATCAACCAGTGTTAACTTACAAAAACCATTATCTAATAAAGCAACAGCTCATATTACCAAAAAGACCACTAAAACAGCTGGTCATAATAACACTACCATACCATCAACCGCTTCTACTAAAATTTTACCAACAAATACAACACATCTAATTAATGAGATCATTCAAAAAAATATAACGACGACAGAAGCAGAAACAGTGAACCATATCATAAATGATAAGGTCCAAGACTATGTCATGCACAATGATAATAGCAATACAATAAAACAAAACATAAATACTCAACAACCTTTACCTACAGACTCACCTGAAAAACAAGCTCAGCAAGTTATCAACACCGCAACTACTGCCACTCCAACAAAAGCAACTCCCAAAATGACAGCGCCAAAAATAGATACTGCTGGTTCTCAAACTAATGAGCAACCTATAGGTAACTCAACAGAAGCGCTCAATACTGACAATACTGATAACAACATGCCTATAACATCACAAGACGAAAATAATAATCAAAAAGATACAAAATCCATTACGGTCAAGAGAGATGTATCTATCAATAATATTAAAGTTGTAAAAGATACACCTGTCCCTATTGGAATACCAAGTATAAAGAGCAATGACGATAACAATAACGCTTTTGAAGATGAAGACTGGATCAGCCAACTATTAGCTGATGATGACGAAACACCTACACAAGAAGACACAGTCACTGCTGATACCGAAGAAACACCGACAAATCCAGATCAGGATGAAGCTTGGTTAAACGAACTACTTGCTGATGATGAATCAGAAACAACTTCTACAGAAAATGTTGATGCTCCTGTTTCTATGGAAGATGAGGTTTCAAGTGTAGAAACTGCTTCTGTAGAAGATTTAGAACAGCCTAACGACTCATCCGAAGAGCCTTTTACTCTAGAATTAGATGAAGACAACAAGACTACACAAGCAGAAGAAATACCGACAAATCCAGATCAGGATGAAGCTTGGTTAAATGAACTGCTTGCTGATAATGAATCAGAAAAAACTTCTACAGAAAATGTTGATGCTCCTGTTTCTATTGCAGATGAAGTTTCAAGTGTAGAAGATACTGCACCAGCAGAAGATTTAGAACAGCCTAACGAATCATCCGAAGAGTTTACCTTAGAATTAGATGAAGACGACAAGACTACACAAGTAGAAGAAACCCCTGTAAATCCAGATCAGGATGAAGCTTGGTTAAATGAACTGCTTGCTGATGATGAATCAGAAACAACTTCTACAGAGACTGTTGATGCTCCTGTTTCTATGGAAGATGAGGTTTCAAGTGAAGAGACTGCACCAGCAGAAGATTTAGAACAGCCTAACGAATCATCTGAAGAGTTTACCTTAGAATTAGATGAAGACGACAAGACTACACAAGCAGAAGAAACCCCTGTAAACCCAGATCAGGATGAAGCTTGGTTAAATGAACTGCTTGCTGATGATGAATCAGAAACAACTTCTACAGAAAATGTTGATGCTCCTGTTTCTATTGCAGATGAAGTTTCAAGTGTAGAAACTGCTTCTATAGAAAATATAGAAGAGACTAGTGAATTATCTGAAGAGTTTACCTTAGAATTAGATGAAGACGACAAGACTACACAAGCAGAAGAAATACCGACAAATCCAGATCAGGATGAAGCTTGGTTAAATGAACTGCTTGCTGAT
>NZ_VEWM01000140.1 GCF_020662265.1 Psychrobacter sp. I-STPA6b
TGTATATCCTGCATTGTGAGCCATGTTAACCGCTGCGATAGTTTCCGTTAAAGTTCCGATTTGGTTTACTTTTACCAAAATTGAATTTGCAATTCCTTCGTTAATTCCGCGAGACAAACGCTCTACATTGGTTACAAATAGATCGTCACCTACAAGTTGTGTTTTATCTCCAATTAGTTCAGTTAAATACTTCCAACCTTCCCAATCGTCTTCGTACATTCCGTCTTCAATAGAAATAATTGGATAATTTGTAGCAAGCGAAGCTAAATATTCTGCTTGCTCTCTAGAAGTTCTTATTTTTCCAGTTTCACCTTCAAATTTAGTGTAATCGTAATTTCCGTTTACATAAAATTCAGAAGCAGCGCAGTCCAAAGCCAACATAATTTCGTCACCAAATTTATATCCAGCATTTTCAACTGCAAGTTTAATGGTATCCAAAGCGTCTTCAGTTCCACCTGCAAGATTTGGAGCAAATCCACCTTCATCACCAACAGCAGTACTTAAACCTCTAT
>NZ_VEWM01000138.1 GCF_020662265.1 Psychrobacter sp. I-STPA6b
ATTTTATCCAAGGGACTGGGTAAAAGTGGCTAGCTCCTCAAGCTTAGTCAATGCCATGCCATTTTGAATGACGGTTTGTGCGCGGCTGACACCATTAGCATAGTTGCTGGCTAGCCCTGCGACATAGATAGCCGCGCCCGCGTTCAGTGCAATCATATCACGTGCTTTTAATATTCGGTGATTGCTAGTATCCGTACCAGATAGCGCATCACGGATTAGCGCCAGACTATCAGCGGGGGAGTCAACGTTAAGACCAATCAAGGTCTGGGATTCAATACCCGCATCTTCAGGCACAATCTCATGGACGCTCACCTCACCATCTTTTAACTCGGCCACGGTGGTCGAGGTTGCTAAGCTAATCTCGTCAAGACCATCTTGGGCACCGACGACCATGACGTGATTGGCATCAAGGTTTTTCATCACATTGGCTAGAGGTTCACAAAGTTTATCAGTAAAGACCCCAATGACAAGATTAGGGACGCCAGCAGGATTGGTCAATGGTCCTAAAAT
>NZ_VEWM01000038.1 GCF_020662265.1 Psychrobacter sp. I-STPA6b
GGTCAATGATTTAGCGCTGCAAAGCCAGTTAGGATTCCTCTCGCGTGAGCCACGCTGGGCGACGGCCTATAAATTCCCTGCCGAGACGGTCATGACTACCCTTAACAATATCGAGTGGCAAGTTGGTCGCACCGGTCAGATTACCCCAGTCGGTAAGCTCGAGCCTGTACAAGTCGGCGGCGTCACCGTGAGTAATGTGACCTTGCATAACTTCTGCGAGATTCAGCGCTTGGACGTGCGCGCCGGCGATACCGTCAGCGTGCACCGCGCAGGCGACGTCATCCCTAAAGTCACCCGCGTCTGGCATGACATGCGCCCCGAAGGCACTAAGCCCGTTACCCTGCCTAAAGAATGCCCTGTCTGCGACTCGCCTGTTGTGCTGCCAGAAGGGGAAGCCTTAGCGCGCTGTTCTGGCGGGCTATTTTGTCCTGCCCAGCAGCAAGAGGCGCTGATTCACTTCGTCTCGCGCCGCGCTATCGACATTGATGGCCTCGGCGAGCGCTGGCT
>NZ_VEWM01000085.1 GCF_020662265.1 Psychrobacter sp. I-STPA6b
GCATAAGCATCAATTAAACGTAAATATTCTTTAACGTTTCTACCAAGTGGCATATCGTTTACACTTTCGTGGAAAACCTTACCAGTTTCGTCGATTAAGTAAGTTGCTCTGAAAGAAACATTTGAACCTGTAAATACTTCATTTCCTTCTTCATCGTATTCAACCTCTTGATCAAGAATGCCTAAAATGTTAGATAAATGTCTATGCGTATCAGCTAAAATTGGATAAGTTACACCTTCAATACCACCGTTATCTTTTGGAGTGTTTAACCATGCAAAGTGAACCTCATTTGTATCGCATGATGCACCAATAACAATTGTATTTCTTTTTTCAAACTCAGGTAAAGCCGCTTGAAAAGCGTGTAATTCTGTAGGGCAAACGAAAGTAAAATCTTTTGGATACCAGAATAATAATACTTTACTGTTTTTATTTACAGCTTCTTCAAATACATTGATTTTCAAGTCATCACCCATATCTGACATTGCATCAATACTAACACTCGGGA
>NZ_VEWM01000005.1 GCF_020662265.1 Psychrobacter sp. I-STPA6b
ATCCTAAACCAATAGTAAATTTTGGTGCATTTATATTTTCCCTTTGTCCTTTTTGCAAATTGATAGCCATAGTCTAATCTATTTTTATTACGTTAATATTCTTTTTATATTCTAAAATTTGATGGTAATTATTACTTATCGCAAGATGAAATAATTCGTTGCTTTTCTTTCTTGAAATATTAGAGATCAGATAAGCAAACTGTTTATCATCCATGCTTAAAATAAATTTTACGATTCGGGTGTTGTATTGAAAATCTTCACTATTTACTATTGAAACAATATCTTCTACACTTTTAACAGCAAAATAATTGTAATGATTTTCTATTTTGGGATGAATGTCTTTGTTTATTAATTCTGCAAAATACACAAACACAAAATCTCCCTTTACCTCATATTGGTCCAGGATTTTATTTACGGTATGTTCATGACTTCCTGTTATTTTGATATCATCAACAAATATGCAAAGTTTGCCTTCAATAAAATTACGATCTATATAAT
>NZ_VEWM01000051.1 GCF_020662265.1 Psychrobacter sp. I-STPA6b
CATGAATGGTGGTCTAATCCCAGCAGGTCAGCTACTCACTCAGCTGACTTTCTATCATCGTATGCACTATATTCATGCTACCCGCTACCGTGATAATCAAGGTACTAATGAGCTGACGTGGAACTATCGACCCGACGTAGAGTTAACCAATGAGCACGTTCTGCTGATCGATGATATCTTTGATGAAGGTATCACCTTAAAAGCCATTGTAGAAGAGTTAAAAATCGAAAATCCAGCCTCAATAAACTGCTGCGTGCTTCTTAATAAAGAACATGACCGCAAAGTTAAAGATTTTAATGTTGATTTTGTCGGTATCGACGTTGCTGATCGCTATGTGTATGGCTGTGGTATGGATTTTCATGGCTATTTGCGTCATCTGCCTGGCATCTATGCGATTAAAGAAGACCAAATTTAGCCTACAATTGCTACTAAACAAGCACCCAAGATTGGGTGCTTATTTATTATTGACTACTTTTACTACCCATCATGGATAGATC
>NZ_VEWM01000034.1 GCF_020662265.1 Psychrobacter sp. I-STPA6b
AACCAATAAAATGTTGTTGCAATAATGGATATTTCGATTGATTTTTTGCAAGATTTGGGTTGTAAATCGAATTAAAAATTTTGTTGCAAGTATAACTTTCGGTTTCAGTTTTTACGATGCAATGATTGCCTAATTCTTCAAAATCAGTAACTTTTTGGTTTGCAAAATGAATGTTTTCGTGTTTCGAAATTAAATCGAAAACCAAATTATAAAAATCCAATCCGCGAATCATTTTATATTGGTACGGATTCAAATCTAAATCTCTTCTAAAAGTGGAATCAGCAAAAAGCGCAACATCCCATTTTTTAGAAACAATTTCATCAAAAAGAGAAGAATTATCCCAAAAACACCAAGTTCTATCGTTGCTTTTTTTAGGATTTTCATCCAATAACAAAATGGTTTTATCATTAAATTTTCCGGATAAAATCATTTCATAAACAGTCATTAAAGCCGATAATCCTGAACCTGTAAAAATGTAATGATAGTGTTTCATAT
>NZ_VEWM01000101.1 GCF_020662265.1 Psychrobacter sp. I-STPA6b
ATATACTGGGTTACCAGCATCGTAAAATTCTTTTTGATTTAAAATAGTATCAATAGCAACTGTAGATTTACCAGTTTGACGGTCTCCAATGATTAACTCACGTTGACCACGTCCTACAGGAATCATAGCATCAATAGATTTGATACCAGTTTGCATTGGTTCAGTTACAGGCTCACGATAAATAACCCCAGGAGCTCTACGCTCTAAAGGCATTTGGTAAGTTGTACCTTCAATTGGTCCTTTACCATCAATTGGCTGACCTAAAGTATTTACAACACGTCCTACAATACCTTCTCCAGCTCTTAAAGAAGCAATTCTTTCTGTACGTTTAACAACAGAACCTTCTCTTACTGATGTAGAAGCACCTAATAATACAACACCTGCATTATCTTCTTCTAAGTTTAATACGATTCCTTCTAATCCGTTATCGAATTCTACTAATTCACCATATTGTACATTAGACAAACCATAAACACGAGCAATACCATCACCTAC
>NZ_VEWM01000006.1 GCF_020662265.1 Psychrobacter sp. I-STPA6b
ACCGAATTAAAGCAAAAAGATTATTTGCTTGACAGGATGATGAGTGCTTTAGAAAAAAGTCCGGTAGGTATTGCTTTGCTAGACAACACAGGCAACTACTACTATATGAATAAATCACATGCCGAAATATTGGAATATGAAAGCGGCGACTTGATAGGTAAACATTGGAAAACCATTTATGAAGAAAGTGAAGCAACCTTAATTGAAAAAGAGTACTTCCCTATGTTACTAAAAAATGGAAGTTGGAAGGGAATTACCTACGGAATTACTAAAAATAAAAAGCCCATTAGACAAGAAATTTCACTCACTACTTTTGACGATGGTGGCTTGCTTTGTATTACTCGAGATGTAGGTGCGGTTATTGAAGAACTAGAAGAAGTACAAAAAACAAAACACCAACTAGAGTTAGCCATGAGAGCTTCTAATCTGGGTCGTTGGACCTATCATATAGACACTGGAGTTTTAGACTTAAATGAAACTATAGGTAAA
>NZ_VEWM01000075.1 GCF_020662265.1 Psychrobacter sp. I-STPA6b
TGTAGTGGCATAATAAAGTTAGACAACAAATAAGAGGTTATACTACCAGTAAAAAAGGAGAAACAGTATGACCAGTAAACGCAAAAGATATAGCCGAGAGTTCAAGCTTGAAGCGATCAGTTTAGTCGAAGAACAGGGTAGAAAAATACCAGAAGTATCAGACTCACTAGGTATTAGCAAAAAGAGTCTAGAAAATTGGGTATATAAATACCGCAAAGAACAACAAGGCATTACCCCAGAAACAGGCAAAGCCCTCACAGACGAACAGCTAGAAATACAAAGACTACGTAAAGAGATCAAACAGCTTAAGTTAGAGAGAGATATCTTAAAAAAGGCATCGGCTCTGCTAGCTGGGGACAGTCTGAACGTATACAGATAATCAAAAACCTAGCAGAGCAACCAGAAGGTGAAGCTATCAGCAAAGCTAAGCTATGTGAGCTATTTGGCATCGTACGTAGTAGCTATTACTGGCGTATCAAACCTATACCCATAGACTGTGAACTGGTCAAGCTCAAAGTACTGATACGGCAGGTTTTTAATGACTCTAGAGGCTCAGCAGGGTCTAGAACCATCAGTAGTATCATCACTGGGCAACATGGTATCAAACTGACTCGATACAAAGCGGGTAAGCTCATGAAAGGCATGGGATTGGTCAGTAAACAAAGGAAACATAGCTACAAACAGCAAGATCAAGCACACAAAACATATGACAACGTATTGAACAGAGACTTTACTCCCATAACACCAAATCAAGTCTGGACAGGTGATGTCACTTATATTCGTATCAAAGGCGGATGGTGCTATCTAGCAGTCGTTATTGATCTGTATGCACGCAATATTATTGGATTCTCAGTATCTAACTCACCTGATAGTGAGTTGACCAGTAAGGCGTTGATGATGGCATATGAGTCACGTTTACAGCCCAAAGGTGTGCTGTTTCATTCTGATCAAGGTAGCCATTATACGAGCAAGTATTTTGCTGATGCTGTTGCAGGGTGTGAAGAGATGACACACAGTATGTCTAGAAAAGGCAACTGCTGGGACAACGCACCTACCGAAAGGTTCTTTAGAAGCTTTAAGACAGAGTGGATGCCAAAGTATGGCTATGCAAGTCAGGCTGAAGCAACAAAGGATATAACGGACTACATTTGGGGTTATTATCGTAACGTTCGTCCTCATCAACATAACGATAATCTAACCCCTGCTGAAAAAGAGAGACTATTTTTTAACTAAAACCTCTTAACCAGTGTCTAAAAAAACTTGACCACAACACATACAACAAGAGAAATTAGCATTTAAAAGAGCAAAAGAATGTAAAAGCATGCCCATTAAAAAATAGGTGATTTATGTTAAAAAAAATAGAATCAGCATTTGCTAACTGTCATTTAGATAATGAAACATCTGTTATAGAACTGCATATGAATGATATTGGTTATTCTATGGATAAAATCAATAAGCATTTGTTTAATGACGAGCATTTTAAAAAAATGGCTCAATGCTGGTCTGAGGACAGTATGAATATTCTAAGAAATTTTATTGATGACAAAAAATATCCTATAGAACGCTTTAAAAACTGGAAATATATCACAACTGATTATATGAATGATCACTACACGATATATGAACTTATATCACCTAAGGCTTACAAATATTACCTTGCTTATTTCTTATGGGAATATTGTACAAATCCTGTATTATTATGTGACACATCTCTCTATTCTTGGTGCTGGATAGGAGGTATGGAGTTAAAATTAGAGGAGGCACATACAAATTTGTACTGTAAGAAATTTTTTGATTGTTTAAATGAAGAGCAAATTAGAGTTTGGATGGAATGTATAGAAAAAATGCTTGAAGAGGACTATATTGATTATATGGAAAAGATAAATTTAAAAAAAGCTTATACTCTATATAAAATTAACAATAAGTATTAGCACATTAAATCTATCTTAATGCAACACTTATAATATTTAGCGATTGCAAGCTACTACATGTATTCAATTTGCGTAATAATTAATTCAGATGTTCTAGAATTGGTAGCTCCTGCTAGGGCAACGATGCGAACTATGATTGTAAGTACAGTCGCAATGCTTGGTAGTATGAGCTATGCTAATGCAGCAGATAAGATTGATAAATGTAATTGTCCAAGTGGAATAAAGTGCCAGTGGACAGACACAATGGATACCACTTGATGCCAGTTATAAATCTTATACCCGTACACAAGGCATTGATATTGCCAAGGCTGTCCCCTTTGATGCCCAAAGCTTGATTGATAAAGCCACAGAAGGAGCAACCATCAATGAGCAGCAAGGCAGTGTACAAAACCTTAACCAAGGGGCGGTCAATCAAGCCATTGAGGCGTATCAAGCACAGGTCAAAACTTATCTTGAGCAAAACCACCCTGATGCGACTGTTGGTGAGGTATTAGGCACAAGTAGTATTAACCCCTACCCTAGCCAAATGCTAAGTCCTATCTTGCCTTATCAAGTCAAAACGGTGATTAGTGATTATCAAACATTACCTGAGGGAATGCGGCATTATTTTAGTATGTCGTTATATAAAAATAGCTATGGTTTGTTTGGTGGTAGTAGTTATAACAATCTGGATGGTCCTGCACTTAGTGTCAAAATTGCAACGGTTGATTTACAAGG
This sequence comes from Psychrobacter sp. I-STPA6b, assembly GCF_020662265.1. Taxonomy (GTDB): domain Bacteria; phylum Pseudomonadota; class Gammaproteobacteria; order Pseudomonadales; family Moraxellaceae; genus Psychrobacter. The sequence goes on from NZ_VEWM01000075.1 coordinate 2,649, forward strand.
CAAACCCTTAGCCTTATCGTTTAAACCTGCTACGCAAGCAGATGAAGACAGATTATTGGGTTATCTACCTAAAGATAAAAATGGCACTCTACCAAATAGCCTACCTACTAATATCAGCATGACACCAGAGATTACGCTAGATGGAGAGGTACTGGCAACAGGTGGTGTTTTTAAACTGGGTGAAACCATTAACGGAAAGATCAATATCAGTAGCCCTCATGGTAATGTAAATGGTGGTACTGACAAAGAAGTTATCGCAGGCGAATACCACGCTATTGGTTATGACCTACAAGGACTTAGCCAACAGCAATTAGAGACTACTAAAGAAACACTAGAAACCACTAAAGACAAACTAGAACAGTACCAAAAAACTGAAAATCAAACTGCTCTAGATGGCTTAACCAAACACGACCTAACAGGGGCTATCCTACAAGCTGGGGTGCAAAGCTATTATGCAGTCAATGATACTCAAGATATCATTGCTCAAAAACAGGCAGGCATTGTTCAGTATCCTTATTTAACTTATGGTACTTTTTCTACTAACCTCACTCCTGAATACCGTTATGGTATTCCCCTATCTGTAAAAATGGGTGGGGTGGTGATGGATATTGATAAAATCCTACATACCAAAGTAGAGGTAAATAACGATAGAGAAAAACTAACGGCTTATAATTTAGCCAGAGGTCCTAGTTATAGTTTAAATGAAAACTTAGTACCTGAGCAGTTGTTTGATAATCCTGATACACCTGAAAAAGAGGCTGATGGGGTTAGTGCAGTGAAAGCTCTTAGTATCGCAGCTCAACAGGGTCAGACTATTTTTACGGTTACTAAAGATAATTATGCTGAGGTGTTACCTAAGCTAAGTCATAGTGATGTGGTTATGAGAGATATCCGCAATGGTATCAATGCTGGTAAGACGGTAACAGTTAGTGAGCGTCCGATTACGTTAAACGGTTGGACGGGTACTGGTTATACCATCTTAGACCCCTACTCTGGTGCAGGGGCTTATATGATCGGGGGTGGGCTTGATGGGGGTGCTACTTTTATTAAAGATAGTAGAGGTTTAGGATTTTCGTTAAGTGCTTTCGCACCATCTTTTAAGTGGCTAAATAGTGATAATGTTGAGAGCATGGGAAAGTATTATGTTAGAGCTAAAGCAGTAATAGCAAATGCAATTGCTCAAATAAATAAGTTTTATGAATGTAATAAAGAAGCTATATTAAATTTTGCAGCGATTATTGTAATATCTATATTAATATTTGCTGTACTTTCTGCTGAAGCTGGCTCTTTTGGAACGGCAACCCCTATCGCCGTTCCTATTATGACAACACTTTTTGCAATGTATTCTGCTACCGCTCAAGCAGCAAACAACCAGAAAAAAGATGAATGTTTCCTTCATAGAGGTAGAATTCAGGCACAAGGACAAAAACTTGAAGAGTCCGTTCCTTGGGCTAGAGAAACTCCTCCAACCATGGAAGAAGGCTTAGCCATGCTAGAAGAGCTAAAAGCCAAACTACCTAAACAAGAACTGAAAATTAGAGAAAAAGCATTTCTCAAAGCTCAGAGATTCATTATACAGTGTAGGGTGACTAATGGTTGTGATAAAGTCTCTATCACTTTTTTGGTTAAGGACACAAGGAGTGAGAGAGTTGATATCGAAATAAGAACAGGAAAGGCTTTCCAATGAATATCCTAAAAAATATTGATATTTCTAATTTATGGTTAGGTGATTTAAACAAATACACATATGTTGAGGATGCTATTGAAAAAGCATTCGTTGATATATTAGATAAAGAATATAGCAAAAAAGACGACTGGGTTATTCCATTTTTTAATACATTTTGGAGAAATGGTGAAAAAATGATGGATGCTAATCCTATATTTTCAGCCAGAAATATACCAAAAAATTATATTGTAAGATTAATTGTATATGAAGAGAATAGTACTGGCTATTCATCTTATGAAAGTGATTTTGATAATATACCTATGAGTACCTTGTGGGTTACCTCAGGCTATACAAATAAAATAGAGCCTTTTTTTAGAGATATTGTTAAGAAGTTAAAATAAATATATTAGGTATCACTAACCTATAAAGTAAAGCAGTAAGGATAAAGATAAAAAATGAAAAATATCAAAAATATGAATTTAAGTAAAAAATGGCTAGGTAATCATTCTGAATACAAAATCATCGAATCTTATATTTATAATATATTTTATGAAATACTATACGAGATAAATGAGGATGTAAAAAACTGGACTATCCCCTTCTTTAATACACATTTTCATGATGGATTTGATGATATAAATGGTAATCCAATATTTTCTGCTAAAAATAATCTAGAACAATACATTATTAAAGCAGTTATAGATGAGGATTATAATGATATTACAACATTCAAAAGTGATTTTGATGACATGCCTATGTATACCATATACTTAATGTCTGACTATATGAATGAAATCCAATATTTTTTTAAACAAGTAATTAGTAATCAGAAAGTTTAAGAATTATAGTTACGTAAATAGCTATCGCTGGCGAATGTATCACTAAGCATGATTTGTCTGGCTCTATCCTACAAGCTGGTGTACAAAGCTATTTTGCTATCAATGATGTGCAAGACCATATTGCACAAATGCAAGCCGATGTGGTGCAAAATCGCTTTATGAGCTATGGCACTTTTCATACTTACTTACACCCTACCCAACGCTATGGCATTATCTTTGGGGCAAGTCTAAATAGCGGTATGCAAATGGATATTGACCGTATCTTGACTACGGCTGTCGATAAAGATAATAGTTCTGATAAGTTAAGTGCTTATATTCGCAGTCAAGGTCCTAGAGAGTCGCTAAATGAAAACCTTGTCCCTGAGATGTTGTTTGATAATCCTGATACACCTGAAAAAGAAGTCGAGGGTGTATCTGCTGTAAAAGCCATTCAGTTGGCGTCTCAGCAAGGTCAAAAGATATTTACCATCACTCGTGAAAATTATAATGAAGTATTACCTCAGTTAAACCTTGGCTCTGATGTAATGACCGATATCCGTAATGCCATTAATGCAGGGCATGAGGTAACCACCCATGAGCATAATATCAATTTTCATGGTTGGAAAGGTGCTGGTTATATCATTATTGACCCCAATAATGGTGCAGGGGCTTATTTGATTAGTGGTGGGGCGAATGGGGCTTTTATAGCAGGGTTTGGTTTAGGTGCATCTTTTGCAGCTACACTTTTCCTCTTAGCTTTTGGACCGTTAGGAATCATCGCAGGTCTAGTTGTTCTAGGACTTATTCTTGCTATAGCTATCACTTACTACAATATTCTTTTTCAAACTGATGAAGAGAAAGCTTGTTCCATTGTTGGATTTGGTATTGGTGCTGCTGTTGTAGGTTTAATTCCTACAGTTGTGGAAGCTTTTGCTAGTGAAGCCTTTTTTAAAATTTTCATCGGTAAAATTATAACTTCTCGCTTTATTGCAAAAGCAACAGTAGTGAACTCTAGTGGTGCTGTAATTAGTGGTATGACTTTATCATCTAGCCGTGGTTTAGATTGTCTATAAGGTATATTATGAAAAATATAGAAATATACTTAACTATATTAATCTTTCTCTGTGCTTGTTACATTGGTATTATTGGAGAAATAGGTATTTCTTATGTATTATTTTATTTAATTATAATACTACTTAATATATTTGTTTTATTTAAAAGACGAAAGAGACAAAAGAAACATAAGGATTCTAGCAAACCAAAAACCAATCTGTAATAGATGGCTTAACAAAACATGACCTAACAGGGGCTATCCTACAAGCTGGGGTGCAAAGCTATTATGCAGTCAATGATACTCAAGATATCATTGCTCAAAAACAGGCAGGTATTGTTCAGTATCCTTATTTAACTTATGGTACTTTTTCTACTAACCTCACCCCTGAATACCGTTATGGTATTCCCCTATCTGTAAAAATGGGTGGGGTGGTGATGGATATTGATAAAATCCTACATACTAAAGTAGAGGTAAATAACGATAGAGAAAAACTAACGGCTTATAATTTAGCCAGAGGTCCTAGTTATAGTTTAAATGAAAACTTAGTACCTGAGCAGTTGTTTGATAATCCTGATACACCTGAAAAAGAGGCTGATGGAGTTAGTGCGGTAAAAGCTCTCAGTATCGCAGCCCAACAGGGTCAGACTATTTTTACGGTTACTAAAGATAATATTGGGGGTGGGCTTGATGGGGGTTGGACTGATTTACCATTTTTATCTGATATTATATTATTCATTTCAACATTACTGTTAGGTTTATCAGATTATGATAGTGATATAAAAGAATTTAAATATGATAATGTCAAGTACGGTAAAAATGAATATGTTATTAGAACTAATTTTCATCCTGATGCTAAACTGAGTAATTTAGAAAAATTAAGTAAATTAAGTCAGCGGATAGGTTGGTTGGGATTACTTGTTGCAAACTTACTAGTTTTTAATAATGATAGTTTATCTAATACAAATAAAATGGGACAAATCAGTGTTAATACTTTAGCATTTGGAATTATAGCCTCTCTTACAATAGTTTCAGGACCTCTAGGATTACTAGCATATATGCTTTGTATTATTGCAATCAGTACTATAACTTTTTGGATAAACACTAATATCTTTTCCTATAAATTATACCGTCGTATAAAAAATAAGGTATATTATTATGCATGATAACATTTATAATCAAATCTATATGGATTTTCTTATTAAATCTATGTTTTGGATTAGTTTTATGGGTTTAGTTATCATCTCTATATTAATAGTAATAGATATATTATTTATATTATTTGCTCCACGTGTAACAGCTGATGTAGTCAAAGCCGATATTGCACCCATTGGTAAAAAGACAATACTTATTGATACCTATGGTATTTTTATATCATATTCTTTTACATATAAAGGTGAGATTTACAACTGTCAAGGATTAAATTCTTATGGAAGAGTTTATAGGAATGGCTATTACAAGGCACTAGATGTATTAAATAGCAGTATTGATAATAATCAAATAAAGGTTTATATATTTCCATTCAATCCCAACCTTTCAGTAGTTTTACCTCTTAAAAGTTTATATGGTCTAAAGGGTACATTTTTGACAATATTTTCTGGTTGTTTAGCAAGTGCATATATTTTGGGCTATATTTAAATGGTTGGAAAGGTGCTGGTTATATCATTATTGACCCCCACTCTGGTGCAGGGGCTTATTTGATTAGTGGTGGGGCGAATGGGGGATTTGCATTTGCATTAGGAAGTGCAGCTGCGGCAATGCTAGTTTGTGCTTTTGTTGCACTTTCAAACCCTGGTTTAATAGCCATATCTGCATCAATGACAGCACCATTTATATTAGGTCTAGTAGGACCAATTATAGCTTTATTTGCAATCTTAATTGCTGTAATGGCTTATAAATACAGAAATGACAACTTTATAATAGGTTGCTTCTTGGTTGGTTTAATGTTTAGTATTGGCATTGCTCTGGGTGATGTTGAATTTGGAGGAGATGATAAAAAGAAAAAATCAAAATCTAGGCTACTTGCATTAATAGGAAATGTAATGGGAGGAGTTTCAGTAGTTAACTCATGGGGAACATGCTATGGATTATAAATTATTCTATGAAAGAAACCTCATACTCCTACTTTTATTTTTAATTATTTTTTATATAGTTATAAAATCAGAAGGTAAACTTCATGGAACTAGAAAACAAACTAATGCCCACTATACCTTATTGTTTTCAATTTTTATACTTGTTATCTATAAAGTTTTTATAGAATAATTGAAAATTATCGCAGGCGAATACCACGCTATTGATTGTAAAAATCTAACAAACAACTAGGAACGTTAAAATGAAGATAATTTTCATAGCTTTCTCAGCTATCATAGTTCCAATTTATATTTACCTAATAACAAATCCAAATAGTATAGATAATAAAAAAATCTATGGGAAACTGATTTACTTTATATTATTTATTGGAACTCTTTACGTTACTCTCTACAGTAAGTTTTAGGTATAGGTAAATAAGAGATGAGTCCAAAGTTAATAAGGTTTTTCACAACTAAATATTTTCAACAAATAGAGTTTGATAATTTTACTACTTTATCCGAACTAGATTACTCTGATAATTATATTAGGAAATTTGGTTTTCCAGATTTCCCATATAAAATTAGATTAGATAGAAAAGCAAAAGATCTTGAAGAGTTTAAAATTGAAATTTGCCACTGGCTTAAAGATGACTATTTAGAGGCTTTAAATAGCATTGTAAACAATAGGAAGTTCCAGAACGTATATAAGAGTTGGTTAGAAATACCATTTGATTATTTTAATATACATTATACTGCTTTTAGTAAGGTTAGCTCTAATGGATTCTATTTTTATACCCCATCAGTTATCTATAATACTTTGGAAAAACCTAATGAAAGAATACATAACACCTCTATTTTTTGGTGGTTTTTTAGACTAAGAGATGAAAGTATGAATGGCAAACTAGAAGACCTCTTGATATGCTTCGATAAAGAGCAACTTAATATTTTAATTGAGTTTTTAATTTTTTTTGGTAAAAATCAAGATGAGATTAATGATGAAATTAAATTTATTAACAATATCATAGAGAGTATTATTTTAAAATGAATATTAATCTTATTTATTGAAACACAAAAACTACCGCTTCAATGATAAATATGCCTGTGTTAATCGTATAGGCAGTCTATTTGCAGTAGTTTGTAGACATAATGCCCCTGTTTTTTGGCTTAAATACTGATGTAAAAGCTGGCGAGATTGTTCATAACCAGTTAATGAGTGATATAACAGGGCATCTTCAAAGTTTTGTGGCATATTATCACCATGTAGACGTTCCTCCAAATCTTGCTCAATTAAATTAGCAAAAACCACTTGATGTTGATGCGACAATAACTGCATCGCTTGAGACAGCTCGTCATTTGCCTCACTGCGTGTATTACTGATAATAATCACTAAACTACGTTTCTTTAATTGACTTCTTAGAGTCTCTGCTGCTGTAAAATAATCACTGGTTTGCATGGTAGGCTTAATATCGGCAGTTTCATTAAGTAAATTACGAATTAATGAGACACCTTTTTTGGGTGGTATATACATATCGACACCACCAAAGGTCATCAGACCAACGCTATCTCCCTGTTTATTAGCAACATAAGCTAAGAGCAAAGCTGCGTTTAGTACTTGATCAAAATAGCTAAGTTGCCTACCTGCCTGCACTACATTATCAGTGATGGTCTTATATCTAGCTCCCCTACCCTCACTATTTTGGCTATCAGCTATGTTTGCTTGGTCTTGGTGGCGCATCTGCTCGCCACAGTCCAACAATAAAATAATCTGCTGATCATTGTCTTCTTCATAGGCTTTACTCATCATACGCCGATGTCGAGAGCTGGCTTTCCAGTCAATCTGGCGGATGGCATCACCAGCACTATATTCTCGTAGTTTTAAAAAATCACTACCATGCCCTTGTTGTGCCAAAGCCTGAATACCTGCATCGTTACTTTTTTCAAACACCGCAGCCAGCTGATTGCTTAACAACCCTGAAAAATCTGCCAAGACACGCAAATATTTTGTTTTTGTTGTTGTATTTGCTAGCTCAGTCATGCTCTCTGGATTTTCTGACAGTATGATTTGTCGTCTCAGTAGTTTAAATGGAGACCATAACTGCAAATAGGCAACGCCAAAATATCCCGTACCCCGTTCAATTGGTAAGACAGGATAGCGAATGATTAAGCTAGAGTGTGTATCAGTATGGGTGCCATTAGAAATATCCAAACTCATCACAACAGGCATACTGTCTAGTTGTTGCTGTACATTAGAGACTTCTGCGCTATCAAGTAATGTGGTTACTTGATCAGGGTAACTATCATAAAACTCCAGTTGTATATGTTTTCCTATCCCTAGATTTTGTAATAGCTGTAGTACCATACTTTTTTTAGTAAGTGTATTATCAAAAGCTAACTCAACTTCAATGTCTAACTCATGGTAAATTGGTACATTATTGGGATAATGACGCTGAATACGAAAGCTCTCTACCTGACTGATGGCAATAAGACTTAGCCAATCAACCAATACCAACAAAGCAATAATTACAAGCGCAACGATACATAGCCCTTGTAATAGCTGTGTCAATGCGTTCGTACCTTGAATCATTTGCAAGGCAGTCATCAGCACCACAAGCAACCACCAGATAAATAGCACTTTCACTAAGTAATGACTGGGCTGAAACTGTTTTATCCGTTGCCAGAGACTTAGTGACTCATTAGGCTGTGGTATTTGCTGAGCCATTTTTGTTGTGGTTGCTGTTGCGTTTGTTGAATGAGTATCCATATTATCTTAACTTATTGGCGAGGAGCTGGCACAGAGTTGAGTATCTGTGCGATGACCTGTTCAGGGCGCACACCTTCGATTTGGTAGTCTGCACTTAAAGCGACACGATGACGCAATACAGGTATTGCTACAGCGACCACATCATCAGGTATGACATAATGACGGCTATCAAGCAGTGCATTTGCCCGTGCAGCCCGTAATAGCGCAATACCCCCTCGAGGTCCAGAGCCTGCCACAATACCATGATACTGGCGGGTGGCACGGATGATTTGTAGTGCATAATGTACCACGCGATCATCAATGCTGACTTGAGCAGTAAGTTTTTGCAGTAATAGTAGGCGCTCTGGAGACATCACTTGTGGCACTTGTGATAAATCCAAACTTGCACCAATCTGACCACCAAGTACTGTTTTTAGCATTAAGGCTTCATCTTGCTCACTTGGATAATCAATCAAGATATTAAATAAAAAGCGGTCAAGTTGTGCTTCAGGTAGTGGATAAGTGCCCTCATGCTCTAATGGATTTTGCGTGGCAATGGTAATAAAGGGTTGTTCGACATCATAAGTCGTTCCTTCAATGGTCACCTGTTGCTCTTGCATCACCTCAAGCAGTGCTGACTGTGTTTTTGCAGAAGCACGATTAATTTCATCAGCAAGTAACAAGTTACAAAATACAGGACCTTTACGCACTTTCCATTGTCCAGTTTGCATATCATATAGTGTATGCCCAGTAATATCAGCAGGCATTAAGTCTGGAGTAAACTGCACTCGATGATAGCTACCGCCAATGGCTTTGGCATAAGCTTTTACCATCAACGTTTTACCCAATCCGGGTAAACCCTCGACCAGCGCATGGCCACCTGCCAGCAAACAAACGCATAGCTGGCGTACTACTACCTCTTGCCCAATCACTGCTTGCGAGACTGCATTAAGCAAGGCGTTGGTCTGAGCAGCCGCTTGTTGCCAAGTTTTTTGGCTGATATTTTTTCCTTGAATGGAGGTGCTGGAGGTTTGGCTTGCGATAGTGCTGTTATCCATATTGTTATTTATGTTACTGCTGGCATTCATAATACATTCCTAATTTCTAATTAACTTTTAATAACCACTGCACTATCCACAGTGTTTGAGTCATTTCAGTAAACTCATTGACGTTTTTTGCAGAAACCTTTTTAGGAGATAGACGTTCATTTGTCTGAGTCGTCGTATTTATTTGCATAGCGTCAAATGACGGTAAGTGCTCAGGTAAGACTCTGGATAATATCGGGGCAACGGCTGACTGTAAACGAGGCATACTAATGGCCTGTTGCATTTTTTCTTGATGGTTACGCATAGTATTATCTATCCAACCATCCATATTAGATGTTGGATACTTATCATCCTGAGCATGTTTGGTATATAACTGTAACCTATCTTGTAGTCGCTTTGAGAGTAACTGTTGCAAATTGAATAATAACTTATCAATATTAGCCAGCTCAGTTTCAGTTGCCGTGCTACTGGATAACTGCGGTAAATGTTTTTGTAATAACTGGCTTATTTGCTGTTGGGTGGCTTGTGTTAACTTGAGTGCAGAATCTTGCTTCCAGCCATAATATCCCACTTGTTGGAAATAACGCAAAATATCATGGGCCTGATTGTCAGCTAAATACTGCATTTTGCCAAAACGATCATATAATGACCATAGCCATATTATGACCAATAATAGCAGACCAAATATCGCCAAACGGGCTTGTTTCCATAAAATCTCAGGCAATGTATCGACATCTATATTTGGTAATATCAATACCTGTGAGCTGTCTTTGGTCAACTCTAATAGCCATAAAGCATTATCCATACTTGCCAGATTGACACGATAACCAAAGCCGTCTAATGGATCTAACAGCACTTCATTTAATGGACTCTTCCTCTCTGTATTAAATACATTATCGACTGCTTCATCTGAAACCAAATCCAGATTTGGATCAGGGTTGGTAAAGCTTTGACTATCAATTAATACGCTAATACGTCCTTTACCATAACTACTATCAAAGAAAACATGATCTGCTGGGTTAAATAACTGTAATAAGGTGTCATCATCGAGTTTTATGGCTTCTGTTAATAGCGACGCAAGCTGTTTCTCTTTATTTTTATTCGGTACATTCTTCGTTTTCGTTTGGTCTGAAGAAGATGCTACCTTATCTTCTTCAGGTTTGGGCAGTAAATCTAACTGTTGCTGTAAATAGTGGCGTACTTGTTGTGCAAGTTGATGATTTGAGAGTGATTGCACAGTCTGCAAAGACTGCTCTGTAGCATATAGTTGCTTAAATATCTCACTATTTATCTGTTGTGAAGAGCGTGCATTTTGTACCATGATGATAGCACTACCATCAGCACCCTCATTAATACTTAGGGGTGTCACTGAATAAAAGATAGAGTTTAACTCATCTAGCAGCTTTGCTTTATTAACCCTAATGGCTTCTGTTCTTGCTTTATCATTATTACTGTTATTGCTATTATCCTCTGGTATTGATTTATCTGTATCGACATCTGCTTCTAGCTCAGATATTTCAGATATTAGCGCTGATAACTCTTCATCACGCTCACTACCTTGATAAACTGAAAAAATACCTAAACGCAGTAACAATTGATTATTACTATTAAGCTCAGCCAGTAGTTTATTAAACTCAGCATCATTATTAACCACGTCCAACAACATTTTTTGCATCTCAGCAGGGTTAGAGTTGTTAGACTGCTGTGTTACTTGCTCTTTTAATACTTGTAGACGCGCAAGAAGCTGTTCTAGGTCATCATCTGCAATACTAGTTTGAGTAAACGTAATAACATGTCCGCCCTGCTCTATCCATGAACGTAACTTTTCAAATCGCGCTGAGTTAAGGGTACCACCAATACTATTAATCAATAAGGTAGGGTGTTGCTCTGATTGTTCATTAATGGCAGGCAGGTTATCAATCAACGATTTTAAATCGCCGTCTAAATCTGTATAAGCGATATTTTCATCATCACTATTTGCCATATCACGGCTATTAATCAATAGCTCAGCAGCATAAAAAGGATTGTAAGCTACTCGATTATTAAGCTGATAATCTGTCTTTTCTACTCGTTCAAAATTTTGAAAAAACCAAAATCCACACCAAATAAGCACAGCAATAAATAACATTGACAATAACAGCTTTACTGGGGATACAGAGCGAATATGTTGATTTAAAGACATGGCTTTTATCGTTTTCATGTTTATACGCCCTTCTTCGTGATACTCACAGTTTGAGATGTCGATAATGGCAACATAGACAGCCATTCATCTGCCAAACCTTTTAACTGTAAGCCAAGCTGGTCAGAGTGTATCAGCAAATAAGGCGTATCATAAGCAACCTGCATCCAGCACTGGATAACTTGGTTAATATAATGCGTGGTTTCTGTGGTGACGTTTTTATGCTGAATACTTTGGTTAATCTGTCGCAACTGCTTAATACATTGTCGCTCTGTTGTCGCAGGAACAATGGCGAGTAAGTGATTATCAGCAAGCCATCTAAGACTCCCTCGATATAAGATAGAGGCCGCATCTTCAAGCTGTCCAGCTTCAAGTAGTCGCTGTGCTTCTATGCCTAAATGCTGATGCGGTGGCAGTTCGCCAAGCTGTTGCTGTAGGCTGATATTTTTTTTCTTTGAGACAGAAGCAGTGTGCAGTTGCTTGGGTAATACAGCATTAAACCAACCATTTTTTTGTGCATGGTAGATAATCCATACTATCAATAGAATCAAAGCAGCAATCAGCAATGTTTTAATGATGGCAGCCATTAGTTGTAAATGACTGCTATCTGTATGCTCAAATAAAGATTTAAGAAGTTTTACTAGCCAACTGTCTTCTGTATCTATTTCTTCTGGCTTTTGTTTGCGTTGCCATGTTTTGTATTTTTTACTGGTGGCATAATCGTCACTGGTAATGATTTCTTGTAATTGTTGGCGTACAGATTGTGCCTGAGTTTCACTAATTTCTTGGTGAATGCTTTTTATATCTGTGTCAGGTTGCGTATGTTGAGCAGATGGCTCTATATGCTCAGCTTGAAACGCCTGCGTGTCTGCATGTACAGACATTGCTGGCAAGCTTAGAGATAGCAAGAAGATAAATAACGAGACAAACAAGCTTATCAAAGCAGAAGGATGTTTTTTGCCATATTTTTCACTATGTTTATTGTTAACTGATGCCCTCATGATGACTCTCCATTCTCATTATTAGAAGAATGAAGATGCGCTGGATTGGCTTTTGATACAGCACCACTTAAATTTGCATCTATTAATAATATGCTTTGCTGTGACTCTACATAGCGTTGACGCAACTGCTTAAATGTCAGCTCTACATCCCAACCTTCAAGCAAACAACGCTTGGTTAAATAAACCGCAAATCCACCTGCAATAAAAAATGGTGCAACCAAACTTATCGCTAAAAAATACAATGTTATCCAGAGTATTTCGACCCATGTGGGTATCACTTCTAGATAAGTAAAAAATGTCTCAGCACTCATTAACGTGGTAGGGATTAAATTTAACAAAAATATTAACATGCCAAGGGTAAATATCATTTCAATATTGACCATGACAAGAGTATGCCATGTAAGAGTGCTACTCTGCCCTTGTGCCAATAAGGAAAATCGAGGTTTAAACTGTGACTTTTCTGGGTTTTCTAACATTAAGATAGGTAACATTAGCTGTCTATTAAAAGAAAAACGACGACGAACTAACAGTGTAAACGCATGTTTTTTAATCTCACACCAGCCTTGTTTGATACTACTTTTGACACTTGGGGGGTTGGAAAACAGAGCATAGCCTAACCAAGAAACCATGGGTTTTTCATAAATAGGCTTAAGCCACCAAAATAATATTCCGCCCAAACTACCCAATAATGCCCAAGAGTCATCCGTTGGTACACTTAAAAAAATCTGTAACAAAGTCATACCCAGATAAAAAACAATAAAGAATGGCAGTGCCATACCAACCCAAATTTTCCATAAAGGTAAAAACCAGTATCTTGCCATCATCACGCCCAAATCAACGGCTTGCATCGTTGTCATTGGACGTATTGCCACGCTCATTTGTTCAATATTCATGATGGCTCACCTTTTACTGAGCGTGATTTTTTAAGAGTGGTCAAGCCAGCAGTGGACTGACTTCGCCCAGCCAACAGCAAATAAGCAATCACTAATATCCACAATAGAGCAGCAACGATATATTTCACCATATCAGGAATGACATTGGAGGATGACCAAAATGCCTCAATAAATGCAGCAATAAAGGTCATGGAAGCAGCACCTATTAATAGCTCAATACTTTGCTTGCCTGCAATCTTAAACGCATCCAGTCGTCGGTAGTTGGCAGGCATAAATAGGGATTGTGCCAAACGTAGACCAGCCGCTCCACTAATCACCGCAGCAGTCAGCTCAAATGAGCCATGCCCAACCACAAACGCCCAAAATGTCTCCCCATAGCCAACACCTGTTAAATGTCCTGCTACCCCACCGATGACCAAGCCGTTATATACCAAACTCAACAACGTACCTAAACCAGCAAACAGACCCATACCATAAATCTGGAAGTCAATGCCGATATTATTTTGTATATAGTGACCAAACATCGCAATATCTGTATCTGAGCGCCGACTGCTATCCCGCCCTACCATCTCATTGGCAGGATTATACATCTCTTCCATGATGCGTACTTGCTCATCGGGCATGACGCTATATAACATATCTGCATGCTCAAAACATGCCCAACCCATTAATAATGCAGGCGCTAAAAAACACGCCAAACTTAACCAAAATAAGTTGGCATGCGCCCGCAGACGAACGGGAAAAGTATGACTATAAAAGTGATATATCTTAGACCAGATATGCCCACGACGTTGGTATAGTAGCTGATGTCCAGCCATCACCCGATCATACAAAGACTGTACTAACTGTGGGCTATAATGACGCTGTTTGGCTAAGGCATAATGCTGACAGATAATGCGATATTGCTGAACAAACTCATAACCTGATGTTGTTCGTAATGGTTGCTGTATCTGTGAAAAACCATAAGATGCTTTGGCATTATTTTGAGATTTATTTGCCTGTTTTGCCAATAAAACATCAAAGCGCTGCCATAACTGCTGGTGCTGTGCCTCAAACTGTTGTTGTTTCATTATGATTGTTTCACCGAGTCATTGCTATTTCTTTGTGCTGTTTTTTGTACTGCGCTTGAAGATTTTCCTTGAATAATGCTGGCACGCTCAATCACAGCTAAGCGACAAACTTCCTCATGACTCTGTTTTTGCCCTACTCTGTTGTCCGTCACCTTGATTAAAGGTGATAAGACAGAGGCAATCTCTTGCTGTCGAGGTAGCGATAAAAACGGTAAGCGCTCCATAAAAGATAACATGGCTTGCTGCTCATTTAACTGCAACGGATAAAAAAACAAAGCAGAGGCACTATCAAAACTTGGTGAATTAGACGAATTAGGAAAACCAGATTGGTTTTGGTTGTTATTGCTTATGGTCGTGTGGTTTGTAGTCGCATGGCTTGCTAGAGAGGTAGCACTATTATCTGTAGTGATGCCATAGATACTATGATACAGCTTTGCTAACTCTTGCTGCTCACGGTAAACCACTACTGTTCCTGCAACCATATCCCCCAGTCGTTTTGATTGTCGATTAAATAAAATAGCAACAATACCCGCCATAAAGCCAATCGGTAAAAAATCTGCTACCCGCAGTAAATTGCGAATTAATGAAGCCTGTAAGCTAATGGGTGTACCATCATCATGGCAGACATAAATACCACGACTTTTTTTACCAGGTGTCATACCCCCACGATACACCTCAAAAAATACAGAATATCCCCAATAAATCAAAAAATAAGCAATAGCAAAAAGCCCCATGCCTGCCTCTCTAAACCAAATGGCTATCCAAAAGACAATCATAATGATGACCATACGAATGCTAAAGTCTATTAGCCATGCACTACAACGAGGCAATAACCCTGCGGGGACTAAAGTGAGCATCAAGCCTTCTGGTGTTGGGTGCTTTGCAACATTATCAATCATAATTATCAGACATAACTTATTTAACAATCTAATTAAAATATAATCTAATCAAAATTTGGAATATTTAGTTTTTCAAACATTCTCTCTGCTTTATATCTTTCGTATTCAATAACAAACTTCACCCCTAACATACTAGCAACCATCAGTAAGGGCAATAGCAAACCAAAGATATAATGTATGATTTTATTTGGGCGGGCAGGCATACCGTATTGATTGACACCGTTATTACCTTTTGCAAACATCAAATACAGCATCAAAATGACATTAATAAACGGGATAAACATCAGCAATGCAAACCATGCGGAATGTCCCAAGTCATGTAAACGCCGTTTTGGTAGAAGTATCAGACAATAAATAGCTAATAATGAACCGATTAATATCACTAACATGGCAATAAAAACGGAGAATATATCAGAGTCAGAAAGAGCATGGCTTGTTACTAAATCATAGTTTTCTGCTAAATTAAGTATAAAACCAACCAAAAAAATAACAAGAAAAGCAAGTATCATTGCCCACATCATATAAGCGATATAACGCAAACGCCCAATACGTCCAGAAAAATGATACCAAGTTTTATTATTTGGTATGACCTGCACTGATAAAAACTGATTTAATTCAGTCGCTGGTGCTTGATACAGTTGTGTAGTAGCAGAAGACTTAATATGCTTTGCTTTATCTGGCATGTCCTATTACTTCCTAAGTGTTTAATGTGTTTGCTGTATGCTAACTTCATGCGCGCGCTGGACATAATCGTCATAAGCAGGAATCGCAATGGCAGCCAAAATACCAATGATAAACACAGCAAACAAAACAGGCCCTATCAAACCAGCAATATAATGAATGGTACGATTTTCACGTGGTGGCGCACCATACTGATTGACTCCTTCATTACCTCGAGCAAAAATTAAATATAATATAAAAAATAAGTTGATAAGTGGCACAAACATGAGTAAGGCTAGCCAGCCTGAATACCCCAAATCATTTAAGCGACGTTTGGGGTAAATAATGACACTATAAATTAAATTCGCAAGATACA
Organism: Psychrobacter sp. I-STPA6b; assembly: GCF_020662265.1. Classification (GTDB taxonomy): domain Bacteria; phylum Pseudomonadota; class Gammaproteobacteria; order Pseudomonadales; family Moraxellaceae; genus Psychrobacter. Next base: position 19,117 of record NZ_VEWM01000075.1, read on the forward strand.
GTGGTATAAATAAAATAATTAAGATAATATCAACAAATGACAAGCCTTCATTAAGCTGACTGGCATCTGAAACCAGTGCAAATATCGCTATAAATACCACAATAGCCAAATAAAATAATATCGTTATAAATAACTGATAACTCAAATAGCGTAAACGTCCAATACGTCCAGAAAAATGATACCAAGTTTCATCATTGGGTGGGGTATGTACTAATGATGCTTGACTAAATGGCGCGGAGGGTGCTTGATATAGTTGCTCAGTAGAAGTATGTGGTTTATGTTCAGGGATATTTGACATATCATATTATTCCTATATCTAAATTTATTTCATTTTTATGACAATATAAGATGTATTTAAGTTCAACAAAATAAAATACATTTTTATTTTTTGCAAATATAAAATTAGGTGATTTGTAATTTAAAAGATTTTAGGTAAAAAAGTTAGGATAAAAAATGATAGAAAATAAATTCTATTGAATGATATCCATTTATCTACTTTTTTAGCACCCGCTTAGTATTTATGTACTATTTTTTCTATAATAACTTGGGGGGTTTTTAGCCAAACACTATGTGGATTTCCTTTTAACTCAACAGGCAAGCAAACTGTGTCAATATGACTATTTACAAACAGCTTTGCCAGTGCTTGGGTGATGCTAATGGGCGCAAAATTATCATTTTTAATACTAATAAAATAGCCAAATCCCTGTGATTGCTGTGACTTTGAATCTTGTGCTGACCTTGTATAAATACGACGAATACCTCTAAATACCATACGCCCCCAGTCTTGTATCACACCTTTGGTTTCTTTATCACTAAAACCAACTTTATACCCTGGAAAGTAGCCATACAGCTTAGACAATATAGAAAAAAGTGTTGCCACTGCAAGGATTTTTAACTGTCCTAGCCCTTGCCAGTTTTTGTAATGAATATCACCTGTAGCAATCCCAATCACATCAATATGATGCTCTGTAGAAAATAAAGATGCCAACTGTCCGCCAAGACTATGACCAAGTAATATACTGGTTGGTGTTTTTGAAAAACTCAGTAGCTGTGGAATAAAGTCATCAATCAAATCACGGTAGTTATAATCAATACCTCGATGTACCTGAGGTTGATTTGCTCCACAGCAAGGATAATCGGCAGCAATGACATCATAGCCTTGTATCGCAAGCTGTTGGCTAAGTTGGTCATATTTTTTAATAGCAACACCGATGGCAGGTAGTATCACGATGGTGATATGTTTAGCGTTATCATTCTGTGCTAGATGATGATGAACTTGTACAGTATATTTATCCATAAATTGAAAAGTGTGCATTTCCTTATCCTTTATCAACTAGTATCTCAATGTTTCCTGTGAAGATGAGTATTCAATAGACCTGAGGTTTCTCAAAAAAAATCGGACTTGCAGTATATGCACAGTCCGATATATTTATTCACGATACAGTATGTAGTTTGGTGTCTAGCACTCAAGTCTACTGACTAGGTGCATCTTCTTCTGCAACAAATACTTTTGTCGTGGATTCTCTAATAAAGTCATCATAGCTTAGAGCTGTAGAATCATCTTCAGCATTTGTTGCATTGTTAATAGCGGCTTCTACTTGTGCTGCAACCTCAGGGTCAAGAGGTGCTGCTTCTGTGTCTGTTGCTTCAGGCATAGCTTGAGTGTCTGGACTGACTACTTCCGTATTATCTACACCTTCTGCATTATCAGTAGCATCTACAGACTCGGCTTCTGTTGTTACATCTGTATTTAGCTCTGTATCCTCAGAGGCAGCAACGATGACATTATCTACTGTATCAATATCTATTTGCTGTTGCTCTGCTGTAGGCATCAGAGCCTGTTGAGCTTCAGGTGGGAGCAGATTCACAGAAACAACACTAATCAGTAGCATCAAGGGTACTAATACTGCTAAAAACAGCTCTATCTTGCTGTAAGGTGTTGGTGGTAGACCGTAGGCATTTGCACCAGCATTCCCACGAGCAAAGTATAGAAAATAGATTAATAATAGGTTGGCAAGGGGTATAAAAGCCAATAATAACCACCAGCCCGACTTGCCAATATCATGTAGGCGACGCACTGGTAAAATAATAGACGTATAAATAAAAATAGGCAAAAGCAATATCATAATAACCAACACACCAATACCAAGAGAACCAATATCAGATGTTCCCGAAATCAGTGCATCCATACTTAAAAATAAGGCTGTCAGCAATAAGATATTAAAGATAATGCCCCATATCATGCCAAATGCAAGAAGCTGTACACGTCCGATGCGCCCTTTTAAAGAATACCAAGTTCCAGTGTTGTATAAGTTTGATTGATCAGACAGTATCACTCTATCAGAGGAGATATCATCAAACCGATTCATTGAGTTATCAAGTTGAGCATTGTTATTTTCAGGCTCTTTTGACTTGCTTTTATTTTTTTTCACCCGTTGCATAAACTTTTTATGACTACCACCAATGCCTGAATTTATAGCATTGGCATCTGGTTGTTTAGTATCACTTTTCTTTTTTAGGAAGTTTTTCATAAGGCTTTTGTATGGTTATGGGAGTTGATAAGGAATTTTATTATAACTAAAACTTTGTTTAAAGTCCTAATTATAATTATAGCTAATGAATATTAGTGCTATTCAGTGAATACTTGTAGTCTTTAACGATATTTAATTGGTTAATAAATATCCATTATTCCTATATCAAACTACAATTTTATAAAAAGCAGTTTATTAATTGAACAATTTAAAAGCAGTTTTTTAGTTTTCCTGACATAGATCAAAATCAGTATGAGCCAGCCATTAGCTTATAATAAATCACACGTGCAGGTCATCAAAACATTATATTTTACAAGGTCTGCTAGGTAAGATGGTTAAAAAATTTGTCTCAACAAAATATATCATACTAAACAAAATATTATGCTTAACCAAAAAATATTTCAACAATATATTTTAAACGTGTGCTAAAGTCGTTTTCTGGTTTTTGAACTGCACTGTTTGTGAATTGAGGTAAACATGAATCACTCTACAAGCCGAATGGCTGAAACATCCCAAAAAAGTCGGCTAAACTGGCGTATTTTTGGGCCAGGTATTTTAATGGCGTCCGCTGCAATTGGTGGCTCTCATCTGATATCGTCTACACAGGCTGGTGCTTTGTATGGCTGGCAGTTAGCAATTATGATTATCCTTGCCAACCTTTTTAAATATCCATTTTTCCGTTTTGGTACAGACTATGTGTATGATACAGGCGAGAGTCTTATTGCCGGTTATGCCAAAAAGTCGAAAACGTATTTATGGATATATTTTGTATTATCGATTGCCTCTGCTGTTATTAGTACAGGTGCAGTAGCATTATTGGCAGCAGTGATTTTAGGTTTTATGTTGCCAGAGTCGATGAGTGTTTCACCCGTTATCATGTCTGTTGTGGTCATGGCTGTTTCTTGGGTATTTTTAATAGCAGGGCATTATAAAATGCTCGATAAAGTAACTAAGTGGATTATGATAGCCTTAACCCTTACCACAATTGCTGCTGTAATTATTGCTGCTGGCAAACCCTCAGTAATGACAGCAGACTTTGAGGTAACCTCACCTTGGAATTTAGCAACGCTTGGTTTTATTGTCGCATTGATGGGTTGGATGCCCGCTCCACTTGAGTTTGCTGCTATTACCTCAATGTGGACATCAGCAAAAATCAAAAATGATCATACCACCCATAAACAAGGTTTGATTGACTTTAATGTTGGTTATGCTACTTCAGCTATTTTGGCATTATTTTTCTTAGCATTGGGTGTTTATGTGCAGTATGGCTCTGGTGAAACCATTCAAATGGCAGGTGGTGCTTATGTAGGACAGCTTATCCAGATGTATACAGCAACCATTGGTGATTGGTCCCGCCTATTGGTCGCCTTTATTGCCTTTATGTGTATGTTTGGGACAACCATTACCTGCGCAGACGGTTATGGACGTGCCAATGCTGAGTGTTGGCGATTAATTAAGGGTGAAGAGCACATTAATCATAAGCAAGTAGTTTTTTGGACAACTTATGCTATTGTTGGTGGCTTTATCATCATTGCCTTTTTTACAGGACAATTGGGAGCAATGATTAAGTTTGCTATGATATCTGCCTTTGTATCAGCACCAATTTTTGGATGGTTAAATTACTCTTTGGTTAAAGGACAGCAAAAGCTACCAGCAGGTATGAAGGTATTATCAATTGCAGGTTTAGTCTTCTTAACTGGATTTGCTGTCTTATTCTTACTAAATTTAACAGGTGTATTTGCTTAATTTCATCAAATATATTTATATGACAAGATGATTTGCTAAAAAAGACCTCTTTACTGAGGTCTTTTTTATGATATTACGTAAAACCTCGTAATAATTCTTTAAATTGGGTTTGTGTTTATATGGCTTCAGGATAGAATACCTGTATGGATGATATTCATATAATCAATATGAATACATGAATGACCATAATGAGTAAAAGTAGCAAAAAATCAAGAATATAACAATCCATCAAACATTTTGATATGGAGCATGACATGATACAGCTTTTGACCAAGACTCGTTCAAATCGCCCTCTTTTGGGTATTTGTGGTGCGCTACTTTTTATGACTTTAAGTGTATCAGGATGTTCCGACCCAATGAAGCAGAGCATCCCAACCAGCTCTGATAAATGGCAAGACAAACTTGGTGATACCTTTGAAGAGCTATCAGAAGAAGACCGCCAGTTATTAAGTCGCTATATGCTACGAATGAAACTTAGCGGGGCTTATGAATCAGGGGCTATGCCTCGGATTACTATTGGTGACGCGCTCAAGCAACAAAGAGAATATGAACGTTTGCACCCAGACAATCCAACTGGTAAAAAAAGCCCCATTGATAGTGCCAGTCAAACATCTGGCTATGCACAGACTTACCCAATTACTTTACTACCCATTCAGTCAAGTAGTGAAGATGGACTAAATAATGTTCAAGTTAGGTTTTTGCTCTCTAATAAAGGTGCATATGCCATTGATGCTTTTGAAGGCACACTGATGATAAAAGCAGATGCCTTTAAACAAGGCAAAGCTATTCATGTGTCTCCTACTAACTTTGACCCTGCGATAGCACCCAATACGGCAGGCAAAATTATTGTAGACAGTAGCATTGAGGACCTAAATATCATGCGGGCTATCAAAAATCCACAATCTGTCAATGTGGAAATTATAGAAGGTACTATTCATCTGGTAGGTGCTGAGCCAGTTACCATCACACAAACCCTAAATTAAGTGACTAGATTTAAAGTGCTAATAAAGACATTCATGGGCTTTTGTGTATGCAACCATCATTACAATTTAAACAATTAACAGCATTTCATGCGGTTGCTTCCTGTCAAAGTTTTAGTGAAGCAACCCGTATGACTGGACTGTCACAACCAACTTTAAGCAGATTGATTAAACAACTTGAAGAAGAGTTAGAAACTGAGCTATTAGACCGTTATCATCGTCCTTTACAATTAACAGAAGCAGGCAAGTTTTTTTTTCATAACACACAGGCAATGCTCACTGAATTTGAAACGGTTATTAACATTACCAAACGTATTGCCACACCAAAGAAGTCTTTAAGTATCGGCTTTGTTCCTTCGGTATTATATGGACTGTTGCCTGATATTATCAGTCGCTTAAAAAACACCCTACCCAACTTAGAAATCCAGCTAAAAGACATTAGCTCTTATCAACAAGTTAATGCACTTAAATCAGGTGACATTGATGTTGGTTTTGGGCGATTCACCATTGCACCTCGCCAGCCACTTGATGAGGCAACATCTCAGCGTCAAACCATACATAGCAAGCACCATGTTAAACAGATTTTATTGCGTCATGAACGTTATGTTGTCGCACTCCCTAAGTCACACCCACTTGCAAATACACCCAATCAGCATTTAAGACAGCATGCAGAGAGCCACCTTATCTTATACCATCAAACCTATCTGCCATTGTCTACAGCCAGCTCATCTATCCCACAGGCCAATAGTATTCGTGAGCCACTGTTGCACCTTTTTTCACGTCAGGGTATCCAACCGTATAGCACCTCAACAGTCAGTGATTTACAAGTTGCCCTTGGTCTAGTCGCTGCAGGAGAAGGCATTACCCTTGTCCCTGATAGCCTAAAAAGTGTACGCACGGAGCAAATTGCCTATCAGCGTTTGATTCATGAAAATGCAACCTCACCCATCTATTTAAATATTTTAGAAGATCTGACACATTCTGCGTTGCCTACCTTATTAGATGCTATCTATGAGATATATGAGGAGAAAGGGATAACATATCGACGTTACCAGCCTTAATCTCACCTATAAACCACCCCTATTTCTTGCTTCCTTCACTTATTGCCTTCTTATTTTTGTAACAAAATGTAATAAATGATTTGTGGTTTTTAATAAATCAATCGTTTTAACTTACTATAGCTAAATAAGTCACAAACAAAACATTTGTAATACTGATATGTTTATTCATTTTTTAAATGATTTTAGAAATAAGTAAAATTGATTGTAATTAAAATAAACTATCATCAACTTCTCTAGACTTTTATCTACCTCTATAAAGCTTTATGATAACAACAAGTTAAAAATAACCCACAGTAACCGAGTGAATACTCAAGGATTCTAATATGACAATCACATCAGCAGGTAAACGTTTCCGCACCGCCTTACAACAACAAAATGAACAAAACCAACCGCTACAAATTGTCGGTACTATTAATGCCTATACTGCGATGATGGCAACTCAAGTGGGACACAAAGCCATCTATTTATCTGGTGGTGGTGTGGCTAATGCCTCTTATGGTTTACCTGACTTGGGTATGACCAGCCTTGATAATGTCTTAGAAGATGCCAGCCGTATCACTAATGCCGTTGACACCCCTTTATTAGTCGATATTGACACGGGTTGGGGCGGTGCATTTAACATTGCTCAAACCATTAAAAAAATGCAAAAAGCTGGCGTGGCAGCCGTACATATTGAAGACCAAGTGGCACAAAAACGCTGCGGTCATCGCCCTAATAAAGAAATCGTCTCAACTGCTGAGATGGTTGACCGCCTAAAAGCAGCATTAGACGCTAAAGTTGACCCTGACTTTGTGGTTATGGCACGCACAGATGCCCTATCAGTAGAAGGTTTGGATGCGGCTGTTGAGCGTGCCGTTGCCTTCCAAGAAGCAGGGGCAGATATGATATTTGCTGAAGCCTTGACTGATATTGAGATGTATCGCAAGTTCACTGATGTACTAGACATTCCTGTATTGGCAAATATGACCGAGTTTGGACAAACTGACCTTTACACTACTGAGCAGTTATTTAACGTTGGCGTTGAGATGGTGCTGTATCCATTATCAGCATTTCGTGCGATGAATCAGGCAGCTCTAAACGTGTATCAGCATATCTTAAAAGATGGTACCCAAGAACAAGTGGTCGATAGTATGCAAACTCGAATGGAATTATATGACTTTTTAAATTATCATCAGTTTGAGCAGACTTTAGATAAATTGTTTGCTGATAAAAAGTAGCTTTCTTTAAAATTTATGTGCTTATGGCTAATAAATTTATTACAGTTACTTTTTTAAATCAGCTTATAATGCTAGGTGTTAGTCACAAGTTTTATCAAACTTATCAATACTAACACCCATTATTGATTGGCTTGCTTTATTTATTCATACACCAACTTCAATTGAAGTGATGATCATCCAATTCATTAAAATAAAATTTAAGAGTTTAATTATGCGCCATAACACATTATTTGTATCTTGTGCAGTACTGCTATCCATGACACTGCTGACAGGCTGCAATAAAGCAACAGATACAGACAAAGCAGAAGATACAGCATCCCAGCCAACAACTGAAACGACTACTACTCAAGACTCAGCGATTAATAATAACTCACCTACTGTTAATATAATGGCTGACAGCTTTGTCGCAATCACCAAAGCACAGCTAAATGCTGATGATAAATACAGTGCAGAAGACAAAGAGTGTCTCAATCAAATGAATGACACAGTCGCTACTGCCGAAGCAGATAAATTTTTGCGCAATGAGTTAACACCAGAACAACTTGCTACTCTAGATGACTTTTATGGCTCAGAGCTTGGTCAAAAAATCACTAAATTTAGTGACCAGCAATATAAAATGATGGCCGGAGAAACAGTTGAAAACCCTATTACACTGACACAAGAAGAACAACAAAAGATGGTTGAGTTTGTGCAGTCCCCAGAAGGGCAAACCATTCAAAATATTGGTGATAGTGTAGATCCTCAACAATATGAGGATATGCTTAAAAAGATCATCAATAATGAATTGACTCGTTGTAACCTTGAGCCTATCGAGTAAACATTGACTACATTGTTTGCACATAAAAAATAACTATATGATTAGAGTGATTTATGTTTAATAAAAAATCTAGTAAGCGTTTAAATAATAAAGTTTCTATATCCTTAGCCTTTGGTGCTGGTATGCTCTTGTTAGCTGGCTGTACCAGCACAGCAACAGCACCAGATAACACACCAACTCAAGCACAAACAGTAACAGCAAAAAAAGAGGATAGCACCACTGCCAGATATGCAGTCAATATGTTTAATAACTTTATAGCACCCATGATATTTCAATATGGGTTTACTAAAGAAGAGTATGCCTGTTTTAGTGAAGTTGAAAATGACTTTGCAGAGCAACAGGTTCAACAGGTAATACAACAATATATCCCCATAGAAAAACAACAGGAGTTCAACCAGTTTTTTGCCTCAGAAACAGCGAAAAAAGCTGCTGCTTTTTATGCTAAAACTGGAGAGTTACTATTAGAAGCAAGAGAAAACAAAGATATAGATATGGATGCAGAGTTAGAAGCATATACAGAAAGTCTCAACTTAACTGAACAAGAACTACAAAACTTTCAAGCCTTTGTAGCAAAGAATAAGGGGGTTTTAAATTCTAATGATAATGAAATGGATAATTTGATGAATAAATTAATGGTATCTGTACTTAATAAAAAGGTAGAAGCTTGCCATGCTAAAGGCGAACTTACCAGTTATTCTATAGAGGAATATTACGAGTATTTGGGCAATCAAGGTTTACGTTAATTAAATGAGTCTTAGAACCTGTATTCACAACTCACAATGGTGGGGCTTTTTGCCTAAAATAGACGTACTACTGCGTTAAATGTTGGGTTAAATAGAATAACTATTCGCCCCAAATTTGCCTTGTATTACGCCATTTTAATCTAAAAACACCCTAATTTTGACTTATGAATACAGGTTCTTAGAAATAAGTGTTAGATAGTTAGAAAATAAAACTCAAATTTTACCCACCCACTCCAAACAAAAGGAAATTGATTATGGCAGCAGGAAAACAACTCTCAGGTGCAGGACTTCGTGGACAAGTCGCTGGCAAAACCTCTTTATCAACCGTCGGTAAATCAGGCTCAGGCTTGACTTATCGTGGCTATGATATCAAAAATCTTGCCGAGCAATGTATCTTTGAAGAAGTCGCCTATTTATTACTTTATGGCGAACTGCCCACACAAACACAACTTGATGAGTATCAAGCGACCCTAAAAAACTTACGTGACCTTCCCAAACCACTAAAAGATGTGCTAGAGCGTATCCCCAAAGATGCTCACCCAATGGACGTACTGCGTACTGGCTGTTCAATGCTTGGCAATCTTGAGCCAGAAAATAGCTTTGATGAGCAGCTTGATAAAACCAATCGTATGTTGGCAGCCTTCCCAAGTATCATCAATTACTGGTATCGCTATAGCCACGATGGCGTGCAAATCGACTGTGTAACTGATGATGCCACCATTGGCGGGCATTTCTTGCACCTATTAACTGGTAAAGCACCCAGTGAGCTACACGAACGGGTAATGAACGTATCGCTGATATTGTATGCAGAGCATGAGTTTAATGCCTCAACCTTTACTGCTCGTGTGTGTGCCTCTACCCTATCGGATATTTTCTCTTGTATCACTGGGGCGATTGGTACGCTGCGTGGGCCTTTGCATGGTGGGGCAAATGAGGCAGCAATGGAGCTTATCGAAAGCTTTGATTCCCCTGAAGCTGCCGAAGAAGGCTTGATGGGTATGCTGGAGCGTAAAGAGAAAATCATGGGCTTTGGTCATGCCATCTATAGTGAATCTGACCCTCGCAATGTGATTATCAAAGGCTGGGCAGAAAAGCTATCTAAAGATGTTGGTGATGAAGTGCTATATCCAGTCTCTGTCCGCTGTGAAGAGGTGATGTGGCGTGAGAAAAAATTGTTCTGTAATGCCGACTTTTTCCATGCGTCCACCTATAACTTTATGGGCATTCCGACCAAGTTATTCACCCCCATCTTTGTTTGCTCACGCCTAACAGGTTGGGCGGCACACGTATTTGAGCAACGTGCCAATAACCGTATCATTCGCCCAAGTGCCGAATATGTCGGTGAAGCACCAAGAGAAGTGCCACCCATTGCTGAGCGTGGCTAGTTGGTAGCTTTGTTAGCCTCTTTGCTAGAGCAGGCTTTTTCTCCTTTTCGGCTTGTTCTAGCACCCTATTTTAGTTTTCTGCTAACCTATCTATCTTATAAACGGCTCAACCTAAAGGTTATTTACAAGAAATAAAATCTATGAAAATTGATGAAGTATATGGTACAAAGCTCAAAATCAAAGAGGCAAAAAATAAGTTAGAAAACTTATGTTCTGTAAAGTTTGAAGAAAGAGATAGCTTATATTTTGGTACTTATTACTCTGTTTCTAAAGATACTACTGGTGAGATTTATAAGTTATATAACAATATTGACCCTTTTGATAATAAACCCCTAGAAAATTTTGATTTCCCAGTTATTTTATTTGTTAGTAATATCTCAACAACTAAAAATCAGTTAATAAAAAATTCAGAATTTTTTCAATTACTATCACATAAAGAGCTGTAAATACATGATTAAGTAAGAAAGTTAAATAAGGAATGCAATAAATGGATTTAAGTGAATTTGCTACTCAAATTTTTGCGTCACAACCATTTAGCCAGTTTATTGAGGCTCGTTTAGCTGAGGTAACAAGTGAAAGTGCCACGATTGAGATTGAGTTAAAACCCCATCATTTGCAACAGCATGGCTTTGCTCATGGCGGTGTGATTAGTTATTTGGCGGATAATGCCATTACTTTTGCAGGTGGTTTGGCGTTGCAAGGTAATGCGTTAACGTCTGAATTTAAAATCAATTATTTAAAACCTGCTCAAGGGCAAAAGCTACGTTGTCATGCTCGGGCGGTGTCACATGGTCGCAAGCAGGCGGTATGTGTGGCAGAGGTTTTTGCTATTAATGATAGCAATGATACAGATGATGGTACTGAGGTTTTATGTGCCATCGCTCAAGGTACGGTGGTAAAGTCTGAGTAAGTAGGTCAGAACAAACAGGGAGGAAATAATCTATGAGAAGGAAAAAATAGCGTTTAATTTTTGTGATTTTGCTGGGTGATGCTATGGCTAACCCAACTCACAATTTTAACCTAAAACAATTTAACCCCATTTAACCCTATTAAATCTAAGGTGATAAATAACCGTTAACCCTCTTAACCCTTTAACATTCACTAATATAAGGTCAGCGATGATGAATTCTAGCCAGCCAATGAATAGCCAATATAAAAAACCATTAGCCGATACAGGTTTGTATTATTTTGACACCCGTCAGGCGGTGGACGATATACAGGCAGGGGCGTACGATAAACTGCCCTACTGCTCTAAGGTTTTGTGTGAAAACCTTGTCCGCCGTTGCCCACCCGATGAGCTTATCGATGCTCTTAAACAACATATTGAACGTAAGCAAACCTTGGATTTCCCTTGGTATCCTGCCCGTGTGGTCTGCCATGATATTTTGGGACAGACGGCGTTTGTCGATTTGGCAGGCTTGCGTGATGCCATCGCTGAGCAAGGCGGTGACCCTTCCAAAGTTAATCCGATTGTGCCTACGCAGTTGATTGTTGACCACTCACTGGCGGTGGAGCATGCTGGATTTGAAAAAAATGCGTTTGCCAAAAATCGGGCGATTGAGGACAGACGTAACGATGACCGTTTTCATTTTATTAATTGGTGTCAGACGGCGTTTGATAATGTCAATGTTGTGCCATCAGGTAATGGCATTATGCACCAGATTAATCTTGAGAAAATGTCACCTGTGGTGCAGGTAATGAGCGACCAACATTCAGGCGATAAGGTGGCGTTTCCTGATACCTTGGTCGGAACAGATAGCCATACGCCAATGGTTGATGCGTTGGGGGTGATTTCCATCGGGGTCGGTGGTCTTGAGGCAGAAAGTGTGATGCTCGGCAATCCGTCGATGATGCGTCGCCCTGATTTTGTTGGTGTGGAAATCACTGGTGAGCTAAAAAAAGGCATTACTGGTACAGATTTAGTACTAGCGATGACCGAGTTTTTACGCAATGAAGGCGTAGTGTCTTGCTATATTGAGTTTTTCGGTGAGGGTGCAAGACGTCTGACAGTGGGCGATAGAGCGTCTATTTCTAATATGACCCCTGAATATGGGGCAACGGCTGCGATGTTTTATATTGATGAGCAGACGTTGGATTATTTGCGATTAACTGGGCGTTCTAATGAACAGGTGGCGTTGGTTGAGCAGTATGCCAAAGAGGCTGGGCTTTGGGCTGATGGTATGGCAAATGCTGAATATGAGAGGGTATTGCAGTTTGATTTGGGTCAGGTAACCCGTAACTTGGCAGGTCCTTCACGTCCGCATGCTCGTGTACCAACTGCCGAACTTGCTGTTCGTGGTATTGCTCATAAAGAAAACGAAGCCTTACCACAAAGTGAAGATGGTTTAATGCCAGATGGTGCGGTGATTATCGCTGCCATCACCAGCTGTACCAATACCTCTAACCCACGCAATATGATTGCAGCAGGCTTGATTGCTCGCAATGCGGCTCGTTTGGGGCTGACTCGTAAACCTTGGGTCAAAACCTCGCTTGCTCCCGGCTCTAAAACGGTGAAATTATACCTTGAAGAGGCAGGATTGATGGACGATTTGCAGGATTTGGGTTTTGATGTGGTTGCCTTTGCTTGTACCACTTGTAATGGTATGAGTGGTGCGTTAGACCCTGATATTCAACAAGAAATCATTGATAGAGATTTATATACGACGGCGGTATTGTCAGGTAACCGAAACTTTGACGGGCGTATTCACCCCTATGCCAAAGAGGCGTATTTGGCATCACCACCATTGGTAGTGGCGTATGCGATTGCAGGGACAATCCGCTTTGATATTGAAAAAGATGCACTCGGTTATGACAAAGACGGACAGCCTATTTATCTAAAAGACATCTGGCCAGATGATGAGGAAATCAATGCCTTGGTATCGGCTCATGTGAAGCCTGAGCAGTTTAATGATGTGTATATTCCGATGTTTGACCAAGCCAGTATGGATAATGCCACCTCTAACCCACTATATAACTGGCGTGAAATGAGTACTTATATTCGCCGTCCACCCTATTGGGAAGGGGCGATGGCACGAGCCAATAGCCTAAAAGATATGCGACCACTGGCAATTTTGGGGGATAACATCACCACTGACCATTTGTCGCCCTCTAATGCGATTTTGGCAACATCGGCGGCAGGTGAATATTTGGCAAAAATGGGCTTGCCCGAAGAAGACTTTAACTCTTATGCGACCCATCGTGGCGACCACTTAACTGCTCAACGAGCAACTTTTGCCAATCCAAAACTGCTTAATGAGATGGTTCGCCAAGATGATGGCAGTATTGAGCAAGGCTCAAAAACACGGGTTGAGCCAGAAGGCAAAGTCATGCGTATGTGGGAAGGTATCGAAACCTACCTACAACGACAACAGCCACTGATTATCATCGCAGGTGATGGCTACGGACAAGGCTCTAGCCGTGACTGGGCGGCCAAAGGTGTTCGTCTGGCTGGCGTGGAATGTATCGTCGCCGAAAACTTTGAGCGTATCCACCGTCAAAACTTAGTCGGTATGGGGGTATTGCCATTACAGTTTCAAGATGGTGTCAATCGGCAAACGCTAAAACTTGACGGTACAGAAACCTATGATGTCATTGGTACACCAAGTGCTGGTGGTGAGATGACTTTGGTGATTAACCGTACAAATGGTCGCAGTGAGCAGGTAGCGGTGAAAGTACGTCTGGATACTGAAGATGAGGTCGAGATGTATAATAACGGCGGTATGCTACAACGCTTTGCTAAAGAGTTTTTAGCGAAGAGTGTGGCTTAGAATATTCTATCTCATGTTATAAGTGTATAAAATGGAAGTCAAGTAAAGCTATTTGGCTTTCATTTTTTACTACTTTTTAGTGACTATTTATTATGACTAAACATGAATTTTCTTATATCGGTGCAGATTATTTTTCTTTAATTTTACGCATAGCAGCCAATTATGCTTATCCTTATCCCTATTCTGATTGGACAATATTAGCCATTGGTCAATTAATACATCAATCTGATATTTTTACTATATTTGACTATGATGATATACGCTGTTTAGATACTGATTTTATTACGACAGACTATCAATGGCTTTTTGTCTATCAACAACTTGCACGAGCTTATCATGTTATCCAAAATATGTCAGCAATAATAGATTTTTCGACGTGGCATTATTTAAATGCTGGAGAATGGGGAAATGCTATTGATACCACTCAATTAAAAAAAGCTGCAAAATTACTGCTAAAAGATTTTGTCAGTATTGCCGACTTTCCAGATTTACATGCAGAATGGTTATTATTTTTTAGAATATTACATGAGAATAAATATGATTATGAAATAAACCAAATACTACCTTATCCATCAATATTTATGATGACTCATAACAAATACTGCTTACTTGATGATAAAGGTAGTCAATTTGATTGGTATGATATTTTTGATGTTAGTATATCTCATGATGCTTATCAGTTGGTTAGCCACTTATCAAAGTTAAATTTTAAACTTGGTGATAAAAACATTATTGTTAGATCAATCGATACTGAGAATTTTATGTAATTAGGACTTACGCAATATGAGTAGCAAATATGGCTAAACCATCTTATACTTGTACTATAAATTGTACAATTAAGGAATAAGATATGCGTGTTGTTAGCTTTTCACAAGCCAGAAAGCATTTTAAAGAAGTATTAGACACAGTTATAGAAGATGCTGATGCGACGATTGTTACCCGACGAGATGCAGATGATGCGGTGGTGATGTCACTTGAGCATTACAATAGTTTGATGGAAACCGTTTATTTGCTTAAATCCCCTGCCAATGCCAATCATTTGGCAAAATCCATCGCTCAATATCAAGCAGGAAAAACTGCTGTTAGAGAACTGCACGAGCTAGACGATGAATAATAGTGGAGAGGGAAAAATTCGCTTGCTGGCATGGACTGATGAGGCATGGAAGGATTATATATATTGGCAAACACAAGATAAAAAGACCCTTAAACGCATTAATAAACTGATTACCGACTGCAAACGCTCACCATTTGTAGGGATTGGTAAACCTGAGCCGTTAAAAGAGAATTTATCAGGGTTTTGGTCACGTAGAATTGATGACAGTCATCGTTTGGTTTATGTGGTTGATAAAAATTATTTAACTATCATTTCTTGTCGCTATCATTATTAAAGCCACTACTGATAATTTAAACATCTGGATAAAAAAGTGCTAAAATAAGACCTAAATTTTGGGCTAATTTAAGGATAAGACCATGCAACCCATATTTGCCAATCATACTGCCAGTATTTCAGAGTTAAAACGCAACCCCACTGCTCTACTAAAGCAAGCAGATGGTCAGCCGATTGCTATTTTAAATCACAATAAACCATCAGGTTATCTTGTGCCTGCTGAAACCTATGAAAAAATGATGGAATTATTAGAGGATTTAGAGCTGGGTAAAATTGTCGAACAACGTATGAATGACGGTGAAATGCCAATAAGGGTATCTATTGATGAGTTATGAATTAGATTTTCACCCGAAAGTATTAAAAGAATGGAAGAAGTTAAATTCTGATACACAAAATAAGTTTAAGAAAAAACTTAAACAGCGATTGCAACAACCTCATGTTGCATCGGCTAAACTTTCAGGAATTCCTAATTGCTACAAAATTAAATTACGCTCTGTTGGTTATCGTTTAATTTATCGTGTTATTGATGACATTGTGGTTGTTTATGTTTTAGCCGTCGGTCGGCGTGAAAATGATGAAGTTTATGAAAACCTAAGCAATCGACAAGTTAATATTGATGAGCTTGAAGACACTGAAGATGATAACGATTAACTTAGTTTAAAATCAAAGCAAACCTAAAAGGACTTTCCATGACTCAATCCTCAAGAAATCCGCAACCTTTTGCCCCACAAATTTCTGTTCCTGCCATCTATATGCGTGGTGGTACGTCAAAAGGCATATTTTTTAAACGCTCTGATTTACCCAAATCATGCCAAACTGCTGGCAAGGCTCGTGACCAGTTTTTATTACGTGTCATCGGTAGCCCTGACCCTTATGGCAAGCAAATAGACGGTTTAGGTAATGGCAGCTCCTCCACCTCAAAAACGGTGATTTTATCCAAATCAGATAAGCCCGACCACGATGTCAATTATCTATTTGGTCAAGTAAATGTCAGCAAGCCAATGATAGATTGGGGCGGTAACTGTGGCAATCTTACCGCTGCGGTAGGAGCGTGTGCGATTAATATGGGCTTGGTTGATGCCAAGCGTATTACTGCCAGCTTTGATGATGGTAAAAATGGTGTAAAAAATAGTGGCATTTGTGAAGTACGCATTTGGCAAGAGAATATCAGTAAAACTATCATTGCTCATGTGCCTGTTTATTTAGATGGCAATAAAAAGGTACAGGTACAAGAAACAGGTGATTTTGAATTAGACGGTGTCACCTTCCCTGCTGCCGAAGTCAAAGTTGAATTTATCGACCCTGTGGATGCCAGTAGTGATATGTTCCCCACTGGCAATTTAGTCGATAGCTTTGCTGTACCAGAGTATCCAGAACTGGGTGAGTTGCAAGCGACTTTTATTAATGCAGGTATCCCGACTATTTTTGTGAATGCTGAGGCGTTAGGCTTTACTGGCACTGAATTGCAAGGTGATGTCAATAGCAATGATAAGCTACTTGCCAAATTAGAGACCATTCGTGCCTATGGTGGCGTGGCAATGGGGTTATTTAGTGATATTAGCGAGGCACAAAGTAGTCAGCATGTGCCAAAGCTGGCTTGGGTTGCCAAACCTGCCAGCTATACCGCTTCAAGTGGCAAAGCATTATTAGCAGATGAGATTGATTTGCTTGTTCGGGCAATGAGTATGGGACAACTTCACCATGCAATGATGGGGACAGCCGCAGTTGCCATTGCTGCTGCTGCAACCACACAAGGTACATTGGTCAATCAAGCGGCTGGTGGTGGTGAATTATCAGAAGTGCGTTTTGGTCACCCCTCTGGTACGTTACTGGTAGGCGGAAAAACGGAACAAGTTAATGGACGCTGGCAAGCCAAAAAAGTATCAATGAGCCGTTCAGCAAGGCGAATTATGGTTGGTGAGGTATTTGTACCGTTTGGTGGCTAATGAAATAAGGGGCAGTCATTAAACATTAAAAAAGCAAATACTAAAAGACAATTATTTAACAAATCATTAAAATACTACCTCATCACTTGATGCAATAAGGAAAAACTATGGACAATCAACAGCAACAAGAATTTGAACAACAAATCGCCCCATTTTTTTGGGTAGAGCATGATAGTAGCGTGTCACTCTGTATGTCTGATGTCGGTGATTATAAAATGGATATTTTTAATAGCCGAGCTGAAGAAGGGTTTATGGGTAATGGCTACGACTGGGGAAGTTTAGCAACTGTTTTTATTGAAGAGAAACACCCAGAATGGCAAGAGGTTATCAATTTTGACCCCGAAGCAGGTATGTTTTGTGTTTATACAGATATAGAAAATAAAGCAGTGCTAAAAGAGTTTGCTTTGGCGTTTAAACGAACTCTAGACAATAATGAAGTCATTTTGGATTTATTCTCTCGTGCTGAACTCGATTAACATTTTTTTATATCGTTTACTAATCCGCTATTGGTGGCAATTATCACTGTTATTTTTAATGATAACAGTGGTATTGTCCTTATTACCTGTCCCCAGTTTGCCTCCTGCCCCTGGTACAGATAAAACCCATCATCTGATTGCTTATATGGCAATTAGCTTTCCCATTGCAGTGGCAAAACCCAAATATTGGCAAGGGTTATTATTAGCAGTTATTGCCATTAGTGGTGCGATTGAGTTAATCCAGCCGTATGTCAATCGTTATGGGGAATGGCTTGATTTATTGGCAAATAGTACAGGGGTATTATTAGCAGTGGTTTTGGTTTATTTTTGGCAGTTATTTTTTAATCAAAAAGCTGATTAAGCAAATAAAATTGAACATAAAGAGCTATCATGAAAAATTCCCCTTACCACGTCACCTTACAAACCTTTACTGAATTAACCAATCATCAACTACTACAAATTCTACAAGCACGTTGTCAGGTTTTTATTATTGAACAGCAGTGTATTTATCAAGACATTGACGGTATAGACCCACAATGTTTGCATATCTCTATGGTGAGTAGTGCTGATACCTCTGATACCAATAACCATAATTTAGTGGCTTATTGTCGTATTATCCCACCTGCTTTATCTACTTTATCTACCAGCCCCAACCCTGTTATTCCTGCCATTGGTCGAGTTTTAGTGACGGCAGAACATCGAGGGCAAGGACTGGCAAGAAAGCTAATGCAATATGCCATTGATGTATGTCAAAGACTCTACCCTAATCAGCCAATTTATATCTCTGCTCAAACTTATTTAACTGATTTTTATCAATCGCTAGGATTTGTAGTGCAAGGCAAGCCTTACGATGAGGACGGTATTGAACATATTGATATGTTGTTGGATTAAGGTCTGTTATTTTTAATATATCATCAATATATCTAAGTTCTTATCCCTGCTCATAATTATTGTCGTGCCTTCCTGCGTATGTTATATTTATCAATAACCATTATCACTTAATAATAAATCTTGATTGTTAATGATTATTGGTTAACTCTTAATAAACTCCACATTCACTTTATCGCAAGGAAAGCAATATATGTCACATAGCAATGTTGAAAGCAACGTTCGTCCAGATTATGACCCAGAAATCCAAAAAATTGCCGATTATGTCTTAAATTATAAAATAGAAAATAGCGAGGCATGGAACACCGCCCGCAACTGCCTAATGGATACTTTAGGCTGTGGTTTACTTGCCCTACGTTTTCCAGAATGCACCAAGCATTTAGGAGCAGATTGTGAGGGGCAAATTACCCCAAATGGGGCAAGAGTTCCGGGGACTTCGCACCGTCTTGACCCCATCAAAGCCGCCTTTGATATTGGCTGTATGATACGCTGGCTGGATTATAACGACACATGGCTGGCTGCTGAATGGGGACACCCATCGGACAACTTGGGCGGTATTTTGGCAACGGCGGATTACATTAGCCAAGTTAATATCAGTCAAGGACGTGAGCCACTCACCATGAAAGCAGTGCTTGAGGCAATGATTATGGCACACGAAATTCAAGGTGTATTGGCACTAGAAAACTCATTCAACCGTGTCGGCTTAGACCATGTATTTTTGGTGAAACTTGCCTCAACGGCGGTGGTTGCTAAATTACAAAACCTACCTCGTGAGCGTGTGATGGCAGCCATTTCACAAGCCATTGTTGATGGGCAAGCATTGCGTACTTACCGTCATGCTCCCAATGCGGGTAGCCGTAAATCGTGGGCGGCAGGTGATGCCACCAGTCGAGCGGTACGTTTAGTCGATATTGCCAAACGTGGCGAGATGGGTATTCCCGGTGTGTTATCTGCACCACAATGGGGATTTTATGATGTGCTATTTAGCCATACCAACAAAGACTTGGCCACCAAAGCTGAAGAAGAACGTAAATTTAAATTCCAACGTGACTTTGGCAGTTATGTGATGGAAAATGTACTGTTTAAAATCAGTTTCCCTGCGGAGTTCCATTCACAAACGGCGTGTGAGGCAGCGGTAACTCTACACCCACAAGTCAAAGACCGCATTGATGAAATTGAAAAAATCGTCTTAAC
This sequence comes from Psychrobacter sp. I-STPA6b, assembly GCF_020662265.1. Classification (GTDB taxonomy): domain Bacteria; phylum Pseudomonadota; class Gammaproteobacteria; order Pseudomonadales; family Moraxellaceae; genus Psychrobacter. The sequence continues at coordinate 39,255 of NZ_VEWM01000075.1, forward strand.
CACTCATGAGTCTGCCATTCGTATCATCTCCAAAGAAGGTGAGCTTGCCAACCCTGCCGACCGTGACCACTGTATCCAATACATGGTCGCTGTGCCACTACTAACAGGGGATTTGGTCGCTGAAAACTACGAAGACAGCTATCATGCCCAGCACCCAGAAATTGATGAACTACGCAGTAAAATGGTAGTGGAAGAAGATGAACGCTACTCTAAAGAGTATCATGACCCTGATAAACGCTCAATCGCCAATGCCATTCAGGTATTTTTCACTGATGGTAGTAGCACTGATAAAGTAGCAGTGGAATACCCCATCGGGCATAAGCGTCGTCGTAAAGAAGGTATCCCCGTATTAGAAGCGAAGTTTAAAGCCAATTTGGCAACTCGCTTTATTGCCTCTCGTTGTGAGCAAATTTTTGAGCTATGTACCGACCAAGCCAAACTTGAACAAACCCCTGTTAATGAGTTTATGGATTTGTTTGTGGTGAATTAATCACCAAAACACACACTTTTTTTAAGGCTTTAGAACCATAATTAACAACAGTTAATTATGGTTTTTTATTTTGTTACTACTTTGATATACCAATATGATTTATCAACAATATGAATAACATTCTGTATATTATATAGTTAGCATCTCGTCACAAATAAAAAAAGTGTTTTTATTTTGCAACATGTTGTATTTAAAAGATTTTTACGGGTTGATTTATTTTTTATTAAGCAAAAATATTTTGATGTATTTTATAATAATGATAATTATTATTGTATTTGCATACCTTCGTCACTATAATACCTCACAAAATAAATAAGTATTTATATAACCTTATTTATTTTGTGGATTATATTTTTAATATCCTTTTGGCATTTAAGGGTAATAAAAATAACGAAAATAGTAATCCATATATTTTTTCATATTTTATATGTAGTAGATATATGGCAGTTTTAATATAGGATTTATATGATGAAGTTAGCAAATATTTTTTTACCCTTAGTGTTAGTTTGTCCTGCACTGATACTGGTTGCATGTGATAAAACAGAAAGCACAGAAGTTCAAACCGAAGACTATAAGGATAATTCTCATCTTCCTGTTATTAATGTTGCCACTTACGGTAGTATGGCACCTTTTGCCTTTTTAGATGCACAAGGCAATTTGACAGGGATTGATGTGGATACTATTCGTGCTATCGGTGAGATAGAGGGATTTGAGGTGCATTTTAACAGTATGCCATGGCAAAACTTATTTGACTCTGTCGAATCTGGTGACAATGATTTGGCAATAGCGGGTATTTCTTATAGTGATGAGCGTGCAAACAAATATGGCTTATCAAAATCTTATATGTTTGTCCCTGCTGCCATTATGTATAAAGATCAAAGTTTAAAAATTAATGGCTTACAGGATTTAAAAGGTTTAAATGTTGGTGGCATTGAAAATAGTAAACAAGTACAACAAATGAAAGAAGTTGGTGGGTATAATAAAATATCTGAGCCTGCCACCATTTTTTTAGCTTTTCAGGAGATGGTCAATGGTAAATCTGATGCCATTTTTGAAGATAAACAGGTACTTGAGCATTTAGAAAAAATGTATCCTGAATATTCATTTAATATTGTGGCTTATGAAGATCAAAGTATGCCTAGCTCTCAGCAGGTGATTATGACTAAAAAGGGTAACACACAATTGCTTAACAAGCTAAATCATGGTATTGATCAACTGATTGCTAGTGGACAAATGCAACAGATAGAGGATAAATGGTTACATGAAGAATCCTTACTCACTATTAACAATAATACAACTGCCAATACCATGGACAAGACAACAAGCTTGGAAAATTAATCAGTTAGCTAATTAAATATTTGTTTACTCCATTTATTTGCCACAATCATAATCGGCAAGCGTTGGTTATGGTTTTTTATTTTTTATAGGTTAAATTTTATTAGGAAATATTATGGCAACCCGTCCTGCATTTATACCAAATCTCACCCAAACCAATCAAAATCATTCATTAAAAAATCTAGTAGATACTCAAGATGTGGACTTTGAGTGGTTTGCAGGTTTTGCGGTGTCACAAAAACAAAAATGTATTGATTAACCGCATTTTATGATTGGTTATATATCACTGCTTTAAATGCTCACCCAGAATATCATCAACCCCTTTTAAGCTATGATGCGTTTACTGATATTGAATTTAATCCCAAAAAATCCATCAACTGTCAGGTTCATGCGGTAGCATTATTTTGTGCATTACTTAAAGTGACATGCTTGATGAGGTCATGCAATCACAATCACAGTTTTTACGCATTTATGATGACACAATCTAGCTGACTAGCTGATAATAATTAATTTATACCAAATGGTTCACCACCTTCGATATAATCCATATACTATAATCTGCCTAATTGCTATTATTTACCCCTTTATTTATCTTTGATGATTTTATAGAGCCATTATGCTATCCAAACAAGACCAATTAACCGAGCTGGTGCGTGAGCTTGAAAGCCAAAATCACGTCTTTAGTGCCGACCCATTACTCATCACTGAAAAGCTCAAAGATGAGCAAGGTACCCCGATACAAAAGTTGCATTGGCGTGCTTCTAGAATTGATGCCAATGGCTCACTAGCAGGTACTCTTGGCAAGATTGATGCTCGTATTAAGGGCATTATTATTATCATGAGTGTGATTTGGTGTGTTTCAGGATTTTTGGGCTTATTTACCCTATTGCAAGCCAATGTGGTGAACTTTTTTTATGTGTTGGTATGCTTGCTTGGTTTTCATACCTTGATGTTGCTGGCTTGGTTGGTATTAACCTTGGTCAATCAAGGTAAGCAGTCACCAAGTATCATCACCAGTTTTATCAGCCCAAGCCAACTTATTCGCGGTAAAGATGATGTCACCCAAGCATCGGTACGTTTATATGAACGCCAGTTGCAACATACGGGTATGCGCTGGTATGTGGGGCGGTTTAGCCATCAGCTTTGGCTGGCGACGTTAACGGGTATGCTGTTTGCGATTATCTTTTTACTGATTGTGCGTCAATATACCTTTAGTTGGGAATCAACCTTATTGTCCAATGAAACATTGGTAACCTTGACGCAGTGGCTTGGTTGGCTACCCAGTAAGGTTGGCTTTTCTGTGCCTGATGCCAGTGCGGTGGCACAAAGCCGTCTAGTATCTGAACCAATGCCTTTAAATATTGCCAGACAATGGGCAAGCCTGCTTGTGGGTAGTTTACTGATGTATGGCATTGTGCCTCGTGCGATGGCGTGGGCGGTGTGTGCGTGGTTATTTGCCCATAATAAAATGCGTTTGGATTTAAAACTGCCCTATTATCAAAAAATCATTGATTTTTGGCAACGTGATGTGGTCGATGCTGATGATTTTAATGAGCAGGTCAAACCTGTTGCCCCCAAAGCAAAGGTCAGTCAAGGCAAAAAACTGGTGGCATTATTAGAATATCCATACCATGATGACAATTGGTATCAGTTTAGTGCAGGGCATAACATTGAAGATTTTGGCATTGTTGATGGGCGTGAGGACATACAACGATTGCTAGATTATTTGGATAATCATGATGTGCAGGTATTGTTAGGCATTCACACGCGTGCCTTACCTGACAGAGGCGTGTTACGCAAGCTTGATAAGATTGCCAGTCATGCCAAGCAAGGTCTGGTGGTGCAGTTATTAGCTGATGAAAACTTATTAAAATTAAACCAAGATAATCCAGAACAGCTAACCGATGAGCAACGTGAGCAACAAAATCAACAGCAACTGCGTTATAACCAATGGCAAAAGGCATTGGCAGAAAGGCAGATTGGCTTGGTGTCGGTTTAAGCTGGTGATTTAAGGTAATAAAACATGGACAGTTTGGCAACACGACTTGATGATTATTTGGATGTTTATAAAGAAGGTATCAATCACTTATTATTAACCGCCACGCCTGAATCACTGCAACCAATTATCGCCCATATCTTACCCCAACATTGGCAAGAATGGATTTTGCCATTGATGGGCGTGCCATTTTTTTTGCTATTTTTGGCAGAATGGGCATATCAAAAGCAGGCTGGCAAGGCAGAGTCGTTTGGTTGGCGACGGGCATTGACCAATTTTAGCTTAGGCGGGTCTTATCTGACCTTTGAGATGATTATTCAAGCGTTGGTGGTATTACCAATTTGTCTGTGGCTGTATCAATTTCGCCTATTTACCATTGAGGTGACATGGTGGACGGTGATTCCGATTTTTGTGGCGGTGGAATTTTGTTATTACTGGTTTCACCGAGCCTCACATCGCATTACGTGGTTTTGGTCGGCTCATGTGGTGCATCATTCTGATGATAAGATGAATTTATCCACTGCCATGCGTCAAAGTTTATTATATTCGGTCACTGGTTGGTGGCTGTTCTTTACCCCGCTTATGCTACTTGGGGTTAATCCTGTTTGGGTGTTTTTCTTTTATGCGTTAGATTTGATTTATCAGTTTTTTATTCATACCGAAACTGTAGGCAAACTACCTCGTTGGGTGGAGTATATTTTTGATACCCCAAGCAATCATCGTGTCCATCATGGCACCAATGAGGCTTATATTGATAAAAATTATGGAGGTGTGCTGATTATTTTTGACCGTATCTTTGGTACTTATGTAGAAGAAGATATGGTCAATGACCCTGTGGTGTATGGAGCAGTGGGCGAAAAAAGTACTGATAGTATTATTGGTTTAATCTTTGCGGTATTTGTGCGTATGTGGCAACGGGTCTTTCGTACGCAAGGATTAAAAAATAAAATTAAGGTTTTGGTAAGTCCGCCATAATAGGGTCTAATATCAATTCTTCACCTTAACTTTCTGCTTAAAATGGATTATATTTAATCCACTCTATGTCCTTTATAAAAACGTAAGGCTTATCAATATGACGCAACCACCATCAAATCATTCATCGGATAATCAGACAGCACAACAAGGATTATTTGCTGATAAAGCCTTTGATAAAAACACACCTACAAATACTAATGATGCTCAACCTTTAGCTAATTTAGAAAAAACAGCAACAGCCAACACCATGCAATCCCCTACCCTAGAGCCACAATCTAACTCTCAGCAAGTACAACAACCACAGTCCCAACCAAACAAAACTACCCTTGCTCAGGGTGAACCACTAAAGCTTGCGGTAGTTGGGCATACCAATACAGGTAAAACCTCCCTACTACGTACCCTATTGCGTGATGTCTATTTTGGTGAAGTCAAAAATGAGGCGGCGACCACTCGCCATGTGGAGCGAGCCGTTATCAGTGATAGCCAAACGGGTGAGCCTTTGGTGGCATTGTATGACACACCAGGGCTGGAAGATGCGTCAGGGTTGATGGATTGGCTGGAGGATAACACCGCCTCTCGCCGTGATGGCATTGAACGTTTGCAGCAGTTTTTGGCAAGTGAGCTTGCTGACGGTGGTGGCTTAGCGGAAGAAGATTATAGCCAAGAGGCAAAGGTTATCCGTCAGTTGCTGGCAAGTGATATGGCAATTTATGTGGTGGACGCGCGTGAGCCTGTATTAGGAAAATATAAAGATGAGCTGGCAATCTTATCATGGGCGGCCATTCCTGTGATGCCAGTATTTAACTTTACTGATAGCCAAGATGCCAATATTGAGGCATGGCAAACCATGTTGGCAAGGCGTAATCTGCACATTTCTACCCGATTTGATTCGGTGGCATTTGAGTTTGATGATGAAATTAAACTTTGGCAAAACCTTGCCACCATGTTGACTCATTCAGAAGTGCTGAATCAATTAATTGAACGCCGCCAAGCAGATTGGCAACAGCTATATGATGAAGCAACCATTATCATTGCTGACTTTTTGCTTAATGTCGCTGCCTTTGTACGTGAAATTGACGATGACGCTGACCCCATGCCAGTGTTAGCACAAATGCAAGAAGTCGTGCGTCAAAGTGAGCGAGCTATGCAGCATGAACTATTAAATTTATATAAATTTTATGACAGCCATGTCGCCACCGCACCTCTACAGCTTAATGAGTATCAACAAGACCCCTTTGACCCCGAACTACTCAAAAGCTATGGTATCCGCACCACATCAGGGGCGGCGGCTGGGGCATTATTGGGGTTAGGGATTGATGCCGCCGCACTGGGTACAACACTGGGATTGGGGGCAGCTCTTGGTGGTATTGCAGGTGGACTGTTATCAAACACCAGCAGCATTGCAGATAAAATCTCAGGGGTAAAACGTTTATATATTGACCCTGCCACCTTAACTTTATTAGCTACCCGCTCAATGGATTTGCTACAGGCACTGCGTCATCGAGGGCATGCCACTGCCAATGATAGCCCAATTAGCCAGTCGTTAGATATGTCAGATACGTCACTATCTGCCCAACAGGGTGTGGATAACTCTCAGCAAACCATTGCTACTGCCACATTGCCTTGGGACGCAAACAAACTACCCAGTGAGCTAAAAAAAGCGCGCAGCAAACCACATTGGTCAAGTCTGGATAAAGGTAATAGCGAACAGGCAAAAAATCTTCGTGTCGATGCTGCGTGGTCATTGTCAAGGAAGTTGACTCGCTGATTATTGCCATAAACTGCTTAGCCATTTATTTAATTGGGGTAGAATTTAGTAAAGCTAGTCGTAAAGTGGCAAATTTTGTGGTTAAGAAGATATTATGAGTAAAATTTACCGTAAATAATAATAGACCAACCAAAACCAATAGCGACTCTGTCAGCTCAAATAGCGAATATGGTACAACCCGAGACAGCCTAAATAACCAAATGACGTGGCGATAAACGCTAAAGAGATTTGTACAATAACCAGAATGAAATTCCTATAAGCATACTTCCAAAAATTTTACTTTGGATTTCTACGGCTTGGTTAGAAGCAAAGTTTTTAGCCATCCAAGAACCTCCATAAGACCATGTCATGTGTGTGAATAAATTTAACAAAAGTAATGCTATGCTTAGGGATAGCACTTCATATACAAGAGAATGCTCTTTGTTTAAAAACTGTGAATACATGGTTAGCACGATAGTAATACCTTTTATATTCAAAGCTTGAGATATTACTCCATCTTTAAAAGTTAAATTTACCTTTGAATCTTTTTTTTCTACACTTTTACGTAATAAAAATTTCAAACCTAACCAAAAAATATATATCACTCCCAGTATTTGTATTGCAAAAAATACTTTTGGGTATTTCTCAAGTAGAGCAGATAAACCAAAACCTGCTAGTAAGGAATAAGCAGTATAGACTAGATTTAATCCTAGAATAAAAGGTATAGATTTCTTAAATCCGTTGGTAGCTCCACATACAGCACATAATACATTGCCAGGTCCTGCACTGAATACCAATGGGAAAATAACACCAAACCATAATATAAGTTCTGAAAATGAGCTCAAATTTACAACTCCTTAACCCTTGTTAACCAACTATTTTTTGAATAGCAAGAAAGTTCTTTCTACAGCTTTTCACCTGAAAGATGATTAATTTCCTTTCTCTTTGCTATCCACTATAATCATTATAGCCATAACAATCCCGATACAGTTTTCCTTATGATTAACAAAGTGTATCGGTGTTTTAACCGTAACAATTCTGCTTAGATGTATTCCTTACACAAACTACTTTTAGCCCATACGATTAAAACTATGACGAATAATGATGATAACTACCAACTAAACCCCAAACTTAGCAAAACTGCCGCCATCGTTGAATGGATACAGCAGCGCATTGATTGGCAGATTTACCAGCCCAATGAACGTGTGCCCTCGGTACGCAAACTGGCATCTTTATTGGGTGTATCTAGCTTTACGGTATCGCAAGCCTATGAACAATTAGTTGCGATGGGTGTACTGAGCGCCAAAGCAGGCTCAGGCTATTATGTGAATATACCCACGCCTGCAAATAGTCATATCAATACACAGATAAACGAGCAGGTTAAAAAGCCAATATTGGATACACGCTGGCTGGTAAAGCAGATGTTTAGCGATATTCCACGCCATCGTGCCCCCGGTGCAGGTGTACTGCCCAATGAATGGATATACAATGAAAAGATGCAATGGGCAATCAGGCAGGTGACACAACAAACAGATGGTTTTATTTATGATTATGGCAATATTCAAGGCTATTTACCGCTACGCCAACAGCTTGCCCAGCAGTTAGCCATACTTGGTATGAACACAACGGCGAATAATATTGTCACCACCGCAGGTGTATCACAAGCAGTGACCATGGTTAGCCAAATGTTGCTACAAGCAGGTGATGTGGTAATGGTGGATACGCCAAGTTGGTTTTGGTTATCTACTTGCCTACAACAACAAGGATTGAATGTGGTGGCGGTTGAGCGTGACCATCAAGGTCCTAATATTGAGCAAATGCAGTATTTATTTGAGACACACCGACCCAAGCTGTATTTGACCAACAGTGTGCTACACAATCCGACCTCTTATCATTTGCACCCTGCCCGAGCTCATCAAGTGATGAACCTGATTCATCAATATGACGCCTATATTTTTGAAGATGATTTGTACGCAGCGTTTGAGCCAAATCCCCAAGTGCTGCGTTATGCCAGTGTTGACCAGTTTGAGCGGGTGTTTTATGCCACTGGGTTTTCAAAATCTATGGCATCAGGTTGGCGGGTGGGCTTATTGGTCAGCCCAGATAAATTTATCGAAGATGTGCTACGTATCAAAACCCTGACCACCATGACCACACCAGAATTTGGTGAGCGAGTGGTTCATCGTTTATGGACACATGGAGAATATCGGCGAGTGATAAAAAAGGTGCAAGAGCGACTGTATCAGGCACATCAGCATTTTCGGGAGAAACTGCCGACCATAGGACTAGAATATCCAAAACATACCCATGCTGGTATGTTTATTTGGGTAGATACCCATCAAGACACTGCCCCACTGGCATTGCAAGCCCATAATGATGGCTGGCTGGTTGCACCCGGACAGTTGTTTTGTCTTAACAATCAAAACTCAACCCATTTGCGTCTTAATGTGGCAACCACCAGTGATGAGTTTTTGGCATGGTTGCAAAAGTATTTATATCATAGCCAGAGGCAATAACCATTATCTGATTAACCTAGCTATTTAAAAAACCTGCTAACTCCTCCACCCCTCTAATATCTTCTGCCTTTAGCGGTACATAATAACGAGGATAGTCAGCAAAACTTTGCTCTATTTGCGCTAAGATTTGTGCTTGTCGATTGGCACGCTGTTGCCAGAAGTCATCGCTTTGCTGTTGCTGAATCACTTGGTTCACAACAATTGCTGAGCATGGCATATCAGCTTCTTTAAGCTGTTGGCAGGCTCTTTGTGTTTCCTGTAACGATAACATCTCTGGTATCATCACTAAAACAATGCCCGTCTGTTTTGGGTCATGTAACTTTTGTCCCGCTTGGCGAAACAACTGTTTGCGTTTCTCTAGTACTTCAACCGCTTGTGACCAACGGTCACTTGGTGCTTTTGCAAAAGGGTTATTTAGCTGTCCATCTTTATGGCTGTGTGTATGAGAATTTGTATCACCAAGATGACGAGCGGCTGATTTGAGTTTGGCTTGGCGACGTTGTTGAGCTAACAGTCCATCTGTCCATGCCCCCATCATCTCGGGTAACATCAATAGTCGCAAAGTATGCCCTGTAGGGGCAGTATCAAATACCACATGGTCATATTCCTCTACTGCTTGTACCAGATAGTGACACATTGCCTCTAACATGGCTGCTTCTTGTGCTCCTGGTGCAGACTTAGATAACCGTAAAAACTCAGCAATTTTAGTGAGCATTTCTGGATTTGCATAGCCACGAATGGTTTTTTCTACCTGCTGAAAGTGCTTATCTACGATGTCTGTAGGGTCTAGCTCTACAGCAGATAAATGCTCACTGATATGATGAATTTGTGCAGTCAGCTTGATTTTTAGAGCATCTCCCAAACTATGTGCTGGGTCAGTGGAGATAATCAGTGTTTTTCTACCCAGATTTGCCAAGCTTACCGCAATGGAGGCCGCCGTTGTGGTTTTACCAACTCCACCTTTGCCACCAACAAAAATAATCGGTTGCTGTTGTAGCTGATTGATTAAATCATTTTTAGTAGATTGTAACGTTTGCACAGTTTGCATTAGCAACATCCCCCATGTTGTAGTGGGCATCGCTCCATGCCCATACGTGTATGCCACTCATGGAAGTTCTCTAAAAATAACGGTTGTAATTCTAATGTATAAAAGCTGGCAGGGTTTTGTATGCCCAAGCTTTCCGCAAATAGCAATAACATAAAAAAATCTTCTTCATCGCGTGCTGCTCGTGCCATTGTCTGTCGGTACGGAGCATGATAAAACTCATTAAGCCCTGCTAGAAATCTTTGCCATAATGGCTCTGGTGCTGTTTTTTTCTCAGAATCATTGCTATGCACTGTTGTTCCTCTACTATGTAATATTGATTGGCAAATTGTATCAATACTTGCTGACAATAATGTATACCACCTGCACTTTTTTTATTTTTATTAAGTTATATATTATCTATATCATTTGATAATAATTATCTATTAACGTTGTTTGATTTTGGTGATACAATCGGTAACCTTGCAGAAAGTTATCTTGATAAATTTTAACATGGAACAAAGGGTTTTATGATGAAGTATGGAATAACAATGGCAACGTGTTTGCTAAGTTTAACAGGCTTTGCACTCTCCACGTCTACATGGGCAGCCGAACAACAATCTGTTATTGTCGTTGGTGGTGGGCTGGCTGGATTAACAACTGCCTATGAATTAGGAGAACAAGGGTATCATGTTACTTTATTAGAAGCACGTAACCGTCTAGGTGGTCGTGTCCATACTCAGACTTTTGATAATGGTCAGTATGCAGAAACAGGTGGCGAGCTCTTGGATGCTCCAAGTATTCACTCTCAAATTCATCACTATCTAGATAAGTTTGGACTAGACGTTGTTGAAGTTGGCTATGATGGTGATATTGCTGAAGGCGCATACTATATTGATGGCAAACTATTTGCTTATGATGACTTAGAGGATGTACTGGGTGAAGATGCTGCCGAAGATGAAGAGCGCTTTTGGGATGCAATGGCAGAGCTTGGTGAGCAAATTCCAGATCCGACTAATCCACAAAATGCACCAAATGCGAAAGAGCTGGATGCACAGTCTGCCTATGACTGGGTACATTCTTTACAGCTAGACCCAGCGATTGAAACGATTGCTTTGCATCACATTAGAAGTGAGTATGGTGAGCCAAGAAATCTATCGTTATTATTTTTAGCACAGCAACAAAAAGCATATGAAGATATTGATGATGATGACATTGAGATTTATCGTATAAAAGGTGGCAATAGTCAGCTGGTTAATGCTTTCGCTAAGAATATTCATGGCACAATCAAAATTGCAAGTCCAGTTATCTCTTTGCGTCAAGATGATAATCAAGTGACAGCCACCACCCAAAATGGACAAACATATCGTGCTGATTATGCCGTTGTTAGTGTTCCTGCTACTGTGTTACATCGTATCCACTTTACTCCTGAGCTACCTCCCATTCAAAAAGCCGCCAGCAATTTAGCTTATGGGCATCATAATAAAGTCATGTTGCAATACAAACAACGTTTTTGGTTAGATAGAAACCTTGGTGGTGATACAGCATCAGAGCTGCCTCTTGGCTGGACATGGGAAGCCACAGACCAGCAAGATGGTGAAGGTGGTATTTTAGTGACTTATACATCAGGTGACTTTGCGAAAGAAGCCAGCCAAGTGGAAAAGAAAGACTTAGTTATTCAACGTCAGCAAGAAATCGAAGCCATGTACCCTGAAGCACGAGGACTACTAACTCATGCCAGTATACAAACTTGGACAACTGAACCTTGGATTGAAGGTGGATTCTCTGCACCAGCGGTCAATCAAGTGATTCCTTATTGGACAGCTTTCCATCAACCACATAAACGTATTTATTTTGCTGGCGAGCATAGCGATAACTTATTACCTGGTTATATGGAAGGTGCTATACGCAGTGGACAGCGTGCTGCCAAACAAGTGATGGAAGCTCAACCGTCTACCAATCATGCTCAGACAGCAGTTGATACAACTGCACCATAAATATGGTCTACTATGAAGAGCCATACTGTAATTAATTTATACATACTTAATATAGTCTAGAAAAATCATAGAGAATGAAATAAAAAAAGCGCTGATAGTTTACTATCAGCGCTTTTTTTATAAAGATAATATCAAGATAATTGATAAAGATACTAGGGTCTGTTAAGCATTCAGCACGTCAGGTTCAGAGCTACAGACCCTAAAGAGTGCATCAAGTTTTCTTATGCTGATGCCATTCACGACGTAGCACGGAGAAGCTCTCAAACGTTACCATAATGGTTGCAATCAAGATGATAATATCTAAGAAAATTAAGAGCCAGTTGCCATCGCCATAAAACGTTTTTAACTGTAGCAATAAGGCAAAGATTGCCATAATCAATAAAAAGCTTAATGGTGCTAATGTGTACCATACTGTTTTACCATTACGCAGTAAAATCACGGTGACAATCATCAAGGTTAAAGCTGCCATTAACTGGTTGGTTGTACCAAATAGTGGCCAAATAATCATACCACCTGAGCCATCAATACCACCTGCACCAAATGCTAATAGCAAACACGTACCCACTGCTAATAGTGTGGCAACTACCCCTTTACGTAGGGCTGGCAAGTTATAAATCTCACCAAACTCTTGGAAAATATAACGTTGTAAACGTACGCCAGTATCCATGGTTGTACCCGCAAACAATGCTGCCATTACCGTAAGCATGGTTTGTGATAGAACCATATCAATACCAATACCATGATTTAAGATGGTTGCACCCCCATCAATAAATGCACCGATTGAGCCATCTCCAAATTTTTGATAAACACCCTGCCAGTCAGCAAGACTAGCAAATCCAGCAGTTGCCGCTAATATCGCACCCAGTGCCAATAGACCTTCGCCCAATGCACCAAAATAACCAACAAAACGAGCATCTTCCTCTTGGTCAACTTGTTTTGATGTTGTACCCGTAGCCACTAGACCGTGGAATCCAGAAATCGCACCACAAGCGATGGTCACAAATAGTAGTGGTAAAATAGGCGGTGTGCTTTCTGGTAAGCTGGTATTAAATGCAGGTGCAACGATATCAGGTCGATTAATAAAAATAGCTGCATATAGTAATATCAGCCCAACAAAAAGCTGTAGACCGTTAATATAGTCACGTGGCTGCAATAGCATCCATACAGGCAGTAATGAAGCAATGGCTGCATAGACAAATAAAATAATAATCCATACTGCATTATCAGGCAGTCCCATCACTGTTTCTGGCAATGCAATTGGGAACATAGGTCCTAAATAAATCAGTGTATATAGTGCAATCACACCAATGATAGATACCACTGGTAAGCTCATTTTAAAACGATAAATACACTGACCAATGATAGCGGCAACGACCAACGCACCCCAGACTGGTAATACTGAAGAAGGCGTTTTAATCATCATATTAGCAATGGCAACACCAAACACAGCATTTACCATTAGTAGCAATAAGAAAATTACCACCATCATCAGACTGCGGACACGCCCACCCATAACAGACCCTGCAATAGAGCCGATAGACTGGCCTTTATTGCGCATACTGGCCCAAACCGCAGACATATCATGCACACCTGCCATAAAGATAGTACCAAATACTACCCATAAGGTCGCAGGTACCCAGCCCCAAATTACTGCAATGGCAGGACCAATAATCGGTGCTGCCCCTGCAACTGAGGTAAAGTGATGTCCCCATAAGACATACTTATTAGTTGGTACATAGTCAATACCATCTTTTAGCGTATGTGCTGGTGTGGTGCGGGTATTATCCAACGCTAAAATCTTTTTGGCGATGAATTTTGAGTAAAATAAATATCCACACAGCATCGCAACGACGCCGAGAATTAAAATAATAGCGCTGTTCATAACTTCTCTCTTAGTTATCTTGCTTTAGACTGGAAGTCTATAAATACAACTTCTTGATTTTACATAGTATTTTATACAATGTTTTTCACTAGCGTATGATACAAATAAAAGCCATACTTTTGTATAGCTTTTATGATTAAAATGATTGAGCTAAAAAGTATTTAAAATAAGCAAAGCATGATGATTATTCTGTCAGTCTGATAAACATTGCTGTTGATAATCGTCATCATCAGCAAGTTTTTCTGTCTTACACTGCTCTAGAACATAGGACTGATAGCCACCATCTGTTTCAATGGAGCACACCAAATCAGCAAGCGCTTCTTTTTCAGAGCAAGTGGTACCATCTTTGTTGACAACTGTCTCTAAGTCATCTGTATTTTCTTGACCAAATAATATTCTTCCCAAGGTTTCCCCTTCTCCACGTTCATAGCGAGATTTGAGGGTTTGAGCATATTCGATAATATTCACACTATTAGCACTATTCGGCATTTGAGCATTGGCTGGCAAGTTTGGAAAAGCGCTATGACGTTGAGAAATAGGTTGGAATTGAGTCAATGCTGTAACCACCATACCCTCACCATTATCTGTGTCTTCTAAATAGCTGTGCTTAGAGTTTATGCGTATTTGATAACGCCACCATAACAGACGATTTTCGGCACTAAAACCATATTGATTTAAAACTTTTGGAGCATTTTCAGAAATAGCTTTTTCAGAAGAAATAGGGGCTTTAGAGTTTTTATCTTCAGCCATCACCATATGTGTCTCTTTAGCATCAGCATCTAAATTTTCTGAATCATTATTGTCATCACGGTGACTGCTGACATTTTCTTCTGTATCGTCATCGGTTAATTCTGCTTGTTTTTTCACCATTGCTAAATAAACTTCCGCCACATCTTTTGCAGTTAACAGTAGGGCTGTTTTTTTCTCAGGCTTGTTTTCTGTGCTTTCATCAACACCTACATGACTTAGCTCATCCATATCTGCTTTAGCATCAAGATTTTCATCAAATAGCTCAGGGTACTTTGCATATAGCTCATGATAAAGATGACGATAAAAGACCAGATTACTTTGTTCAATATCTTTTGCATTCTGCTGATGCTCAATCACATAACTGGCAGGTGTCTGTGCAAATATTGTCTCACTATTATCTAAACTATCCAAAGAGGTCAGTTCTGAGCCATTAGCAGGTACAATATAAGTAAAGTTAGTATCAGGCTCACTTTGTAATTGTGCCTCTAAAGCGTCCAAATAGGCTTGGATAAAGTTTTTTGCAAAATCATCAGGTAGACTACCATCTTTGAGTGATATTTTTAGCCATTTATTTTGCCATGCTAAACCAAGTTCATCATCGAGATATTCAGAAACTAATAAAGCAAAACTATCCGCCCATAAATATATATCACCTTGACGTAGATTAATATAAATTGGCTGATTGACTGACATATTTAGATTACGTGCTTGATAGCTTACTGTTGGCAATAGGGTAAACTGCCCCAATAGTGGACGATAAGTACCAACAATCTGAGCAGAAGAAGGTTGTAATAAATAGGCATTGAGCAAGTTTGCCTTTTTGACATCTAACGCCGTATGCTTATTATCATAATGTGCTAAAAATTCAGGCTCAGCTTCTGCTTCTTCTGTATTTTCCACTTCTATTTCAGATTCAGATGCTTCTGATTCCGTCTCTAAATCAGCGTCATCATTTTCATTGACTACATTATCTACATTAGTGTTATTAGCATTTGCTTCGTGGTCATTAGACTCTATATCACTGCTATCCTCGTTACTATCTTTATGACCATCTTCACTTTCTTCTGCTTCTAATATTTCCCTTTGCTGAAGTTCATCATAAATATATGCCCATGGATCACTATCTTTCTGGTAACGTTTTAGTGTGGTATAACATTGAATGTAAGACTCTTTAATCTCTGTTAACTGCTGTGTATAAGGGGTAACCATTTCATTTTTGACATCATCTAAGACATCTTGAACACTGATACCATCATTTTTTGCTTGTTTTAAAACTTCTGCATACGCATTGTCATGCACATGGTCACAATGCTGAGAGCTTCTTTTTGCATTTGCTAACTGCTCAGGTGTGGCATTTGCTAAGGCATCTCGACGATTACCATTACTTATTTTGATGTCTGTTTGATAACTAAAAGATTGGCGAGTCATACTATGAAGCTGAGATTGCAAGGTTTGCTTTGCAAATTGTCCCTCTTGCTTATTATCACGTTGCAAATTTTGTGTGCTAACTGCTTGATTATTTATGGCTGAGTTGACAGCTTGACAACCTGTTAACCCCATATAACTACAAACAAGTATCGCCAATGTTAAATGACGTTTGTGATGGCGTATGCTCTGCTGGTTTAAAGCAGAATGGTATTGTTTTGCGTGTTGCAGTGCTTGCAAATGGTTATTTTTTTTCATAATAAAACCAACATTATTTAATGAGTCATTTCAAATTATTAAGCGATGTATTGAGCGATTTTTTATTAATAGTCTTGTAAGTCTGCATCCTCTACAGACTCATCTGGGCTTGCTGTATTGTCCTCTTTCATGATTTCTTCTGTTTCCATATCTTCCAAATCATCATCTAATAAACGCTCTTGAGCTATTTCATCAGACTCATTATCTTCGTTATCGTCATCAAACTCAGGTAAATCATAGTTATAACGTGCATAACTTCCCTCATCTACCAGTGCTTGCTCATCTTCAATGGACTGCATCCATTCATTACCATCAATACGATTATTACGGTTTAAAAACAATTCATTTAGAGATTGTGACAATGGAGAAGATAAAAATGCCTGTTTGTCGAATCGAGTTTGTGACACAATACTATAGCTAGATTGTGATATATAGCTGTCTACATCGGTTTTATTTTGTTTTGCAATGAGATTACCACGAGCATCAAAATAAAAATAGTTAAACTGGTCAAAGCTAATTGGGGCAATGGCTTCAATCATCTGCAAAATACTGCCAACATCTTTGGCTTGGAATCCTTGGTTGTATAGCAACCAATTATCAATACTTTCTTCTAAATCTGCACCTTCAGGAAAATCATTTGGGTGTTGGGCAATGTAATTTTTTAAATCATAGCTTAGATGTTTCAGAATTTTACCCAATAGCTCTCCGCCTTGTTTGCTACCAAGATATAGTTTTACGCCACGACTTGCACCAACTTGCTGTGCAAAACTATCGCCTTGCAAATTAATCTCAGTAAAGTATTCAGGATTCAGTGTATCTAATCCCAATTGTATTGCACGTAAAAATGAGTCTTGCAGGACACCCACAGGGATTTTACTCATACCTTCAGGAAGCTCAAACGTCACCACCTTCCCTGCCATTTCTTCTGGTAAAGGGGTATGCTTTGGTGAAATCATTGCCATAATAGGCATCATAGCTGAAGGGTCTAAGGTAATTTGGGCTTGTTTAAAGTTTAGCTCAACTGGCATTTGTACTGATGCTTTGAATGTTGGCATATTAAAGTCATAGCTATAAATACCTGTAATTTTCTGTTGATGTGGTTGATAACGGCTAACAGAATGAATCACTAAAGGATGATACGCATAATAGTTTTGAGCCTGTAGCTGTGCTGGCGTGCTTTGAGACAGACCAAGTAACATATTGAGTCCAGCCACACCCATACCACCACTCATTGGAAAGCGGGAAGATGTCAAAATATCAGACAACGAATCTATATCTGCATCTTCTATGCTATTAGCTTTTTTTTCTGCTTCTTGCGCTTTCATCTCACGATAATCTGCCAAAAAGCTTTGCAAATCTAGATTAAGTAAATCATGTTTAAATTTCTCATCACCAGATTCATACTCAGTTTCAATCCCCCCTATACTTTGAGCATCTACTTGTTCTATCTGAGTTTCCTGAGCTTCTGACTCGGCTACCTCTACCCCATTTTCAGTATCTTGATTAGAGTCATCGTCCTCACTGCCCTCACTATTGGGCAATGTAAAATCAGCATACTGCGCCTCAAACTGACAATTATTAAAATTGTTGTAATATAAATTAGCGTGCTTGTGCGGATCGGTTGTATAGGTTTTACCCTCAGAATCCAATTGCTGATGTGCATCAAGCAACTCTTGTCCACACTGTATCTTTGCTAAACCAATATCTAACGTTTTTTTGCTAAACTTATCTAAATATTTTTCTGGTTCAAGTCTAAACTTTGCAGTGTTCATTGCATAACAGACATAATAAGTTTGATAAATACTGTCGTAGTCATCATAGCTGATTTCTTTTTCTGGACGCTGTGGACTTAACAAAGCATCAATTTGTTGATGAAAGATACTCGCACATTGATTTTGACCAGTGACATAGCTTGGCTGATAGCCAATCGCACTATCTATATCTGCTTGATATTCCTCTTTAATGGATGTGCTACATGCCTCATATTCATTTTTTAAGTCGATAACTTGCTCATCTTCACCATCAATTTCTGGGTTATCCGTAACCAAGTCATCTAATTGTGCTGAATAATCAATAACGCAATCATCATGACTATAGGTATAGTCATATAGCTTACTATTTCTATCTTTATACTCAGAGCTAAGCCCTGTTTCTTTGCTGATGTCATAGCCTTCATAAGGTACAGTACCTGCGACTTCATCATCATAGCGAATATATTTACTAATCTTCTCATCTGCCAAATATGGCTCTTTACGTCGAAAAGGGTTTTCCTCAGCTTCTGATGTCAGACTATCATCTGTAGCATAACCATATTTTTCTCTCTGAAACTCTCGCACCTTTAAAAAAGTCTCAAACAAGCTGTCATCATCTGACTCAATATCATCTGTTCCAACATAAGTGCTGGCATGATAGCGCAACTGAGTCACGGCTGTATGCTCTGTATTCAAGTGGCGCTCTAAAGACTGCAAAAAGAAAGTTTTTGCTTGTTGGGCATTGCTGGGCTGAGTATCGTTAATATTAAACAACTGAATATCTTTGACATCTTGTGTTAGGATGCCAGTTGTTGCAGGCAGGTGAGCAGAAGTGCTGTTATTAATATTGGAAGTATTATTAGAGGCGTTATTAAGGTGTGCTGTTGACTGACAACCACTTAATAATGCCATATTCACACTAATGATACTTAAGGTCAAAACTTTGGGAAGGTATTTAAATTTTTTTGATTTAATTATGTGTAATAGACGTTGAGATGACACAGTAATTCCCTTGTATTTTTTTGTTGACATATTTATTTCCCAAGTGTGTAGCAACACATTTATATTAGTGCTATTTTTATGATTACCAATATATGATTCAGTATTACCAAAAGTAAACGCTATAAATTTTTGGCATAAAACATCATATCTATATGATTTAAGATACAATCTTCAACCAAACTTATAATAAGTAGTAGATAAAAGTCTGAAGCTCATAATATACACACTTAATAGTATATAGACATATATTGTCACAAAAAAATGACAAAGCAAGACTCTCTTTAATTTTTTACAGTGAAAATAAAACATAGATAAAGGCAAGTTATGACCGATTATTTTGGCTTTAAACCTTCGGATACATTGACACAAATGATAGAAGAAGCAGAGCATATCATTTCTAATAAAGTAGATACAGACTATTATCCATACCGTAACGCTTTGGCACAACGCATCGCCCGAGAAATGATGGATAATCTATTGGTTAACCTAATCAGTGTGATTCCAAATCCTGAGCGACAGGCAACCATGCAAAAAATTGTCTCAAGTATTGAAAGTGCAACAGAGACTTTACTAAAAATCTTGATGGGGAAAGATGATAATCAAGCTGTCCTTAAAAGCTACTATTTTTTAAAAAATGACAGTATGTTTATTGATAATGAGGGTCAGCGTCGTATAGGTTTGGCATTATCTGCTAATACTGCCCAAAAAATCAGGCAGGGCTTTGATGCTGTATCAGAAGATACTACTGACCTAGCAACTTTTAAGGCTGGCTTGGAGGCGATGAACGATGCCATTTTAGACCATTTTATGAATCAGTTTACCAACACTTTGCCATTAGGTATGATTAAACGTAAATCTATCCCCATTGCTAGAACGGCAGTAGACTCAGGACTTGGGATTGCCATGAATAAGTTATTACCACAACTACCCCAACCTGCCCTAAAACGACTGGCTAATTTTTATTCACCTTTTATTGTTCAAATTGAATAATAGGGCTAATGATATATAGGGTCTGTTGAACATTCACCATGTTAGGCTAATATCTACAAAGGATATAGCTACTTTTTACTTTCATGTAAAAATTCGCTAAATTTGCATGATGAAGCGTTAATATTCCTGCTTTTATTAATTTAATAAAAGCTACCTGTGTTCATTGCCTTGACTAAGTCACTGTTTATTAAAACCAATATCTCAATTTTTCCTATGAAGATGACTGTTCAACAGACCTTAAATTGGTAGAAAATCTTTAGTAGCCCCTAAACAACTGCTGATATATTGCATAAATCTTGTTAGAATAAGCGATTAAACTTTTTATTGGTACGACCCATGACTCAACTTAGCAATCAAGAAATCGAAAAAACTCTACGTAACTCAGAATGTTTGGTCAGTAGCCTTGAAGTGGCGGCGGCTTATGAGCGCTTAGCAGCACAAGTCAATCTGCATTATGCAGGGCTAAATCCTATCGTCATGGTTGTGATGAATGGTGGCCTGATTCCTGCTGGTCAGTTATTGACTCACTTTACCTTTTATCACCGTATGAACTATATTCATGCAACACGCTACCGTGATAATCAAGGTACGAATGAGCTACAGTGGAAATATAAACCCGATGTGAGTTTAAAAGACGAACACGTTTTATTAATTGATGATATTTTTGATGAAGGGATTACCTTAAAGGCCATTGTTGAAGAGCTAAAAAAAGAAAATCCTGCTTCATTAAACTGCTGTGTCCTTCTTAATAAAGTACATGACCGTAAAGTGTCTAACTTTGATGTTGATTTTGTAGGACTAGATGTCGCTGACCGTTATGTTTATGGTTGTGGTATGGACTTTCATGGCTATCTGCGCCATATGCCTGGTATCTATGCCATCAAAGAAGATAAGCTGTAGCATGCTCAAGTTTTAAACTAGAAAGTTATTAACTACAGACATGCCTTCTTAAGATTAAGAAGGCATGTTATTTTTATTCGTTCTACTTGCCTTTGCTTGCTTTGATTTGCCTTATTGTCCTTGAAAATTTAATGCAGTAAACTGGATTTCCAGTCCTGTTTGCCGTTGAGTGCGTTGTGTCACTGCTTGTACTAATAGCTCTGGCGCACTAAAAATACTAACCTGCTTTTTGGCGCGAGTGATGGCCGTATAGATAAGCTCTTGTGTTAATAAGCGTTGATGTGCAAAATCCATCATCACCGCAACTTGGTCAAACTCTGAGCCTTGAGATTTATGAATGGTCATCGCATAAGCTGTGCTGATATTCTCTTCACTCAGTCGATGGATAGATACAGGTTGTGTACGCCCTTCAAACCATACTTTTAGCTCAGAGAGTTGCTGATACTGATTATTCCCCTTCCCTTCTAACCATCCTGTATGTAGACAAATACCGATATCCCCATTAAATAGCCCTAAATCATAGTCATTTGCTAATAGCATCACTGGTCTACCGTGATACCACTGCTGGTCGGATAGTGGTAAATTGAGATATTTTTGATGTGCTTGTGCGATTTGTTGATTAATGAAAACATCGCCAAGCTCACCTAAATGTCCAGCACTTAAAATACGAAACTCAGATAATGTTGCAAATATTTGTAGAAATGCTTGCTCTCTAGAATGTGGTATGGAATTTGCGATTGTTGAGCTTGTTAATTTTTTTGTAAGGTTGAAATAGTTTTGGTAGTTGGCTATAAGGTTTTGGAATAGATTATATTTGCTTAGGCTATTTTTTAAAGATAAATAATGAGATAACTCAGAATCCTCTAAACCCTGATGCTCTTGAATACTAAGCACTGGATAAAAACGGACATCATCTGCCTCAGTAAATACCGCTTCTATTTGCTGTACTTTTTCTGCATATTCTGATGGATTGACATTACGATTAATGATATTTGCCAGCTTACCAATGCCTGAATGTTCATCAAAGCGACGGCTCTCTTTTAGTGCCACATGATATGATTGCAAACACTCTATTCGGCACAAATCTGCTAGCACTGCACCTGCATCTACAGCAGCCAACTGATTAGCATCGCCTAATAAAATCAAGCGTGCTGTTGGCTTAATTGCACAAAGCAGGTGCGTTGCCAACTCTACACCAAGCATCGAGGCTTCATCAATCACTATCACATCATAAGGCAGAGGATTTTGATAGTTATAACGTGGGACACCAGAGCGCCCTATTGCCAAAAGTCGGTGAATGGTTTGCGCTTCTTCCAGTACAATCAAGTCACCCTCTTGTGTGCTGAGTGCATTTTGTAACGACTCTTGCATGCGCTGGGCGGCTTTTCCTGTCGGTGCTGCCAAAGCAAGTGCTGGTGGTTCAGATATTGCCTCACTTACTGCTTCTTTGTTTATCTCCCCTAGCCCATCTTTGCTAGTGGCTGTTTGCACATGGCTATTTTGAAATAATGCCAATACAATTTGTGCAACAGTATATGTTTTTCCTGTACCTGGTCCACCAGTGATGATACTAAATGCAGAGTGGCTGGCAAGCTCAATAGCTTCTATTTGTTTTGCTTTTAATGCTTTAGGTAATGCCTTAACATCAATATTTAAAGCGGGTAACTGTTGTGAGCTAATACGTTGAATATGATATGCCAATTGGTATTCTGCCATCCACGCTCGGTGTAACCAGCAGATAAAGTCATTTTCTACCCTATTAATGATAATTGGCGTTGCATTGTAGTTTTGTATGTCACTTATATTGGGAGTATGGCTGTTTTGATAATAGAGCCAGTGGTGGTTATTGTTATTTAATTGTTCAATAAAATTGCTTAGGCTATTTTCTTTAGTAAACACTTGATTAAAGCGCCAGCAAAACTGCACAAACTGTTGTAATAAGTCATAGACCTTTTGAACACATCGTTGCTCATCATTGTTAAGGTAAGCACTGGCTAATAACTGCTTCCATTGTATTTGCTCCGAATCACTCAGCATAGCAAGCCACTGACTCGCCTCATCATTAGTAATGTGACTATCATTACTATCCTGCTCAGCCATAGTTTCTAAAGGCTTTAGCATTGTATATAGCCCAAGAATTAACGGCTGTACTAAAGTTACCTGCCAGCTTGATAGCGCCAATACTGGCATAATATGCGCAAGCTTATGAGATATTGGCATGTTGTTTGTCTGTGCAGATAAGACCAATACAGTATGCCCTGCTTCTAGTTGTTCATATAAAGCAACAAACAGCACTTTAAATAACATATTGCTTTCTTGTTGCACCTCTATAGGCTGTTGTGTATAGGCTTGCTGAGTTTGCTGACTGCGTAAGGTCATATAACTGGCAATATTTAATGCTTTGCTTAGGCTATTTTCTAATGGTGACACCATCACCTCCCAAATAAATCAAAATAAAAAACGATAAAAGATATAAAGTCTGCTAAATATTCACCCCGTCAGACTAATATATGCAAGGGGTACAGCGAAATATTGAGTTGAATATAGAGCTTAATGGGCTGTGTGTGAGGCATACCCAAACATTTCATCTAGTGCATAAATTAAATCTATTGGCATCTGCCAAGCAATCCGACCAAAGCTAGATGCCCCCTCTTCTGCAACCTTTGCACCACGCAAAAATAGATATTCCACACCACCAAGATAATCTGCTTCATTGCCTTCATAATCTGCAATGCGCATCTTTAAATAACGATGCAACGCCAATTGATAAATAGAAGCTTGTAGCCAATACCCCGCATGTTGCATGGCTTCACTTAGACTATTATCATCATAATTGCTTAGGCTATTTCCGAGATGATTAGATTTATAATCGACAATATAGAACTTGCCTTGATACTCATAGACAAGGTCTATTTCCCCACGTAAAAACCGATACATATAACTTTGTACTGCATTGTCTTTTTCGAGGGCAAAATGAATGTGCTTTTCAGGCTCATTAGGTAAATAAGTCTGAAATACTTCATGAATATCCTCTGGTCGAAACCCTTGCTTTAAACTCATATTAAAGCCCATTTCTGCCAAGCGCTGTGACGCTGGAATGTGACATAATGACTGAGCTGAGCTAAGTAAAGGGGTGTTCAGAACCTCGGCGACCCACTGACACAACTGATAATGAGAGGAATCACCAGTATCTTGTTGCTTTTTATAAGAGTTATGAGAGTCAAGAGGCTCATATTGGCTACCATATTCTCTTGGTAGATGATACTCTAAAACTGCTTTATCAATGACTTGCGACCATTGTGTAGGGGGCATCAATTGTCCGTCTTTATCTGTATAAAAACTGGCTTGAAAATCAATAAACTCAAAAATCTGATGTAAAAAACTTCCTGCATTTGCCCCTTTAACAAACCGAAAGCGTATGGGTAAATCACCCAATTCAGTACCTTGTAAGCTACTTTCTTTGTTGTCTGCTGATACCATATGTTCTGCATTTAACAACATATCATCTAGTCCGTCTTTATCTGCAAAACCACTATCATTGACGGCAAGGTGTTGGCGTTTCTCCGATAGATTACGTGCCAATGCAGTAAAGCTAGTTTTTGCCCAGCCCTGAAAATAATGACGTTTCATCATTTGATAAACGGGTTCATAATCAAACATCTGTATAGAGGCATAGTCATCATTGACCTGTGCTAATGACGCATCATTTTTCTGTTTGTGCGACTTTATCTGATATTGCCAAACCATCTCCCCTGTGATGGCACTGACATAAGGCTGTAAATACTCAGGAATCTGGTAGCTTTCATGGCTATATAACCAATGCTTTAATGGGGTAAAACGATATTTATCAGATAAAACATCTGCTATGGGACGGTCTTTATGACTTTTGGTTTCTACATCATCACCTGCAACCACATAGAGTTGCTCGCTGGCTCGGGTAAATGCCACATAGCCCAAGCGCTTAAACTCATCTAAATTATTGTTACGCTCAATATTTTCAAAATATTTCTCATCTCTTCTATCATTGCCATCACTATGATGCTGATAAGGTACGGGTGACAATCGACGTTGCCACAAACTCGGATTGGTTGCACCATTATCATATAAGTAAAATGGGAACTTACCAGTGCGTAACGTTTTTTTATCAGCATCCATACCCAGCACATAGACAATTGGGAACTCCAGACCTTTTGACTTATGAATGGTCATCAAACGCACCCCTGACTGACTACCCAATGGTTGCTGAACTGCCCATTCCAGCGTTGGTTGCTCAGTTAACTGTTGTTTTAACCAATCAATTAACTGATATTCACGCAGATGCGTCCCATATTGCGCCAAAATATCAAGCAATTGGCGTAAATCAACCAACAAGCGTTCACCATTTGTCTGACTTGCCAAAAACTCCCAAATACTGCCATGGTGTAGATGTGCCACCTCAAAACCCTGCTCACGTAATAATGGCTCAGCGAGTAGCTGTTGTGTTAGCTTTGACTGGCTTAATAACTGTTGCAAAGCAGATAAAATCCCAAAGCGTTGCCATACCTGACCCCACTGACGAAAGCTTTGCTGATAGATACTATATCCCTGAGCGCTATTAGACTCTCCTGAGACCATACTTTGTATCTGTGGCATGCTCAGTGCAAAAAAGCGACTCATTAATGCACGATTTAATACAGCCGTCCGATATGGCATCATCATTGCCTCTAATACTGCCACCAAATCCACCGCCATTTGCGTATTAAAAATACTGACTTCGGCTGTTTTATTACTGGCAATATTCAGCCGATTTAGCTCAGCTTCTGCGGTTTTTAACTGTTGTTTGGTAACTGCTAATATCGCAATATCACTGGCATCAATTGCCCTGCCTGCCAATGTTTCACCACTATGCAATAAATAGTGAATATGTAATGCCAATACTTTGTAAGGGTCATACGCATCTTCATGAATAGAGGGTGCATCAGTAGATGATGTGTCCGTATCTTTTGCTGAGGACTTTTTTGGCTTGGTGATTTGTAACAGATTAACAGCATGTGCTGGCAACAATGCTTTTTTTAACGCTTTGTTTGCAGATGATATTTGCTCTGCTTCTTGATATGAGCTTTCCTGATGCCAAGACAATAAAGATTGTGTACGATGTGCATCAATATGACGATAATAAATATCATCACCTAGCAAAGATAAATTTTGTGCTTGAGGCGAAGCTGACGCTACCCCTTCCTCCCCTTCCTCTGCACCACAGCCAAACCAATGGTTTAGCGCTTGAATCAATAACGCATTGGAACGGCGATTTTGGCTCAATGATAAGATTTGTTTATCCTGAAACTGCTGTTTTAAGACATTATAGTTGGCAACATCACCCCCCCGAAAGCCATATATTGCTTGCTTTGGGTCACCAACCAATAATAAAAAACCTTTTGTATCCTTCACATTATCAAGATAAATGGTGCGAATCATACTTGCCTGCTCACCATTAATATCCTGTGATTCATCAACCAGTGCTACTGGGTAGTGATGGCGGATATATTGTGCCAACTGTCGCCCCTGCTCTCCTGCTAAGGCATCATTTAACCGTGCCATTTGCAAGTAAAAGGTGGTCTCCTGTCGCCCTTCTAAAATGGCAGGTAGCTTTTGTCGAACCTTAATCGCAATCTGCCGATTTAATTGATAAAGCAACTGCTGTAGATAGTCTTTCAACGCATTGGATAAGGTCGCAATCTTATAAAGCTGTTGTATGGTTGGCAATGCAATAAAGGCTTGGCGGTTCTTTTCCTGATTTTTAGAGTTAAAGCCTTTACCGCCTTCTTCCTTAGTTTTAAATGCGTTTAAAATTCCCTCAGTTAACAACTTAGATAATGGCTCATCAATATAATCCGTAAACTGCACGCCATATTCTTTGATTAACTGCTGTAGCTGTGGAATATACTGTAAATTTTTGGCAAGTACACTGTTTTGGTACAGACCATGCTCCTTACTGTAACTGCTATTAAAATAAGGTTTGATATCACTGATATCATTTGCCACAAATGCCTGTAACACCTGACGATACGATGCCATATCAACAGGAATGACTTCTATCTCATCAATGGGTGCTTGTAAAAAGTTTAATGCACGAGTCACTGCATCACGATGATCAGCTATTTGCGTTAAGCGATTGCCCGCTTGAAGCATTTCATAAATGATTGGTTGTTGCTGATACTGCTCACTTTGAAATGCCCGAAGCTCATCATGAATAATGGCATCAATAATGGCGGACTCTTCTTCACTAATTTGCACCCCTTTTTGAAACCCTGTTTCACTACTGTATTCTATCAGCCACTTTTGCGCCAAGCTGTCTAGTGTGCCAACAAACATTTTATCCAGTGTTGTCAGTGCAGTTGCTGTACGCTTAATGGCTACTTGTAATGGATTTTGTCCCTCATCTGCCAGTAAATATAAAATCAGATGCAGATTGATTGGGTCAGATACCAGCGTCAGCATACCTGCTTGCTCTGCTCGTTGTAATAACCAGTCTTTTTGAATTTGTACTTGTGCATCAGTGATGGGCTGGCTTTGCTCTGTAAAGTCTAAGCGATATTGTGATTCATGTTCTGACTTATGTGGTGATTCATCGTGTGTATGGCGTTGTGGATAAAGATAACGCAAGTTTTGGGGCTGACTGCGTAATGTATTCACCCACTGAGCGACTTGATAAAAATCTAATAAACGTCCACGAATCCGCTCTCGCATCTCTGCAGAGGCAGTGCGAGTAAAGGTGGTCGCAACGATGTGTTCGCTTGGTCGCCCTGCTTCTATCAACAAGCGCAACACAATGCCTGTTAGCGTCCATGTCTTTCCTGTTCCTGCTGAGGCTTCAATCAAGTAACGCCCACGCAGATTGATACTGAGTGCAGGGGGGATATTCGTCTTTGTATCAGACATAATAAAAACTCAATTTACAATTAAAATTTAGAAGCCTAAACCATTGGCTCTAGTGTCTCTAACATCGGGGCTAATAGTGGCATGGCTAAATGCACCATCGCATCCTCTAGTACCGCCATCTGAGCCTGCTGGCTGATACTCTCTCCCTCTTGCGCCAGTGCGTTTGTTAATATAAATCGCCATGTTTCATGTTTAGCACAGCTATCATAGACTAGGTTTTTCTCAGCATCACTTTGGTGTGCTTTATAATCATTGCCTAACCACTTGGCAAAATCCTTTGCTTCTATATGGTAAGTATTTGCAGATTCTTGTGCTTGCAAAGTCTTTGCAACATACTGATAGGCACTCTCTAAAGGTAAGATGATGGGAAGTTTTGCCATTATTGCTTGTAGCTGAAGCCACTTAAATAGCTCAGACAAGGCTTCTTGCCAAGACATCGCAGGCAGTGCAAAACAATAAACCTTTTGCTCTGCACCAATATTTTTTGACTGAGCCAGCGCATTTTTGTAGCTTAACTTACCACCTTTGGCAAAATACCAAATACTTCGACCATCATTTTGTTGCACTTGCTTATCTGTTGTCGCACGGGCAACTTGCCAGAATAAATGAGACAACCAAAAACGCAATAAATGCTTGGCTCGGATACTAGACGCATTGACCTTGAACCACTGACGCACTTGAGGCATCTCTTTTTTGGCGTTGGCTTTTTGGTTTCCCGCTAACATATCCTCATCAACTGTCGCACAATATGGTACTTGTCCTTTTAGCGTCATCTGTGCCAAAGGTATGCTGACTTCATGGGTGAGTGTCATTTGCTCAGCTATGGCTCGTTGACGTTGCGACTTATCAGTGATTGCCAATATCTGCTCAAAAATACTGCTTCCCTGCCCTGCTAACAACTCCGCAAACTCCTGCAACTGTGTTAACAAGTTTGTTTTGCTTTGCTCAAACGTCATTTGTCGAGCCACACCTGCTGGCAGATGCAACTCATACAAAAGCTGAGTCATTTTTTTATTTTCACACTCTATATCAGTTTCTGATAAATATTGAGTCCCTTCTTCTTTTTGAATCATCAATGCCAGTAAAGCATCATTAAGCTGATATTGTGTTAGATTATTTAAGGTCAAAGGCTCAATGCGTTGCTGTATAGTACCCGACTCAATAATATTAAGCTGATGTTCCCGTAAATAATGCTTGGCAGGGTTTGCTACTTGATATATCAAAGTTGATAGATTAATAACCGTTACTGCTGTTTGCTTACGATTTATAGATAATGGGCTGTTTGAAAGTTGCTCAATCAATGTTTCTGTCTGATGCCACAGCTCAGATAATTGTGAGGCATATGCCAAATGTGTCACATCTGTTGATTGAGCCTTTGTCTTACCATTGCTTAACTCATTAATCTGTTGTGCGCTTTGTACCAGTAATTGCGCCATCTGATGATATTCAGTGATGGTTGGTAAGCTAATATTCGCTGTATGCTTACTTGGTTTGCTTAGGCTATTTTTTTGAGTAAGTGACATACTCTGTTGAGGCTGTCTGTCCTGCTGATATTGACATTGAGATAACCTAGATTGATACAAGCTAAAAAATACAGAGCGCCATAATGGTGCTGGTGGAAAATGCTGTTTTTGTTGCATTTTACTGTTTTGCATCATGTGTTGAATCTGCTGAATCAGTGTAAACGATTCTGTATGACTTGCTTGCTCTTTTTGTCCTTTTTCTTGTTGCTCTTCTTTTTGTAAACCATCCAGCTTGATATCTGCACCCTTATTTAAACCACTCTCTAAACTACTGTCCAACTCATTAACTAAACCAAGCTGAGATGACTGAGTATATAAAAAGTTTTCTGTGGCAAATGGTAAAGCACTATGCTGTGTGACCAGCCATGTTTCGATAAGCTTTGGCATATAACGTTGCAATATATTAACTGTCGCCTCTTTTTCTGTATCTGGTTGCTCAGCCTGCATCTGTTCAGATTCTAAAGATGACCACTGCCAGTCCACTTCTCCTTGTAAAAACTGCAACAACTCACTGACAGGATTGGCTGGTAAATGCTCATGTGTGTCATGCAAACTTTGTCCATTATAAAAAATCCAGCACGCCTCTCTGGCACACAACAACGCATCTAAGAAGGCACCGTTATCATCATCTTCTGTAAATCTATCTCCCCGTTTTGCCAATCCTGCCTGCATCAAATCATAACGACTGTCCATGTCCCGATTTGGAAACTCAGACAGATTCATATTTAACATCACAACCAACTTAAACGGAATACTACGCAATGCCCCAAAGCGTCCAAAGGTAATTACCCCTGTTGGCTCAGCACTCACTTGCTGACTTTCAAGCTGTTTTTCAATACTATCTAGCAAAAATGACAGCTTTAATGGCATTTTTTCCATATCTCGTAATCGCTCTTGAGACACGGGTTTGTCTGTCTGCTCAACAGATTGCTGATAAAATTGATAATGTTGATTTGCCCGCAAACTGGCTAAAAAGCCATTTTTTGCACTAAAAATTGCCCGCATACTTTGGGTTTGGTCAAACTTAGAGAAATATTGATGCATCACCTCAAATTCAAGATGAGTCAGCCATTGTTTGGCAGTGGCAGACTGCTGATAACAATGACGGTTATCATGCAGTCCTTGATATAACCGACACAATGCCTCAATAATTGGTACATCTGCCAACATGATATTATTTAATGGCAAGGTTTTTTCAACCAGTTGTCCTGCCCCCCAATGCAACGGATAAAGTGCATCGCTACTGCTTGCCTGTGGCATACTTAGCCCCATCACTAAGCGGTCAAGCGCATAAGCAAAACTAAAGCGATAATCACAATCTGCCATGTGCAAGCTGGCTTGTAAATGTGCCTCATCAAAGCCTCGAATAAAACCTGCCTGCGATAACAGCTCACATGCTCGGCTCATCTGCTCATGGCTTAACCCCATACTCTCATACAAAGCAGGTAACATCAGCCAATCAAACACCTCATGCGCCTCAAACCGAGCATCATTACGCCCCAAAAGCTGATAAAAACCAATAATTGCCTGCCATAGCTCACGAATCGACTTATCCACTACCCCTGTAATCTTAGCTGGTAATGTCAACCCATCTTGTCCTTGACCACTGACAAAAACTGACTGAATCAGCTCATGATGTTGCTCAACATCAGGCAACATCACCACAATATCTGATACATGACGCACCTGACCATCAGCACTTGGCTCATTTAACCAACGACCAATCATCCCTCGCAATATTTCTAACTGGCGTTGTAAGTTATGGCAAGAGTGAATGCTTAGGCTATTATCATTATCTTGCAGTTGCCATTGCCGAGTCTTATGAAAGCGCTTTTTCTCAATCACCTCCATATCCAGCATTGTCATTTGTTTACTTAACTGCTCACTGACAATCTGCGAGGCTTTTTGGCGGGTACTTGTTTCTGTCAACATCAAAACATCCTGTTGCAAATGCTGAAGTAAACTTGCCTGTTTGCCTGAAGCGGTTACCTCTGTACCATCTCCATTCTCAATGTGTTCCTCACTTTCAAAGGCATCCACCCACGCCACACGCCACTGCGTATCGCCTTTATCATAATCCTCATTCCCTGACAGCCCCGCCAACATTGCAAACACTTCACGAGACTGCTTACCCATCTGTGATAACAACGTATGCCCATAATCTCGTAAAAAAACACTATCAGGATTAATAATACGCTGACGCATCAACCACTGTTTATCCACAATATCTGCCCAAAACAGTTGTGATGGATTATAGTGCAGTAGTGTAATCTGCACATACTGAGACAACTGCTCAATAAAATCCAGCTCTGCTTGGGGCAACTGCTGAATGGTAAACAATGTTAAACGCTTAGGCAAAATCGCCCGACAACCATTTTTAGTCTGCCCCATATCACGACTTAAAGCCTGCCAAAACCGTGCTTCAATACGTTGACGATGTTGATGCACATCACAAAATAACACCCGCCACAAATGGCGCTGAACTTTTTCTAGCATTTGATAATGCGCCACCAACCATGCAGGTGTCTCAGCAGAAAAATGGTCAAAACGCTCACTCAGCTTGTCTTTTTCAGCAATCAGCTTATCCACATCAACCGCTTCGTCGTTGTCCCACTTTTGTAGCCACTCATCACGATGCGTCAAATACCGATTAAACACACGTGCCAAATCACCTGCCAACTGCCACACTCGCTGGTCAATCTGACTGCGTATGTCTTCTTTTGTCTGTTGAATATCTATATCTTGCGCAGGATTGTTACTTATCTCCATCAATGATACTAACAATGAGCCTAATAAAGTTGTTAACAGGCTATACAGAGGCTCATCATCGGCTGGATGTTGCAGTCGTTGCTCAAGATACTCAGATAAATAACCAAATATCCGCCACTGCATCACTGTGGGCGATAATACAGCCACTTCTGGCACTTTTAAAATCGGCTCAGGCGAGCCTACCTCTACTAACCAACGATTGTAATGCGTTAACACATCTTGCATTAACTCCCACTGATACTTCCCCCAAAATGTTGTGGTAATCAGGGTGCTAATACCTGCCTCTTCTGCAATACGTTTTTGCAACCAATCCCCTAATACCAGCGATGGTACAATGACAATAAATTTATCAAAAATAGACTGATTGGGTGCTTGGTAATCTTGTAATACAAAATCAACCAAACGCTCTGTTCGATGGGATTGAATAATTGTTAACATAAAAATGTAAGAACCTAACAACGTAAATATCTAGCAGGATAAAAAGCTAGGAATTGATTGCAAAAGAAGCAATTATAAAAAATTGTCAAATAGGCAGTAAAATAGGTAGATATCGCATACAAAACTGGAACATGATAAACTGACTATAACAGATTCATTTGAAAAAAAATGCTATTTTTTATTATAAAACGACATTTAATGTCGCTTATTTTTTATTAGTCATTATTGATAACATATCTTTATATCAAACCTATAATCAAAATAGTCAAACAAGATGACAACTGATTTAAAGCAACCAAATACAAAATTACAGATAGTATGGTTGTTATAGTAAACCTATACGGTAGCTTTTAGTCATTTATTGATTATATTACATTGACCTTTTTAAAGGACATACTATGCCTCTTCGACCTGTCACCGCTTTATTTGTTCACTCTCGTGACCGCTATTACGTCGTCTATCATAATGGCAATCTTTATAAACTGCCTCGTATGAAGCTTGACAGTCAGGCGTGGCAACGTCGCCAACCTTATACTGACAGCCCTGATGATATTTTTTTATTACAAAGCCAACGTATTGCCGATAAGGCACTGGCTCAACAATTACCAACCTATACATGGTCGCCAACCTTAAAAGGACGTACGTTAACTTTCTTTTTAAAGTGGTGGGAAACAAATGGCTATGACTGGTTACAAACCCATCAGCCCATCACCACAACAGAGAGTGAGAATGCCTCACCAGCCAAGCCAGACAGTTCTAAAACCCAACAACAAGTCACTGAGCTTAGCCTGACAGCACCCGCTACGCAAGAAACAGTAGTAACCACTGCCAATAATAACCGTACCACTCATAATGACAGCATGGGTGTGCCGAAAAATGAAACTATCAATGAGCGTGCTAAAAACTCAGAACACTTAGAAAGCCCAAGCAACCCGCACCCTTTAAAAACCAATGACTCATCAACTGCTGTCAATGCAAAAGAAACAGATATTACAGACTCAATTGCAGACACAGATGTAGAAATATCTGATTCATTTTTTGATGACATGCTGGCTGAATTACAAGATGAGATGCGTCATGGTAATTCTCAAAATTAATCTTACTTAAGTCTGTTAAATATTATTTCTAGATTTTTTTAGGTGATTTTAGGTCAGTATTTATATATGTCAATTTTACCGTCATCCTTGACATCTCATGCCTCTCGAATCATATTTCGCCGTATTATTGGAGGTATGTTGTTATTTATCATTGGCTTACTAGCTTCTATCTATGCCCTACTATGGCATTATAATCAGCAGATTAATGCGCCTTTACCGATTATTACCAGCCTTTCAGCAAACTTTAATGACATTGAGGCAACAGCTCAAGCCGTTACCCCCCAACATTTAACAGTGACTGCGGAACAAACACTAAAACCTGCACTAGAGCCTATCGTACAACGCTTTATCCGTCACTATCCTAACATCACCTTAGAAATTAACTATCAAGATTTATCATCATTAGCATCTGCGACAGATGCAGATATTGATACATTTGGTGCAGATGTGGTTCTTTTACCCCGAGAGCTTCCTAAAGTGGTGCAACCCTACTTTTCCAGTACTGGACAAGCAGAAAGTCTGGCAAAAAACACATCGACTATATCTCAAGATACCGACCCAAAAACCACTCAACCGCATATCCCCGTCACACAAGCTGTCCAACAATGGGCAACCTTAAATCATTATCGAATGGATTTTGCGCAACAAGGACACACTCTCTATGAAAGTAAAATCATTGCTAATGAAGACAGCAGTGTTTTATTTAGCCAGTTTTTACTAACCACGCATAGCCAAAATGATTTTAAACAGGCAGGATTACAAAGCATTGACCCTTATCATGCACGTGTGGACAGCCTGTTACATGCCAGCTCAATGTTGTAGATGATTGTAAATCTTCAACCATGATAAAAGTCGTGCAAAAATATTGTTAGGAAAATATTGATATTGGTTGTTAATTTGCTAGAATAAGTAGCCTTATTTTTCTTATAATTGATGACTCATCATCTCTTCTTTGCGCCTATAGCTCAACAGGATAGAGCAGTTGCCTCCTAAGCGACCGATCCAAGTTCGAGTCTTGGTGGGCGTGCCATATTACATAACCATAACTACCCATATCACCCCTTAAGCCACGTGCTATGGGGTTTTTATTTGCCCATAACGACCCATAACAGCCCATAACGACCCGTTACTTACCGTAATTTTTACGGTATCATGTACGGTATTAATCAAATACCGCAAAATGGATACCGTAAAAATGGCAAGAATAACAAAACCTCTTACAAATACTCAGGTAGACAAAGCCAAAGCTACAGACAAACCATACAAGCTCAGTGATGGCGAAGGCCTGTATCTATATGTCAGCACAAATGGTACTAAATCATGGCGTATTGACTATACACGTCCAGTCACAAAAAAAAGAGCCACATTAACACTGGGCAAATATCCTGACATTACTTTAGCTCAAGCACGACAACAACGAGCGGAAGTTAAATCATTGTTGGCACAAGATATTGACCCGCAAAAACAACGAAAAGAAGATGAGAGACAAAAATTGCTTGAGGCGAACAATACTTTTGAAGCCATAGCAAAAGAATATATAGACAGACAAACTCACTTATCATCTGGCACACTAAAAAATAATCGGCGATATGCCAAATATTTAAATGAATTTATCGGAAGTACACCGATTACTCAAATTAGACCCATAGATGTACTAGATGCCTGTCGTCACATTGAAAGTAAGGGCTATCTTGAAACAGCTAAGAAAATGCGCTCATTAGCTGGTCAGGTCTTTAGATATGCTGTGCAGACAGCAAGGGCTGAACGTGATGTCACTCATGATTTACAAGGCGCTTTAAAAACTCCAGAAGTACAACACTTTTCTGCTATTACTGACCCAAAAGAATTTGGGCGGTTACTTAGAGCTATTGATGATTATCAAGGAACATTCGAAACAAAAATAGCACTTCAATTAATGCCTATGCTGTTTGTCCGCTCTGGTGAATTGAGGCATGCAAAGTGGGAGGATTTTGATTTAGAAGAGGAGACATGGTCGTTTACGCCACGCAAAACTAAGCGTAAAACAGGTGTATCATTAATCGTGCCACTGCCCACACAAGCTGTTATGTTACTCAAACAATTACAAGAGCATAAACGTAGCGATTATCTATTTCCTGCAATCCACACTACAACACAACCAATGTCAGAAAATACAATGAGCCAAGCATTAAAACGGCTTGGCTACACTGGTGAACAGCAAACAATACATGGCTTTAGAGCATCTGCTCGTACAATAATTGTTGAACGACTCAAACCATCTGGAAACTCAAAATATGATGAAGAGCTTGTCGAAATGCAACTTGGACATGTAGTCAAAGATATGCACGGCAGAGCTTACAATCGCACTACATTTTTAGACGATAGACGAGATATGATGCAAAAATGGGCTGACTATATTGATAGATTAAAATCTCAAGGGTAAATCTCAAAATGCGGTCCGTCTGGGAATGACTTTTTACCGAGCTTGCGTCTTGCTGCTCCGTAGTCATCAACCCATTGCTTAGGATTTCCCGATTTGCCATTAATGACTTGCCAACAACCGCCCCAGCGAATAGTTACGTTTAGTTCTTCGGCGGCTTTTTGCATTGCTTCTGTCATTTTGTAAAAATTAGCCCAAGTTTTAAAATCTGGCTTGCCGTCTATAACAGGCACTAAATCTACCGCATTGCCAGTCAAATGATTAGATTTCATCGTCTGTGAGTAGCCTTTTGCCACTAACTGACGTTGACGTGCAACTGTTCGCAGACCTTCGTTAACAGCAAAATCAACTTCGCTAATTTGGATTGCTCGCTTGACTACTCTTACTAAATCTTTATTAACGCCCTCAAGATTTTTAAGACTCTTTTCAGATAGTATATAGTTGCCGATTGGCAATGCTGGTACTTCTGTATCAGATTGTTGAGCTAATGCGTCATTGACCGCTTTTAATGTCAATTTACCTGCGATGCCGTCTATCTTACCTGTGTAATAGCCCGCATTTTTAAGCGCGGTTTGGATTTGCTCGATGTAATTCATACTTATCTCCAGATATAAAAAATCCCGCTGAATAGCGGGATTTGTGGTTGATTAAAACTTACTTAAAAATAGCAATAAATGCTTCTTTTACTTCAGTGACAATTTCACTAAGTCGCTTACCTCTATTCATTTCTATTGTTTGATAAAAGATACCAAGTACGAGCAACGAGAATGCTGAGCAGAGCATCATAATGCCACCTTGTGACATCACGCTTAAATTATGCAGTTCTTTATAATCAATAAACAACTGTCCCAGATATGCACCTGAAACCGCTGATACCACTACTTTTGTTATAACACCAATACTTAGTTGTAATTTACCATCTGTATCAATATCGCCAGATAACACAAGACTTAAAATTGCACCAATGACAGCACCAAAAGCTTTTGGCAAAAACACCATCAGCTTAACTAAGATGATATCCAAATTGTTTTGCGGCATATCGCCCTCCTTTTTTAAGCAATAAAAAAGACCTCATAACGAGGTCTTTATATAGTTATGATAATGTTGATAACCAGCGCTGTGATAATTTATCTTGTTGCTCAATCTCTGTGTCTGTTAAGATTTTATCCCAGACTAACAGCTCGCTAATGATGACACGGGCGCTGTCAGTTGTTGCAAATCTAGGTACTGAGCCGATTCGCCACGGGGTATCATTGCGATTACTGTAATCATCTCCAGTGAATTTTGTTGTTTGCCATTCGGCATCATTGACTTTTATGTAAATAGTATCAGTTGTATTATCAATTTTTGCCCAGATTTTAAGCTCATCTGATACTGTGAGTTTTTTATTTGTCGCAAAAACATGCCTGACACTGCGCAACACTGCGGCACTATTTGCTGATGCGTATAGTCGCAACTCATAATTATAATTTGAGCCGTTTTGTACTGATGCCATCATTAATGCGACACCATTATTGCCATCCAAGCCACCTGCTATGCCGACTATTAAGCCTTTGTCAGTTGGCAAATCTTTGAATTTACACACACATTTTATAGTCAGATTAGGTGATGTCGGCACTAAGTCGGTTTGCAAATACTCATCTACACCGCCGATGATGCCTGTGCTTGAGTACTTAACCGTGTTTTTAGTAATGACAGCTTTATTAGCTTTATCACTGAGATTGATAGTATTAGTTGGACTTGTTGCACGTAGTCCAAATACTAGATTTTGAGCTTGGCCAATGCCGCCAAATGCGGGCATATTGGTAAAATTAGCTGAGTTGTTTACGATTAACATTAGATAAATCCTCGTGTTTTGTGGATGTTAAACATGATTGATGGGTTGTGTAGTTTGTGCTGATTATTAAGTGGGTCTGTGACTATATCGCTGTCACCGTGTGTATCTCTGAGATTGCCGTAACTGTTTGGTGCGGTTTCCTGTCTTCCAAGCGCATAACTCAGTTGAGCATTAGCAGGCTGCGGTGCGCTAAAACTGACTCGTACCGTTTTGCTATCTAGCAGTGTGACTGCACTGATAGCAGATGCTTGCAGCTCTTTATCAATCCAGACATCAAACCCCTGATTTGGTTGCTGAGCGCAAAAAAATGTATCAAAGACAAGCTGACCACAGGGTACATAAAACTCAATGTCGCAATGTGTATCAGTCCAGTTATAGTGTGTTGGCTCTAAAGGTCGCCACTTACCTTGTTTGCGGTGCATCGTATATTCCATGGCTCGTGCGATGTATGCACCCATGAGCCATGAGCCAAGATGTGTAAGATGTACTTTATCCCTGTTATTTTTTGGTAGTGCGTAAGCAGGGATAGCGAGTACAAAACGCTCATTGCTACGACTCATAAACCACTGTGCGGTGGCAATCGGATTTTCGTTCAGTGATTTTTCTGTGCCTGTATAGTTGTATGACCTGTGCGCTTCCGTCTGATATGTAAACACATACGGCAGATAATCTTGATTCTCACAATTAGCAATAGCAACATCATCAATTTTATTAATCAACCGCTCGACACGTCTTTGATACTCATATATATCTGCTGTAATGCTGGGGTCAAAGCTGTTTAAGTCTCGCAGTATTGCATGGTGATTAGCTTCCCCCTGAATAAATACTATTGCTGATAGTGCTTGCGTTTTGCTTTGAGCTTTTGCAGTGTTTGCAGTATCTTTAATGTGTTGCTCAACGACAGCAAACTGAGTGCCATCTGTTAGATTTTCTAGCGATTGACCGCCTCGCCCCGATGCCATGCCGCACATAACAAAGTCTTGCGGGGTCGCTTTTTGACTATTAGCTAAACAGCGTCTTGTAAACTCGTTACAAGTACCTGACACAGGGGATTCGTTTTGACTTGTGTTATACGTGCCTTTATTGCCACTGTCACTAAATTGCCCGATTGACTGCTCAACTAACGGCGCAAAATCGGTAGAGTAAAAGCTATGCTGTGGCTCTGAGCGTGTACCGCCAGCAAGCATGACGTTAGCGTAAGGCTGAGTGGTGCTTATCTCATTGCCAGTGCTAGACTCGCCCGTGCTTGATACTGAGCCGTCACTGAGAGATTGACCGTAAACAATCACTGTGTTGATGTCTTTGCGTTGCCAACCGACTTGTAGATTCGGCTTACTTGATGTTGATACTAAAGATGGCGACTGCAAGTCATAGATAGATACAGTACCGCTTGGACTTATGCGTAATGCAGCACGTCCTGCTTGGTCTTGTATGCTAATCGCCCCAGTTTGGCTAGACTCAAGCATTAGCGACCCAAGTTGTATTGCACCGTCTGGTCGTACTGACATTGCACTACGACCCACACTATCACTAAAACCGCTTAACTCGTCATCAAACTCTAACCGATGATTTGGTGCAATCATTGTTGTGTTGCTCATGCCCCACGCTATCTTTTTGAGTATATCGTTCACAATCGCAAAATCGTATTTATTGCCGTCTGCATCGTGTATGACTTGGTTATATCCTGCATCCAGCTCGCTCATTTGATTAAGCAACTGCACAGTTGGATTGTATTTTGATAGTTGCCACTGCCCATCTTTTTTTTGATAAATGCCGTTTTTGTTAACGTCACTATCATTTGTTACTACTGCATAGCTGTCATTAGCTAAAGATGATTCAGTCATCTGAGCGTATGTAGTAAAAGGCGTTGCACCTATCAAACTATTTTCGACAATTAACCGCATCGCTTTAGCTAAAGACGGATATTGTCTGTCTAATCGTGTTGTCACGTCAGTGTTGTCATCTGCATTAATTGCAGTCTCTAATGCTTGAGCATCTAAGCTTGCATTAGCTAACTGCTCAAGTGTTATTGCATCAGCCATATTTTTATTGCTCCCATAAAAAAGCCCCTCGTTTGAGGGGCTGGGTTATTGAATGTGGTTAGGTTGTTGGGTTGAGATTGATTAGATTGTTCTTATAGTCACTATCGTTTTGATAGTACCTATCATCATAGTTAATACAAGTTAAGTGGTTTGTCATGCCCTCGCTTGGGTCTTTTTGCGTCACTAAATAAGCATCTCTGTTACTATCCTGCTCTCTAACTATCTGATACACAGCTTGTACTACACTATCCCAACTTGTGCTTATCTCACCGCTAGGTAGCCTCGCAAGTTTAACGCTATAGTCATCTCTAGCAGTCACTGCGATAGACTCCACACCATTATTGATAGTCTGTATAAATAGCGTGTGTGGGCTGTCATCAAGATTAACTGACTCACTCGTGTGTAGCACAACATCACTACCGATTGTCTCGATAGATTCCACGCTACCCTGTTGTACATCAGCTCTGAGTTGGTCAGCAACAGTCACTCTATTTGTACGCACGACAATATTTGACTCATCGCCTGCTGTAAATTCGCATGATTTATAAGCATATCGGTCACGATTATAGATTCGCATCATGTGTAAGTGTGCTTGTATTTTGTTTCGTACTCCTGTGAGCTTATCCTCATGTGGATTTGCTATGGCTTTGTTTGGGTAAAATAAGCTCACAATCGCATCGTCAATAGGGTCTGTGTATTCGACTTTTACTCCGTCATAGTCTTTATTTACGCCGAATTGCTCGGACTTTGTAAATGTGTCAGGCAATATGTTGTTGCTATTAAATACGGCAACCGATGCAGGGATTTGACGTTCAAAATCAATCATGATTTTATTACCCTGTCGTTTGGCTTGACTAAATACGGCTCGTGCGATTAGCTGTATTGTTTCCTCCGCTGATAAATTATTGTCATCAAACGTGTGACAAAACTCTGCACATTTGTCAGTACCAAAATAACTAATAATCTCGTCAATCTCAGATTTTATCTGCTCTCTATCAATCTGAGCATCTGTCAAATTGCCGATTTTTGCATCTTTAGCAACATGATAAATAATGTCATCTGCTCGATTAGATAGCGTCAACTCATTATCAGTAATGCTATTAACATAGCGCTGTACAAGCAGTTTTAGCTTTCTCTCTTTAAGTGATGACGCACCCTCGGTCGCCAGAGTTTTAGAGTAAACAGTAGTAACACCGCGCGGATAATCATCACTGCTCATACGTCTAGCGCTGTAAAAGTCTTCTATTCGCAACTCTTGCGCTGCGGTATATGTTCCCGCAAACCAAATGCTACTATGCTTGCGCCTAATTCTAAATCTTAGCCTTGCGCCTTTTTGCATATGACTATTGTTAAGCATTATTGTAATCGCGGCACTCTCAGCTACTTCTGTATTTGTTGTTGATGCTCTAGACCAAAAATGGTTGTTATATCTCCAAACTGTACGATTTTTTGCATATTTTTTATAATGTGGACTGTAAATTGTATGCGTGTCAGTTTGTAGAGTGTCTGATATTGCATTGTTGCTCGAGTCAACAAGCTCGCTCTCTATCTCTACTTGTATGCCTATCGGCTCATAGCTTTGTCCGTTTGTGATATACAGTCCTTGTCTTGCAACAAGATTAATCATCACTATATCGTGGTCAGTTTGATTTGTATAAAACCATCCTTGCCACAGGCTATCTAATTGCGTTGACATCGTGATTTTTTTGTCAGTCGTCGCATCAGCATTGTCTATGATTTTTTGCCAGTCAGCATTAACGTATTCTGGCTCACTAAGTATGATTTGATTTCCGTTTATGCTCTCTATTGTATAAATTCCGTTTAAGTTGTATTTAACGGGCACTTCAATAGCTTCCTGATTTTCCCCTGTATTACCAGAACTGGGTTGGCTCTCAGTAACTCCGTTTGCAGACTCCAAATTATCAGCTAGCTCAACAGTTAATTTATCCCCAGATTTAAAGTGGTCACTAAAATCAAACTCTAACGACTCAATGATATTAGGCGCTCTAAATACTGTTTTATCTACGCTCAAGTAGTTATCAGTTGGCGGTAATAGTTGTCCGTTTACTGATGTATAGCGCTTAACTGCCAGCCTTGACAACTCTGCCTCATCGGGCGTAAATGATGACCCAAACTGATATTTAGGGTTGTCATCAAGTCCAGTATCTGGGTCAAAAACTAATACGCTACTACCAAAAACCTGATTGATGGGCGTTGTATCATCTACTGCTTTGGTCACGTTAAACTTACCCCGACCTATGCACATATAGCTATACTCAACCTCTTTATGATTAACATAAACGGAGTAACTAGGCGCAATCAAATCAGGTACAGACCAAATCGTACCAAAGATATCAGCTATTCGACCGCCCAAACGCTGGCTATTTATCCGTTGCGCTAGGGCGTTGTTTGGCGATGGTGGCTGGTTTTGACTTGGTACAGATGGCATTTTGGGAGTCAATAATGATACAGCATATCCAACTATTGCCGTAACTACTGCATAAGCAATAAACGCACCGATTCCCATCGGCTTAATCACCGCATACACACGCCCTTTTAACTTGCAAAAACCTTTGATTTTACTGGTGTTTTTACGCTCGCTTGGCTCAAAAACCTCATTTAACAGATTGTTATGATAAAAGCGCACATTATCAGATGGTACGCTGTCAAATGCTTGTTTTATGAGGGTTTCGAGGTCGTATCCATTGTAAATATCAAGATTATCAGCAGGATTAAAAATATCTCTGATAACGATTAACTCTACAGGATGTCTAAACAATTTCATAAAATAAAACCCTCTCAAATCCTTGTTTGACAATATCTAGCGATTGCCATACCACACCTTTATTATCTAAATGCAACACCCGACCATTTACCCACAATCCCACATGTGCTTTGCCACGACTGCGTAAAAGTACGATTGTGTACTGCCTTGGCTCACTCACTTGTTTAAAGTTGCGTAGATTTCGGACATTAAAAAAGCCCCTAGTTAGGAGCTTTGGGGTTAAATCAATATCGGTATAGTGTCGGTACGCATCTACTAAAAAATGCTCACAGCAATAACTGTCAGCGTCATATTTGACTGATTCCCACATCACACAAACCCTCGCAACGTGGGAAAGTCATCTAAATTGTAGGTTTCACCCGTCTTTGTTAGATTCATTTGTCTTGCTCTACACAAAAACACTGCACCTTCTTTTTTTGGCTCATAGTCTGTGACTTCTAGGTTTTTGATAGTTAACTGAGGTTTAGACAAGTCACTTAAATTGTATTCACGGTAATTTAGCATTGGCTTGATGTGTGATGCGTCACTTGCTCGCATACGGTCTAATTCAAGCGGAAATTCCTCGCCCAAATCGCCTACAGCTATGGTTATTTCTTGGTCTAAATCATCGCTATTGCTACCTTTCTGAGTTGTCACTGGCACATACTCGTAGTGATGTTGCGTACCGTCCTCATGCGTCACTGTGATGCCGTCTGCGTGGTTTTGCACCATCTGATATACTTTTGACCATGCAGGGTGATAAACTTCGATACAGACCAATCTCACGTCATCAGGCTGACCGCTCAGCCAATAATTATAATCAGGCATGCAATTCCCTCACTGCATTAGGTAAATCTTCATTGACCAGTTTTTCTAATGGATTAAAAAACGAGGATAAATCCCCGTCTGTTTGACCATAAGCCCATATAACCGCCTCATCTACTTTTAGATTTAACGGTTTAGGCTTAGCGACAATCTCAATAGCAAACTCAAAAACTTTATTACCTAGGTCTTTTATCTGAGCATCGCCAACAAATCGGCACTCATACCACTGTAAGTCGGTACTATCTAAGATTAAGCGCATAGCAAACGGTTTAGCTCGGTACAATCGCCAAAACGCCAGCAAATAGTCTTGGTGTATTGCTTTATGTCTAAATGCTACAGGCGTTCGATGAGGTCTACCAATCCCTGCCAAGCGTTGACGTGGCATGCCGTTCTCGTATTGAGTAGTAATCACATCATTGCCCAGTGTGGGGTTATAGCTGTCTCTAAGTGGGCATAGGATTAGTCTTGGTAAGTCGTCTATATCCATTATCTATTCCTTGGGGCTTTAAAGTTTCTGCCAACTTGTTTGCTCTCAAAGCTATTAGGATTTGAGAGATTAGCAAACCCACGCTTAACCTCATCTCTTATTATCATAAAGATATTACCCCTCTCGTCTTTTTGAGTCTCGACCGTAGCAGATGAGTAGTTTTTAACTTCGACATTAACACTTACACCGTTAG
Source organism: Psychrobacter sp. I-STPA6b (assembly GCF_020662265.1). Classification (GTDB taxonomy): domain Bacteria; phylum Pseudomonadota; class Gammaproteobacteria; order Pseudomonadales; family Moraxellaceae; genus Psychrobacter. The sequence goes on from NZ_VEWM01000075.1 coordinate 83,605, forward strand.
ATTCAGCCAATTTTTTATCCATCGCTTTTGCGGTATGCTTTGGCAACACTCGCTCGCCTTTTTCCAAGTTCCAAGTACCGCTTTTTGGTACAGACATGATGCCGTCATGAGCTTGACCGATAGCGGGGCTTATTGAGTTAATAATGGTCGGGATAATGCCAGTTTTTGCCGTAGCAATAGCGACAGATGGTAAATTGTAGGGGAATGGTGCAGATGCCCATGCCTTGGAAATTGCCACCCAGCTATTTATCAAAGCCTCTCTTTGAGCGTAAAGCTTTGATATGATTAACATGCCTTTGTATGTTGCTGATTGCTTACCCGCAAACAACCCCATCAGTCCTGTCACAGTATCAAAGGTGTTTTGATAGCCGACTGACAGTATTTCTTGATGCTTTTTAGCGTACTCAGCATCTAGCGCAAGTCTTGCGTCATTTGCTTTTTGCTTCTGGTCAGTAAATTTCTGCTCAAACTCATCAATAATTGCCAGTTTGTTTTGATACTCAAATTCAAGCTTTTCTAAAGGTGACTGCTGAAACAATTCGCCTTGCAAATTACTAAACGCATCATTGATGCTCTGTTGCTCGTTGAGTGCTTGTAGTCTCGCAGTGCTTTCTGTTAATTTCTTGATGTTTTTAGCACTGACATCAGCATACTTGCTAGTGTTTTGCAAGTCGTAAATCAGAGAGTTAAGGGGGCTATCATTGCCAAATAATGCTATCTGTTTATTTAAGTCAGCAATGCTATTAGTCACGCTTTTATTAGCTTGATTAATACGTGCAATCTCTTGTTCACGTTGTCTGTCAAGCTCTGATTGCTCTTTATCCAGTGCAATCATTTGCTCTTTTTGCTTTAACAAAGCTCTGTTAGTGTCAAGCAACGACTGCGGTACGCCCGCAAACTTGCCAACTGATACATCATAGTCAAATGAGGCTACTAACGAGTCATTACCAAACAATGCGATTTCTTTTTTAAGCGTTGCAATAGCATCTGTTACAGATTTGACAGCTTGTTCTGCCATGCGCTGTGCTTCTGTTTGTACTTGCCTTGAGCCTCTTCTTATGCCTTGAGCCATACCCTCCGCTGTGTGTAGGCCTAGTTTATGAGTTACTCGTGAGGGTGAGTGTATGTCTAAGACTTTTTTCACCCAATCTGGTACAGCAGATGCCAAACTTTTAGCGGCATCTATTACCCTGTTAGCACCACCTTTTATACCATCAACCAAGCCCTGCACAATATCTTTACCGATTTGTAGCATTTTGCCTGTGATGGATTTAAACGCCTGTAAGATAGCCTGTGCTTTTTCATTGACAATAGATACCGCTTGAGCTAAGCCATTTGATATAGCACTCTTGACTCCCTCCATATCTCCACGCAAAGCAGATTTAATAACATTCCATGCTGTGCTAAAAAGTGTTTTTACTAATCCAAGATGAATATCAACATAATCTTTGATTGCGCCAAGACCAGCCTGTACTGGCTGTGGCAATGACTCGAATACTGACTGTGTAGCTGTCTTTAATGACTCCCATCTATCAGACACTGTATCAACAACATTAGATGACATAGCACTTGCTGTATCAGACATGCTAGAAAAGGCATTTTTAACACTATTAACAACATTTGCAGACCATTCATTGACCGAATCAATCATGCCGTTAAAATCTTCAACTATCTCATAGATAGTGCCGCCAATTGCATCACTGATATTTGCCCATATTTCTTTAGCTTTTGCACTAATTTCATCCCAATTTTGATACAAATACACCCCTGCTACAACCAACGCCCCAATAGCCAAAACAGCCAGACCAATAGGGTTGCTTAGCGCTAAAACTGCCGTTCTGGCTACACCAAATATGGCAGAAAATCCTTGCATTGCACTTAAAACACCGCTAACAGCTAGACCTATTCCTGATATAGCTAATATTGCACCCGTAACAGCACCTGTAACAGCAACTATTTGAGTTACTAATTCAGGGTTTTTATCCGCCCACTCTCCCACAGCATTAACAACAGGTATGACTTTTTCAACAATATTATTTAATGCAGGCAGCAAGGCTTGACCAATAGCTATACTTGCTTTGTTAACGTTATTTTTTAACAACTCCATTTGGTTGGCTGTAGTTTCACTACGAGCTTGATATTCTGCTTGTGCAGAACCTGCGTACTTAGAAGCATCACCCATTGCATTTAAGTTTGTAGCTAAAGCATCTGTATTAGTTGCAAGTTGTGCAACTACTGGCAATGCCTCAGCTCCAAACAGAGTGTTGATATATGATGTTTGCTGGTCTTTAGGCAGTTTGTTAATAGCCTCTAAGACTGCATCAATCATAGCTCTACTGTCTTCCTGCATTCCCTTAGCCACGCCCTCAGCCGTAAAACCTAAATCTTGCCATGCTGCTCTCATTGATTTAGTAGCTGCATCACCACGAGTCATGTTAATCATCATGTTTTTAAGACCAGTAGCAACCACTTCTGGCTCTAATGATGTGATGCTTGCACCCATTGCGGCTAATTGGTCTGCACTAACACCTGAAATCTTACCTAGTGAACCGATGCGCTGGACAATAGTAGTCAATTTAGCTGCTGCGTTAGGCGTAGTATTACCAAGATAGTTAATCTTATCTGCTAGTGTTTCGACTTCATCCTGTGTAAACCCAAAAGCTACACGCATCTCAGCCATTGCCTGACCCGCTTCTTCTGCTGATATATCAAATGCTGTCCCCATTTTGGCTGCTGATTCTGTGAATCTTGTTATCTCATTGGCAGCAATACCACTTTGACCTGCCGCCGCCGCTATTTGCGCCAAACCCTCAGCAGAAATTGGGATTTCTTTAGACAGTTGTAACAAGTCATTCCGCATATCTTGCAAACCCTGAGGGCTTTCAAAATCTACAACTTTTTTAACATCGGCCATCGCAGACTCAAAACCTGTGGCTGCGTTAATTGAGGTGTACAACACACCACTAAGAACAGCCCCCATTCCTAGCGCAGCATTGCGAAGTCCTGAGAACTTATCATTAAACGAACTAACAGAGCTTTCTGCACTTCTTGCTCTACGACTAAGATTATCAAGCCCTCTATTAGTGGCTTCTAAGCCCCTATTTGTAACTTCAACTACTAAGCTTGCTATATCCATGTTGACCTCAAATCTCGGGCATTAAAAAACCCCCAACCGTTGCCAGTTGAGGGTTTTATTAAAAAATATCTGTATTACTTGGCGTAAATATATGTGCCTGTACTATGGTTTACTCTATATTCATTACCGACAGCTTCAAATACAGGCTTACCTGACGCTGTCAAAAGATTATTGCTATCTGCATAGCTGGTTATCTCTCTGCAATGCTGTAGCACATTCTCAAATTTAAGTTTCGCTTTTTCGTTATCAATAAATGATAGTGACTTAAAGCGCTTAATCAAATCTAAATAACATCTATTGTCATTATAAGCATTTGCTAAAACATCATTTAGCTTGCAGTCTGTTTTTGACTTACTTTCATACTTTTGCCTAGCCAATATTTCACCATAAACAAAAGCCACAGCTTCTGGCAAAAGTGGTGCTGGTATCTGTGTCACTTTCTCATAACCAAAATGATTGGCAACCATTGTATAAACATCACTGCGTAGAGTATTGCCTACTGCTAACTTATCGCAAGCTGTGATTAGACATTCACGTTGCTTGCTGTCTGTGCGAGTTTCTTTGTCTAAAATATCTAACACCCATTTGCGAAATTCTTTAGCAATATCTGTCTTAGCAAACATGGCTATTAAATGACAACCGCGTAAGCTAAAAATTCGCATGGAACGCTTGAGATTATTCGAGGTAATCAAATTGATTACCTCGGTCATCTTGCCAGTAAACTCATCTTTATTTCTGTTGAAAATGTTGGTAATAGAGCGAATATCTGCATATCCTAATGCCTTGGATAGCTCAGCAGACGTTAGCCAAATTTGACCATCTTTGCGGTCAACAGGGTTTAAATTTACTTCGTTGAAACTTAATGATAAACTATTCATGTTTATTCCTTTTGATTAGGGTTTAAGCAAAGCAGACATTTCACTTTGGTCGGTGTGGTCTGCTTTTTCATTGTCAAAATTTAATACTAACTGCATTTGTGCTTCTAACTTCTCCAATCTTTCTTGTAACTCAGGCTTTACTCGCTTACCCAAAACAGCCAAGGCTCTACCAGCATTACTTGCGTTCAGAGAAGCATTATCATAAGCAATAATAATTTTGTTATATTGATACATTAAGCTATTTTGACGCTGATTAAGTATATTGCTCATACGATTGAATTCATTAATATAAGCCTCTTTTAATCTAGCAGCTTTTTTACCTGTAAAGCCCATAACCAAAAACATAAAACCATCTTTAGTCATCTGAAACATGCACCTAGGCTTGCCTTGTTCATCATGATAATTAGCCAACGTAAAATTCCGTTTGCTAAATTCTTCTGAACAATCTATTGAGTTTATTTTACTTAAAACATCGCTATGACGCTTTCCAAAAAACTTGGCAACTTTTAGTGAGTTAGTCATAGGAATCTCATCTTCAATTGACACTAATTCAAGCGGTAGCATTAGCTTTCTCCTTTTCTAGTATGATGTTTAACTGAGATGTCATTGAGCGACGCTCCTTCTCGGCTTTTTTCTTAAGCCATTCATATAACGACTCTTCTATTCGAACATTGACCTGTTTACCTCGCATTTCATTACTCCTTGCTTGTTTTCAATTTATCATACCCACATGATATGATATGAAATCATATATCCACATGATATGATTGTCAATACAATTTATCGCATAATGATACTAGGGTGCTATATGAGTGATAGACATAAAACAGTACAGTTTCAACTAAGACTATCCCCCGAACTTAGGGAGAAAATTAGAGAATCCTCAGAGAGTTATAACCGCTCAATGAACTCTGATATTATTGCTCGCCTTGAAAAAAGCTTTCATGCTGATGAAAATCCTGAGCTTCAAGTAATTACTACTCCTCCTAGCTTTTCCTATATACAAGAACAGCTCAATGAACTATCCAAAAGCATTTTGTTGCTAAAATATTATAGTGAAGAAGAAGATAACGACTAGACAACAAAAAACCCACTTAAGCAAGTGGGTTCTAGCTACTCAACTTATTTTATCTGTTTTGCTCATACCTTACTTCTATTATATTGCCATCAGTATCATAGCCACACATTGCTGTATGAAAAACATCCGCACCAAAGCTATTTTGAGCATAAAACTGAAACCATATCTCGTGATTTGGCTTCTCAGGCGGTGTTAAATACTGAATGCCTGAATGCTCTATATCCATAGAACGTGGGTTTTTCAACTCTTTCTGTATCTTTAATTGGCAGTTAGTCAAAGCCTCTACTTCTGTAAGATTCCCAACGAAGTAATTCGGCTCGCTAGAACAGCCAGCTATTAAAAAAACAGAAAACACTGCATATATTGCCTTATTAAAATTCATTTTAACACCTCATAAACAATAGATAGAGATAAGAGTTTTTATTTCTTCCACATCATCAACATAATCATAGCAGTTGTGTCTTTTAATGGCTGTTGCTTAATATTAGCATCTACATGTTGTGAAAAATCATTAAGCTGTTTCATCAAATCTTCTGCATAAGGCTTGTAATCATCAATGCTATTAGCATTTATCTTTATAAAGTCGTTTTTATGAGCAGTAACAATCACGTCAGCACAATAAACTAACTTAGTTTTGTCGTCAGCATTTATCCAGTCTTCAATAGTTTTTAGCCCTGATGTGTCGCCAACATACCAACGCTCACTATCTACCACAGGCTCACTTGCTACTTGTTCTGTGGTTACAGGCTGTGCAACCTCATCAGGCTCTTTATCTTTACCGCAAGTAGCAAGGGCAAAAATGATAACGATTATAACAAACCCTACAACCGCCTTTTTTGCTTTATCGTTCGATGCACTCATTACAAATCCTTATTATCAAAATTAAACTAGCAAATACTCTCACATGGTATGCCGTCACGGTCTCTATCTAAACGAGTATTACCACATCTTAACGCTTGGTATGCCTGCTCGCATGACGACATATCACTACAGCGTCTAGGCAATCCTGCACAGTTATTGCTAGATGGCGCTGTTTTAACTGGTTGAGGCTTAGGGGTTGGTTTTGGCTTACTCTCTACGACAACAGGCGATGGCTCAGGCTTAACCTCAGGTTCTGGCTCGGGTGCAGGCTCAGGCTTTGCTACTGGCTCAACACTCTGAGCCTCTTGCACACTCAATAAAGCTTGTGGTTGATTATCAACAGGCGGAGTAGCTGGCACAATCTCTTTATCCCACGGATTTTCATCAGTTACTATGTTAGCATCTGTTGTAGCGACAACCTCAGTGGTTTGCATCTCATCCTCTGGTGGAGAAAATCCAAACATAGAAGCAAACACCATTACTGAACCAGCGACTGTTAGCTTTGCTCTATTTAAATTAGGAATTTTTTGGATAATTATTTTTTTGATTGGTGGCAACAATGCCAATCCTCCCAAAAACATGAGCAATCCAACAATAAACCCCTCTTTAAAGATAGCAACAAAACCAAATAAGGCAAAGGTTACACCCCAAAACCATGCGATAGATGATAGTAAAATGCTCTTTATCTTATTCATATATTTGGACACATCCCTAAAAGAATCTGAATATCTGCATCACTTAAAGAGCCTTTAATAGAGTTCGGCACTGTTGCTGTCAGCCCAGCCTTTTTATTAAGCTCAACAGCCTCGTCATTAAGCGGTTGTCCCACTTGTGACTCATCATTAGCTGTATCGTCAGGATAAAAGTACACTGCATCACGTACGCAAGTAATCTCTCCATCTGTGGTAAATGGGTAAGGTGTGTTCGCTGTCCAGCTTGCTTGGCTGACTTTTACAAAGTCATCAACTGGTGTTTGTTGACAGCCCGATAATGTGAGTAGTAACGCTATGCTTAGTTTTCTCATGATGATGCTCATTGCTTTTTAACAAACTATAACCCACTGGTGAGATTTGGGCAATTAGTTAAATTTAACACATTGGCTCAACATAAGAAAAAACAACCATAATGCAATCCATGCAAGCCACCCAGACAGCTTATCTAACGCCTTGAGTAACTTTTGCTCAAACTCTGTCATATCACCACCACTTAATCGCCAATATAAATGGGGATGCTGTTAAAAACAAAATTCCCATGCCAATACAAAATCTAATCCAAGGCGATAATTCGCCTTTTAGCTTAATTCCATCTTTTGCGTGCATAGATACCTCTGTTTTGCTATACTTTCTCATAGTTATTGACCTTTACCTGTTCTAAGGGTTGATAAACAAAAACCCCGATGACCGCCACAGTCTCGGGGTTTTGCTTTATATAGCTGTTGACACTGTCTCGGCATCATCATTAAGCATTATTTCTAAAAATTGCCTATCAAGCATCTGTATTATTTCAACGTCCCACATACTCGGACGCACTCCGACAAAATCAAAGTACGCCCTCATATCTGACCACGATAACCTGCGCATTTCTTGGCGTTGCTCGTTTAAATCTAAAAACCATGACCACGCATGTTCAAAAAGGTCAGGCACAGTAGGCGGATTGTCTAAACAATCCATCACTTCGCCTGTCCTTGTCATAAAATTATAGGCATCGTTTAGTATGCAACCGCCATTTTTATCAGGCTTTCGGATTTGCCAGTACCGTGCGGTTTGTTTTAATAACTGATGCTCTACTTCGTAAAAAAAGCCTGTTGACTCGCTGAGTTTTCAACGATTTGCTCACACAGCCATGCAAAGTTATCGATAAGATATTTTTTCATCTCATCAGTACACTTCACAGGTTTATCACCGTCCATCAGACCGTCAAACTTAACAAATACAAGACTTGCGACTTCTCGGTTTAAAGCGTCAATCTTGGCTGTGATGCCGTCTGCTTGCTCATCAGTCACAGTAGTTTTGTTGAGCTTTGCTTGCTCAGCAGTCAACTGGGTCATAAGTTTAGCTAACTTACCTCTGATGGCTGGATTACGTGCCGACTTGATAGTGATAGTCAGACTGTTATCACCTGATACAGGGTGTACTGCCTGAAACGTAGTGTCACTGGTAAATTTACTGTTATCAGTGCTTTTTAATTGTGCTAAATCCATTGTTGTTTCTCCTATGCGGTTGTGATTTCTGGCTCACCAGAGAGTTTAAAATTAAGTGTTGTTTTGACAGCATCGCCCACGTTTGTATTAAAGCCAAAAGGCTGCACACGACACAGACAAGCCCACTTTGAGCCGTCCGTAAATGTGACTCGTAAGATGCGTTTTTCTTTAGCTACGGCGGCAGCCATTAACGCTTTGCCCTCATCAGATGATGGGTTAAAAAATGCGTCAGATGAGGCGGTGTCAGCATCTTTGAGACCATCTAAATACTCTTTCGAGTAGGTTTGACAAAGGGTAGTTACATCAATTTGCTCATTTTCGCTTGACTCAGTTGAGAGACCAGTTAAAGCACAACTAATGTCAGTAAACTGAGCAGATGCGATGCCGTCTAAGTTTTCGGCTTTTGTCGTGCCTAGTTCCACAACTGTGCCTGCGGATAAGAGTTTTTTCATTTCATTACTCCATAAAAAAAGCCACCGATAAGGTGGCTGTGGTTGATTTGATATTGCTAACTAACCAATTCTAAGTTTGGCTGTATTTGTCGGTGTATATCTTCTAGTTGTTGCTTACAAGCAGGTTTAATTTTCTTTCCTAAAATACTTAATGCTCGTCCTGCCTCACTGGCTTTAGCACTGGCTAACTCATACTCAAGCCATGCCTTGTTATACTGAGCCTGTAGACTGTTATGGCGTGTTTGTAAAGCCTCATACATTTTATTAAATGCCTCAATATAAGACTCTTTAATCTCGGCTGCCTTTTCACCTGTATAGCCCATACATAGATACATAAAACCATCTTTTGTGATTTTGTATTATGGCAACTCACGCTGAACAGCACCTGACACCCCTGTTTTCAATGTGTGAGCAAAATTGCGTTCACGAAAGCCCTCTGAGCAATCAAGATTGCGAATATCTCGCAACACATCGGCATGACGTTTACCAAAATACAAAGCCACAATTTCTGAGGTTGTTTGTACTTGCTCATTGTCGATAAATACTAAAGTTTGTTCTTGCATAGCTTTTCACCTATTCATATTCTCACCTGAATAAAAAAAGGGCTGTTAAGCAGGTGAGAGACTTAACAACCCAAACTGATAAAACTTTTTAAATAATCTGATATTCAATAGTGACTGGTAGCATGTACCATTTACCGCTCGGTCTGCCCTGAGATTTATAGCTACTCATCACATACAGCGATTTGTCACCCATTTTGTGCTGTACCTCTACCCCAAAATGGCTAATAATTTGCTCTGCTTTAGCATCAATAATATCTGTCTTGGTATCAACAGGACAAAATAGAGTTATCTGCAAGATACCGTTATTCTGCACATCGCACAGATTGGCTCTACGTGAGCGGTTGGGCATATCATTAATCTTTGCCCACAAAGCCATACTTTTAGGGTCAAAGGAGTGATTAGGTAAAGCCACAGGTACACCAAAACGCCCACTTATGTAGTGTTGTAGCAGTAAGTCATCAGCCATATTGCGCCCTCAAGTTGTCTGTCACTCGTTGCATGTTTTTACGAGCCATGCCCTGCGGTGCTTGGCTACTATGTCCAAACTCTAGGTAATAGACATAATCAACATTGTTAACTAAGTAAAACTTACCATCTTCGCCAAACGCCTTGGATTGAGCCTCTGCTACAGGATTACCGCTTGATGTCGCCAAAGGCATGGAGTAATTAGCAGGGGCATCTTTTGACGCTATCCAGTTACTACGTGCAAGCCCCGTATCAACAGGCGTATCACTGATAATTGAACCTGCTAATTCTTTTTGTACCTCTTTTCGCAGTTTCTTAATATCTCTAATCGTATTCTCAGTAAACCGACTTATATCTAAAGCAAAAGTGTTGTTACTCACGTCCTTGCACCTCGTAAATGACTGCTGTGCCAGCAGGATTGATTTCTTTAACATTGACTATCGTAAACGTGTGTCCTAAAGCCGTTAGTGTGCCGTTAAGGTTATCAAGGCTAATACCTTTAGCAGACAATAAAATACGCTTATCGCCCTGTTCTATGAGCGTATCAGCCATATTAACAAGGTCTTTTGAGTAGTTAAGCACAACACATTTTCCAGTTTGTGTGGTTGCCACCACATCATCAATCGGCATACCTGTATCAGGGTCAAATCCACCGCCTGAGCTACTGTTAGTAATCGTGCAATCAGTGCCTTTGTCTGCTATCAAGCGATAAGCAGTATTTGCCATGTTTTCGTAAAAGCTCATATTCATTTACTCTCTTTCGGCTCAAATCTAACTTTGCCAAATTTCATTTCGTAAACAAAACCGTTATTTACGATAATAGGTACACCTGATAAATCCGTCTTGTAGGCAATCACAACGCCCCTATCAACATTACAGTAAACAGCTTTTTGCACTTCGACATCATCTAAAAAAATCTTGCCTTTTGAGCCGTTCCACACTGAATGACAGCTATCACCTTTGTTATCTAATGTTTCGATATCTAGTACAATCATATTTCCTCCTATGGGAAAGTATTCACCCATTAAAAAACCCTGCTCAATGGCAGGGCTTGTTGCTTGTTTTATTTACACTGTAGGCATTTTCACAGGTTTAGGATTTTCTCTTGATAACTCAAATCTAAATGCGTTTTTAAGACTTGGATTAACTTTAACCTTAATTCCATTAAACATATTTGCTAATGCAAGGTGAGGATTAATAGTTGTGCATTTAGTCTCGCTAGCTTGCTTTTGTAGTGCGATAAATAGCTCAGGGCTTACTTCCATACATTCAATTTTATAGCCTGCATCAAGGCTCTTTTGCATCTCTGCCATTACCTGTGTATTATTTATATTCATCATACTAACCCCCTTATAAACATAAGCTAATTATACCATTTAACCCCTACGCACAGGAATATTTAAACCATAACCGCCACTTGCAAGGTAGGGTTTCAGCAGTGCATCTACTTGACTAAACACAGGCAAACCGCCCTCGGTTTTAGCCGTCTCATAGGTCACGCTGATGACGTCTACTTTTTCTTGCACTACTGTTTTATCAGTAGGCAAGATATTAGGCATTAAATATGTAGTATCTGCAATTGTCGCAAGCACCATTTGAGCTGTCTTAATGGCTCTAGGTATGCCAAAACCATCTCTTGGAAATGCAGTTAATTGACTATCGTTAATAGGCTTAGACTTGTATTGTCTAGCCTCGATATAGTCCATCGCTTTGATTAACAAAGGCTCAGCATCGCTAGTCAAATCAATGCCACGCTTACTCACATACTCGTTAAACTCGTCAACACTCACGTAAGAGTCAGCATTTATTAAGCCATCATTAGTTTGCACAGTAAGCATGGTATTGTCCTGTTTGATTAGTTAAAGTTTAGGTTTTAGCTTTGGTTTTTTCGGGGTCTTTAATCCCGTAATCTTCGCCTGATTTGCTGTTATCAATCACTACGCCCTTAGTGAGCGTAGAGGTTGACTCATCAAAGTAAGGTCGCCCACTCGGATAAGTGTAGTTGTAGTCAGGCTCTTTTTTGTCTTTTGGTAAACCCATGATTTGCTCCTTATAGGTTTGTGATTAGGAAACGAATTGCGACACGCTCAGGGATTTCGTCTAATTGCCAGTAGTCTTTGTTGGTCAAATCCTCCCAACTTGCTGACAATGCCTCGTTTTTAGTACCACCAGTAAGCTGATTGTCTTTTGCAATAAAGCTAAAGCCCTGCGGGTGGATAAGCATATTTCTACGTGTCCACATAGTCGTATGACCTGAACCGTTACCAGTAGCAGCGGTACGCTCAAGCTCTAAGTCGTTGTTACCACGAACCATGTCAGCAGCAAACGCACCACGACCTAGCAGATAAGTTACAAATTTAGCATTTGCACCTTTACCAATCATTGTGGCTCGTTTTGATGTGATAATTTGGCGACCGTTGTAAGTTTCAACTGGTGGCAGATTATCGGTAGTAGCTAATTTTTCAATCAACTGCTGTTTACGCATTTTTGTAGCAATTAATGGGTGTACAATCATCAATCCACCGCCTTGGTATGCCTCGTCAAGCGTACCCTCGGCGTCAATAAAGGCGTTAACGTCAAAGCCTGAGCCTGCGTCTGCTGTTGCTTTTGATATATCAGTAGTCAAAGGCTTGCCTGATTGACCTTGGTCATAGTTACGCAAACCAATAAGCGTAGCAATAGCTCGGTTGTCAGCTTGTTTAGCCCAGTAGTCATCAATCATTCCAGCCATTAGTTGCAATGGTGATTTTTGCAACAAGAAACGCTGCAAACTAGACTCTAAAAAGCCCTCGTTTAAGTAAGCAGCACGACCACTGGTAGCGCCTGCTGAAATCTCACGAGGCATGGCAATATCAGTAAAGATAGTGTTGCTATAGTTTGCCTCTAAATCCGCATCAATCGGATTGATATATGGAACTTGGAATGTCTTTGAGCCACTGGTTAGCAAAGGGCGTAAAGTAGTATCAGAGGTAAAAGCCCCTGATTGCCAAAATTTAGCCTTTTCTAGTGGCTGTTTAACCTGGAATGTTTTAATCACGTCAGGATTAAAAATTGCTCTTAAATCTTGCATTTGTTACCTCATTCAATAGGAAATAATTGTTTAAATTGCTCAGGATTGCTTTGTGCTAATGCCAAGCGTTCTGCTTCTGTGTATTCGCTCGGCGCTTTGGTTGTTGAGCCACTTTGTCCACTGCCACCAGTCCCGCTTGCCTTTGTGCCTGTTATCAATGCGTCATAATCACCACAGGTTTTGAACTCATTGACTAAATCAGCTACTTGGTTAATCGGCTGACCGTTTGCATCTAATGCTTTGACCTGTCCATCACTGACAGACAGCTTGTCTTGTATAAAACGCTGTAACAGTTTTTGATTAGCGGGATTGTCGGTTAGCTCGCTTGCAATACGATGAGATTCACGCTCTAACAAGTCAGTATCACGCTGTTGCTTTAGCTCGCTAATCTCTTTTTCCTTTGCCTCGAGTTTTGCTTGATAGGACTTTTCCAAAGCCTCAACATCACCGCTTTTCTTTGCGTTTTCCTCTTCTAGCTTTAAGCGTTCGGCTTCTGCTTGCTTTGCTTGCTCAGCTTTGGCTTTCTTTTCTGCTAAAAGGGTTTCGTTATGTTTGCGTAGGCGTTCAATTTCGCTCTCGTCAGGTACGCCATCTACTTCTAGTACAAACTCGTCACCGACTTGCTTGTATAGCTGTTTTTGGTCATCTGATAGAGTGTCAAAGTCCGCTTGGGCAATCTTAAATTTCAACATGGGAACGTCCTCATGGTTTTGGCTCACTGAGCCGTTAGTTAAAAATTAGGTGTTAAAAAACCCACACTAGGTGGGCTTGTTTGATTTATCAGGTGTATAAAATAACCTATAAAAACTCAGAAACTGAGGTATATCCATTGCACCTGTGCGTTTCATTCCATGGTCTCCAACGTATTGCTTAACCACCCACCCATCGTCTATAGACTCAATAACGCACAGTCTTTCAGATGATAAAAGTTGCCATACACTACCAATCTTAATATCATCAGGCTTGTTTCTGTATTTCTCATCTATTTGTTGGTCTGTCATAAATCACCTTTAATTTCTCCCACAGACACAAGCCAGTCTTTTAATATTGCTTGTACCAGTGGCTCGGTTAATACTTCTGATTGTTTGCTACCATTTATCACATCACGAACAAGCGGAATTGGTACAACATGAACACCATCGCTTGCCTCAATTACTATATGCGGCTGATGGTCTTCTATTTTTATTACTGACATAAATTCTACCCATTAAAAAACCGCCATTAAGGCGGTTACGGTTGTTTGTGTGTTAGATATTTAAGCCTCTAAAAGCTCATCACGAATCCTGCAAAGCTCACCAAGCTCATAAAACACCTTATGAAACTCGTCAATATATCTTGGCATAAATCGCAATTGCCTTAACACCATTTCAGCAAGTTTTATATGATGCTCAATCATTTGTAGTTCGGTCATATCAATCACCACTTGCCTTGTTAAGGCGTTCTAAGCAATCTTTAATCAACTTAGGACGCTCGCTATCAGGTATATTGTTGGCTTTCATGTAGTCATCAACAATGCGATTCAGTGTTTGTTGTTCTAGCTCAGGATTTCGTGTGTACTCAGCCTTATTTTTTATGTTTATAGTTTTTCCCATAACTAAACCCTCTATCGTTTTAGTTATTATAGCTCAATCTCAGCCTCTTTGTTCTGTTCCTCAAACACATCATCGAGTATCGAGTTAAACACAGCTCTAGTAATCTCTTGACCTTGTTTGCGTGCCTCAGGCGTCATTGTTCGATTGGCTTTTTTTGATGCCTCTTTAAGCATCTTTTGTTGAGACTCAGGTAATGATGCCAATGCTGACATCAAGCCTTTTAAACTCGCCATTGTGTCTTTGTTTTTAACATCTATCATTTTTCACTATCCTTATACTTAGCAAGCTCATTTTTAAGCTGTTTATTTTCGTTAATCTTACTCAAAACATAATTGACAGTTTGGCAGATAATGACTGTTTGGAATATCAACCAAGAATCACGTGACAATATAAAATCCAATAAACTCATCATTCCACCCTCTCAATCTGTTTAACTTCACTCGGTTTTGGTCTACGTCTTTTCGGACGTTTTGGTGGTTTCCAGTCCTCAGGCGGTGGATTGTCTTTTATCCACTCGCTGTAGCGTATATTTGCGTCAACAGGACCATACATAGACGCTCTTGTTCTACCTGCTCTTAGCCACTCAAAGCCCTCGTCAAGTTCAGGAATGATGACACTACGGCAGTAATAGTGAAATGGAGGTACTTTGCCTTTGCCCCACTCGTATAAGTTACCATCTTCATGGCGACATATCTCAGTTGTTGAGTAGTCTAACGTAGCTAAAATACGGTATTTATACGACCCATTCTCAGCCCATGTTTCTCCCTTAGCTGTGGTCATAACGTGCTGATTGGCGGTATCAATCATCGCCTTTGATGACTGCTTTTGCTTATGTATCAATCCGTCTGTATATCTTGCCTTTGCTGTGCCTACAATAACGTCTTTTAGTTCATTAACAGGCTGTTTATTAGCCCATGCAAAACGCACAGTATCATGCAGACGCTTGTTATTATATAACACTAGATTGTCTATATGCTCATCTAATAGCAGTCCTGAAGCAGGGATAGGCAAATATACTGCATCAGCAATTAAACCCTTTACAGGCTTAATGCCTAGCCCTAACGCCTCTGTTTGACTGATATAGTCAGCAAGGGCAGACAGCAAAATAAGATATTCAACTTTAGCATTGCTGTACCTCTTAATTTGAGCTTTTAACATTTGCTCAATGAGTTTATCTATATCCCTTTTACTGAGCTTTGATAAATCATCAATATAAGCTAAGGCTAGCTTTAAATCATCACTCAAGCTGTTTATGTGAGCGTAAAACCGTTTTTCATGCTCTTTTTGAGCGATATCGACTTGCGATTGTTGCCATTTGTTAAACTGCTCAGGTGTCATGACACTATCCTGTATTTAGCGATGACTTAATGTAGTCTACAAGCTCACTCTCGGTTGATGACTCAAACCTATCTTGAGTTATAAAGCAAAACTTATTACCCCTTTCAACTCTTATCGCATCATTGTTTGGGGTGCATCGGTAATAACAACCAATCAAATCAGGATATTTGCCTTGATTGATTTTACCGCCCATATCTGACATTTTTATAGCAATACTCATTGCTCAATTCTCCTATCATCAGCCCTAGTTTGGTCAAGCATTGCCCCTTGTTCCTGCTCAATTACTCTCTTGGCTTCTTCGGGATTTTCAATGGTTGCAACCTCGTCCTCAACAAGTGCCGCCCTTGCCTCGGCAAATGTGATTAGTCCCGCTTGCCATTCAGCAACCAACTGTTGCCGTTGTTGAGGTGTCATTTTCGCAAAGTTAAACTGAGTATTTAGCGTTACAAGCAAATCCCTATCATCAACACCCATAAACCTAGCACAAGCTTTCACAGCCTTTGTGTAAGCATCTGATATGTTGTAGGCAATGTTAGTTAATACGCTTGTTTCCTCTGCATTGTCGTGACTTGCCTCAGTAGCAGTTTTTGCTTGTTCGGCTGGCTCAATCAGCTTTGCACCCAATGCCGTCATCTGCTGTTCTTTGTGCCTCATTGCCTCCATATTTACGCTGTTAGCTTGTGCTTGTAGCAATTGAGCATTACCGCCCTCAGGCAACAACAAGCCCGACCTAGCACCGATAGAAACGCCATTAGTTAGCACCTCATCAGCCCATTGCTGAGTCAATCCTGATACAACAAGTGTAGGCTGACCTGCTATAAAATTAGACTCTTGATAGTCTGCTGAGTCTCTAAAATGGGCTACGTTTAGCTGTGCAATATCATATAGTGGTGAGTCGTCAATCTCAGCATCATTGTTATCAGCACCAAAAAAATAAAAGGGTAACTCATCAAGTGGTTGCCCTCTTTGATCAGTGAGTAAGTTAATACCTTGCGATACCCAACCGCCATCATCTTTGCGTAGTATCTCAGACTCTGCTTTGTTTTCTTTGTTGAGTCGCAACACTAGTAACTGCTGTCCTAACTCTTCCTCGTAGCCATTATCTGATTTAACGTAGCTCTCAGATAGCACGATTAAAGATAACTTAGTATTTGCCCCTATTGTCTTTAACCGCCAGTTAATAATGCTTTCAGCTTTGTACAATTTAACAGTTGGACGTATGCCACTTTTAGCCATATCAGCTTTAGACACACCTTGATTGATTGGCATATCTGCAAGCAATCCGCCACGACCTTTGAGCAAACATTCAGTCATAGCCTTTTTTGCTTGCTGTGCTAGTGTCTGACCTGCACCGTTGACATCAGTTTCTAATATCTCAAGTCCTGTTAACTCAAATACTGGATATTTAGCAAACACAGCACCGACCATTGCTTTAACCGTTCTGCGAGTAACGTTATAAAACACTGCTCGGTTAATATAATCACGATAGCGTTTTTGTCTGACTGACTCATCTTCATTTGCAGGTGATGGGTCAGGTAGATAAGGGCTAACACCAAACGCAAAAGACGCACCGCCACCGTTTCCATGTGAGCCACTTGCAAACGTACTAATCCGCTTGATTGCTTTTTCACCTGCGTAGCAATCGCTTGTTAGCCGATACACATCAAGCATATCTACTAACTCAGGACGCATGTAATTAGGTTCAGCCATTTTAGTTCCAGTGTACTTTTAATTGTGTTGGTGGTTTGACAACAGGGTATCTATAATTAATAAAGTAGCCTTGAGCATCGGTTACATGATCAACTCCACTATCCTTTTCAGGCATGCCAAACTTGTCATAGATTTGTTGCTCTAAGCCCTCGGTTAACTCAGGACATTTATTCGTATTGACTCGCATACGTCTTTGACCTTTACTATTTAGTATCATGCCGTTTACAGCATTAACCCTATCTTTAATAAGTGGGTTTGTGCCATTAACGTAAACCCTAAACCCTGCTTGCTCTAAAATAGAGTGGTCAGACACACTGCTATTTTTAGATGAGGTATTGTGTCCGCTAGCATCGGGATAAATCATAATCTTGTGACCTTGATAACGGTCTTTTAGCATCTGAGCCATAGTAGGCGTATCTCTAACCCCTACCAATTCATCAACTGCATACGGCTCACCGTCTCTTATAACATTGGTAACAGCAGCCATTTTTAATACGTTAAAGTCCATGCCTACGTGTAGTGGCTCGCCATCGTGCATAGTTGCATCAGTATGATTTAATACTCGGTCAAACTCAGGATAAACCGCCCCACTTGCAAGGTTGACAAACTGACCGTTTAAATACGCCTCGATTAGCTGTTGTGGGTATGACTCCCTAAGCGACTCAATGTAATCATGTGGTAAATTCAGCTCATTATCATAAGTTGATGCTTGTATTAGCCCGTATAATTCAGATTTTCTTATTGAGCTATTTGCCTCTTTTACAAACTGCTCATAAGTAAACTTAAATCCCTCTGGTGTTGTGGTAACATCAATACCATTTCGCAATCCATCTACGTTATAGCGCATACGTGCGATAATCTTACGCCATGCTTCACGTGCCTTATCAGTCTTTAGGGTATCTAGCTCATCAACCAATGCCTGACCAATTTTAAAACCGACAATAGACGATGGGTTGTCCATCGAACGACAAATAGCAGTCCCTCTATAGGTTCTACCGTTATAAAAGTGAACTTCTTTATTTGCTGTCTTAATATCTACTGACAACCCCCAATCGTAAGCACACTCTTCAATAGTTGGATAAAAAATATCCCTAATTTGTGGAAATGTTGGGGCAAAATACCCTGCATTAATGTTCGGATATTCCCAAAAATGTTTACAAAGACTTGCACAGCCTGACCATGTTTTGCCACCACCAAACCCACTAACATAAGCTCTAAACTTATGAGGCATTGCCAAAAATTGAGCTTGTGGAATATTAAGAGTCGGGTTTCCTCGCATCTTTAACCTCGACTACTACTTTGACTGGGGTTGCATTGTTCTCACCATCTTGCGGCTCAGGCTTATCACGCCATTTTTCAGGCTGTCTATTTTTAAGCCAAAATATACCTGCTGTTGTGTCGGGTGGCTGTTCTTGTGATAACCGCACAATCTGTATAACTTCTTTCTCTACAGCTTGGTCACCTTCCATCACCAATTCTTTAATCTTTACTGCTTGCTCTCTGCTTACTGTTACACCACAAGCCCTTTTATATAGACGTTCTGATACGTTAGCATCAGCCAAAATCTTGCCTCTTTTTATGGACTCTAAAAATTCAGGATATTCATGTTTCCAATTATTGATTGTTGACTCATCGACATTAAAGAAATCCGCTAATTCTTTGTCAGTAGCACCAAGCAAGCACAACTTATACGCCTGCTCGTTATACTCTTCTTTGTATTTGCTTGGTCGCCCTACTTTCGCCTCAGGCGTTACATCACTCATACGCCCTCCAGACGTTTGCATAAAAAAGCCCACATCGTGAGATATGGGCAATGGTTGTTAATTAAGTTATTTTGCTAATTTATACAGATGATTTAATGATAGTAATTTTTAAGGTCAACTGTATAAGTTGGGAATACTCTAAACTCTTTTTTAGTCTCAAATAATAAGCATATATCTGTTTTGTATTTTTCAGCGACTACCTTACCAACCTCTAAAGCCTCTTCGAAATTTTCAAACTTTAAACTAAATTCGGGGGTTTTGCTGTATGCAATATTTCGCACATCTGGCGTATCTTCAAAATGAGCAATATACTCATCTTTTTCTACAGCATTAACGACATAGCCCAAAAACTCTGCGTCATCAGGTATATCAAACTCTTTGTAAAGCTCTTCCATTGATTTTTCTACAATGCCTTGAGCCTCTAACCTTTTCTTTTGAGCCTCTTTAATTCGCTGCTCTTTTGTCCCTCTGTTTTTAACCTGACCCATAATCAACTCCATTAAATAGTTTAAATAGAGTTATTGTAGCTCATTAAAAAAGCCCAGTAAATTAATACTGAGCTTAAATAGAAAACCGCCACCTCTACCCATGACCTCTTATATATTGGCATGGGAAACGTGGCGGTGCTATTAATCAGGCAAGGTTGGAATCGAACCAACGACACAGGGTTTTCCTTGCTCTACCAACTGAGCTACATGCCCTAGACTTACGAGTCTTAATCGAACACTTTGTTAGTCAGTTATGCACTTGCTGCGCAATTGATGGGAACTCCCGTCAAACACAAGTTTCTAACTAGAATCACAAAAAAAGCAGTAATATTTTTCAATCTACTGCTTTTTAATCACAACTCTTGATTCTGAGTACTTTATACCACTTCTCGTCCGGACAAGCAAGCATTTTTTTAATAAAAAGTAAAAACCCCTGAATTAACAGGGGTTTAAGCCACCTGTGTGGTGGGAAAGTTAATATAAATGAGTACTACTTTCTAAGCCATCTATGTGATGTGGCAATTTCATTATAACTCAATAAATTTATTTATCAAACGATATAGTTAAAGTGATATATGCGTCATCACACGTATTAATATTATAATACTCACTAAAATCTTTTACATTTAGCGAGTTTATTTTTTCAAGATTTGCGTCTTCCTCATCAGATGCTGTATCTATATATAAGTCAACATTAGCTTGATAAAGACTTAAAAGTCTTTCGTAGCCCTGATTACGCCAGTCTTTATCAAAATTAACTGTATGCACAACTGCATTTATTCTGCCATTTGACCAATCTATCAATTTTAAGTTTTCAATCTCGAAAACCTCACTTTCGTTAATCCAGATTCTCATAACTAACTCCTATTAATATTGAAATTCCAATTTAGCTTTTTTGCCTTTATAACTGCGAAGTATCGCATTTTTTTTAAAGTCATAAAATATTTTGTTGTTATTGTCGTTGAGATTGTAATCATTGTTAGTTATTTTGTTGAATTGCTCACAAGTCATATAAATTCGTTTTACACTGCCTTTCTCCCAGACTTTCAAACCCATGTCTAGCAAGGTTTCTACTATATTTTCATGAGAAACAGTTGAAGTATCCATTTTATATTCCTTAGACTGATTTCAAGAGAGCCTATCTCGTCTTGATGGGTTTATTATACAACTAACGTACGTTAGACGCAAGCACTATTTACTATTATTTTTAAAATACTCATCTAAAGCTTTTAAAATCGTCTGTTTGCGATTATCAACAGCTTGCAGTTTCTCATAAATACTTGCTTCAAATTCATCATCTAAATATAAGTCAATCGGCAAACGCTGTGCTTTACGCCTTTGTCTGTGACGCTCAGAATATATGCTGTCTTTAGATTTAGTCATAAATAAACCTTATTTGTTAAAATAACTATTATTGCTAACGTACGTTAAATATACAAGACTTAATTAAAATATTTTAGGCAATAAAAAACCCCACGATTAAGTGAGGTTTTTGAACAAATTGTCGCCAGCTCTCTTATTATCTACAAATTTCATTCCTCACAGCCATCGGGTTTGCTCCATAAATTGGGGTTGGACGTTCTTGTGTGTCTCCAACACTAATGCTATGCAGTGCTTTTAGTAGCACTTCTATTGTTTCTTTTTTTGGTCTAACTCCGCCCTCTTTCTTATTACTAATCTTGAACATGCTCATTGTGCCCTGTAGATGGCTACTACAATAAACCTCTTCAGATAAATCAATATTATCTTCAATTGTTAAGTATATAGCGTCACCAAACATGTTTTCGGTGACATAAATATAGTGATTGGTTTTAGGCATCATGCCAACAAGCTTGCTGATATCACCACTATCAGCAAGTTTTAGCAATTCTTTGGTTTTTTCTGCATTTAGATTGCAGATTTTAGAAACTTCTGCAATTATTTTGTCATTGCAAGACTCATCATATCTTGCAATAAATGTATAGTACGCTAGATACTCAGGCGTAGTAATAGTTTCCCTGACTTCTCTTGATAGTTCGAACCTATGCATGGGTATTACGAAGCTGTCTAAATTCATGGTCTTTACTCCTGCCCGAACGGGTATTTAATTGATTTAAGGTTATCAAGCGTTTGTTGATTTGATGGGTTTATTATAGTATACAAAATGGATACCGTCAATACTATTTACTATTATTCTTTAAATAATTCTCTACTTGCTTGAGTAGAGCCTGCCAATCCTGCCATTTCATCGTGCGACTACCTTTCAAGTGCTTATAAAATGTTTGTTTTGGTATATCAAACGTACGGTAAAAATCTGCATTGGTTAAGCCAGTTGACTTAACCAATGCTTTATAATTGCTTGGTGTGTAGCCGATTTCTGGGAAATTAGTCATAATCGTTCTCAATGTATTCCGCTACTTCTTCACTTTTACAATGTCCTAAATAAGTAACAACACCATTAACAACCAAATAACCATCATTTTCTTCTACAGCATCGAACCCTAATTTTTTAGCAATTAATGCTCTTATTTTTTGGTTTTCTCGATATGTATCATCATCGTCAATAGCATATTCACAGTCACGTAATGCCTCTACATCATCTTCAGTACGGTTGTTGTCTGCTAAAAACTGGCAGCCTTCTTCAGTGTATAAAAAATCTTCTATATCGCTGGACTCGCAAATAGTTTCAAAGTCTATTGCATAGACGTATTCACCATAATGAGTATCTGTGCAGTGTGATGAGTTTAGAGTGACAAAGATGCCGCCATAAATACCAATGTTACTATCAATAGCTTTTAGATTGTCTTGATTTGAATTGTGGTAACCTTTCATTTTTATCACCCCTTTGTTTGTATGAATATATTATAGTATACAAAATGGATACCGTCAACAAATCAGTATATTTTTTTATTATTCAATCGCAGTTGCCCTCCCTATCACAAACCCACCTGCCTTGCTCAACTGAATACCTATTTTGCTTTTACTGCATTTATGTATCTCTGCTAAATTTCTGTAATTTAACCCATGCACATAATGCTGTACAAACACGCTGCCCAAAGCTGGACTATAATTGCACAACGCACACACCGCCTTATCAATCTTATCTGCCTTGCTGTCAGATATGTTGTAGCTAATATCTGTATTGTCAGTCGCTACATTACCCTGCATAATTAACTCCCAAGCCGATTTTGCGCAAAGATTGTCTTTATGGTCTCTCGCCCACTTGCCAAACTCGTATAAATCATCTGTTGTAATGTTCATCTCACTCCCCCGTAATCCAATTATAATCATCAGGCTTAGGCGGTAGCGGTATATTCTCCGAATAGCAAAACATATCAATATCCTTGAGATACTCGCCCATCTGCTTTGTTGTCGCCTTTGTCGTACTCATAAGAGTTGCTACCCCTTTAGCTAACGGCTCATACTCCTGTGGCGTAGCTATCTCTTTGTACTGATTTAACGCTGTTATCATCTCTGCAAATTGCCTATCATCTCTGATAAAGATTTTTGCTAAATGCTTGCGTTTTAACTGCGTGTGTTGCTCTTCTTTGCTCAATCCTAGCTTGTTGCCTATCGCTGTCACCCAAGCCCAGTACAAGCTATTCTGCGCAAGCGTACGTGCCTTATCTTTTTGCATCACTTCAATTGTCACAGCCACCACCAAATCAGGGTTATCATGATGCTGTTGATACAATTCTGCTATCTGTGCATAGCAGTTAGATAACACATCAAGATTGGTCAATCTAAAAAACTTGCGTATCGTTTGAAACACTTAGCACCTCATTAATAAACCTTAATTTACCCATAAACCACTCATAACTCTGCTCTCTCGTCCTGCCTTGATACGTGTCAAACACAGTTAAGTTATTAAATTCAACTGGTTGCTAGATTTTATTTCGCTTAAAAAATTAAATATTTTTTTTGGCATAAAACCAAAACACTCAGTGTCGCCACCGAATGGCAATAATGGCTTGTAAGCATATTTTTTCATCAACCTATGTATTTGGATTTCCAAATCCCATATAAATCCAGCTTCTTCCTCAATTAAAAAAATCTCTTTATAATCATAAGGAATCACACTATTAAACCTACGCTTCAAACTTGTAGAGGTTATACCCACTTTAAAAAACTCCTCGTTATTCCCTGAGCATTTAATAACGTATAATCTAGACTTTCCTTTACTGGTCTTTTTACATTTATCAATATATCCAGTTCTAGTAAATCCATGAGCTAATTCTTTAGCACATTCTGGGCAGCCTCGACCACGCAAATGCTGGTCTGCAATTTGGGTAAAAGAGCCATGCATAGGGCAAGTTATAGGGATTTTTGCTCTTACATTTTTAAAATTAACCACTTCTTTATAATCATAAAAATTATTATGTTTAACTCTTGCTGCTTCAATAAAATCCTTTTGTGTTAATCTTTTATTTGGGTTGCATTTTAAACAGCCGCCGTTTTTTGAACTTTTATGAGCATAAGGAAGTACTTTGAAGTCACCATGTTTTAAACATGTAACAATAATTTGATTTCTGCTGTTTTTATAGCAAGTTTTAGAATAGTTGAATTTCTTACCGTGTGTTTTTGAGCAATCTAATATAAATTCCTCCGTGGTTGGTTTATGCCTTTTTGCACATTTTGGACAATTACTCCCACCTAAATGCAGGTCGGCTCTTTGTTTGAAAACACCATGCTTTTTACAGATGATAGATACATGGCAGTCAGAACCTTGATAATCAACAAGGCTGTAGTCATACTTATTGCCATGTACTGATTTGAATCGCTCTACTATTTGCTCGGTTGAGTAAAGTAAAGGCATACGAGATTGACCACGCTTGATATAGCGTGTAGTATTTGTGACAGTCATAATCACTCCGAACAGTGTATTATTGATTAGAAGCCCTTTGATGTTCCCGCATCTTAGGGCTTTGTTACGCTTTTTATTATAGCATAATTGCACTTTAAAATCCCCTGAAACCATTGATTTTATTGACCTTTAAGCGAAATCAAAAAGAGGTATCGTGTACCTATCATCAGCCTTAACCCCTCGACCTTTGCCATGCTCTGCAAAATTGGAGTGGCAAGCCTGACTAGGCGGTGATGCCCCACATTGACAACAGGGCAACTGGCGTATTGCAGTAAGTCGCTTACTGTCTCGTTTGCTCATCTACCAATCTCTCAATCTCAGCTATGATATATCGCTCAACATCAGCCCACAGATCACTCTTAATTGCACTCATAGCCTTGTAAATATTTCCTTCTCTGTACCGCATAACTTCACGTATGACTTTCACAGCCTCATCAGGCACAACTTCCTGCATAATCCACGCACGTTCTGCGTACCATTTAGCTTTTTTCAAATCCTCGATAAAATCGCCTTTTTTACCTGCTCGATATAGATACTTAAAGCAGTTGCCACCACAAAATCCCATGTGTTTTGTGACCTCAATACATTCAACGCCACTACTGTCTTTGTAGTGTGGTGGGTGATTTACCATGTCTGTTTTATCGCTCATACCAATCCCTTTTTAATCAACCTTTCAGCCTCTTTGATAGCTGCATTTTCTTTATCTGACTGACGCATATCGATTCTTGTCGGCACACCCACAACACTAACCTCACGCCCATCTATCCGCACTGTTGCAGTCAATGAATTAATAGACTCACTCAACATGCAGACATAAGGTTCTTTTCTTTGATTTTTCATAACTCCCACCCCTCAGATATTTTCACAACTTCACCCCTCTAACCGACATAACAACCGCCATGTAATCCGAACTCGCCCACAGTCTCTACTCCTAAGCTTTGCAAAAACTGCTCAAGCCTTGCTTTTTCATCGTTTAGATGCGTCACAATCTCCGCAAAATCTTTTCTGATAAACACATAGCTTTTAATATCATTACCGCTGTAATAATTACCTGACGTTGCGTATTCATAGTCCTCATTGCCGTAAAGCAGACTATCTAGCTCTTCTTCGTCATGTTTGTTTGTGTCTAGCTCAAAACCAATTCCGAAAACTGCATCGTATTCAATACTCATTACTCAATCCCTCTATATTTAAAGCAACACAAGTTTTGGCTTGTGTTCTTTACCAAAAATTATTTTCATGTCGTCTAACGTAAATAGCTGATAATCCAAAAAATACGCATTGACCATAACGCCAAATTCATTTTTGCAATGCTCGCACTACTCTATCCACGTATCACGGTCATTCACCCATTTATCTAGCCACGCTACAGCATCAATCTTGGCATTGCAGTGTATGCAGTATTCAAAATCCTCTGTTGTCATAACCCCACCTGCTCTATCGTATGCGTCAAATAAAACTGTCTACTGCTCATCTCAACCATCTTTTTACGCTTAATGTGATAAAACTCTATATTGCCCTGTGTCGTGCTTTTATAGCTTGTAGCTACTAAGTCACCGTTTAGCTCTTTGATGAGCTGTAGCGGACGATATGAGCCACTGTGATGCGTTTTAATCACCTGTCTACCTCGATGTAAGCCTCAGGGTAATCCATACACGCTTGCAGATAGTTTTTTACAAAACTAAACAGCCAGTCATAGTCACCCCAATCATTTTCAGGGTTAAATTTTTTACAGTCCTCAGCTTTGTATAGCAACTTTAAAAACCCTGCATGCAATGGCTCTATCAGCTCTTTTGCTTGAGTGATATTAAGTTCCTCGGGTCGCCATAAGTGCTTGTAAATACCCACAAATCTAGCCATATCATTAAGATTGTGTGTAATGTTTGCACTGTACAAACAATCGTTATCATCTTGATTGATGGGCTTTGCCATTAAGTACACATCTAAGCTCATACATCACCTCTATCTATCGCTGAATTTTGCCAGTTTGTTGTGTCGTAGCCATAGCCACAGATAACACTTGTATCACTGTGCGGTTGCCATATCGTATGACTGCGTTTGAGTTCAGATTTCGGCACATCGTGATATCTAGCAACACCGTCATAATCAACCGCTGCACTTTTTGTCCACTTTGGCATACGTTTTTCTCTAAAAACCGCTTGTGTTAGTTTTTTCATATCTCTGTTACCTCAATCCCATGTATCAGTTTCACCAAATGCCGCTTTAATCTATACATCGGCGTTTTTATACCTTTCACGTCCTCCACAACTAACTTGCCATCTCGCATATAACTAAAATCAGCCTTGTATTTTCTGGCGGGTCTTTTGCGACCATCTAGCACAACGGCATCTGCAATCACAAACTCTGGTTGTAACTCAAGATTTTTGATACCCCCACTCCGCTCAAGCAGTTTTAAATCTTGATAGCGTTTAGCCTCTTTTTTGCTGTCAAACTTGACACCGTCTATCTCTACTTTGATATTTTTATACTTCGGCTTTTTTGGTCGTCTCATATCGTATAAACCCCTTTATTCACCGTTGCCATGTTCAAATCTGCAAAACCATCCAAGCTCTTACCCTGTAAATCCCACTCTCTGCTCTCAAACGACCTAACCCCATCTTTTTGCGTGTATGTCGCTGAGTAATGAGACCACGTTTTATTGAGCGTCATACCAATACATAACTGACCGTCTTTAGTAACTGCCATATTTTTAAATCCATGACATTCGTGGGATTTGTTGGCTCTAAACGCTGTACGCATCTTGAGCCATTGGTTTTGTTCGGGTGTGTAGTCAGATACATTCATGGCTCAACCCTTTTCATGCAATGCACTAATCAACGCATCTATAGCTGTGTGATAGTCAAAAACTCTTGGTGCTCTTTCTAGCATTTCGTATTCGATTCGCTGTTGCTGATTCAATCCGCCTTGCTTGCGTGATAAATCCGCAAATTCTTGTAGCTTTTTTGAGTAGTCAGCTTGCGCTTGCCGTACCTGCTCAATCTCTTTTGCTGCTGCGATTAGTTTCTCTATGTTCACAATGCAGACTCCTTTAAAAAACAAATCCAGTGTGTGTTTGAGCGTTTACCGCTTTTGTGGCCAACAACTGGTTTATGCTCAGTGAGCGACAAAATATCTTTGACCGCAATATCAGTCTCGTTCCACTTAAAAATCAACGTGCCGTATGGCTTTAAGACTCGGAAACACTCGCTAAAACCATCTCGAATCATGTTTGGCCAAGTATCATTCAAATACCCATACTTTTTTGCCATCCATGATGTTTTGCCAATTTTGGCCAAATGCGGTGGGTCAAAAACAACCATGTGAAACGACTCATCAGCAAACTGCAAGTTAGTAAAATCCATCAATAAATCAGGCTCAATAATCAACTCTCTACCATCGCATAGGGTGTGTTTCTCTCTGCGATTGTCTGTAAATACAGCTCGGTCATCATGTTTGTCGAACCAAAACATACGGCTACCGCAACATGGATCTAGTATTGTTTTCATACCCTCACCACTGCATACGAGTTAACCAAATCAGGCACAAAGTCGTCTAAACTCTCTAACAACTCATCAACGAACTTGTTGCCAAACTCAAATATCGCTTTTGTTAAATCTTTCTGACCGCCTTTGCTCTTAAACACCATGACTTCGTGACCTCGCTTGTCACCGTCTGTGTCGTAAATGTAGAGGCTGATTTTGAATTTACGTTCACGTTTCATGATTTGTCTGCGTTTTTGATTAGCCAGCCAATCCTCAGTAAATATCGCTCTACTCGCTAAACGCTCAGGCACATCATCGTGTAGATAGATTTTCATAAATCCGTTAAAAGATGTTTTGAAATCGCTCATGGCTTTATCTCTCATAAATCACTCAAAATCTGGTATGCTGTTGCCATCACAATTGGGTCTTGCCCGTTGCCAATGGCTTTAAGTTGCTTGCGCCAATCGGGTAATTCATCATCCACTCTGCAAAATAAGGGCTCAGGTACATCGGCTCTTTGCAATAATTGCTCAATGCTTGTAATTGAGCGTCTGTCACTATTGTTTTGCTGATTACTGTTTCCAAATTCCTGTTTTTGTTGTTTCGTATGCTTGGTAACAATACATTTGCTTGCATTGACTGATTGCTTCGAGGTGTCGGCAACATGTATCTCTCGAACGGCACATCCCTCAGCTTGACTCCGTACCTCACTCCAGCTTTGTTTATCCTGCTTGCTGACATACCATTCATTACTGCGTCTTTTGCTCTTCCTCCCTCGCTGTCGCTGGCTGTTGGAGTCGGCAAATATCCACAATCTCTTGCGTCTATGGATGTTTCCGCAGTCATCACTGCCAAGCAATAATGGTGGCTTAACTCTGTAGTCAAGGCTTTCGAGTATTCGGCAAATATCAATGATGGCTGAGTCGGTGAGGATGCCTTGGACGTTTTCAAAAAACAGCCGTCTTGGTCGTACAATCTGAATTGTTTTTGCAATCTCATCCCACAAATAGCGTTCGTCACTTGCTCCCTTGCGTTTGCCAGCCACGCTGTGCGGTTGGCAAGGGAATCCGCCTGTGAGGACATCAATTTGTCCTGCGTATTTTTGTGCGTGTTTTGCGTTAAACTCTTTGATATCACCGTAAATATCTCCGTTATCAAACCAACCATCTTTTATGCGCTGTGCTATAACTTGTCTGCAATATTCGTCTTTTTCGACATAAGCCACAGCTTCCCAGCCTAGTATCATTGAGCCGTAGACACCGCCACCCATACCTGTAAAAAGTGATAACTCTTTCACGATGCGACCTCCTCACACTCTGTCACTGTAAAAACCCACTTGCGACCACTCCAACAGATGTTTATCTCAGGGTTTTTAAAGCTCAGGACTGGCAATACCTCTGTAAAACTAATCATGGCTTGCACTAGATTGGAGTCATAAGCTATTACTAACTTTGGTTTTGTGCTCATGCCCCTGCCCCTTTACGTTTAAACTGAGCCAAAAACTCCTCAACCTTTGCCGCCATTGGGCTATTTGGTTGCAATGGCGTGTGGCTGTACTCAAGCTGTTTTTCCTTAGGTAACGCAAACTCAGCACCGCTTGCGTGTTCTGCGCAAACCTGCGGATAGATTTCTTGCCATCTTTTCCAAGTCACTGCCTCTGATTGAGTTCTGATTTCCCAAAATCCCACTCGTTTTGCCGTCTCAAATACCACTGCTTCAGGATATTTTTGATTAACAGCGTCAATATATGCTTGTCTCATATCAGGGTAATTCTTAGCTTGCTCACTGCGTCCTAGCTTTAAAAAATCGGCTGGTGCAGTTGGACACCACTCAAGACCTAATGATTTACGTTTAGCCATCTCAAACTCATTCTGAGTAATTCTCTGGTCAGTCAACGCTATAGCCCATATTTTCACTGTGTCTAACCCCCAGTCAGCATCTTTCATTTTTGACCTAAAAATTCGTTTCCATATCAAAAACATTTCCGCTATCGCTTGGGTTAGCTGTGGTGTTGGTTGACTGCCCAAACTCTGCCAAGAATTGTTCTCTGAGCATTGCTTCGTATTCGTCATAGCTTGATTGTTGTTTTTTAACTGGTTGCTGATGTTGGCTGTGATTTGGCTGATTGTTTGCATGAGTTTTGTTTACCTGAGCTTGGTTGTATCTAGCGATAGCGTCACTGCAACGCTCGTCACTGCTGATTGCGTTTTTAATCAAAACTTGGTTGTTTTGCTGATGCCAAACGCTTGTAATCACTCCAAGCATGGCTTGCTTAATCTCGTCAACTGAGTAAGTTTTTAACCGTGTCTTGATTTTTGATACCCAGACTTTGTGTTTAACACTTGCAGACTTGCCGTGATTCTCGTTCCAAAAATCTACAAGTGAGTTTGCAAGTTGGGTGTCAGTTGGTTTTTTTATCTCAGGTTCTTTTTTTGATTTTTTGGTTTTACTGTCTTGTGTATTAGTCTTATGTAAAAGGTCTTGTGTAATAGGTATTGTGTGTAAGTCAATTTGACCGCACTCACTGGACAAATTGACTTGGGTCGCAGACAAATTGACCGCACTTGAGGACAAATTGACTTGGGTTGTTTCTTTTAAGTCATGACTATTTGACTTGCCTTGAGGACAATTTGACCGCACTTGAGAGCCTTTTTTGTTCAATAATTGAGCAGTTAATTCTGTTATTTTTTCAATATTTATTGAGTATTCGTACATACCATTAAAGCTAGGCTTCATAGTAATCACGCCTAAATCTGCTAATTTTTCAACTGAGCGTTGGATAGTTTTTACACTCAATCCAGTACCATATCGCTCATCATCTCTAAATTGAGAATAAGCTATAGTGTCAACGCCTTTGCCCCAACTGCCAGTCTTAATCCATATAAACTGCAAACATGCGTACACGTTGCCGTTTTTAAGCACTCTCTGCATCTGTAAGACTACGTTCGGTATTCTTGCGTATCTATCCATAAGTAACTCTTGTATGTCTTCTGTGGTTGCGTCAGACTCTTTGTAGTAAGTCATTTCAAGCCCTCCACAACTTCAAAATCTACAACCCAGTCCCAAACGCCTCTATCAACTCTCACAACGTCTATGCCAGTGACCTTGAGCTTTAATCTACTAGCCCACTTAGGCATCCAAACTGGCGACATCCACCTACCGTCTTTTGTGCAACTAGCCTTATACTCTAGGTTGTAAGCATGATTTTGGTCTGGCACATAAAAAGGCACTTCAAGTTTGCGAGATTCATGCGGTGCGTTTGTTTCAACGTAGCAACGCCATGTTTCTCTGACATATAAATAATCGCCCTCTGTGCCAAAAGGACATCTGATAAATATCGCTCTTGTGTCATCAACAGCAGACTGTATTTCGACCGTCCAAGTGTTATTGGGTTGCCAACAATTTCTGTATTTATGAATGTCAGATAAACCCCAGTCCATAATGTCTGTGCCGTAATGGTCCCAACTCGGGATAAGGTTGTTTCTGCGTCTTATTTGAGTCTTTTCACCTGCTAAAATCGCCTTGACTTCATCTGTGCTTAAAAAGATTGGTCGTTCTTTAGCTTGATTCACTTTGTTTTTCATGCTTTAATTACCTCGTTAATGATTAGTTTCGTTTAACACCTAAGCCACTCTCACCAGTGGCTTTTTTAATGTCTCGCTATTAAGTGGTACTCATAGACATATTGACTCTGCTTTAGAGCCACCACGTCATAACCGTCACGTCTTATGTTTTTGATTGCACCCCGAAATGCTGTTGCGCTCATATCAAAATCTTCTGCTTTTACAAAACCATTATTTTTTAGAGACTTCAAAACAGTAGCTTTATTGCTTAATTCCCGCGGTGTCTCTTGTTTTTGTTTTGGTCGACTAGCTTTAAACCAGATGCTTGGTTTTATAAAATCGTCTGGTAGATAACCGAATCTCCGTAAAATATTGTGCAATGCACCACGATTTCTTATGTTGTCAAATAATCTATGCGGGATATTTCCATTTCTGTCGTTATCAATGATGATTTGAGATACTTTGCGTTGGACTGGATTAATAATCGGTCTTGCGTACATCACACAGCCTCCTGCTCAGCTAACCACTCTTTATCTATCCAGTAGTTTTTGTGTTCGTCTCTGTGCATCGGTATATTTAGTTCGTGCTTCATATGTGACATGTGGCGACTGATTCGATGATTGATGCCCCATAATTCCTCGGCTTGAGCTTGATTGACGCTTGCGCCAGTTTTCATATGCTCAATGATTGTTTGCAGTAGTGATGATTGGACTTGTTCCATGATTAATCCTCTACTTAAATAAAATCCGCATGTAATCAGGCGAGTTAAAGCAGTTTTTAAGTAGCTCTCTTGTCGCTTCTGCCGTCTCTTTTGAGCAATAAACATCATCTTCTGAAACCACTTTTAGCTTTAAAATCGCAAGCATGCTGGCAACTAAATCAAGATTGTCGTTGACTAATCGGTTTATCTTGTCTTTATTAGCCCCTGTTTCATTACAAATAGTTACTTGCTTGGTCACTGAGATTCGATGAGAAATCAGGCTTTCTATCTCTCTAGCTTTATCACGATATTCGCTCGATAATTCAGATATTGGTTTATGACACATGGTTATGCCTCCTCTGGCTGGTTAATGGTTTCTAGTTCAAAATAAGCATTCATCAAAGAGACGCCGTATTTGTAAGACAGTTGTGGCTTTTCTATGCCTCGATACATATCGCTAATAGTTCCTTGATGGACACCTGTTTTTTTAGACAACTCTGTTTGCTTGTAATGCTTCAACAGTTCTCTGACTATTGATGACCAATTTACATCTACTGGATATAACATGTTTAGACCTCACGATAATTTAAAATAGATATTATCGTTTTTATGTTAAAAAATCAACGTCAAAACGGTATATATTTGTATCATAATTACGATAATTTAATAATAAGGTGTATTAAAATGCAGGAAACAGTTGGTGATAGAGTTAAAAAGGCAAGAAAGTATGCCAAAATGACTCAGATAGCGCTGGCAAAAGCTGTTAACACAAGACAAGGTGCTATTTCTGATTTAGAAAATAATCGCAATAAGTCGTCTACTAATCTAGTCAAAATGGCCATAGTCATGGGCGTAAATGCAGAGTGGCTTAGCACTGGCAAAGGCGAAATGATAAAAGAAACTCCAGAGGTTTTGGATGTCGCAGAGTGGGAGGAGGGGTCTCCTGTTTTAGCGCAAGACATTGCTATAGATTATTATAGTGACTTGAGTTTTGCATGTGGAGACGGTTATATAGCCGAGTTAACAGAAGATGATAGCTCTAAGATTAGAATCAGCAGAGCCATACTTGATGAGATGGGGGTTATAGGCAGTAACGCCTTTGCTGCAAGAGCAAAAGACGACTCAATGAGTCCGAGAATATTTGACGGAGATATGATATTGGTTGACAAGTCTAGAACCAATATCAAAGACGGAAAGATTTACGCTATAGAGCATGGGGGCTTATATAGATGCAAGCGTATTTATCAGATGCCAAACGGTGCTATAAGACTTGTAAGTGACAATAAAGATGAATTTAAAGAAATAGTGCTAACAAAGAAACAGCAAATTGATGAGGGTTTTAGAATCATTGGCTGGGTCTGGAGTATAGTTAGCTTTGAAAGATGGATTGGATAAACACATGATTTTATAGACTTGCTTATATAACCGCCATTTGGCGGTTTTTTTATGCCTGCAAATATTGATTATAAAAAATATCATAAAAACTATAAATCAATATCGTTTTACTGTTGACATATTATCATAATAACGATATTATAAATCCATCAACACAACACACAGGCACAAAAAAGCCTTAATACTGACCAAAATAGGAGCAAGAGAAATGGCGTTAAAGAGAGTAGAAATATCAATGAGCGGTAAAGACGCAATGTTATTAGCCGCTGTTATACAAGATAGATTAGATTCGGGACTGGACAAACGTTATCCCGAAAAGGCTGAGAAATTAGAAGAAATCAAGAGCGAGTTATTTAATCAAGCTCAAGGCAAGTAACCAAATCACAGGCACAAACCGACCAAGCGGAGGGATTATGAAACCTAAAAAGTTAAGAAAAATGCAAAAAGCTATTGTTGCTAATAAAGCACGTAGAAATAGTGATATTGAACGTATCACTAAGGCACAAGAAAAGGTTTGGCTTAATCGACGCACACTGTTTTACCCACGTTTTATCGTAGTCAGCAATTAACAGACACAAAAAAAGCCCTTGCCAGACCGTCAAATCAAAACAAGGGCTTACTCAACGAGGAGTAAATAGATTATGGCACATAAAAACCTTACATATCAAGATTTATTAGATGCTTATCTAAAAAATGAAGACTCTCAAATTAACAATGACAGCTTAGATTTCTTTATC
This sequence comes from Psychrobacter sp. I-STPA6b, assembly GCF_020662265.1. GTDB lineage: Bacteria > Pseudomonadota > Gammaproteobacteria > Pseudomonadales > Moraxellaceae > Psychrobacter. The sequence continues at coordinate 117,919 of NZ_VEWM01000075.1, forward strand.
GATGACGACGGGCTTTTTTCTATTAAGTTCAAGGCAGTAATAACAACAATCGGAGATTGGTTTAGCAAGACTCACATTGTTGAATCATTGCAAGTCACATCAGTAGTCTTTGATGACTACGACACAGAAACAGAGCTAGATATTGATTTAGAGGAAGCTCAAGAGTTGGTTATTGAGTACATCAAAGAGTTATCAGATAACTATCAAATGTCATCTGATTACGAAAAAGAGATGGCGGAGGCTAGAGACTGGGCTGAGACTGAGCGTAGTGTTAATCAGTGGCTAGCAACGGCATAAAGGGGGGGGCAGACATGGAAACTATTTACTCTTACACATACAGAAACATAGACGGCAGTGGAATCTTGAATAAAGAAAACTTTTTTAGTGAAGATGAATACAAAATCATTGCTAGAAATGAAGATTATATCGCTATTGATGACCACTTTTTTACAAGCGTTGAAATAAGAAGGATTGGAATCCCAATCCTCAACTGCTTCCTAACAGACAATGCTTTTGGAAATGCTGTCTTATTTAATCTTTATTCAGATAAAAAAATACCTCTTGCTGATATTAAAAAAATGATTCAAGACGGTATTGCAGACAAGGTTAAATATCTCGGAAATGTAGATTTATCAGTGATTTATGAGGAGTTAGCCGTATGAAGGATTTTGCTAAACGCTCGTTTTTATCAGCTATCGTCATGATTTTAATTGTTTTGCTGTATGCATTTGTGGGTACAGCACTAGATAAAGAAATTCAAAATCAAGATGCTGTAATTGAGCGTCATAAGTTTTATTTAGCTCAGAGCAAACAGCCAAGCATTGTGTGGACACGCAGATATGAGGATTTGAGAGATGAATAAAGAATTTAAAGCAGGTGATTTGGTTTTGGAGTTAAGAGCAAACGGCATATTTTTGGATAATCTCAAGGAAAATGACAATGACAATTATCCAGTAGTAACTGACCACGCTTCTTACCAAAGCAATGGTTTATTTTCTATGCACTACAAATTTCCAAGTATATTCCACGCAACCCCCGAAAACCGTCAAGCATTAGTTACTTTGTACGGCGAGGAAAACGTGCCTGAATTACCGTTGCGAGGTAGTGAGCTGACCAAAAAATTATTAGAAAAGCAAAAGTATGTGATTTGTTGGGTTAGTGATGCGTCGGAAGAAAAAGCTAGATTAAAAAAAAGCATAGAGTTAGTAAATTTATTTGATGATAGCAAAGATTACTGTTGCTTTTTTACAGAACATGGAATTTGGTGGCAATACGCAGTACCAATCGACAGCAACGGCAACGAAATCAAGGGGTTAGATGATGAGTAATTATGAAGATTGTCGCATGGGTGACGGCTACAGTGATGATGACCAGTACGGCTACTGGGAGTATCAGAAACAGTTACTTGAGCAAGAACAATATGAGCAATGGCTAGCAGAACAATCACAATTAATTGAAACAGAGGAGTCTTAATCATGGCACTTAACATCGTAACATCAGTACAACCGCTAAGCATACAGAACCTAGTCGTATTCATCTATGGCGACCCTGGCATATGGAAAACATCACTAGCATTTACTGCTAAAAAACCAATCCTTTTTGACTTTGACAAAGGCGCTCATCGTGCAGGTGTCTATCGTAAAGACACTGTGCAGATTAATCACTGGGGTGAGGTTGCGAACTTTACAGCTCAAGACTTGAACGGCTATGACACCATCATTGTAGATACAGCAGGTCGTGCATTAGACATGATAACCGATGCTATCAAATCTGATAGCAAAAACACCAGACGCAATGGTGAGTTATCAATGCAGGGCTACGGCAAATTAGGCTCAATCTTTAGTAATTGGTTAAAAATGCTACGTGGCATGGGTAAAGATGTCGTGTTATTGGCTCATGCGTCTGAGGACAAAAATGGTGATGAGATTATCAAACGTCCTGACATGGTGGGTGGTAGCAAAAAAGAGGCTTACAAGATTGCCGATATGATGGGTTATATGACTATTGAGCAAGGCAATCAAGGTGCAGTGCGTATGCTCAACTTTAGACCTCACCCTAATTATTTGGCAAAAGACAGTGGCAACATTGGCAATGTAGTTGTACATCCAATTGACCAAGCCCCTAATCAATTAGCATGCATTATTCAAGCTACTAAAGACCATATTAACAGTCTATCAGCAGAAGCAAGCAAGGCTCAGCAAGATTTAGACGACCTACGCACAGAATTAATGGAGGTTGAGACAGCAAACGCATTAAACGGCTTAATTGATGGGCTTAATACTCAGCACCCGCTTTATAAGCAGATGAAGTGTGATATTTGGACAGCAAGTAAAAATCTGAATGTTGAGTTTGATAAGGCATCAGGCAAGTTTGTTGACGTGGTTGAAGCAGAAACAGCAGAGGTGGCAGATGCGTAACCGTGTATCAGTCACTCACTTAGACAGCTATCAGTATTTTTTAGATAGCGACATGACAGAGCAGGAGTTGTACGACCGTTTATTCGGTGCGTACACCCCTACCCCTGCAATGTCAGCAGGAACGGCATGGCATAAGATTTTAGAAAACTATTTAAGAAATCCATCAGGTATATATCAGCAAGACAGCTTTACCTTTGATATATCAAAACTTAATGATACTGATGAGGTACAAGTCGTCAACTTGGGTAAACCATGGGAGCGCGAGCAAAAACACGTTGTACAACTCATAGATGGCGTGGATTTGGTCGGCAAGATTGATGTAGAAACACCATACGCTGTCATTGACCACAAATTAACTGGTAGCTACAACCCTGAGAGATATTTAAATGCTTGGCAGTGGCGAGCTTATCTAGCAATGCGAGGTAAAAACCGCTTTATTTACCAAGTATTTGAATGTAAGCCAGTTACAAAATATGGACAGGTTGTTGAGATTAAAGACTATCACACGCTAGATATGTATGCGTATGACGGCATGATAGATGATGTCAAAGATTGCCTGAATGACCTAAATAATCTGATTAATAAATGGCGTAGTGAGGGTTTGAGTTGCAAGAGGGTTTATAAATGAAATCATTTACTAGAAAAAACACTTGGTCAAAAGATAGCCATCATGGCTGGGGTAGCGGTTATGTTGCTATCCCTGAGTCAAGCTCATGGCATGGCGTGGAATATGAGCAGATACCAGTTAGTGTGCATGGTGGACTAACGTGGAGCAGTCTAGCAAAAGATTTATGTGAGATAGACGGCGTTGACGATGATGATTGGATAATCGGCTTTGATACTCAACACAGTGGCGACAATCTCATAGACCAAGATGAGGCTTATGTTTTAGATGAAACACAATCATTGTTAAGACAAATGCGCGTGTTAGATATAAGTCATTTTGTAAATACTAGATTGGTTGTTGTTTGCCCTGTGTGCGATGCGGTTAATGATGTTAGTAGTATGCGTGGGTATTATCCCGAGACTAAAAACTGGGATTGTAAGCACTGCGGGAATATCTTTTATTTTATAGCGTGAGGCAATTATGACAAAACCAAACGACAAGCCCGATGACGAACCAATAGATTTTGATGATTTACCGTTTTAACTAAATAAGGATTAAAAAAATGAGTTTAAATTTAGCAATGATTGAAGGTCGATTAGGTCGTGACCCTGAAACACGCCAAGTCGGACAAACTACAGTTACTAAGTTAGCTGTAGCCACAACTGAAAAGTGGAATGATAAAAATAGCGGACAGAAAATGGAACGCACGACATGGCATAACGTAGAAGCATGGGGCAGACAAGGCGAAATAATCGCTCAGTATTTTAAAAAAGGTGACGGCATTGGAGTGCAAGGCACAATCAATACTGACGAATATGAAAAAAATAGTGAGAAACGCTATGCAACTAAAATCAAATTAAATAGTTTTTGGTTTCCAGTTGCTAGCAATAACTCAAACAATAATCAGAGTTATCAAAACAACCAGCAACCACAGGGTAATAACTATCAGCAAAATCAAGGGTTTAATCAGCAACAAAACAACTTCCCAAATCAGCAAGCTGTAGATAATGCGAATAATGCCCCTGATGATGATATTCCGTTTTAGGAGGATTAAAGATGAGCAACGTAGAGCATAACAGTCTAGTTTTATCCGCATCTAAAGATTATGACATTGACGTTAATTATGTCAGATATGTCTATGAGTGTTTCGATGAAATAGAATTTTATCCAGCTTTAGAAAGAGCAGTAAATTACAGAGCTGAAAATGGCGACTTACCTCCTGTGAGACAGCTTTGACATTATTTTAATGAGATGAGCCATGAAACACTACTTTGTAAGCCTTTATTTAACAGCAAGCATCGAAACAGAGCATCATAAAAAAGGCTCATTTTATCCAAATCCTAATATTAAATTTAGTATGAATACAGCAAAAAATCAGTATTTGAAGCATTTAAAAGATGCAATCAAAGTTTTGGAAAATGAGATAAAAGAAGTCGAGAGTACAGATAAAGAATACTACGGCTTGTCTTTTATTGAGAAAGAATAAGGAGTGATGATGAGTGAATACAGCTCAGATATTCAGCGAGTAGCTCTTTTAATACTACTGATACAGAAAAATTTTAGTGATGCAGAAATAGATTTATTAACAGATGGCTTGGTAAAAATGAGAGGTGTCAGATGAGTGAATGGATTGACTTTAAACAACAGCAACCAAAGCAAGGACAAACTATCTTGTTTTTGTGTTTGTCGCCTTTAGAACCTGACCATCCTGACTATTATCCGCCTACTTATAATAGTGATTGCGTGAAAGTTGGCGAGTTTAGTATTAATGATGGAGTTATGACAGTGAAAGACACTTACGCAATATATCAAGATGATGGGTATTTTTCTAAGTTCATAGCGTGGCAACCCCTACCCCAACAGCCGAAAGGAGAGTGAGATGGAAGGTAAATACTACACAACAGCAGAAATTATGGCTATGTTTGGATGGGATTCCACATCAACTGTAACACGAAAACGAGAGTCGGGGTTTTTACCTGAACCTGATTTACTTGGACGGCCGAACAAGTGGCTGAAATACAAAATTGATGCTATCATAATAAGCGAAAATATTACAAAAGAAGATGGGGCTTAATAGCCTCATTTTTATTAATAACGGTATTTCTCACGGTATATAAAAATCCTTAACTAAAAAAACTTCTTTGTTTTCAACAACTTATGTTTTAAGTGTGGAATCTGGTGGGCGTGCCATTTATCAAAAATACCATCTACATCAACAACATATCTACTATCAATGATGGGATATAGATAACAACCAACTTTAGAGCGTTTCTATGGCTTTTGTACACTTAGGTATTCACAGTGAATATTCCATTACCGACTCGATTATTCGTATCAAGCCACTGGTCAAAGCAGCGGCAGCAGATGGACAAAAAGCCTTAGCCCTCACAGACTTATCTAACCTTTATGCCACAGTCAAATTTTATAGAGCATGCCTAGATGCAGGGATTAAGCCCATCATTGGTACAGAGATTTTATTGGATAATGATAGCACTCGTTTAACCTTGCTGGCGATGAATCAAACAGGTTATCAAAACATTACTCGTATTGTCTCTTTTGGCTTTACTGATGGCAAAATGAATCCTGATAACAAAGGTATGCCCATCATCACCCGTGAGCAATTATTGACAAATAGTGAGGGTGTCATCGTCTTGTTAACTGAGCATTCAGATGTTGGGCAGATACTAACAGGGGCAAACCCCAACCGAGCAGACGAACTCATCAACACTTACCGCACCCATTTTGACGATAGGTTATATTTTGCTGTCAAACGTACAGAGCGTGCGGGTGAAGATGCGTTTATTGAGCAAGCTATTTTGGCAGGTGCTCGTCATCATATCCCACTGGTTGCTCACAATGATGTGCGCTTTTTAGAAGCAGACGACTTTGATGCGCACGAAGCCCGTGTTTGTATTGCCTCATCTTATGTACTGGCAGACCCCACACGCCCTCGTGACTACTCCAGCCAGCAATATTTAAAAACGCAAGCACAGATGCAGGCGCTATTTTCTGATCTACCACAAGTCCTAGAAAATACCATCGCACTGGCAAAACGATGTAACGTCACCTTAACTTTGGGGATTAATGTTTTACCCGAATTTCCTGTCCCAGAAGGCGAAACCATCGAAACTTTCTTTCGTGCAGAGTCACAACGTGGGCTAGAGGCACGCCTCAATAAACTATATCCTCCTGAGCAACGTGATGACACGTGGGATAGTATCCGCCAGCCTTATGATGAGCGTTTGGAGCATGAGTTAAAAATCATTTTATCCATGGGCTTTCCCGGCTACTTTTTGATTGTGATGGACTTTATCCGTTGGGCAAAAGCCAATGGTGTCCCTGTTGGTCCGGGGCGTGGCTCTGGTGCTGGCTCATTGGTTGCCTATGCGCTCAATATTACTGACCTTGACCCACTTCACTACGACTTATTATTTGAGCGCTTCTTAAACCCTGAACGTGTCTCTATGCCCGACTTTGATATTGACTTTTGTATCGAAGGGCGTGACCGTGTCATCGACTATGTTGCCAGTAAATATGGGCGTGAAGCTGTCTCACAAATCATCACCTTTGGTACAATGGCCGCCAAAGCGGTGGTAAGAGATGTTGCCCGTGTTCAAGGTAAGTCGTATGGTCTTGCTGATAAAATATCCAAACTGATTCCAAAAACACCTGGTATTAGCCTTAGCGATGCTGTCACCCAAGAGCCACAACTCAAAGAGTTATTATCTGACCCCAATAATATGGATTTTGAAGATGCCAATGAGATTTGGGAGATGGCGCTTAAATTGGAAGGTATAACCCGAAATGTCGGTAAACATGCGGGGGGTGTTCTTATTGCACCTAATAAGATCACAGATTTTTGTGCCATTTACTGTGATGATGAAGGACATCGGGTCAGTCAATTTGATAAAGATGATGTTGAAGCGGCTGGCTTGGTTAAGTTTGACTTCCTTGGGCTGCGTAACTTGACGGTCATCAGCGCTGCTGTCAGAAACATTAACCATCGTCGCCAAAAAGAAGGCAAAGATGCCATTGAGCTAGAAGACTTGCCTTTAGATGACACAAATGCTTATAAACTACTACAGGATGCAAAAACAACTGCGGTATTCCAGCTTGAAAGTACAGGTATGAAAAAATACCTGTCCAAACTTCAGCCAACCAATATCGAAGATGTCATCGCCATGTGTGCTTTATACCGTCCCGGTCCATTAGATGCAGGGATGGTTGAGATGTATATTGACCGCAAGCATGGACGTGAAGAAGTGGTTTATGACCACCCCAACTTAGAGCCTATCTTAGAAAATACTAATGGCGTTATCGTCTATCAAGAACAGGTCATGCAGATTTCACAGGTCATGGCAGGCTATAGTTTAGGTGGTGCTGACATGCTTCGCCGTGCTATGGGTAAGAAAAAGCCTGAAGAGATGGCAAAACAGCGTAATATCTTTGTTGATGGTGCGACGGCACAAGGCATTGACCCTGCCATCTCAGGTGGGGTATTTGACTTAATGGAAAAGTTTGCAGGTTATGGATTTAACAAATCGCACTCAGCAGCTTATGGAGTATTGGCATACCAAACAGCCTATCTTAAACACTACTACCCTGCTGAATTTATGGCGGCTGTCCTTACCTCAGATATGAACAACACAGATAATGTGGTGTTTTTTATTAACGACTGCCGAGAAAACTTTAACTTAACCGTTGATAACCCTTCAGTAAATCGCAGCGAATGGCACTTCGTAGCAGACACACCGACCAATATTATTTATGGTCTTGGGGCAATTAAAGGCGTTGGTGAAGGTGCAGTTGAATCCATCGTCCATTCACGCAAACAAGAAGGGGCATTCACTGACCTTTATGATTTTTGCCGACGAGTGGATACTAAAAAAGTCAACAAACGCACACTAGAGGCTTTAATAAAAGCTGGCTGTTTTGATGACTTTGCCACCACACTACGCCCTGACTTGCCAGCAGAGCGCCATCACGAAATTCGTGGTGCATTGATGTCACAGCTACCCAGTGCTGTCCAAGCAGCTGAGCAAGATCGGCAAAATCGTGAAATTGGTATGATGGATTTATTTGGTGGCTTAGATGATGTTACCCAAGCACCACCTCTACCCACTAACCCAGATATCATCTGGGGAGACAAGCACCGCCTAAAAGCAGAAAAAGACACCCTTGGACTGTATCTAACTGGACACCCAATTGATGAATATCGTACAGAGCTAAAGCGCTATACATCTGGTGTGCAACTCAATGAGCTATCAGATACAGGATATAACAACACCACCTTCTTTGCAGGGCTCATCATTGATGTTGCAAACTTTGGGAATCGTAGTGTCATTACCCTTGATGATGGCACATCTCGCCTTGAAGTAAGCTGTTATGCTGAGCGTTTTAACCGTCTAAAAGACCTGCTTAAGGTAGATAATGTGGTCGTGGTAAAAGGCAGTATCCGTGAGCGTGATGAACGCTTATTCGCCCGCTTAGAAGATGTTTATGACATGGTCAATGCTCGCTTGCGTTGGCTAAAAAAAATCAGTATCAAAATTCATGGGCAAGATATGGCACTACTTGAACGCCTACAACCTCTATTAAAATCAGCGCAACAACATCTGATTCCTGCCCCCATATCTGCAAATCAAGAGCAAAATGATGACTATCCTGATGAATATGCAGATGCTAACTCCTACCCTGAAGACGGATACAATACCTATGACACTTATCATGAATTAGCGACAGAAGCACCTGTCATTACTCAAAATGATAACTGTATCGCACTGGGTCTGAGTGTCTATGAAGACTATGCCATTGCCAATGTAGCACTCAATGATCATTGGCGTATATACCCCAGTGATGACAATTTCAGTCAGCTTAGACGACTGGTTAATGATGATTTTTTATATTTTCATTACACATAAACTCCTATTCAGTCTAAAATTTAGTTATACTGGTAATCCTGTTCATATTTTGTACATAACGTATTTACCGAATCAAGGAAACATAGCATGAGCCAGAGCAACCCAGATACAAACCTCCATATTGACAGTGAGCAGTTTGAGGAGCTACAAGATCTTTTAGAAGATGACTTTGCCGAACTGATGGCAACCTATATGCAAGATAGTTTAAAACGTGTAGAAGAAATCCAAACTGCCATTAACACAGGCGATAATGCGACAGGGTTTGAGTCGGCACACTCTCTTAAAGGAGCCAGTGCCAATATCGGTGCTATACCACTCAAGGACTTATGCTATCAAATGCAAGAAGCTTGTCGTGACAATACCATTACTCAGCAACAATCACTGCTAGATAATATTGCAACAGAGCTACAATTGGTTAGCCAAGAAATCAAAGCTCGCTTAAACGGCTCAGTTTAACCCCAAATAGCCTACAAAATATGAATCATACTCCAGTAAATAGCACTAAACAGCAAGAACAGCAAATAGAAGTTGCTCCTTTAACAACCTATCTATCTGCTATTCGCATTGTTATGATAAACACCACACTGCCTGCCAATATTGGTTCAGCAGCACGTGCCATGCATACCATGGGTCTTAGTCATCTATTTGTGGTTGATCCCAAACATCCGCTCGATGACAGCAGTTGGGCGCATGCTGCTGGAGGTGATAATGTTTTGTCACAAGCACAAATTGTTCCTAACCTAGATGTTGCCTTGCAGGACTGCCAATTGGTCTTTGCTGCTAGTAGTCGCAGCCGCCATATCCCACGCCCTGTAGTCACACCTACTCAAGCAGCACAAATAGCACATCACTTTATTACTGAGCATTTATTACAGCTTCCGACCACCACCTCTACTCCTAATATCGCCATTTTATTTGGTCGAGAAGACCGAGGGCTTACTAATGATGAGCTGGCACACGCCGACTACCATATCCAAATTGATGCAAACCCTGACTATCCTGTCCTTAATGTTGCCTCTGCCATTCAAGTCATTGCCAGCTTTTTTTATGCCAGCTTTACTCAACAGCAAACACAACAAGCACACACCTTTGATGAGAATGACCATCAGCTACAAATTCACCTAAGACAAGTCTGGGACGAGCCAGCAGCAACACAACAACAAATGACCCAGCTACAGTCTCAAATACTGATGCTAATGACTCAATTACAACTTATTGATCCAAAAAACCCTCGTGACCTCCCCAAGCGTCTTACTAGACTACTATCAAGGCTACAGCTTGACCAAAAAGAATATCAACTGCTCAATACCATCACAGCAAAATTAAAGCAACAGATTCATAAAAACGATAAGTAATGTTATCCTATGCCTTGCTTGAAGCGATATTTTTCATAGCGCCTCAATTTACAACAAAACTTAGGGTCGACTTTTTCTTATTTTGTCTTTTTAGTATCTACCTTTTAATTTATTCTCGTCAATGAAGTTAGGACAGCCCATGCCATCAGCCATCAGCCTACTTAAAACAATAAAACAAGCCAAACAACGCCTATCTGAAGACATCCAAGCCGTATTTGACCGTGACCCTGCTGCACGTCACTCATTAGAAGTATTGCTTACCTATCCCGGCATTCATGCTCTTATCTTGCACCGTGGCGCACATTGTTTATGGCAGCATGACTTTAAATTTATGGCTCGCTCCGTGTCATATGGCTCTAGAATGCTCACAGGGATTGAAATTCACCCAGCAGCCAAGATTGGTAAGCGCTTTTTTATTGACCACGGAATGGGCGTAGTCATTGGTGAAACAGCAGAAATCGGTGATGATGTTACTCTTTATCATGGCGTCACTCTTGGTGGTGTCTCATGGAATACTGGCAAACGCCATCCAACGCTAGAAGATGGTGTTGTCGTCGGTGCAGGTGCAAAAATCCTCGGACCTTTTACCGTTGGCAAAAACGCTAAAATTGGCTCAAATGCAGTGGTTGTAAAACCTGTCCCCGCAGGTGCCACCATGGTTGGTAGTGCAGCACGTATGATTACTGCAAAATCTGTAGCACCTGAATCATCTGAGGCTGAAATAGAGACATCTTTAGATACTCATCCTAACCATATCAATAATGCGCATCTTGAAGCTAACAATCCACCCATACAAGAAGATGCAAGCGCATCAGAGCACAATAATCAAAACAAAGTAAGTAAAAGTACTATTAGTAAAGAAGAGTGCCAAAAAATGCGCCTAGCAGAAGCGTTTGGCTTTAAAGCCTACGGTCTAAATCCAGATACCCAAGACCCTGTTGCCACTGCCTTTGCAAAAATGCTGGACCATATTCAGCAGTCAGAAGCCCGCCTTGATGAACTACAACAAGCCATCTGTCGACTTGACCCAAGTTTTTGTGCCAAAGACTATAAAAAACTATCCGCAGAAGAGCTGGATGTCATTGAAAAAGATTAAGGTCTGTTGAGTGTCTCACCCTGTAAATCTAGTATTTCTATTATTTACAACAGCTATGCTCATATAGTCACCTTACGCTACTAATTGATACACGGGCAAATATATAAGTAAGTTAAGTTCCTCTATCCATGTTAAATGCACGCATCTGGTTAAGGTAATATCATCAAAACTATGAACTTGAGCCATACTTTTAACACTGTTTTTTTCTATCTATCAAAAGTGGCTTTATAGATAATAAAATTTATGTTTTGAATGCCAATACACTATAGAAATACTATGACACTTAGGTTATACTTTGTAAGTGCTTAATCATTGTATGTAATTATTATTGATTATAATATTCACTGTGATGGCAGAGCATCCAAACTTATAAACCATAGGGATACACGTCAAATAAAACCCAATAATATGCCTAACAAGACACACAAATATAGATGATACACATTGTACATCATAATAAGTCTAACATTGCATTAGCTACTGATAACTCTGACTGTTTTTATATGGTTGAAAATTTTGAGTTGTTAAGCTGTTCTTTATTAAAGACATAACATATGGTCATAAAAACTTAAATAAATGAATATTTAAATAAATAATAGTTACATAATAAAAGAAGGATAATTACATATTCCTTAGTAAAAATTTACTATTTGCAAACACAGTGGACATTTCTATAATAACTTTGTTCACTGAAGTTATGTTGTTGAGTACAACATACCATGCTACCAATATGTAATCCAAACAAACTCAGACAACTATCAACACAGCTGAGACAACCTCAACTGACTAAATAATTATGATAGTCAGAAGTATTATAATCACACAGTAGCTCTGTTCAATACTTAATATTTTTTCTTGACATGGCTACATAACTTTAAACTCGTGAACATTGAATATAAACAAAGAATAATAGCACTATATTATATTCATATCTTAAGGAGCAAGTTTTGAATAAAGTTTGGATATCACAATACCCTGAAATCGTTCCTGAAAATATCCATCCGGACTTATATAACAACATCTCAGAGTTGTTTAATGAATGCTTTATGCGTTATCAAGATTTACCCATGACAACTTGTATGGGTGTCACTCATACTTATGCTGATGTTGATAGACTTGCTGATGACATATCTGCATGGCTACAATCACAAAAAATTCCACTTGGTAGTGTCATTGCTGTGATGATGCCCAATGTTCCTCAATACTTTCCTGTGATGATTGGTATCTTACGTGCAGGATATATTTGTACTCCCATCAATCCACTTTATACAGGACGTGAATTAAAGCATCAATTGTTGGACTCTGGGGCTCAGACCATTTTCTTAATTGACAACTTTGCCCAAGCTTTAGAGCAAGTCGTTGATGAAACACCCATCAAACGTATTGTCCTATCCAAAATGGGCGATCTAATGGGGCTCAAGGGTGTTTTAGTCAATATCGTTATTCGTCAGGTAAAAAAGCTTGTACCCAAATATAAGCTCAATGATCCAAAGCGCAAGGTCTTTAAGTTTAATGATATTCTAAAAGTAGGGCGAGACGCTGACTTCTATCCACCAGAGATGACAGCATATGATACTGCTATCTATCAATATACAGGCGGTACAACAGGACTATCTAAAGGAGCTATCTTAACCCAACGCAACCTCATCGCTTCTGCCATGCAGTCTGAAGCATGGTATCGTCCAGCAACTCGTAAAATCAAAGATGTCTACATTAACATGGTCATGGCACTGCCGTTATATCATATCTTTGCTTTTATGATGGCATTGCTAGGCATGCGTGCTGGCTATACCTTTATATTGATTCCAAACCCTCGTGATTTACCAAACTTTGTAAAGTCACTATCAAAGCAACCCTTCCATATATTCCCTGGTGTGAATACTTTATTTAAAGGATTGCTAGAACAGCCAAGCTTTAAGTCCTTAGATTTCTCTAACCTGACCGTGACTCAGGCAGGGGGGATGGCAGCCACAGAGCATACTGCTAGAAAATGGCTGGAAGTCACAGGTTGCCCCATGATTGAAGGTTGGGGGATGTCTGAAGGTGTTGCTGCTGGTACAGCAAATATTGTGACTGATAAAAAATACAACGGCACAATTGGTCTGCCTCTACCTAGCGTCAATATCGTTGTACGTGATGATAACGACAAAGATGTGGGCTTTAACCAGCCCGGTGAGATGTGCATCAAAGGTCCAAATGTCACATCCGGATATCTCAATCGTGATAATCATGGCATTTTCACCCATGACCACTTTTTACGTACTGGCGATATTGTCAGTATGGATGAAAACGGCTATATCAAACTACTTGACCGTAAAAAAGATATGGTTCTGGTATCAGGATTTAATGTCTTCCCTAATGAAGTGGAAGCTGTCATGAGCGAATTTGAAGGCATTGCAGAATGTGCGCTCATTGGTATACCTGATGAACGCCAAGGTGAGTCAACCAAGCTTTACGTTGTCCGTCGAAACAATAAAGTCACTGAGGCTGCTATTAGAGACTTTGCACTTGAAAACTTAACTGGTTATAAGTGCCCAAGATACATTGAGTTTGTTGATGAGCTGCCTAAGTCTAATGTAGGTAAGGTCTTACGTCAAAAACTGCGTGAAAAGCACCATGCAGAACATGGAGCAACAAAAAAGAAAGCATAAATGGTATTATCATCGTACCCAGTTTGCCGCCAGTGCATCAGCCATAGGCAACTGGGTATTTTATATCCTAAATATATATCCGTATGGATAGGGTCTGTAACATATTCACCCCATCAAATTCATACCTACAAGGGGTACAACTTATTTTAATTTAGTGTAAAAATTGGCTAAATTTGTATAATGAAGCATTAATGAACAGGTTAATTTTCCTACTAAAGATAAAGACTCCACAGACCCTAATCTCAACCAAAAAAATAACTCTTTTTATCAATTTCTGATTATTTGCTATTTTTCAGATGATTGTAACTTGTTATGATAAGCATTATTTGTAAGAAAAGTTGTATACCTCATGCCAAAAGTTTCTTCTATTACCCGTGTTTTACAAATTATCGAATCTGTATCTTACGCTTCTACGCCCCTATCTCCGTTAGAGCTATCACAAGAGTTAGAGATTCCTAAGCCCACTATTCATCGCCTGATTCAACAATTAGTTGAAGAGGGATTTTTAGCTGTTGATATTGGCGGTGGTATCGTTGCAGGACGCAGAGTTCGCAACTTAGGTGTAGAGCTGTGGCAACAACGCCAGTTTTTTAATGAACGTCAAGCTATCTTAGAAAAGCTGGTTGATGACATTAAAGAGACCTGTGGTATCGGTATTCCCAGTGGTCGACATATGATTTATACCAACCGTGCCAATACTGCCCTACCCATTCAAATTTTTCTACCCATTGGCGCTCAGTCACCTATGTGGTGTACAGCAACAGGTAAGCTATATCTCAGCCAACTGTCGCCAGCACGACGTAAAAAGCTCATTAACAACCTAGATTTAATCAAATTTACCAAAAATACGATAGTAGATGTTAAGCAACTTAATGCTGAGCTTGATGAGATTGCAAAGACAGGTATTGGTATTGATAAAGAAGAGTTTATCTCAGAGATGGTTGCTGTTTCTGTACCTATTGTCGATAAAAAAGACCGCTATCTGGCATCGCTGTATGCTCATGCGCCGACCATTCGCGTTTCTTTAGAAGAGTTATTAACTCATGTACCTCGCATGAAGCAAGCAGCATTAGATATTCAGGCATTGATTTATCAAGAAAACGACTAATTAAGCAAGTCGGTATACTTAGCCTCTTTAACACCTAATATTTAAAAGACATTCAATTAGATATTTAAATAATAAGGTTAAAGAGGCACTAGCTTACCATCATTGCTAACTTACGCGGCTCTTATACGTTTGCAAGCAACTGCTGACAACGCTTAATCACTGGTATATCGACCATCTGACCCTCTATCTGAAATGCTGCTTTGCCAGTACGCTCATATTCATCGACGACCTTTTGTGCAAAGTCTAGCTCTGCCTGTGTTGGTGCTAACGCCGTTTGTACCACCGCCACTTGTTTGGGGTGGATACAAAGCATACCAGATAGCCCCATTTGTGACCATAATTGCACCCGAGATACCAGCCCATCAGCGTCATTAAAATCAGGGTAAATGGTATCCACTGGTGCAGATAAACCATATACTTTTGAGGCAATGAGTAGCTGATAACGCACTTGATTGGCAAAAATCTCTGCCGATGGCGTATTCACTTGTACGCCCACATCATTACATAAGTCCAAAAAGCCATAGCTAAAAGCAACCAAGCCTGTCGCTTGTGCCATATCATCAAGTTGATGTAAGCCTAAAGCACTTTCCACCAATGCAATGACAGGCAGTTTTGTACTGCTATGCACTTGCTCAAGGTCATGTTTATGCTCAGCTTTGGGCAATATAATCCCTGCCAAATTAGGCATTTGCTGGCAGATTTGCATATCTTTGGTAAACTCATCACTGTCTGCTTGATTAATGCGTACCCAGACTGGCTGATAGGCATCACTGGCATAATAGTCAAGCAATGCTTGGCGAGCTTGTGGTTTTTCTGCCAGTGCCACGGCATCTTCTAGGTCAACAATCACCGCCCCTGCCCCACTGGCAAAGGCTTTGGGGACACGTTCAATTTTACTGGCAGGGACAAATAGCCAAGTTTTTGGCAAATTAACAGCTTGTGACATAAGGTTTCCTTAGTAATGCTTTTTTTGTGAATCGTTCCCTAATCTTTCCCTAAGCCCAATTCTGCCAAGATAGCGTCTGTATGCTCACCTAAAGCGGGTACATCGCCCATACGGTATTCAAACTGATTATTTACCGCAGGTGGTAGCATGGCAGGTAGTTCACCAATACTGCTATTAATGGTACGCCAACGGTCACGGGCTTTTAGCTGTGGGTGTGACCAAACGTCTTGCATTTCGTTGACATGAGCATTGGCAATTTTGGCAGTATCCAAGCGCTCGGTTACTTGTGATTTGGTTAGCTCAGCAAAACAGCTTTCAATGATGCCTTTTAGGGTATCACGATTTTCTACCCGTAGGCTATTTTTGCTAAAGCGTTCATCATCTGCAAGCTCTGGCTGTTGTAGCACTTGCTCACAAAATGCTTGCCATTCACGCTCATTTTGTAGCCCAAACATCACCGAGCCATTAGAAGTGGCAAATGAGCCATACGGATAGATGGTGGCATGCGATGCACCATTACGGGTAGGTGCTGGGGCATTTTCATAGGTGTAATATAATGGAAAGCCCATCCATTCAACCAATGACTCAAGCATAGATACGTCAATATGACTGCCTTCACCTGTTTTATCACGCAGTTTTAGGGCAGCCAAAATAGATGAGTAACCATACATACCTGCACAAATATCAGCAATAGAGATACCAACTTTTGCCATCTCATCAGGCGTACCTGTCACTGATAACAAGCCACTTTCACTTTGAATCAGCAAGTCATAGGCTTTTTTCTGCTCATACGGACCACCGACACCATAGCCTGAGATGTCACAAACGATAAGCTGTGGATATTTTTCGTGCAGCTCTTCATAGCCCAATCCTAAGCGAGCGCTTGCACCGGGTGCTAAATTTTGCACCAACACATCAGCTTTTTCTAGCAGTTTGTTTAACACGGGCTGGGCTTGCTCAGATTTTAAGTCCAGTGCCAGACTTTCTTTACCACGATTGACCCAGACAAAGTGAGATGCCAAACCATTCACCCGCTCATCATAACCTCGGGCAAAATCACCCACATTAGGGCGTTCAATTTTTATTACTCTTGCCCCTAAGTCAGCAAGCTGACGGGTACAAAAAGGGGCAGCAATGGCATGCTCTAGGCTGATAACAGTGATGTCATCAAGGGGGCGTTGCTGTGGGTTTGTTTGCTGATTGGATTGTGCAGAGTTGCTCATAAATTTTCCTTTATTTATCTATTATTCCTAGATGTTAGCCCTCTATTTAAAATGACTTTAAGCAACTTAAATCAGCTTAGAGTAGCTTAAAGCCATAAGTAAAAAGAGGGCTTGCACTATTAGGGTCTGTTAAACTTTCATCCCGTTAAGCTAATATCTACAAGGGATACAACTACTTTTTACTTTCATGTAAAAATTGGCTAAATTTACCTTATTCTGCGTTAATGAACTGGTTAATATTCCGTTTTAATAAATAAGTTACCTGCGTTCATTGCCTTGACTAAGACAAATTTTGCTCAATTTTTCCTATGAAGATGAATGTTCAACAGACCCTAGTTTTAAACAGTTAATTAAAAACTTCTAGGCATGTGTAGTACTTTTTCACCAATATAAGACAAAATTAAGTTGGTAGAAATTGGTGCTACTTGATATAGGCGCGTTTCGCGGAATTTACGCTCTACGTCATATTCATTAGCAAAACCAAAACCACCAAAGGTTTGCAAACAGGCATTAGCCGCTTGCCATGAGGCTTTGGCTGCCAGATATTTTGCCATATTTGCTGATGCCCCTGCCTGTGTACTGCCTTTTTCATGGCTGTATTTGTCATAGTCAGCACACGCCTGCCAACGCATTAAATCGGCCGCTTGTACTTCGATATGTGCCTCAGCAATGGGGAATTGAATACCTTGGTTTTGTCCAATGGGGCGACCAAATACCTGACGCTCATTGGCATAAGCAGATGCTTTTTCGATAAACCAACGTCCATCACCGATACATTCAGCAGCAATTAGGGTACGCTCGGCATTTAAGCCACTTAATATATAGCGAAAACCTTTGCCTTCTTCACCGATTAAGTTTTCTTCTGGAATGACTAGGTTATCAAAAAATAGCTCATTGGTTTCGTGATTCACCATGTTATCAATTTTTTGTACGGTTAAGCCATTGCCAATCGCTGTATGCAAGTCAACCAAGAAAATCGACATGCCATCAACTTTGCTTTTAACTTGTGATAGTGGCGTGGTACGAGCCAACAAAATCATCAGGTCAGAATGTTGGATACGTGAAATCCATACTTTTTGACCGTTAACGACATAGTGGTCGCCTTTTTTTACTGCATTGGTGGTAATGGCTGAGGTATCCGTACCACTGGTCGGCTCGGTAACTGCCATAGACTGCAAACGTAGCTCACCCGTTGCTAGTTTGGGTAAATAAAGCTTTTTTTGAGCCTCAGAGGCATGTTTAACAAGGGTAAATAGGTTATACATTTGTCCATGTACTGTGCCTGCATTACCGCCACAGTGATTTATCTCTTCCATAATTACTGACGCTTCAGCCAGTCCCAATCCTGAACCGCCGTATTCTTCAGGGACTAATGCTGATAGCCAACCATCTTGGCTTAAAGCGGTGACAAACTCATCAGGAAAGCCTTTTTCGCTATCAAGTTTACGCCAGTATTCACTACCAAAGCCTGCCATCAATCCTTGTATACCATCACGAATGGCATTAATATCTTCGCTACGTGGGTCTATCATCTTAATTTTCCTTGTATTTTTACTAAGTTCTGTTAACAGTTACTCAAAATTCACTTGTCCTTGTTGGATAACACCATTGTCATTGCAAATCCAAACATCTGCTTGACCTGATGCAGTGACTTTGCCTTCAACACGGATATCATTGCCCAGTGTTACAGGTCGTACACCACGATATTTAAAGGTTTTTACTGCTTTGTCACTATGCTGATTGATAAAGCCATGTAAGGCTAATGTCGCCATCATCGGACCATGTATCACCAGATTGTCGTAGCCTTCAACATCAGTCACATAAGGGTAGTCATAATGGATACGATGACCATTAAAGGTAACCGCAGAATAACGGAACAACATGGTCGCGTCTGGGGTTAGGGTTTGTGACCACTCTTTGCTATCGGCATGCTCAGATGGCTCAGACTCGGTTTTGGGTGGGGTTGGTTCACGATAAACGATGGTCTGGCGCTCGGTAAATTTGTGTTGCCCTTTTTGAGTGTAGTCATGACGCACTGTCACAAATACCAATGAGCCTGTAGAGCCTTGCTTTTCGACGACTTTTTCGATACTGGAGTCACAGGTGGCGGGTTCACCTACAATTAACGGTTGGTCAAATTCAAAGCTACCGCCTGCCCACATACGGTTACGACCCAATGCAGGTGGCATAAATCCGCCCAGTTGTGGGTGACCATCACGACCCAATTCTTCTGCATTTAGCTCAGGTTGAAAAAACATCCAGTGCCATAAGGCAGGCAGTGGCTCGCCTGCTTTGGGGCTAGGTACACCCAAGGTCGCTGCCATACGTCGGACTAAGATTTCACAGATTAGGTCTTGTTTGCTTTCGGTATTGCCAACCCAGTCATTTAGGTTGACATCACTTTGAGTATCAGGGGTATTGGTGGTTTGATTATCAGTATTACTCATCACGGTTTCCTTGTGGTTGTTTGTGTTTGCTTAAGATGAATAAGGGTTAAATTAGAATAGACCCTAGTATGTCAAAAAAAATAGAGGTTCTAAATCACAGGTTTGTTAACATGGCGTTCGGATTTGATTAATGCCAATTTGTTGTCATTTAACATATGACATAATGAATCAATAAAAAATACTTCATTTTGTAATTCTAAAAAATGTCTTTTAAAAACATATAATTATATAAGGATAAAAAATATAAACATAAATCAGACTTTTTCCTGCCACACCATGTTATTACTGGGTTTTTAGTAGTATAATTTAAGTTTGCCATCGCATAGATGGTTTAGAAACAATGGCAAACCCGACGGAGTCAAAGTGATACGTTTGCCATCGCATAGATGGTTTAGAAATGCAAGTCTTTATAGGTTTTCGTGGGTAAACGGTTTGCCATCGCATAGATGGTTTAGAAAAGTTAAGTGTGTGATTAAGGCGCTAATACGCCGTTTGCCATCGCATAGATGGTTTAGAAATCTTGCCCCGCCCCTGCTGTCCCGTCCGATGAGTTTGCCATCGCATAGATGGTTTAGAAAACTAATAAACTGACAACGTTGCTGTATCAGATGTTTGCCATCGCATAGATGGTTTAGAAATTGCTGACTGGTTGGCTGTGTTTGTAGTGATTGTTTGCCATCGCATAGATGGTTTAGAAATGTCAACTAATATCATATCCCCGTCAAATATTGTTTGCCACCGCATAGGTGGTTTAGAAATGCCATGATTACCTCAATGGTGAGTAGTGTGGGTTTGCCATCGCATAGATGGTTTATGGTTTTATAAAACATCATTGTCAGGTTTGGGCATACTCATATATACTTAACCACCATTAAAAGGAGGCTTATTACCATTCAACAGCCAAAAATCAGATTATATCTTATTCTACAATCACGGCTATTTAACATAGGTTTTCTATGCACTTTGACCTAACCGATTTACAGCTATTTTGTGCCATCGCCGATTCACCCAGTCTGACCCAAGCCGCCAAACATACTTTTATATCCCCTGCCGCCGCCAGTACTCGTATTAAAAAGCTCGAAACACAGTTAGATACCCGCCTATTTTATCGTCATAACAAAGGTATGGAGTTAACTGACGATGGGCTAAAGCTACTGAAACAAGCCCGCAGTATTTTGCGTCAAGTTGAGCAGGTCAAACACAGCTTTTCCCAGTACCGCTCTGATGCGACAGGGCATGTGCGTCTATATGCCAATACTACGGCTGTCACGGACTTTTTGCCTGAGATTTTGGCAGATTTTTTGATACAACGTCCTGCGGTGACCATTGATTTACAAGAGCGACTGACAAAAGATATTATCCGTGGGGTGTTAAATGGCACAACGGATATTGGTATTTTGTCAGGCTCGGTGTCCACACAGTCGCTTGAGGTGATACATTTTAGTACCGACCGCTTAGCCGTGGTCACGCCCATTAACCACCCTTTAACACAAAAACAGCGATTAAAATTTACTGAGACGCTTAGCCACCCTTATATTGGCTTTCATAATGGCAGTACGTTGGGTAATTTTTTATCCGATTTGCAGGCAAGTATGGGGGTGACGATGGACACTCGGGTCAATGTATCAGGGTTTGAGTCGGTGTGCCGTATGGTGGAGGCTGGCGTGGGTATTAGTATTGTGCCTGAGTCGTCTGCCAACCGCCATCAGCAAACGATGAACATTCATCAGATTTATTTAGATGAGGTATGGGCAGAGCGTGAGCGCAGTATTATTGTGCAGGATTATCAAAAGCTTGAACCTGTGGCGCAAGCGTTGGTTCAAGAGATTTTGGCAAGTTATGAGGTGGCATATTTTTAGGGTATATATTTTTAGGATATAAATAAAAACAAGGGAGGTGATATCCCTTGTTTTTGTTGGCATTTATGGCTGTTTATGCCTTTTTGTTGGTTTTGTTTTTAGCCGTTTTACTTTTACGGGTTTTGGTAGTTTTACGCTCACTTTCAATACTGGCAAGTAAGGCGACGGCACTGTTATCACCCGTGATAAGCTCGGGGTTATCTGCTCGCCATTGCTCGGTCAGTTTGCCTGTAAAGGCTTGGTTTAAGATGGATTGGGTCAGATGATTAACTCTGCTTTGGGCTTGTGCGACTCGTTCTTCGATTTGGTCAGCAAAGGCAAATAATTCTTCCACTCGGCGGACAATTTCGGTTTGTTCAGGAAGTGGGGGTAAATTAATAGGATGCTCTTTGATTAAAGTTTGAGAAATATTTGGCTGTGCCCCACCTTTTCCCTTTCGTATGAACTCATCTTTTTGACTCAATAAAAAATAATAAATATATTCAGAATTAGTTATACCTTGTTTTGCTTTAGCAACTGCACATGCTTGATTAGTAGCAGCTTGAATATTTAAAATTGAAACTTTTCCAATAGTAGCCCCATACATTGCAATTGCTACAACACCTTTTGGATAGATTTTAGCACTCGAATTTTTTAATCCTAATACTGTAATATTCTCACTAGTCTTATTTAAATACTTTTTACCTAAATCACCAGTTTTTACCCAAGGTATATCACCATTATAATATTCAATGATTTTTCTTGACGGTGTACCACCAGACCCCCAATGAGCAATATCATTAAGTCTTATTAATTGCCAATTAGAATTATTAGTTAAACTATCCCCCCGCCAACCCTCTGTTAATTTACCACTCACTGCATCTGCTAATACCGATTGACGAAATTTTTCTAAAATTTTAGGAATGGCATTTAGGCTATTTTGGATTTGTTCTACTTGAGCTATATTTCTATTAATCAAGCTAACTATCTTATTTTGTTCATGTATAGAAGGTAGAAATATATTATGATTTTTAATCACTGTTTGGGAGATATTCGGTTGCGCTCCACCTTTTGCCTTTGCTATAAAATTATCCTTCTCATTTCTCAAAAGATAATATAAAAACTCTGAACTAATAGCTTTGTTTGGTTTACCAACAGCACAAGCCTGATTTGTTGTAGCATCTATATCTAAAATTGATGTTTTTCCTATCGTTGCTCCATACATAGCTAAAGCAACTGAACCTTTAGAAAACATTTTTGCACTAGAATTTTTAATTGCATCCTCAGTAATAAACTCACTACTATGTTTTATATACTTTTCACCTAAATCACCTGTTTTAATCCATGGAATATTACCATTATAGTATTCCAGTTTTTTTCTTGACGGCGTACCACCAGACCCCCACTGTGCCACTCTATCCAAACTTACCTCAACCCAACCCTCTGGTAATTCCTTAACCTCCATTATACGTCCCCCTCACTTAAACCCAATGATTCGGCTAGCAGTTTCTTTTGAACGTCTGCCTCATCTTGTTGCCCCAATGCTTGCATTAGCCCATCAAGTTGGCGTAATGCCTCGGTTAGCTCATTCATCGCCTCACTGGCAAGGATATGTGGTTCGGGCAGGTCAGCTGCGTCAATGCTGTCACTGTCTTTTAGCCAGCTAATATCTAGGCTATCGCCCTTATTATCGCGTATCCAATCACGGCTAAATACCCGCCAACGACTGCTTTCTAAAGTTGGATTGTCGTTGTCATCGTTATTATCCACATCACAAGAATTGCTTAGGCTATTTTTATCTGATTCATTATTGTCACAAAATGACCATTCCCCTTCCGTGCGAGGGCTTGTGCCGTCTGCATTCTTGCCATATACCGCCTCAAAGGGTTTTAGGTGTTCTGGGCTAAAGGGGGTACGTTTACCAAAGCTGGGCATATTGGTGCGTAAGTCATAAACCCAGACATTTTTGGTGCAGTTTTGGTCTTGGTCAGGGTTACTGGCTGTGCCTTTGGTAAAAAACAGCACGTTGGTTTTGACCCCTTGGGCATAAAAGATACCTGTCGGTAGGCGTAATATGGTGTGTAGGTTGCATTTGTGCATAAGGTCTTGGCGAATGTCTGTGCCAATACCTGCCTCAAAAAGAACATTATCAGGCAGTACCACCGCCGCCCGTCCACCTGCTTTAAGGTTGCGGTAGATGTGCTGTAAAAATGCCAGTTGTTTGTTACTGGTTTTAAAGGTCAAATCATCTCGGGTAATGCTCGCCTCACCGCCTTTTGCCGCCCCAAATGGTGGATTGGCAAGGATAACATCGGCTCGGTTAAGGCTTGCCCCGACCTGCCCAAGGCTGTTGCCTTGTAGCACCACACCTTCGCTATCGCCTTCACTACCGCCTTCGATACCATGCAATAGGCAGTTCATCAATGCCAGACGGCGGGTACTAGGAACAAGCTCGACACCAACAAAGGCTTTGTTTTTTTGAAATTTGATTTGGGCTGCCGATAGGTCGTAATATTCATCGGTTTGGCGTTTGATATATTCGTTGGCAGCGATTAAAAATCCTGCTGTACCTGCGGCTGGGTCTTGAATCACTTCACCTGCTTGCGGTTGTATACAGTTCACCATGCTGTCAATAAGGACGCGTGGAGTGAAGTACTGCCCTGCTCCAGATTTGGTTTCGTTGGCGTTTTTTTCGAGTAAGCCTTCGTATAGGTCGCCCAATCCGTCATTTTTTAGGCTAAACCAATCCAGTCCATCTAGGGTTTTGACCAGTTGCTCTAGGTGGCGTGGCTCTCTTAAGCGGGTTTGGGCGTTGCTATAAATGGCAGCGATAAGGCGGTCTTGGCTTTGTGATAGGTCAAGTAACACTTGCTTGTATTTGTTGAGTAGGTTTAGCCCAGAGAGTTGGTTAATGTCTGTCCAACGGCAACCTTCGGGCAGTTTGTGAGCGACCAATACGCCTTGCTCGGTGTTTTCGTATTCCATTTTGATAAATAACAGCAACACCAGCTCGGTGACATAGTCGCTGTAGTTGATACCATCATCTCGCAATACGTCACATAAGTTCCATAGTTTTTGCACGATGGCTTGGCTTGAAGGCTGGGTACTCATGGGGTTTCCTAGGGTTTAAATTCTTATGATAAATAGTTAATGGGGTGGATTTTGGCGTGTTGATGATACAGATATTTAAAATTCATGCAATATTAAATGGCTATCTTTTATCTAAAGTCATCTGAGAGATAGCCACTGATACAAATCCAAAATTAGAATATTTTTAGGTTAATCCAAACCTTCCTATATCATCACGCCTGCCACAACTGCTCATTGACCTGTGCCAATACGTCGTCTAACTGCTCTTTTAGGATTTTATCCAGCCATTTTGCCCCGCCATCTGCTGCAAAACGCTGGTTAACAAACTGACGGTCAACGATGGTTTCATGCTGTAGCTGTTTTGCCAAACGCTCAAGCCATTTACGTTGTAGTGGTGTCCAGTCTTGGCTTTGATAAATCTGAGTCATGGCATTATCGACACGCTGGGCAAAAGGTATCAATGGCTCACCCAATGCTGCACGGCGAATATGCCCAACAATACTGGCGGCAATGTCTTTATTGGTTTTGTTACGCCATGCCGTTTGCAGATGTGCCTCACTATAGCCTTTCTCATCAAGTAATAGCTTAACTTCTTTCAGTGTTTCTCGGGTCATCTCAGCAGGTCTGGTAGCAACCACAGTTAACGCTACGGATTCATTGAGTTGGGTCTTAATAAACTGCTCAAAGCTTTCTAAATAGTCCTCTGGGCGTTGGTGCTGACCAAAGCTCTGCTCACGGCTGATAAATTCATCTTCACCTTCATAAATCACAGGCATATAATCTGAGCCTGCAATGTGCTTTATTTCCGCCAAATCTGTCAATAAATTGGCATGGGTTTGCAAAAATTCTTGAGCTTTTTTCACCCCACCTTGGTGCAGTACTTGATGGAGTTTTTCAGGGGGGACTTGCCAGCTTGCCTCTAACTCATCAAGTTTGACTTTTAGCTCAGGATTACGCTCAGCTTTTTTCACTGCTTTACGCAATACTCGCATGAGTTTTTGGCTAAGTTGGTCAAGCACCTCTTGGCTATGTGTATCAATGATATCTTGCTGACTTTGCCCAAGATAGTTAACTGCATGGCTGTTATCAAAGCTACCATCATCACTGTTTCCAGAGCTGTTTTCAGTGTCATCAACTTGATATGCTGTTAATGGCTCACTAACTTGTGATAACACAGGGTCATTGCTGGCAAGCTCATTAAGAGTATCCGTATTAACTGCCAACAAATCCTGTACCAACTGCTCAATGGTAATATTTGGATTTTTTACCAATGGTTTCATGGTGTTCACTTGTTCTAAAGTGGCAAATATATCGACAGGGTCATAAACCTTAAAGACGGTCTTGCCAATGTCATCACAACGTCTGGTCGCCCGCCCCATCATTTGCTGAAATAAAATGCGTGATTTTACCCGTCGTAAAAACACCAAATGACAGATGGCAGGGACATCAATACCCGTGGTTAACAAATCCACTGTAATGGCAATACTGGGGTATTTTTCATTTTTAAAGCGACTGATAAGCTGGTCAACTTTATCACTTGCCCCAGTGATTTTGCGTACCGCCGCCTCATTATACTCATTACCATAAAACGCCGAAAAAGCATCATCTAACAAGCGTTTGACCATATCAGCATGTAGGTCGGTGGCACAAAATATCAGTGTTTTTTCATTGCCATTGGGGTCAATCTCTTGTACCAACTGCTCACAAATCACCCGATTAAAACTTTCTGTGACCACACTGCGGTTAAACTGTGCTACCTCAAAATTTAGCTCATCTTCAAGCTCAGTGATGTCCACTTCTCCCGAGCGACTGTCTAGCACCGATACCTGTTCACCCTTGTCTAAATGGATTCCATTTTTGGATAGTAAAGTGGTATAGCGAATGGGTGGCTCATAATCAATCAACCAATCGTCCGCCACTGCCTCAGGATACGAATAAACATAAACAGGTCTGCCAAATATTTCTACTGTGTGCTTGGCAGGCGTGGCAGTTAAGCCAATTTTTACTGCATCAAAGTATTGCAATACCCGCCGATAACTGGATAAATACTGACTGGTATCTCGAAATAACAACTCACCCTCGCTCATCTCTTGGTCAAGGGTATAGCCTCGGTGTGCCTCATCAATGATGATACAATCATACTGGTCAATGGTAGGAATATCCTGCACATCATCATTATCAAAAATGCGTCTGACCATCGCCTGTACCGTTGCCACTTGTACTCGGGTTTCAGCCTCAACTTGCATATCACCCAGCTCAGCAATGTTATAAATCTTGCTTAACGTTTGGTTTTGCTCAAGGGTCATCTCTTGCATACTATCAAAGGCTTGATTACCCAAAGCAGTCCTATCCACCAAAAACAAAATTCGCTTAAAACGTTCGGTTTTTAAAAAGCGATAAATCAGCCCGATAATGGTACGAGTTTTGCCCGTTCCTGTTGCCATTGCCAGCAAACAATCACGCTGACCTTGCGCTAATCTCTGCTCTACTGCCTTAATTGCCTTAACTTGATAATCACGCAAGTTTAAATAGCCGAACGGCTCTTGTTGTAATTTATCCTCAGCTTGAGCAATATCCCGAGTCAACACATCAAGCAAACCCTCAGGACTATAAAACTGCTGTAACGCACGTTTGGTATTGCTACCATGACGCACATCGCGAAACCAAATGCCTGACTTTTCTTTTAACTGCTCCACATATGAGCGACCATTACATGAAAAGACAAACGGCACATAATAAGTTTGCTGATACTCGCACCACGGCATGCCCCGATTGGTCAGCAACCACGCCCCTTGCATTGGCTCAGTGACCGCCAAGCCTTGAGCGTAACGCTCTGCTTGCCCAATCTTGCCTGCCACATTAATATTTTCTCGCTTTGCCTCAATCACCGCAATCGGGGTTAACCCCATAAATAGCACATAATCGGCCCGACCATTTGCCGTCCGCCACTCAGCAATGGCTTTATTTTTTCCCACCTCAGGCAATGTACCTGCCGTTTGGGTCATAAGCTGACTGTCTGCCTCCCAACCTGCAAGGCGTAGTTGCTCATCAATCAACAACCGCGCGTCTTCCTCAGTAGGTATAAATACCGTTAACCGTCGTTTTATCTGTGTTGTCGCATCTTCACTTGCTGTCTGTGGTTGCTCTGCCAACTGTGCTTTTAAACTGGCAATCTGTGCCTCAAAACGCTCACGCTCAGCAAGTAATAACTGCTCTTGCTGTTTATTCTGCTCTGCTAACTGCCGAGCCTCCTCATCCATCATCTCTGCAAGCTGTTGATATTCAAGTTTTTCTTTTTCTTGTAATTTAGCTATCTGCTTATGACTATCAACCTGTGTGGCGGTGGCATCAAGCTGTGAGGATAACTGCGAAATCTGCTGTTGTAGCTTTTGCAAATCCTCACTGGGGTCAGGTAGATTTTTAAAGGGTTCTGGCTTAAATTTACTGCCTGCTTTACCAAAGTTTTGGTGATACCAAACACACAGCATTCGTGCCATCTTTAACGCCTTTGATGCCTCGCCATGATTGGTCTGGAACTGATGTGTTGCCACATTACCTTGCTGTCTTAGCTTATGGAAAATATCAATGATATTGCGGTCAAGATTTAGCTCACGTTGCAAGCGATTAAGCAAATCTACCTGTTTGGTATCAGCATCAAAATCTACCCCAGTGCGTACCGCCAAGCCCTGTGCCAACGCCTCACCAAGCTGTCGTAGCTTAATTAAGGTCGTATTGGGGTCACTATAAAATACCCGCTCTGCATTGCTGGCAAGCTGTAAAAATATGGGGTCATGCTCTGCTAAAAAGTCAAAATTGCTGGGGTATTGTCGTGTGTGGTTACTGGGGGCTGTGGGGTTTGCTGATGAGTTCGCTATGGTTGTATTGCTCATTTATTATTCCCTATTTTCCTTTAACTTTATAAGTGCTTATATATTATCAGGTGATGCTTTATCATAACAAAAAGCCACTTAGTAAATCAGAAAATTTCAGGCAAATTTTGGCGGTAGAGAAGATGCTGTAGATAATATTGAAAGTGAGGCAAATATAAGAAACTCCATATATTTATAGCAAGTAGCAAGGACAATTTACCCAAACCAAAACACCCCATAACCAAACTGCTATGGGGTGTTTTTTTAAGCAATTATCTAAACATCTACCTAGAAGAAAAACCGCACATAAATCACCAATGCTATCGTACCGATGATATTGAGCCAAAATCCTGCCTTCATCATCTCACGTTGCTTGATAAGCCCAGAGCCCATCACAATGGCATTCGGTGGGGTGGCAACAGGCATCATAAACGCCATAGATACCCCCAAACCGATGGTCATTACTAAGGTCGCTTGTGGAATACCCATCTGCTCAGCAATCCCTGCAAACACAGGCACTAACAAAGCAGCCGTAGCAGTATTACTACTAAACTCTGTCAAAAAGACAATAAACAAGCCAACCACAGCGATAATCACCACAATAGGCGCACCATGTAATAAATTAGCCACTGACTGCCCTAATACCAAAGACGCGCCAGAACTTTTTAAAATAGTGCTTAAAGTAATACCACCACCAAAAAGTAATAAAATGCCCCAGTCAGTATTATCGGATATCTCTTGCCATGATGCCAAGCCCAGCACACCAATGGCTATTGCAGCACTGACAGCAATAATCGTATCTACTTTTGCCCAACCTGTTGCATCTGCAATAAAGCTACTAAAAATCCATGATAAGGCCGTAACCACAAAGACCAACATGGTCAGTTTGCGTTGTAGTGTCCAAGGAATATCCTCTTCCACACTCTCCATTTTGATATTTAAATCAGGCTTAAACACCATATACAACACGCCAAGCATAATAGGAAACATCACTATCATAAAGGGAGCAGCAACTTTCATCCAGCCTGCAAATGACAGACCTAATGCCTGTGAAGTGATGGCATTCGGCGGTGTACCAACGATTGTCCCGATACCACCAACGGCGGCTGAATAACCTAACCCTAATAGTACGAAAACAAAGGTATTACGCTCTTTGACCCTATCAACACCTGCCATAATACCCACCACCAAGGGCAACATCATCGCAGTTGTCGCAGTATTAGAAATCCACATTGATAAAAAAGCAGTGGCAATAAAAATAGAAATCACCACCATTGCAAAGTTCCCTTTTGCTATTTTTATCAGCCATAAAGCAATCTTTTTATCAATACGTTGTACCTGTAAGGCAGCCGCTAAAGCAAAGCCACCAAAAAATAAAAAGATAATTGGATTAGCAAAAGCAGCCAAAGCTGATTTGGTATCAATATCAGGGATACTTATCATCACCCCCAGTACAGGTACCATAATCGCTGTAATGGTGGTATGAACCGCCTCTGTTAGCCATAAAGTGGCAATAAAAAATAGTAACGCCAATCCTTTATTAGCATTATTATCAAATGGTAAAAACTGCCATAACAAAATGGCAAGAATACCTGCAATAGCAATGATAACAAGCCCACGTAGATGGCTAAAAGGTTGATGTTCGGATTGAAATTCGGAAGGGGTTGTCATGATTACAGTCCTTGTAGTAAATGCTAACAATCTGTCTTTAGATTTTCTAAAACCTAGTAAGTGACAGGTAACTAGAATAAACGTAAAAGGAATGACACTGGAATTTATAATTATTAAAGCTAGCGTTTTGTGTGAATTAACGCCACTATAGTATATTCAAGATAAAGTAACTGAGTCTGATATTACGACTGCCATACAGTACATAACATTTTCACTGTTAAGTACCTCTTTAACTGTAGTAAAAAATATTTGTTCTTTGCTCATTAAAAAAGCTTCCTTAATATTAAGGAAGCCTTTATGTTATCTCACCGTATTTAGCTTACTTATATGCTCACATGACTTACTGAGATATTCTAGATTATTCAATATGTTCAATGTATTACAACCATTTAGCACAGCAGTCAAACTCGCATAATTCAGCCACTACATAAAGATGATTTTTGCTAATAAAATAATAGATAAAATCCATATTGCCGGAGTAATTTGCTCAAACTTACCAGTTAACAGCTTCACTGCGGTATATGTAATAAAGCCTAACGAGATACCATCTGCAATAGAATATGTCAAAGGCGTCATTAACAAAACAACTGCTACAGGTGCAGCTTCAGTTAAATCTTCCCAGTCAATATCTTTTAAGGTAAATAACATCAATACCGATACATAAAAGATAGCACCAGCCGTTGCATATGCAGGAATCATACCTGCCAAAGGCGCAAAAAATAGGCTCAATAAAAATAGCAAACCAACCGTAACTGCTACCAATCCAGTACGTCCACCAGCTGCCACACCGGCTGTACTTTCAACAAAGCTGGTGGTTGATGAAGTACCTAGCACGGTACCTACAACAGTAGCACTAGAATCTGCCAAAAGTGCTTTATTCAAATTGGGTATAGAGCCGTCTGGATTAGTAATTCCTGCTTTTTTTGTTACCGCAATCAATGTGCCTGATGTATCAAATAAATCTACGAATAAAAAGGCAAAAATAACACTAATCATACCCACATCCAATGCACCCGCAATATCTAGCTGCATAAATGTTGGCGCTACTGATGGTGGCAAAGAAACCACGCCCGAAAATGGCGTATAACCCGCTATAATACTAACTACAGTTACCAATAAAATACCGATTGTCACAGCACCTGGAACATTTTTATGTACCAATCCAATGATGACAAAAAATCCAATCGCTGCCATAATTGGAGAGAAGTCTTTTAAATCTCCCAAAGTTACAAATGTTGAATCTTGAGCAACGATAATACCAGCACTTTTAAGAGCAATAAACGCTAAAAAGGCACCAATACCAGCAACAATACCTTGCTTTAGACTGTTAGGAATGGCATTAATAACCCATTTTCTAATATTGAATAGGCTTAATGACAAGAAGATACAACCTGATAAGAAGACAGCACCCAATGCTGTCTGCCAGCTATAACCCATGCCCAAAACAACACCATAAGTAAAAAATGCGTTTAGCCCCATACCAGGCGCAAGCGCTACTGGCAAACGTGCATAAAGCCCCATAATAAAGCAGCCAATAGCAGCCGCCAAACAGGTAGCCACAAACACAGCACCTTGATCCATACCAGCATCTGCTAAAATGGTTGGGTTCACAAATATGATATAAGCCATAGTTAGGAATGTTGTAATTCCTGCCATGATTTCTGTTTTAATGGTAGTATTTGTACCATTGATACCAAAATATCTTTCGATTGCGTTCATAGGAGGTCCGCGAGAGGTAATGAGTGATAGTAACCGTAACTTGTACGCTTATTTGGAAACATAACTTATATAACATAATTTATATAAGGCGCAACATTTTAGATAAGTAAGCTCCATTGTTCAATATATTTGTAAAGATTGAAGGGTCATATCATCAATATCTCGACGCCAGTCTTCATTAATAAAACCATAAACTTTTAAAGACTGTATCATTTATGTCTGCCTATCGGCTCAAACAGCCCGCTAATTCAAGGATACAATCACAATAAGACCCAGCATTAAAACGATACAATTACCGTTACTAATAAGGCTGATATAGTCATGTTTTTATATAAAGTTAACGATATATAACCCTTTTTTTTCTAGTAAACTCTGATTAAAATACACCACTACCGTTGATATTAGTCAACTTATTCAATAACTACCCAACTTAAATGGATAACAATAACCCAATGGAGAAAACATGGGTATAAAAGTAGTGTCTTATCAGGTAGGCAATGAGGTAGAATAACCAGCCTACAGAAACAAAACTGTTAGTTTATCCATTTCTTTTTTTCTAACCTTATTATTTGCAAGTGAGCCTTTCATGTCAGACTCCATTAACCTCATTGAGCTTATCACTCAAGCCAGTCTTTTAGTTCAAATTGTCATGGGTCTATTACTAATGGCATCACTACTTTGCTGGGTCATGATATTTCAGCTTAGCGCCCGTCTAGGTGTTGCAAAACGTCATGATAAACAGTTCGAACAGTGGTTTTGGTCTGGTGAAGACCTCGCCAAGCTTTATCATGGTGTCCAAGGCGCACCAGACCGACATGGTCTGGCTCATATTTTTTATGTTGGTTTTTCTGAATTTTTAAAAATGAATAAAAAGCGCCAACCCAAAGAAGAGGTGATTGAAGGCGTAGAGCGCAAACTAAGAGTTGGGCTAGGTCGACAACAGCAAGAGCTAGAGTCTGGACTGGCTACTCTAGCCAGCATCGGCTCTGTTGCACCTTATGTTGGGCTTTTTGGTACCGTATGGGGCATTATGAATGCCTTTTTGGGGCTATCGCAAACTGAGCAAGCCAGCATTGCTGCAGTCGCACCCGGCATTGCCGAAGCACTGATTGCTACAGCTATGGGGCTATTTGCTGCCATACCTGCTGTCTTGGCATACAATCACTTTACAGCAAAAGCCGCCAGCATCTATGAAGGACGGGCACTGTTTTGTGATGAGATGACTGGTATGCTACAGCGAGAAACTTACTCTGAGCCAGTCCAAACAAGTAGCAGATCCGTACCACCTCAAGCATAGGTATAGAATAATACAATGAAACCAAGCCCCTATACTCGCCAGAAAAAAGCCCTAAATGCCAGCATGAATGTCGTGCCGTATATTGATGTGATGCTGGTTCTATTGGTGATATTCATGGTGACTACACCGATGCTCACAACTGGTGTCAACGTCGATCTACCTAAAGCAAAAACAGACAATATCAGCATTGGAACACAAATGCCTGTCATTGTCTCTCTACAAAGCAATGGAGAGATTTATATCAGTTATGAAAATGAGGTAGACTTACTTGTCACTGAACCAGAATTAATAGACACACTGATTCGCTTACAACAACAAGGTGGTAGCAATGACTCGTTACGTGTCATGATTAATGCTGACCAAAACAATCAGTACGGTATGATTATGCAGTTAATGGCAAATCTGCAACAAGCAGGCATTGAAAAAGTTGGTCTACTCACCGCAGAGCCACTACCTTCTACCAACCAATAAAACACCCAATATCTCAATATTATTTATTGTGTATTTTTTGTATAACGCATTGATAAAAGGCATATTACCCACACAGTGTCATCAATGCTATCTTGAGCAACGCTGTATTTTTAGTATTTATTAGTTAGTAAGTGAGTTTATCATGGTATCAAGCCGTATGCCGTCAGTCTATGTCCCCGTTGAGCCAGAAGGCAATGGGATCGGCTTGCCATTATTACTTAGCTTTTTAGTACATGGACTACTTATAGGCTTCATCTTTTTTACTTATCAAGTGCCTGACATTGATGTACCGCCTAGCATAGAGACCAGTATTATCACACCAGAAGAGTTGGCTGAGATACAAGCCAACATTGCTGCCAACCGCCAAGCAGCACAGGCAAGTGTCGCTCAAGGGCAAGAAGATGCTCAACAAGACATCTCTCAACTGCCTCAACCTACACAACAACCCCAGAGCCATCACAGCACACCATCTGCCTCCACAGACGCACAAACAGCACCCACTATTACTCGCCACTCTGTACCTGTCTTTACTCAAGTGGATGAACCAGCAGATAGTTTTCTAGATAACCCTGACAATGGTTATGACCCAGAAGCAGAGGCAGAAGCACAAGCTTTAAGAGAATTTAATGAAAGAGCATTGCAAGATGCCAATCAGCGTCTAGAGAGTGCAGCACAGCAGATTGCCCAATTACGTGCCGAAGAGCAACAAAAGCTTGAAGAGCTAAAGACAAAACCCACAAAACCAGACTCCAGCAGAATCAGCAAAACATTCCCTGCTGCTAACAATCGTCATACCCAAACTGATAGCAGTAATGATGCGCCAACATCACTCAGCTTAAGCGAAGATGGCAATCCTATTATTAAAGGTAGCGCCACAGGTACAGCCAGAAGCACCAGTGGTGGTGCAAGAAGTAGTGGAAATAATCACTCTGCAATTGAGTCTCGTATCATGAGTAAATTTGTACCACCAGCTAATACAGCGAACCAACGCACTGTATTAAGAGTTGAAGTAGCAGTAGATGGGACTGTACTGACAGCTACTGCAAATGGAGGCACAGCCAGTCTAGAGCGTGCTGCTGTCAAAGCCGCATATGATGCTAGCCCCTTGCCGATTGACTCTAATGACAGCAGCACCTACCCAGTATTCACCATGGGTGTTCGTGGTAAATAACAAAACATACTGACAAATGGAGTGGAATTTTTACGTCCAATAGGATACAGTTTTTTGCATTAGAGAAATTATCGTCAAAGAAACAACCGCTGTTTAGTAGCTCTTGGATTATGCTTAGACAGTCCTATCTATCACAGCCTATATATACAACTTCATTAACAAAAAAACCTGATAAGAAAGTCTGTCATCAGTAATCACTGTACTGTCTATCTTATTTAGATTACTTTGGGTAAGTAGTAGAGGCTAGGATCTGTTGAGCATTCTCCAGACCCTAGTTTTTAACACTCTACAGCTTCTATGACTTATATTTACTATATCAACTGATATCGAGTTATTATTATGAAAATGCGTTCATTAGTATATTACACTTCCATAGCACCTTTACTGTTTGGTTCAACACTGGCTTTTGCCTTGTCACCAACATCCAATACGGCACCTGCTACCTTAGAAGCTAGCTATGTATCTCCTATACAAGAAAACCAAGTAGCATTTGTTCCTTTTGCTGGAGATACCACCATTTCTAGCACTGTACTATCAGACCTACGTACCACTTCTTTAAAAGTCACAACAGATAACTTGCCACAACGGGCACATACTTCAGCAGACCTCGCAGGAACATACAGCGCATGGGAAAACCTTGGTATCCCCTACCTTGTCATTGGCACAACCAGTACCGACCGTGGCAATACTGTCGTCAACTTTGAAGTCATCGAAATTGCCACCAAACGCCGTATTCAAGGCACACAGACCATACGTGGTAATGACCCACGTAAAGTAGCCCATCAGACTTCTGCTCGTATTTATGAACTTATTACTGGCAAAAAGTCAGATTTTGATGCTCGTATTGCCTACATTCTGCAACAAGGAGAAGGGGCAAATAAGGTCTCATCACTCATCGTTAGTGATGCCGATGGTGAAAACCCAACCGCCATTGTTGACAAACTACCTGTACTCATTTTTACACCAGCAGCTTCACCAGATGGTAACCTATTGGCATATGCCGTGCAGGCAGAAAGAAATCTACCATATATCTATATATATGATTTCCGTACCAAAAAAGTCACTCCACTGGTCAAGCTAAAAGGCAATAATCTAAGTCCTAGCTTCTCACCTGATGGTGGCAGTATCTTATTTTCTAGTACAGCAGATGGTGACACAGACATTTATCGTGTCAGTGTCTCTGGTGGCGCACCCCAAAAAGTATTTGATTTACCCTATGATCAAGTGCGTCCAAGTTATGCACCCGATGGTCGAGGCTTTATCTTCTCTTCTGACCATGCCAGTCCAAATAGACCAAAAATCTATCGCTCTGACTTCTCAGGAAACATCACCAGACTATCACAGTCAAACTATGCCTCAAATCCATCATATAGTCCAGATGGCTCAAAAATTGGCTATCTTAATGGCAGATCTGCGATGATTATGAGTAGCTCAGGACAAAATCTGGTTAACTTTGGGGCAACAGGGATTGATGAGTCACCTAGCTTTTCACCAAGTGGCGAAAAAGTCGTCTATGCACAAGGCAATGGTAGAAACAGCACATTAGTGATTCGCTCTCTAAATGGTGGGGCAACTGTCACCAAATCAGTTCGTGGTGCAGTAAAATCTCCTGTCTGGATACCTAGCAACTAGAATTACTTACTATGTGCTTAGAAGCTACTAAGCACACAAAGAGTTAGAGAGTTAGCAAAAGCTCTGCACGCATACTGTAAATACTATGAATATTTTTTACATATCACAACACCTTACTAGCTCTACTCACCCTACTCTGCGACAGTTGAGAAGCTCCTCGCTCGGCTGTCGTCTTATTTTGCTTATTTTATCATCAGCAAGTGTACTATTATCTGGATGCCAGCATATTCAACTTGCACCTAGAAGCCCTATTCCTGTACAGTCATATCATTCTGCGGAGGTTGCGCCACTAGCAGCTGTGCCAGATGCTGACCAAATAGCTGGGCTGTCTCAATATCCCCAACGCAAGGAGTCTGCTCTGGAGGACCATCTACTGACTGCGTCATTAGCCCCATAAAGCTGGATAAACGATTGATATCTGTTGGTGTGTGTCCTGTTGGCATCGTTGGAAATCCTGCCCAATTCATTCCATGTTGCATCGCAAACAAACAGATTTGCTGTAGTACTGATAATTTATCACCACTTAGCCCACCTGAATTTGCAAATCCTGCTGCCCACTTACCTTGCCACTGACGGTGAAACCAACGCTGTGATGTCTCATCCATAAAGGCTTTAAAGTCTGCGGTGACACTACCCATATAAACAGCACTACCAAAAATAAGCATCTGCGCAGAGTCTACAAATGCCCAGTCCATATCATGTATGTCCAGTGTTTTTACTACCACAAGTTGCTGTTTTGCACCCTGTGCTATTGCTTCTGCAACCCGTTTTGTATGACCATAGTTACTATGGTAAATAACTGCAATTTTTAACTCTGACACGCTTGAAGACATAGTGTTTCCTTTTATATAAGAGTTTGTATATGTAGGGTTTTACTTAGTCACCAGCTATCTTACTGGCATTTTCCATCCATAGCATAAAAGTATCTTCTATGACAAACGCATAATAAGCATCGCCATACGTCCTGTTTGCTGTTGCTGGTGATGGGTCATTCGACGATAAGAATAATAACGATCATCTGTATAGCTACATGCCCACTCTGGACTGGCTACTAAATGGTCTGTCGGCGCTTGTGTATCCTGCTCTACAGGCAAGTGTGTGCCCAGCAATTCAACACCTGCTGACTGTAACTGAACACCAGCAATGGCAGGCAAGTTTACCCATGCTTTTTGAGCATCGCTATGGTGGGGCTGTACCAATATTGAACTCTCTGACGCTTGATTATCAAGACGATATTGGCTTAAGTTTAACTGTTCAACAACAGATAAAGACACTTCATAACAATGCTGGCTAATACAAGCGCCTATCATGGCACAAACTTGCCCCTCTGTCTGATTAAACTGTGCTAATGTCTGAGCGATGATACCTTTTGCCAACCCTTGCCACCCTGCATGAATCACTGCAATTTTTTGGCTGGCTGGTTGCCATACACAAATAGGAACACAGTCTGCTGTCATAATCGCTAATGCACAATGTGCCTGCTGTGACAGCATTGCATCTGCATCAGGCACACATAAGCCAATATCATGATTATCCACATCATATACATGATTACCATGCACTTGGTTAAGCCAGTAGATATTATCTACCCGCCCTAACTGATTGAGCATCGTTAATAACTCTGCACGATGACTCAATACCAGTGCTGGATTATCTTGCACATGCAAACCAAGGTTAAATGCACCATAACTGGTATCTACAGATTTTTTTTCATCTGCTGACTTATCTTTTGCATCTGCCAATAAATGCAAACCTGCATTTGTCTGCACTATCACTATATCTTCTGACTGATATATGACTTCTATTGGCATAAACTGGCGTTTTATTTTCTTTATTTCTTGCACAGCTACCTCCTTTGCCACACTCTAAGCGCCTATCTAACCCAAGCTACTATAGTAAGCTAAAATTTAGTTTATTTACCCTTCTGCCAATATTGATACCAATGCCTGCATATCCTCTGGTAGAGGTGCAGTGACCTCTATCTCCTCTCCTGTTTCTGGATGGATAAAACCTAGACAATAAGCATGTAAAGCCTGTCTTGGAAACTCTATTACCGCTTGGCGCTGTGCTACATCCAAACCAGAGCGAAGCTGAGACTTACTACCATAGACGGCATCACCAATAATAGGATGTCCAATATGACTAAGATGCACACGAATCTGATGTGTCCGTCCTGTTTCTAGACATACATCCAATAGACAGTAGTTTGCTGATAGCTCAGTAATCTCTTGAATATGCGTTACGGCGGGCTTACCTGTACCAATAACCGCCATTTTGGTACGCTGACTGCGATGCCGTCCAATAGGCGCATCAATCGTACGATGGCGCATCAAACTTGCCTGATCACCTGCCACCACACAACGGTAATGACGATATACACTTTTATCTTTTAACTGCTCTTGCAACTCTAGTTGAGCAGATTTGGTTTTACCAATAACCAATAGTCCTGAGGTGTCTTTATCAATCCGATGTACCAGCCCCGCACGTGGAAGCTGTGCTTGATTTGGATAATGATATAACAACGCATTGACCAATGTACCCGTTGGATTGCCAGCTCCGGGGTGTACCACCATACCTACGGGTTTATTAATAACCAAGACAGTATCATCTTCATAGATAATATCCAAAGCAATATCTTCTGGCTTGTCTTCACTATGACTCTCTATTTGAGCCTGTAGTTGCAACTGCTCATCTGCCTTAACTCGATATTTTGGCTTCACCACACTATCATTAACTGTTAATGCACCTGACTTTAGCCAGTCTTGTAATTGCGCTCGTGAAAACTCACCAAAAACTTGTGCAGATAGTTTATCAATACGCATACCTGCCTGTGAGGCAGTCACTATATGCAACAAATTCACAGATGCACTCTCACTCTCATTATTATCGCTATTAGGGTTATGCACATCATCATTATCATCTTGATTATGATGAATATAGATCTCATCCATATCCTCAATATCACCATCATCTAGATCATCTAATGATAAATCAGCATTATCATAACCAGCACTGTCGTACACGTCTGTCTTTACTTCACTCATGACTGCATCATACTTTTTACTCTGACTCATACAGATATTTTCACTATGTTATTATTTATTTCACCATGGACATATAAGCCACTTATCACCCAATGCCATCCAGTAGGATAGAAATAAGCGCTTACCCTATTCTACCGTACCAAACAAAACACCATATCAAACAGGATAGACGTTCAAGAGGGCATAGTGTATCATTATCTGAAAAGTGATAGCGTCACCAATTGCAAACTTTTCTCTCACGCTTTATTAAAATGACATGCTAAACTAACGCATTTCGATTATTACTTATTGGATAAATTCAGCATGCTTACCATTGGTAAGCTGTACTAAATCTGAGGATAGTGCCATCATGACCACAATTAAGCCCACCACTCATCATCGTAAAGCCATGCAAGTAATTACCATGACTCTAGTAGCAAGCTTAGGGCTAGGGCTGAGCGGATGCCAAACCATTAAAGGATTGACTGGTCAAGGTGATGATGAAACGGTCGCTACTGCTACTCAATCAGAGGCAAACTACTACCGTGATGCAACAGAAGCACTAGAAAAACAACGCTATCTACAAGCCACAACATCACTGTCTGAACTGCGTACATTTTTCCCAACTGGACGCTATGCTGAGCAAGCGCTGTTAGATCTAATGTATGCACAATTTCAAAGCAAAGAATATGCGGCCGCCGTAACCAGTGCAGAGCAGTTTATTCGCCTCTACCCCAATAATCCCAATATTGATTATGCCTACTATGTCCGTGGTGTTGCCAATATGCAAACCGCTTCAAGTGCATTACTGAACTTTGCTGGACTTAAACAAGCACATCGCGATACCTCATATTTACGCTTAGCATTTAATAACTTTCAAGAGTTAGTTACTCGTTTCCCAAACAGTATCTATGCCCCTGATGCAGCTCAACGCATGAGCTATATTTATAATCAGTTTGCAGAAAGTGAACTGACGGCTGCACGCTGGTATATCGAACGTCAAGCATATGTCGCTGCCGCTAACCGTGCTAAGTGGGTTTTCCAATTCTATCCTCTTAGTGAGCAAGTACCTGAAGCCATTGCAATTTTAGCTTACAGCAATGAGCAGTTAGGACTGACCAAACAAGCTCAAGAGTATAAAACACTGCTACAAATCAACTATCCTGAGTGGTTAAATAGTAATGGTAGTGTACGTCTAGCAAACACAAGTGGTCGTTCATGGCTAAATAAAATTACCTTTGGTCGTCTAGGACGTTCTACAGATACAGAGGCAGGAGCAACTGGTACTTATACTGGTGCAACCAAAACCCAAATCATCCAACAGGCAGCACAATTACAACTGCCTAATAACAACTCAGCTCAAGCACCAAGCAATCAAGTAAGTCTACCAGCTTCTAACCAACTTCGTAACGTGCAGTTTGGCTTAGGTCTACCAGAAACAGACAGCGAGCAAATCACCAGTCAAAGCAGTGCAGCTCAAGCTGCCAGCGATAGTATTGTTCAACCTGATAATGCACCTGCTATTCGCCAAACCACCACAGATGCAGATACATCCTTACCTTCCGTTGTGATTAACCCGCAATCATCACAACAAACAGAAGGCGCTAGTACACAAGAAGCTGAATAAGCCAATTAATAACCATTGTAATTTGCATATCAAGGGCATGAACATCTGTGAGGCAAAAGGTTGCTGAGCATTCATCTATAGAAAAGTAAGATGGATGCTCAACCACACCTAAAGCACATAAACAGATACTACACTGACTGCTATCTTGACATTTTAGCTTGTTGAAGCGTTATGAGTCACAGCCTCTAAGTACATTTGTTAATAAAAGTTTTGTTAATAGAAAATAGGCATGGTTAATATATGAGCATTCCCAATCATGTCCTCGACCAACTGTGTAGCCAAGCAGACTTGGTAAGTATCATTGGTAAACACACAACCTTAAAGCGTGCTGGTAGAGAGTTTAAGGGTTGTTGTCCATTCCATGGAGAAAAAACACCATCTTTTTATGTCAATCCACAAAAGAATGTCTATAACTGCTTCGGTTGTGGTGTCAGTGGCAATGCCATTAGTTTTTTACGAGACTATGAGAATCTAACTTTTAGCGAGGCAGTCAAAGAACTGTCACAACAAACAGGAATTGAGATTCCTGAAGATGATCGCCAAGAAGTGCATTATCAACGTCGCCCAGCCAGTCATAACCACACTGCATCAATACCACCCCAACCTAATCAACAAGTAGCCAGTACTGCTGCTGCAGACAGCTCACAAGTCAATACAAATGCTCCTTTTAATAATAGTCTTAATGAGAATGTTCCTATAGAAGCATATTATGGGCAACTTCCGTCTTCTAGCCCAGATATACCCGAAAACAGTTGGTACGATGCTAATGCAATGCTACCACCTGATAATGCCAATGACTATCCTCAAGACCCTCAATACCCCCAAAGCTATGGACTTGATTATCCAGCTTTTTCAGCAGATGCTATATATGCACCAGAATATTCAGCGCAATATTCGGCTGAGCCAATAAACATACAAACTGACGGCAATCTATATGAATTACTAGAGCGCATTCAAGCGTTTTATCAAAATAACTTATACACGCATACACCAGCCTTAGCATATTTTAAAAGTCGAGGCTTAACTGAGCAGACACTAAAAACTTTTGGTTTGGGCTATGCCCCTGCTGGCTGGCAACACTTAGAGCAACATTTTGCAGCTGATATTGAAGGTCTACGTGTACTCGGACTGGTTCGTACCTCAGAAAAAGGTAGAGAGTATGACTTACTGCGTGATCGAGTTATTTTTCCAATTCGAGATAACCAAGGACGTGTGATTGGTTTTGCTGGTCGTGCATTAGATAATGAAGTCAAACCCAAATATATTAACTCCAGTGACTCGCCTGTTTTTCATAAGCAACACGTGCTTTATGGCTACTTTGAGTCACGGCAACAACGTGCTAATGACTGGCTAGTTGTTGAGGGTTATATGGATGTCATTGCTTTATATCAAGCAGGTATCTATGGTGCCGTTGCTTCAATGGGAACAGCCGTCAATGAAAATCAAATCTCTCGTTTACTACAATTAAAC
Organism: Psychrobacter sp. I-STPA6b; assembly: GCF_020662265.1. GTDB lineage: Bacteria > Pseudomonadota > Gammaproteobacteria > Pseudomonadales > Moraxellaceae > Psychrobacter. Next base: position 160,568 of record NZ_VEWM01000075.1, read on the forward strand.
CCGACACTTACCTTATGTTTTGATGGAGATGCTGCCGGACAAAAAGCTGCATGGCGCACCCTTGAAGTTAGCTTACCGATACTTAGCGATGATAAAGAGTTACGTTTTTTAAGTCTGCCGAGCAAATATGACCCTGATACCTTTATCCAAGCACATGGTACAGAGGCGATGCAAGCACAAATTCACTCTGCCATTCCCTTATCACAATACGTATTTGCCTATCTTAGTGAGCGCTATGACTTATCCTTAGCTGAAGGCAAAGCCAAGCTGATGGCACAAGTTCGTACCCTAACCAGCCAGCTTCCCAAAGGCTCAAGCTTTCGCTACCTACTTAACAATGACATCTATCAGCGTCTCGGTGGACGACGTAATCAAAAAACAGCCGCTCATGATGCCTTATTAGATTTTGACAGTGACATGACTGCCAGTGTGCAACTGGAACTATGTTTATTATTTGACCCCTCACAGCTCATGGAAGACCCTATACAGCGCATCTGGCAAAACTCGGGGGTTAATCAAATACCACAACCAACATCAACGCTTACAAATCACCATAATAACAATCAAACCCCTGTCAATCTTCCTCAACTGCCCTCTTGGCAAGCACTGGATAATGGTCGACTGGCTCAGCTAACCGCTATGATTAAACAGCTGATGCCGTTTTTACCTAAAGATACCAATGCTGCTGCTCATTTTATTTTGGCAAATCTGCCTGCGGGCTATCAGCAACAACTGGCTCAGCGCTGGCAAGGATTTTTTGACAGTCTAACGCAACGTGGCATTATTGATGTTGACGACTTGATAGAAGACTTGCTGGTCCAACTGTTACTGCAAGCATTGAGCAAACAGCTTACCGATGCCAAAAACGTTATCACACTATCGCACATTAATCGGCAACGCCAAACTTTAATAACATGGTTAAAAAAACAGCACGCAGAGCAGGTCAACAAAATGTCTACAGTCAATTCAAAGTAATACTACTAGGGTCTATTTACTAACCCTAGGGTCTGTTAAACATTCACCCCGTCAGGCTAATACCTACAAGGGATATAGCTACTTTTTACTTTCATGTAAAAATTGGCTAAATTTTTCCTATGAAGATGAATGTTCAACAGACCCTAGTTTGATAGCAAAAAGCACATAAGTGATAAACAAAAACTCATACATAGCTTTAAGTTATCCAAAATCTAGGGTTGAAAATATAAAAATAGACCCAATATCTAGCTAAGATATGATAGCAATCATAAATTGTGGTAGAATCTAGCACAATTTTTGTTGGTATATGACATGTCCTATAGTGATAGCCAGATGAACATATATGTTCTCAAGCATGACAACACTATAAACATGACAAACAACCTTATCATATCCAGACCAGACACCATCATAAAAACATCATTGCAATAACGAGGTATCATAGATTTAGGCTTTAAGCATTGAATCTACTTACGGTCTGTGATTTTTACAATTCATCATTTCAATCTAACTTATGGATACATAATCCGTTTCCATAACGATCATCAAAGCGAGTATTTATGAGCGATAAGGCAGCCTCTCAATCCACATCACAGCTAGCAACTCTCATCCAGATGGGTAAAGAACAAGGCTATCTGACTTACGCAGAGGTCAATGACCAACTGCCCGCCTCCATCACTGAAAGTGACCAAATTGAAGACATCGTCCAAATGTTGATGGATGTGGGTATCAAAATCTTTGAATCTGCACCTGATGACGATGACATACTAATGAGTGATGAAGCAGGTGATGATGATATGGCTGCTGATGAAGCAGCTCAAGTGCTTGCTTCAGTAGAAACAGAGCCGGGTCGTACCACCGATCCTGTACGCATGTATATGCGTGAGATGGGTACTGTTGACTTGCTAACCCGTGAAGGTGAGATTTCCATTGCAAAACGTATCGAAGAAGGCATTCGTGACGTACAGCATGCTATGGCGTACTGGCCTGGTACCGTACAGTTTGTACTTAGCGAGTATGAGCAGGTACTAGAAGGTGAGAAAAAACTGTCAGATGTGATTACTGGCTTTTTAGACCCAGAACTCGCCGAAGGAGAGACCACAGCAGAAGACGATGATGATGAGGATGCCTTACCCATTATCACCAAAAAAAGCACCATCAAAGATGATGACCTTGACGATGATGACGACGACGATAGCGACGACGATGATGATGATCTTGACGATGATACCGATGACAGCAGTGGTTTAGACCCTGAAGAAGTTCGTCAACGTATTGAGGAAATCCAAACATTATTTGATACTGCAAAACAAGCTTTAAAAGACTACGGACGTGGTAGCGTACAAGCTGAAGAAGCCTATGCACAACTGGCCGACCGCTTTATGCTATTAAAACTAAATAACCGCTTAGCAGAGCAAGTCATGGCAATCATGCACGATGTCTATGACGACGTTCGTAAACAAGAGCGTCAAATCATGCGTCTGGTTATTCGCCGTGGTAAAATGCCACGTGCTGAATTCCGCAAAACATTCCCAAGTAATGAGACTAACGTTGACTGGTTAGTTGACCGCATCAACGGTAAGCCCAAATTTGCAGAGACTTTAGCAAAAGTCGTTGATGATGTTATCGTATTACAGCGCCGTATTCGTGACCACGAAGACAAGCTCGACATGCAAGTACATCAAATGAAAGAAGTGGCACGCCGTATGGCAATTGGGGAGGCCAAAGCCCGACGCGCCAAAAAAGAGATGGTCGAAGCCAACCTACGTCTGGTTATATCTATCGCCAAAAAATATACCAACCGTGGTTTACAATTCCTTGACCTTATCCAAGAAGGTAACATTGGCTTGATGAAGGCAGTAGATAAATTTGAATACCGCCGTGGTTACAAGTTCTCAACCTATGCGACATGGTGGATTCGTCAGGCAATTACTCGCTCAATCGCTGACCAAGCCCGTACCATTCGTATCCCTGTACACATGATTGAAACCATCAATAAAATCAACCGTGTCTCTCGTCAATTACTACAAGAAATGGGACGTGAGCCAACTCCAGAGGAATTAGGTGAACGTTTAGAGATGGATGAAGTCAAAGTGCGTAAAGTGCTCAAAATCGCCAAAGAGCCCATCTCAATGGAGACTCCTATTGGTGATGATGAAGACTCACATCTAGGTGACTTTATTGAAGACCAGACCATTTCTAGCCCTGTAGAAGACGCTACTTCAGCAGGTCTACGTGAAGCGACGCGTGATGTACTTGGCAATCTAACTGAGCGTGAAGCCAAAGTATTAAAAATGCGTTTTGGTATCGACATGCCGACCGACCATACTCTAGAAGAAGTTGGTAAGCAATTTGATGTGACCCGTGAGCGTATTCGTCAGATTGAGGCCAAGGCACTACGTAAATTACGCCATCCTTCACGCTCTGAACACCTACGCTCATTCCTTGAAAATGACTAGGTCTTATTAAACGTTAATCATAGAAAAAAGCTGGGCATGGCTCAGCTTTTTTTATGAGTTTTATACCATGGTCACAGAAGACTAGAATATAGTCAACGAACTTTATAACTGTTACGGTGTTAGGCTCGTTTGCTGTGCTATCTGCACTCGCCTGCCTTGTACCAGCTTATAAATTTGCTAACTATAGATACAGGGCAATGATAAATGATACTAGGGTCCGTTGAACTTTCACTCCATTAGGCTAATGCCTGTCGCTATTTAGTCATTCTGTTATTATCTAAGTAAAATTTTACAATGCCTTAAACTAACCACACATATCCCTTGCATAGCATCAACACATACATAACTAAATAGAAAAAACTGAGAAAAATACAGCTCATATTATTAAAATATTAAAAACAGTAAAGTCATATAAATTGAAAATTAATCAAAGACGCGCTAAAAATACAATATCAATAAAAAATAGCGATATCTCTTATAGATATTAGTCAGTCGGAGAGAAAATGTTTCAACAAAACCTAATATCCTATAGCGACAACCACAAAAACATCCAATCCAATAAGGAGGCACTATGTCCCAAAACAATCAATTAAACGACTCTATACAATCACAAACAAAGAAAAAAATCCTGATAGCTGGCGGTGGTATTTCCGGATTAAGCGCAGCTTTTGAGCTTTCCGAAAACCCAGAGCTTGAGATTACCATCATCGAATCACGTCCAATATGTGGTGGTAAAATGACCGGCTACTTCAACCCAGAAAATCAACATTTTGAAGAGCACTCTATTCGTGCTTTAAGCTCAACCTATTTTTCACTATTCAACATCTTTGATAGAGCAAATCTATTACATATGCTAACTCCTGTCGATGATTACCAATTTTATCAAGGAGCAGTTTCAAGTAATACAGACAGTCATGTCACCGTACCACGTCAACAAGCCATTAGTCTACATACCATTGAATCTATGATTCATACATTTGGCTTAAACCGCAAAAATATGCTACAGCTGGTACAACGCATTATCCATCATGTTAATGCAAGTGAAGAAGCACGCCAAAAAATGGCATTTGAAAAAGCAGGTGATGTGCTTGGGATTGAGGATTTTGAACCTCATACAAAGCAATTTATCAAAAACTGGTTTGGCATTTTAACTGGCGCAAGAATGCACAGTAAAGCAGTAGACATCATGGACAGCTTCGTCTTAATGTTTCTACCCATGACTGAAGCGCCTGTTCTACCTGCAGGTAATGTATCCAAATCTTATTGCTTTAACCGACCAACATCAGAGGTCATCCATGCCTTAGTCGAAAAGCTACAAGCTCGTGGTGTCAAAATCATCACCCGAACACGCATAGTAAACTTACATCACCTTGATTCTGGAAAGATTCGCGTTGACCTTACTCAACAGTCTGTTTTGAGCCAAGCACATGACCCCACACATTCAGAGAATATGTACCATACTGATATCAACGTTGAGGAGCTACAAAAACAACACTTTGATGCAGCAGTGATGGCAATACCGCATCAGGCTATCTGGAGCATGGGGCTACTACCGCAAGTGAAAAAGCCTTTTAATGACGAATGGTCATTTGGTACACAATACCCACTAACTGACGTCCCAAAAGAGTTTGAACCTTTTTTGGGTAAATCCTATAATCTATGCTTTGATGCGCCTTGGAATATTGTCTTCCAAATTCAACATCAAAACGGGTTCTGGCAAGATGTACCTTTTCCTGAGAGCTACGGTTACAACTTATCGGCAACATGTAGCTCACCATTTAATAAAGGTACATTATTTGGTAAGCGCTTTATGGAGTGCACGCCAGATGAAGCCAAAGAAGAAATCTTATATCAACTTGGCATCACAGACACCCAACAGCGCCAAACCATTGCCCAAAGTGGTATTATCGACCCTATCAACCTACGTTATACTGATAACTGGCAATCATATACCGACTTAGAAACGGTTGAGATGGGCATATTACAAGACAATGGTAAGCGTTGGGTAAATCTAGCCCAAATTTATGTCCGTAATGCTGATGACGCTTTAATTGAAACAAAAACTCAATGGGATAATATCGTACTGGCTGGTGAAATCATATCCGTCACTGGTCGCTGGAAAATCCCAACTATGGAGCAAGCTGCAACTTCAGGAAAACAAGCTGCCCAAGCCATTCTTGACTACTGCAAATTACCAACTCAAGTCAATCTACAGACCTCCCAGTTAGAGCATGCGTCGCATTATAAATACCTTGACCTTTTAGTAACGGTATTAAATAAAGCATCTAAGCTGGTATAGCCTCGATGCAAAATACAATCAATACAAAGGTTAAAACAGACAAATGAAGGTGTCACTATTTTTATCAAAGCTCTATAAAAACTCCATCAAAGTAGGGTACGGTAATCCATTCAAAGATGTCATGACTTTATAGCCAGTGCATTTTACACAAAAGCAAAATAAGCTGTACTCCTTATCTTAGAGCGCACACAAGTTTGGAATATAAATTATTCCAAACTTGTTATTTTGTCTTGAAACATGACAGTTTGCCACTACATATATCTAGAGCTGGGCTGAATAATCACCACCTTAATCAAAGCAATTACTTTATTATTTTACTAGACCATACTTGGAGCATACCTATGAGTGACGATAAGAAAAAAACGACTACGCCTCTCTCCTCTCAACAACTCACAACTCCGACCACAATGACTAAAACAGCAACTGATATCCAAAACCCAGAACTTTGGGATTTCCCTATGGACTATCCCATGAGTATCATTGGACATGAAGGCAAACATGATGAACTGCTTAATGAAGTCTGTCTGATACTAGCAACACTCTTTCCTGATTTTGATACTGCCAGTATTGCCGTTAAGCCATCTCGAACTGGTCGCTTCCATTCACTACGGTTAAACTTATACCTAACAGAAGCACAGCAAGTCAATGACCTTTATAAAGCATTGGCTGATGCTGAGACTGTTCGTACTGTCTTATAAAAAAGCTTTTTGTGTGAACGGCTAGTTTATATTTTTTAGCCACCTTGATAACTACCTTTTTTGACTGATTTATCATCACAACTGTATCATGTGAATCCCTTCCAGTAGTTAGCTTTACCTATATTACTGGAAAAGTTTCAAAAGGTTTTTCCAGCATCTTCTAAACATAATATTTCTGAAAAATCAATCTAGCAAAAAAAGTTTTTTCACGTTATATTGTGTCTACTTATCCAGACATACCCTATATATAGTGCATTAGTGTTTTTTTACCCACCATGCGCTCGGGGTATTTCGTCTTTAAAATTAAGTCAGATAACAGGCAATACCGTCATCTAAGTGTAAGTGACTGTATAACAAACTATAAATAGTAGACAACCTTATCCCTATTATTCCGATAGCTGAATGGAGCATATAATGACACATATTGACCAAATCAAAGTCACCAAACGTAATGGACAGCTAGAATCCATTCAGTTAGAAAAAATCCATAAAGTCATCGCATGGGCTGCCGAAGGGTTAGACAATGTCTCTGTGTCACAAGTGGAGCTCAAATCACACATTCAGTTTTATGATGGCATCAAAACTCGTGATATTCATGAAACCATCATCAAATCTGCCGCTGACTTAATCTCAGAAGAAACCCCAGATTACCAATATTTGGCCGCACGTTTGGCAATTTTTCATCTGCGTAAAATCGCCTATAACCAATTTGAGCCACCGCATTTGTATGACCATGTCACTAAACTCACCAATGATGGCAGATATGATAAGCATATCCTACAAGACTACTCCAAAGCCGAATTTGATGAATTAAATGACTATATAGACCACTGGCGGGACATGAATTTGGCATATGCTGCTGTTGAGCAAATGGCAGGTAAATACTTGGTACAAGACCGAGTAACCAAAACGGTTTATGAAAGCCCACAGTTTTTATATGTACTCGTTGGTATGTGCTTATTTGCCAACTACCCCAAAGATGAGCGTATGAGCTACATCAAACGCTTTTATGATGCAGCCTCAACTTTTAAAATCTCGTTGCCCACACCAATTATGGCAGGTGTACGTACCCCTTCACGTCAGTTTAGCTCATGTGTGTTAATTGAATGTGGTGACAGCTTAGACAGTATCAATGCTACCACCAGTGCCATTGTGCGTTATGTATCACAGCGGGCAGGGATTGGCGTGAATGCAGGCAAAATTCGTGCTTTGGGTAGCCCAATTCGTAGCGGTGAGGCTCAACATACTGGCTGTATCCCCTTTTATAAACTATTCCAAACAGCGGTCAAATGCTGTTCACAAGGGGGTGTACGTGGTGGTGCAGCGACCTTATTTTATCCACTATGGCATTTAGAAGTTGAATCATTATTGGTACTCAAAAACAATCGTGGCGTGGAAGATAACCGAGTTCGTCATATGGATTATGGCGTGCAGATTAACAAACTGCTTTATACCCGCCTTATCAAAGGTCAAGATATTTGCCTGTTTTCACCTTCGGACGTTGATGGCTTATATGAGGCATTTTTTGCTGACCAAGATGAGTTTGAGCGTCTATACCACCAATACGAACAAGACGAAAGTATTCGCAAACGCCATATCCCTGCCGCCGAGCTGTTTAGTCTGATGATGCAGGAGCGAGCCAGTACAGGGCGGATTTATATCCAAAATGTTGACCACTGCAACACTCACAGCCCGTTTAATCCTGAGCTTGCTCCCATCCGCCAGTCTAACTTGTGTATGGAAATCGCTCTACCCACCAAGCCACTCGATAACATCAATGATGAAAATGGCGAGATTGCCCTTTGTACCTTATCGGCGGTGAATTTGGGTAAAGTCGAAGATGTCAGCGACATCGAAGAACCTGCCGAACTTATCGTGCGTGCATTGGACGCTCTACTCGACTATCAAGATTATCCTGTAAAAGCAGCAGAAAATGGCAGTAAAAAACGCCGAACTTTGGGCGTAGGGGTGATTAACTTTGCCTATTATCTGGCGAAAAATGGCACAAAATATTCTGACCTTGCCGCACTTGGTTTAACACATAAAACCTTTGAGGCATTGCAATATTATCTACTAAAAGCTTCTAACAAATTGGCGCAAGAAAAAGGGGCATGCCCTGCCTTTAATGAGACTACCTATTCACAAGGGATTTTGCCAATTGACACGTATAAATCTGACCTTGATAGCATCTGCCAAGAGCCGTTGCATTTAGATTGGGAAGGATTGCGTACCGATATCAAAACACATGGCTTGCGTAACTCGACCCTTACCGCCTTAATGCCTTCTGAAACTTCCAGTCAGATTGCCAACGCCACCAATGGTATCGAGCCACCTCGTGGCTTGGTATCCATCAAAGCGTCCAAAGATGGTATTTTAAAACAGGTCGTTCCTGATATTGACAAACTTAAAAACCAATACGAACTATTGTGGCAAATGCCTAATAATGATGGCTATCTAAAACTGGTTGCCATCATGCAAAAATTTATCGACCAAAGCATTTCTGCCAATACCAATTATGACCCCAGCCGATTTGAGGGGCAACGTGTACCAATGAAGGTATTGTTAAAAGATTTGCTAACCGCTTATAAGTTAGGGGTTAAAACCTTGTACTATCACAATACCCGAGATGGGGCTAATGACGCTCAAGCAGATATGGATGATGGCTGTGAAGGTGGGGCGTGTAAGTTGTAGGAATTAAAATACAATATTATCACAATGATTTAGTTTTTTATTTTGTAATAACTAATGATGAGGTGAAATAAAACGAAAGTTTAATATAAAAAACACTTATGCAAAAATATATTATACTAAGCTATTTTTAATAACTTTAGTAAATATATTGATAATTATGGAACATATTTTTTAGCAGTTATCTTTTAATAAAGATAATTTCCACATCTGTATTAGAGAGAATTTATTATGAGCACCAATGAAATAAATATACAAGAAATTCAAAATATGTCTAGAGAATATATCAATAATTATAATAATAATGCAAAAGCTATTGATATTTTCAAATTAGATATATCCAACGATTGGGTCGTTGCACATTGCCTATGTATTTTAGATTTTATTAAAGTATTAGAGCAATCCAATCCCACAGAAAAAGTCCAACTTGAAAGCGAGTTTATTCGTGAGTTTCAAGATTTCAACATATCTTTATCAAAAATAAATGGCATAGATCCAATTTATACACCTTCTCAATCTACAGAAACAGTAAGTCATATTAGCTCTATACAAGCATTAAATAGTGCTGAAAAAATTTTAAAACATCCAAAATATGAAACATATCTATCTTTAGAATATCAAAAAGAAATCGTACCCTTTATGATACGCCAAGCTATAGAAATTAAAATAATACAAGAAATGCTTGGTGTAGATTACAGTTATAAAAACAATAATACGCAAAGAGAACTCCTTCTGATAAATTTAAGTAAATATATTGATTTTATAGAACAAGACAATAATCATCTATTCCAATTACCATCCACAGATCTTATCAGAAATATAGATTATGTAAACAAGTGGACTAATAATTTTATACATACTGGGATACGCTCATTTTCTTGGATAAAAAATACAGCAATAGATATTATTCAACCCTTATTTCAAGAAAGTGCGCTCTATAATAACTTTCGTTCTAATAACTTTATACAAGATAGAGATAACAAACTGAAAAATTATTTCAGAAACCTTCCCACAAATCGTTTCAGAAATGTAGAATTTGAATATTTAGATGAAGAAGAAAAAACTTTTATATCTAAAAAATAAATATTTTATTAAGCTAAAGGTATATTAACATCCTATGACCTACTCCATCTTTTGCCAAATCCCAAATAACGCCCTAACCGAACCGATGTTTTTCGGACAGCCAGTCAATGTCGCCCGATATGACCAGCAAAAGCATCCAATTTTTGAGCAGCTTATCGAAAAGCAACTGTCCTTTTTTTGGCGACCTGAAGAAGTGGACGTCTCTCGCGACCGTATGGACTTTGGTAACTTATCCACCCATGAGCAACATATATTTTTAAGCAATCTAAAATACCAAACCTTACTCGACTCCATTCAAGGTCGTAGCCCCAATGTCGTGCTGTTGCCATTGGTATCTATTCCTGAACTTGAAACATGGATTGAAACATGGTCATTTTCAGAAACCATTCATTCACGCAGTTATACTCATATTATTCGTAATATTGTCAATGACCCAAGTCGTGTCTTTGATGATATCATTGCCAATGAAAATATCTTACAACGTGCCAGCGATATCGCTCGTTATTATGATGACCTTTACCAAAACTCACAGATTTATAGCTTATACGGGGCAGGCACACACACCATTAACGGTCAGCAAATCACAGTCGATTTAACCTCCCTAAAAAAACAGCTTTATTTGTGTTTAATGGCGGTTAATGTACTTGAGGCAATTCGTTTTTATGTGTCATTTGCTTGCTCATTTGCTTTTGCCGAACGCAAGCTGATGGAAGGCAATGCCAAAATCATCAAACTGATTGCTCGTGATGAGGCACTGCATTTAACCAGTACCCAACATATGCTGAACATCTTACGAACTGGCAGAGATGATCCAGAGATGGTACAAATCGCTGAAGATTGCCATGAGCAAAGTATCGAAATTTTCCGCACCGCCGCCGAGCAAGAAAAAGCATGGGCGGGCTATCTATTTAAAGACGGCTCAATGATAGGCTTAAATAAAGACATTTTATGTCAATATGTAGAATATATCACCAATTTGCGTATGGAGGCGGTGGGCTTACCTGCAATCTTCCCTAATGCCAAATCCAATCCCATTCCATGGATTAATACGTGGCTATCTTCTGATAACGTGCAGGTCGCCCCACAAGAAACCGAGATTAGCTCTTATTTGGTTGGGCAAATTGATGCGGATTTATCAGACAGTGACTTTGATGACTTTGAACTGTAATGTTTAAACAGTAGTATCTAAAAACAAAAAACCTCTTAACCAGCTGTCGCCATACAAATAATGAATAGGTATCCTGTTATGGCATGGATTATTACATCACAGACTCGATTTTACTTACATGAAGGTGAGACTTTACTTGCAGGGTTATTGCGCACCGGTCATGATGTTAATTTTCAATGCCAAGCAGGGTACTGTGGCAGTTGTCGTGTCAAGCTTGTCTCATCATCACATCCCGTCACTTATACACAACATCCTTTAGCCATGCTCGAAGATAACGACATACTCCCCTGTTGCTGTCAGGTCACAGGGGTTCTGACTATTCGTACAACATCTGACCATACACTGAATGACTCTTAGCCCTTAAAGCTCATACTGCCGACCTAACCTATCCACATAAGTCACTATCGTTGGTATGCGATGCTCACCTGCCAGCTTTGACACCATATCTTTGGCTTGTAAGGTGTCTATACCAATACTGGTCACATAAAGCGGGTGCTTACTGTGCCCTCGCCATACCGCATACTCATCACTGATGTCACAAAATTGATTTTTAGCGATACCAATGATGGGCTTTTTATCATTGAGATGGTCGTATAAATATTTGCCTAATCCTGCCTTTTGTACCCCGTCTAACCATACATAACCGTCGATGATAATCACATCATAAGGCTGGCTAACCTGCTCAATCAAAGCCAATAGACATGGCATTTCTCGTTTATAAAACTGCCCTGACTCATAAGGGGCGACATCGCTGACAGTGGTTTGGTATTCGGCTAATATTTGGTTTTGCTCAATGCCTTGAAAGCGAACGCCAGCTACATGGGCAATTATTTTGCCATTTTCTTCTTGGTAATGAACATCCAGTATTAAGTAAGCTAATTGTTTGATTAGATTTATCAAAAAAAATTCCTGTGTAATATTTATCTTGGTAATACCATTGACCGTTATTTTTAGTTAAAAGTGTAGATTTTAGTCTATACATAGTTAATGTCGTATCTTTATCAATATACAATATTAATATGGGGTAAAACGGCTTTAAGACTCTCTATCTGCTCTAAGGATGTTTCTTTATCTAGAAACATTTCTCTAAGAGAGCTAAAAAATTGTGTGTTACTAAAAACATCTAAATCCTTGAGACCGTCCAGACCACTAATATAAATTTTCTCTACATGACTGAAGCTATTGTTTGTCAACCATATACAGAACAACTTGTCTATCATATCTTCACTAATGCGTAGAGATACAAATTTATCAAATACAAAATACCGATAGCTCTCTATTAACTCATACATTTTTGGCAAAGGAACTGGACAGTCAAGGTAGTTTCTTGAGTTAAGGATATTACCTATGATTGTTAATCCACCTAGTCTGTTTGTTTTTGGTATATACTTGATAGAAATATCCTCAAGTTGATTGGTTTCTTTACAAGTTTTACCATACCCAAAAGTTACATATTCTTGACTGGTATTCGAATAATTAAAGCCTGATTGATCATAGTCGTATCGAAGTTCAAACATGGATGGTTCATAGGGATTTGTCCACCACATAATTTGATTTTCTGTTTCGCCATTTTCAATGGTATAGATTTCTCTTTCGCAGATACCTTTATCAAAGGTATATGACATACCTTGATATAACTTACCTTGATAAAGTTGTGGTATCGTGCCACAACCATATTCATCTAAGTCCTCATTACAGAATCCTGTAGAGTCAATACTAATAGGTGAAGGTAATCCTATCTGACAAGGTGAGATATAAGGTAAACCAATCTCACCTTCTCTAACTTCATAGGCTTCTAACTGATTATTAGGTTTATCAAAAAAAACAATGCCTGTGTAAAGCTCATCTTGATAATACCATTTGCCATTGAGCTGGGTTAGCAGTGTTGATTTAAGTCGTTTTAAATACATATTATCTCTCATCCCGATGCAAAAGAAGCTTTTTCAGGCAATATATTATCTTTTCTATAACTTTTACCTACAGCTACCATTGCTCTTTTATATAATGACTTCTTCGCATTATGCCCAATATCTTCAATTAATAAAAACGTCCTCTCAAAGTCAATGTTTTCCAGCTCATATTTTCTTAGTGCAAATATTCCATCTTTGATGCTTGAACCATTATAGAATCGATATATAGCAATATCTTCATTTTCAAATACTTTTTCTACGTTAACATACATGATATATCCCAGTTTTCAATACTTAGTAGACAAGACTTAGTAGACAAATTACCAGTCCCATTCTTTATTTTTAATCACATCATCTACATCCTCAGATATTTGTATCAAAACTACCATACCCAATAATTTCATCTAAACAAGGATAAAACATGCGCCCATAAAAAAAGCTGAGTATATCACCCAGCTATTTTATCCACACTTGTTTTAAAAGCTATCCTAATCGCTCTACTTTGATAACACGCTCTCATCATAATCCGCCATAATACTAGAAAAATCCGCATCGGCATGGCTTTGGCTGTGTTTATCATATAACTCAGTGGCTTTTTGCCCCATCGGCAATTCAACGCCTGTATCTTTGGCAGTTTGCATGGCAAGATTTAAATCTTTAAGCATCAGTTTACTCATAAATCCGCCCGTATAACCACGGCTAGATGGCACATTTTCCATCACGTCAGGGTAAGGGTTATATACCTCTAGCGTCCAGTTACGCCCTGAGCTTTGTAGCATGATATCGGACAATACTTTGGGGTCAAGACCGTTTTTCACCCCCAGATTCAAGGCTTCTGCCGTACCACTCATCAAGATACCCAATAGCATGTTATTACAGATTTTGGCGACCTGCCCTGCCCCATGCTCTCCTGCATGAAAGATATTTTTACCCATGTTTTCTAAAATGGGCTTGGCTTTATTAAATGCCGACTCATCACCACCGACGATAAAGGTTAATGTGCCTGCTGCTGCTCCTGCTGTGCCACCTGACACTGGCGCATCTAAAAAGTCAATGCCATGCTCACAAGCCACTTCTGCAACTTCCCGAGCATCTGCTGCGGCAATGGTACTGCTATCAATCACTAATGTACCTTTAGGCAGGGTAGCCAGTAAGCCTTGCTCACCCTCTTGCCCCATATAGACAGACTTAACATGCTTGCCAGCAGGTAGCATACTAATCACCACCTCGGCATTTTCACATGTCTTTTGCACACTATCACAGGCGGTTGCCCCTGCTTGTTGTAGCTGATTCATGGCATCGGCTGATAAGTCAAAAACTTGTACATTATGCCCATTTTTAACCAAGTTTTGTGCCATGGGCGCACCCATATTACCCAAACCAATAAATGCAATTGTTGTCATATCTTACTCCTTGTTGTTTTCAATATATTCCTTTAAATATCTAAATATCAGTCCTGTTATAAACAATCTATACAGGTTAACCTTTTACCCACTTATTACCCCATGCGCTATCCGTCAACCAAGAAGCAAAGGGATGATTTTCACCATACGGATTGCTAAAGTGGGATTCAATATATGCTTGCCCATCGCTAGTTAAGCAGTCAGCAAGGGTTTTTGACCAGTTGGGGGATTTGTCTTTATCAATGAGTAATGCCCGTACCCCTTCTTGAAAGTCAGGTTTATCCGCACAGTGGGTAGCAACATTGGCTTCTAAATACAACACCTGCTCTAATGATAAATCTTTGACTTTATAAAATAATTCATAAGTCAAAACAGCAGTGACAGGACAGCCATGACGATAGGTTGCTAGGGCTTTTTGAGTCCATTTATCTGTCATAAACCCATCAATCAATGCACTGTCTAAGCCCATACCATTAACAAGCTGAGTAACAAACTGAGTTAACTTATCATCATCTTGCAATAACGCATCAATATCTGCCAAACCACCAACATTCATCAAGGCATGAAGCACTTGCCAATATTGTGCTAATTTACTGGCAGGCATTGCAGGTTTATTTTGCGCAGTTTGGCTGAGTGTAGCAAGGGCATGGCTGGTGATATCATGGGCAGTTTGGCTATTTTGATCTTCAGTAACAGATGACCAATTGGCATTGCTTAAGGCTTTCACCACCTCATCATAGCCCTCACTAGCAATGGCATATTCTGCCAAATTGGCTAGCATGGCATCACTACCCTGACACATTGCCCCAGTTAAGCCTAAAAACAGACCCATTTTTGCTGGCATACGTTGTAAAAACCAACTGCCTGTCGCATCAGGGAATAAACCAATGGTAATCTCTGGCATGGCAAAACGGGTAGTTTCGGTAACGATACGGTGACTACAGGCTGCCATCAGTCCCATACCACCACCCATAACGATACCATTTCCCCACAAAATCAATGGCTTAGGATAAAAATGCATTTGTCGATATAGGGCATACTCACTACCAAAAAACTCCTTGGCATAAGGGTTTGGTAGCGGTGGGTTTTCACACATGCTGTCATAGAGCTTGCGAATATTCCCTCCAGCACAAAATGCCTTATCACCTGCCCCACGCAACATAATCGCCACAATGCTACTATCCTGCTCCCATTGACTCAACTGCTCAGATAAGCGTCGGCACATATCCACACTGAGGGCATTTAAGGCTTTGGGGTCATTTAAAGTTAATATACCCAGTTTAAAGCCGTCATGAGTGGGCTGAGTGTCAATAAGAACACAGTCTTGCTGGGTGTTTTGTTGTGCTGTATCTGTCATACGTTTACCTAATTATTGTCTATACGCTATCTGGTGATTGCAATTATTAAGATTGTATCAAGGCTATTTTTTTATTTATTCTGCCAAACTGGCTGACGTTTTTCTAAAAACGCATTAACCCCTTCTTTTTGGTCTTCGGTATCAAACAGTTTTACAAACTGTTCACGCTCATTAATTAAGTTTTTGGCAGGGGCAGTATGGCGTGCTGATTGAATCAAACCTTTACTAAAACTAACGGCAACTGGAGATTGCTTAGCAACTTTGCTGGCAAGTGCCTGTGCTGTGCTTAGCCCTTCACCCTTTGCCACCACCTCTTCAACCAATCCAATACGTAGAGCGGTATCAGCATCGACGCGCTCACCACATAAAATCATGCGTTTTGCCCAACCTTCACCGACCAGCCAAGGTAGGTTTTGTGTACCACCTGCACAAGGCAATAAGCCCACACTTGCCTCTGGCAATGCCATCACTGCATGCTCCTCAGCGATACGGATATCACAGGCTAAGGCACATTCTAGACCGCCACCCATGGCATAGCCATTGATTGCTGCAATACTGACGCCTCGATAGTTAGATAAGGCTTCAAACGCCTCACCAAAAGCCACCGCCATACTAATGGCATTGCCCTTATCACCATCAGCAAACACATTTAAGTCTGCCCCTGCTGAAAAAAACTTTTCACCATCACCATGTATCACCAACGCATAAACTTTATCATTAGCATTTAAATCACTAACCAGTTGTTTTAAAGCATTTAGACTATCAAATGTCCAAGTATGTGCTGGTGGATTGTTTAGGGTGACGGTTGCCACACTACCGTCAATACTGACATCAAGATTGGTATAGTTAGAGTTAGAGTTAGATTGAGTCATGATATGTCCTTATATGATTGAATCTCTATGTACCTATTTTTGAATACCTACTTTTAACGCCTATTATTATTCCTGCTATCTTAAAGTTGATAACGCCTCATCTTTAAGCATATTACGAGAGACAATGACCCGCATAATCTCATTGGTACCTTCTAAGATTTGATGCACCCGTAAATCACGTACATGACGCTCTAACGGATATTCATTAAGATAACCATAACCGCCATGTAGCTGTAAGGCTTGGTTGGCTACATCAAAGCTCAAGTCAGTCGCCATACGTTTTGCCATCGCACAATATGTCGTTGCTTGTGGGTCTTGTTGGTCAACTTTAAAGGCAGCAAGACGTATCATTTGCCGTGCAGCGATGGTTTGGGTCAGCATATCTGCCAGTTTAAACTGCACTGATTGTAGCTTAGCAATGGGCTTGCCAAACTGGCTACGCTCCTGCACATAAGCACAGGCTGTCTCCAACGCTGCCTGAGCGGTACCTACCGCACAGACACCGATATTAATACGCCCACCATCCAAGCCTTTCATAGCAAATTTAAAGCCTTCACCTTCAGCCCCCAAACGATTGGCAACAGGTACTTTGACATCTTTAAAATGAATGGTTCGCGTTGGTTGTGCTTTCCAGCCCATTTTATGTTCATTTTTACCATAGCTAATGCCCTCACTATGAGCATCAACAACCAAAGCACTGACACCTTTTGCACCTTCACCACCTGTACGAGCCATAACGACCAATACATCAGTTGAGCCTGCCCCTGAGATAAAGGTCTTTTCACCATTTAGCACATAGTAGTCTGCATCATCAGCTTTCACCGCTTTGGTGGTAAGTGAAGCCGCGTCTGAACCTGCATTTGGCTCAGTCAGACAATAGCTTGAGAGCCATTCACCACTTATCATTTTTGGTAGAAAATGACTGCGTATTTCATCACTACCAAATTCACCAATCATCCACGACACCATGTTATGGATACTGATATAAGCAGCAACGGCGGTATCGCCCCATGCCAACTCTTCAAAGACCAAAGCAGAGTCTAAACGAGGCAAACCCAAACCGTCATAATCAGGATTGGTATATAACCCCAAAAATCCCAAATCAGCCGCTTTTCTAATCACATCAATGGGAAAATGTGACTCTCTATCCCACTCGGCCGCCTTAGGCTTTAGCTCTTTTTGGGCAAACTGGCGGGCAACTTGTTGAAATGCTTGCTGGTCTTCGGTCAAATTAAAATCCATGTTTTCTCACCTTGTGCAGATTTCTATTTATTTCATTGAGATGGTGGTATTTACTTTACCTTTGCTGGCTTCATCATCAAACCAACGTGCAGTGACCGTTTTGGTCTGAGTATAGAACTGTACCGCTTGCTTACCATAAGGCCCTAAGTCACCCAATTTACTGGCACGTGAGCCTGAGAATGAGAACATAGGTAATGGTACAGGAATTGGCAAGTTAATACCGACTTGACCAACATCAATGTCTTGCTGGAATTTATGTGCTGCTGCCCCTGACTGAGTGAAAATCGCCGTACCATTACCGTTTGGATTGGCATTGATAATCTCAATCGCTTCTTCTAAGCTATCAGCATGCATCACACACAATACAGGTCCAAAAATTTCTTGGCTATAAATCTGCATATCCGTGCTGACTTTGTTAAAGATGGTTGGCCCAACAAAGTTACCTTTCTCAAACCCTTTAACCACCAATCCTCGACCATCTAAAATCAGCTCTGCCCCTTCATCTACACCCGTTTGAATCAGACGCTCAACCCGCTCTTTGGCAGCAGGTGAGATTAACGGCCCTAAATCCTTATCATGCTTGCCAGCAGACACCACTAAGCTCTCTGCTTTGGCTTTAATATCCTCAATCCACTCTTTAGCCTCACCGACCAAAACGACTACTGACAATGCCATACAACGTTGACCTGCTGCCCCAAAGGCTGCCCCTGCAAGTTGATTCAGTGTTTGCTCTTTGTTGGCATCAGGCAGAATCACGGCATGGTTTTTTGCTCCCATCATACACTGTACCCGCTTGCCTGCCTTACCAGCACGTTCATATACGTGTGTACCAACACGCGTTGAACCCACAAAGGATACTGCTTTAATATCAGGGTGGTCACAGATGGCATCAACGGTATCTTTACCGCCATGTACCACATTCAGCACCCCTTTGGGGATACCTGCTTCAATGGCAAGCTCTACCAAACGCATAGTCACCATTGGGTCTTGCTCAGAAGGTTTTAAAATAAAGGTGTTACCCGTGGCAATCGCCATTGGGAACATCCACAGTGGAATCATCGCAGGGAAGTTAAACGGGGTGATACCTGCACACACGCCAAGCGGTTGCCAAATGCTATAAGTATCCACACCCGTAGCGACATTTTCGACAAAATCACCGATTTGTAAGTTAGCAATACCTGCCGCATGTTCCACCACTTCTAAACCACGGAACACATCACCACGTGCATCAGCAATGGTTTTGCCTTGCTCAGCAGTCAAGATTTCTGCCAACTCATCCATATGCTCACGGATAAGCTCTTGGTATTTTAAAAAGATTCTTGCCCGAGTGGTAATCGGTGTTTTACGCCATGTTTTAAACGCTTCTTTGGCGGCTGCCACTGCTTCATTGATTTCATCTTGGGTAGTCTGCGGTACTTTAGCGATGACCTCTTGGGTAGCAGGGTCAGTTAAATCTAGCCACTGACTGGTTTTTGAATCGATAAATTCACCATTGATGAGTTGTTTAACTTGTTGCATAAGACTTCCTTATCTAATAAATTTAGCTTGTTGATTTCATAGTTTTAGTAAATAGTTTAACTAATAATTTTTAATTGCCAACTTCACTGCTTCAATTGCCGTTGGGTCATCAAGGGTTGACATATCGCCCGTTTCTTTACCTTCTGCTAAAGCACGAATGGCACGGCGTAGAATTTTACCCGAACGAGTTTTGGGAACGGCTTTAGGGAAATAAACAGCAGCAGGACGTGCAATCGCTCCCAAAGACTTCACCACCTCACCAATGACTTGTTGCTCCACACGGAAGCGACTTTCGGTAGTCTCAACCAATGAGTGGTCTTTTAACACACAAAATGCGACTGGTAACTCACCTTTTAGCTCATCATGAATACCCACTACCGCACATTCAGCAACTTCATCATGACCACTAATCGCTTCCTCTATCTCTTGTGTACCTAAACGATGCCCTGCCACATTAATCACATCATCGGTACGTCCTAAAATATGATAATACCCGTCAGCATCAACTTGTGCATAATCTGAAGTAGAATAGCGAGTGCCATCAAACAAGCCAAAATAAGCATTGATAAAGCGCTCATCATTACGCCATACGGTAGATAAACACCCTGGTGGTAATGGTGCAGTAATCGCCAGCATACCTTTTTCACCTGCTTGACAGGCTTCACCTGTTTCTTCATTAATCACCTTCGCATCATAGCCATACATTGGATAACCTGGTGAGCCTTGTTTATGCGGCTTGTGATCAAACTTAGCAACGTGGCTTAAAATCGGCCAGCCTGTTTCGGTCTGCCAGTAATGATCTAAAATTGGTACACCCAAATGTCCAGACAGCCATTCTGCCGTTGGCTCGTCTAATGGCTCACCTGCTAAGAAAAACGCCTTGACGCTAGAGACATCATAACGAGTCATCCACATTTCATCTTGTTTTTTGAGCATACGCACACCTGTTGGTGCGGTAAACAAGATATTCACCTTATTTGCCTCGACAATTCGCCACCAAATACCGGGGTTTGGACGATGCGGCAAACCTTCATACATAATACTGGTCATGCCAGCCAATAATGGTGCATAAATGGTATAAGAATGCCCCACTGCCCAGCCAATATCCGATATTGCCCAAAAGGTCTCGCCTGCCTTACCGTTATAAACATAGTCAATCGAGGTTGCCAGTGCTACCGCATGTCCGCCAGTATCACGTTGTACTCCTTTGGGTTTACCAGTCGTGCCAGAAGTATATAGTAGATACGATGGCTCATTGGACTCAAGCCACACAGGCTCAACTCTAGCCTTATTCTCATGACTGATTTTACGCTGCTCAGCATAATCAATATCTATCGCATTAGGTTTATATGGCATCACACCACGGTCAACCACCAATACATGCTCAGGTTTCACATTGGCTTGCTCTACTGCTTGATTAACCAAATTTTTATAGTTAATCACTTTACCACCACGCAGCCCTGCATCAACGGTAATTACCATTTTGGCTTGAGCATCATCCATACGTACTGCCAAATTGTGTGCTGCAAAGCCACCAAATACCACCGAATGAATCGCTCCAATACGTGCACACGCCAGCATTGCATACGCCGCCTCAAGTATCATCGGCATATAAATAACCACGCGATCGCCTTTGCCAACGCCATAACGCTGTAATACATCGGCAAAGTAATTAACCTCTTTATATAAGTCATTATAAGTTAGGCGGCGTTTGGCATAGTCTGTATAAAACTCGACACTGTTGCCTAATCTTTTAAAAGCATCAGCAACATCAGGATGATTGCTTAGCAATTCTTGGTTTATCTCAGAGGATACCCAAATCAGTGCATCTTGCTCCGCACGGTCTGGCAAGTGACGATCAACACAGTTATAGCACAGGTTGGTTTCACCACCGACAAACCATTTGGCAAAAGGTAAATTAGAATCATCAAGGATTTTATCAGGCTGTTTGTGCCAATAAATACGGCGAGCTTGTCCGCCCCAAAACCCTGCACGGTCATCAATGGAATGTTTATAAAGCTCTGAAAAATTTTGATAGGTAGGTAAAGTAGTTTCTTGCTGGGGTAACTGTTGTGTCATAGTCGCTTTCCTTAGCTTATTAATTACTGATTAACTAATCCATATCCATCATCAGATTACCAAAGTAATCTATTAATCATGATACAAATTGTATCATTTAATCCATATTTCAAATGTAGCAGAGCTTAGATAAAAGGTCAACTAGGAATATCTATATTCCTAGTAATTTATATACATCATATATCAGTCACTTTTATCATCATACACTGCCACCTTAAATAAATGCACACTAAAGTCATATTTTCTGTCACTAATAAAATAAATGCTGTATTTTTTAATATCAGTATCTATGCTATGTTGTGACTATATTTGTAACTTCTTCTCTGCAAACTTTTTAAAAAACATAGGAATACTCAGATGCGCTTAATCTATATTCATGGCTTAGACAGTGATGCAAACTCAACCAAAGGTCGCTTGCTCGATGAGTATTGCCAACGCTATCATCCAGAATTTGAGGTGTTACGCCCTGATTTAAATCAGCATCCAATGCAAGTTTTTACCAAACTAACGGCGATGGTGGATAATCCTAGAAAAACGGTGCTGGTGGGTAGCTCATTGGGAGGTTATTTTGCAACCTTGGTCAGCCATAAAACACACTGTGGGGCATTTTTACTGAATCCGAGTATTCAGCCTCATATTAGCTTACAACGCTTTTTTCATACGGACACCACTACTGAAGGCAATACGATTGGACATACAACGGAAGGTGGCTGGGAAATAACCAAAGCAGATTTACAATGGTTTGCCAATCATCAACTGCAAAATTTGAGTGTGCCTAAGCACTTGATAGTGTTAGCAAAGTTGGGTGATGAGTTGTTAGATGCTCAAAAAACAGCTGAGTTTTATCAAGCAAAAGGGGCAAAGGTGATTTTACAGGCAGGCGGTGACCACCGTATGAGTGACTTTGCTAAGCAACTACCTATGGTGATACAAGAGATACAAACCCTACTATCATAGGTTGGCATAGATTAGTAGGAATATAAAAGAATCATAGAGAGCTTCAATCATCCCTATATTCACATTAAAAAACTTACTCTAACCGACGTCTTGGTGGTGTCTTTATCATACCAAACGATGCCACCAATAATGCTAACACTTGTACCAATAATAGCAGCCAAACTGTCATTGTCCATTGACCTTTAGCATATGCTAACCCACATAACCATGCACCCACAGTGCCTCCTGCATAATAGCTCATATAATATAGCCCTGATGCCAGTGAGCGTCCTTTTTTGACATTGACTGCAATATAACTAATGGTTGCTGACTGAGTAATAAAAACCCCTGATGACATCACTGCCAAACCAATAACCACGCCCCATAGTGGTGTTACTTTTGTAATTAATACCCCCAGCATAGACAATATAACAGCAACAATGACTGTTCTCGCTGCACCAAAACGCTGAAGCAATCTTGCAGATAAAGGCGTAATCACCACACCCAATAAATACACTGCAAAAATATTGGCAAGTTGTCCTGTATTAAGCAAATAAGGTGAACCTGCCAAATGTAAATTAATAAAAGTAAAACAACCTACCAGAGAAAATAAAACACATGCTCCAAGTAAACAAGCGGTGACTACATAGCGATTGGTCATATGCTCAGTCAATGTTTGCAGTGAAGATTTTAGGTTTGGATTGGCTACAAAACAACGAGAGGCTGGCAAGGTTTTGGCGACCCATAACGCAGCCCCAGCCGTCACCACTGCCATAATAATATAAGCAGTACGCCAGCCGACCCACTCATGTAAATGTCCTAAAATAAAGCGTCCCATAAAGCCGCCTAATACTGTGCCTGACACATAATATGCCATTAAGTCGGTCACTGCTTTGCCTTCAAACTCCTCACCCACATAGGCAATGGTTACTACAGTAATTCCGGGTACAGACAAGCCTTGCATAAATCGCCAAAATCCCATCCAGCCAATATCTGTACTCCATGCAATCATTACTGTTGGTATTGCCAAAAATAACAACGCACCAATGATAAAAGACTTGCGCCCCACCGCATCTGACAGCATACCCAAAAATGGCGACATTAAAGCAATTGCCATCACGGTTGCCCCTACCAACATACCAACCTGAACTTCAGTTGCCATAAAATCTAACATTAATACAGGCAATATCGACTGTACTGAATATACCTGTAAAAAGGCAAACATACCGATTAAGCCAATGGTTAGTTTGAGTATCCAGCTTGCCGACTGATTTGGTAGTGATACGGCTTGTATACGGTCATTAGTAGAGATGGTCATTACCCACTGTACCCTTATCTAAATATCTGATTTATAAGCACCTATTCTACCTTGTTTTTTATTTTTCGCACTCAATGAATGCTTTATAAATACTCTGACACACAACCACTTAAATAATACGACAACCAATGACGTAAAAATACCAAACCAGCTTGTATCTAGCCTATTTTAGCAGTATAAATAAACAATGAATAAAATAATAAATAAAGGATACATCATCGAAAGGATAACTTATGAGTAAGCCGACCAACCCCTACACCGATAATAGCTTTGCCTCCTCTGAGCTAAAGACCATTTTGCATTCCAAACGTGCCAATATTTACTACCTTGAATATTGTAGGGTAATGCAAAAAGATGGACGCATTTTATATCTGACTGAGGACGATAAAGCCAATCTGTATTACAACATTCCTATTGCCAATACTACCTCTTTATTGCTTGGTACAGGTACGTCCATCACCCAAGCTGCCATGCGTCTATTATCACAGGCAGGGGTGTTGGTAGGCTTTTGTGGCGGTGGTGGTACGCCCCTATTTATGGGCAGTGAGCAAGAGATATTTATCGAATGGCTAACCCCACAATCTGAATACCGCCCTACCGAATACATTCAAGGCTGGTTAAATTGGTGGTGGGACGATGAAAAACGCCTTGAGGCAGCCAAACAAATGCAGTTGGCTCGCCTTGATTATCTACAAACCGTCTGGAGCAAAGACCGAGATTTAAAGCAGCAGGGCTTTGATAGTCAAAACCCTGCCATCGCAAGCTTGTTAAATGAGCATAGCAAGCAAATTGTATTGCAAGATAATGTCATGCATCTTTTGCAACTTGAGGCTCGCTTAACCAAACAACTATATAAACTAGCTGCTGAAAATACGGGGTATGCTGGCTTTACTCGTGACCACGATGGACAAAAAGGTGGCGTGGATAAAGCCAACAGCTTTTTAAATCATGGTAATTATTTGGCATATGGATTGGGTGCAACCACAGCATGGGTACTGGGCATTCCTCATGGCTTTGCAGTAATGCATGGCAAAACCCGACGTGGGGCATTGGTATTTGATATTGCTGATATTATTAAGGATGCACTTGTGTTACCACTGGCTTTTATTTGTGCCAGTGAAAATGTCAGCGAGCAAGAATTTCGCCAAGAGTGTTTGGCAATGTTTATCAAGCATAAAGCATTGGATTATCAGTTTGAGATAGTGAAAGGGTTGGCGATAAAAAAGGATTGGGGTATTTAAATGATAGTCACCTTTGTTTCACAATGCGAAAAAAAGTCGCTTAAACGTACCCGCCGTATTTTGGACGCTTTTGCCAATCGTATTGGTAGTAATGTTTGGCAAACTGCCATTACTGAGGAAGGCTTAAATACCGTCAAACAGCTATTACGCAAATCAGCTACTAAAACCACTGCAGTAAGCTGTCATCGTATCAAAACCCGCAGGCAAACCGAGCTAGTATGGATAGTGGGAAATAAACGCAAATTTAATGAAGTGGGGATTGTACCTGTTAATTGGACAACTAAGGAATTATTTATGGATATAGTATCAAATAAGACATCACATATCTTAGCAAATACAAATAAGCAACCTTTATATCAACATTTATTTGCAGTAGGTTACCTTGCCTATCATTTAATTGAACATATGAATATTAATAGTAAATCTCTAAAACTATCAGCTTTTATAGCTGGAATATTACATGATATCGGGAAAGTCGATCCACTCTTTCAAATATGGGTAAATAAAAAGATTAACAAAATACAAGATGAACCAGTGCCAGAAGATGGACAACATATCGATAAAACAGTTACTGGTATGACTAAGTTTACCTTTGATAAGCATCCACGACACCATGAGTTATCTTGGTTGTTTGCTAGCTCTATGCTACGAGATAATAGTACCTTAAATAAATTACAACAATCACAAATTATGCATGGTATTTATTGGCATCATACTAAACCTTATCGAAAAAAAAACAATGAATACTTTAATAAAGCCAAAGGTATTTATAAGAAATTTACAGAGTCTTTAGAGAAGACTACGAGCAATTTAAATAATGTTATTGTTGATATAAATAGTGTCATACAAGAAGTCATTAAGCTGGCAAAGCACTATAACAAAGCTGATATGATTCCCCCCCTGTTAAATGACTTTTCATTAACAACTGATGATTTACCTAAGTATAAAAACTATAGTGATATTAATGATCAAATGTCTGAATATATAAGCGAAGTAAGAGAAAATGCTTTAAACAATCTAATTCGAACAGCTGTGATTAGTGCAGATAGGCTGGTTTCTCAATTAGATGCAGAAGACTTAGCAAGCTACTTGCAAGAAGCAACTTTACTAGATTTACTTGATTCAATTACATTAGAAGATAATGATTTAACTCAAAATATCCAAAATTGTATTAATGGATTTGATAACAACAGTAGTGAAATAGAACGAACACAAGCACAAAAAGCAACGGCTGTTAAACTAGCTAACTTACAAAAAATAGCCAAAAGCAATGAATCTGACAATGTAGTAGTACTTCAAGGGCCTGCTGGTTGCGGTAAAACCAAAATTGTCTTGGAATGGGCATTAAATACACAAGCTAAAAAAATTATATGGGTATGTCCTAGAGTACAAGTTTGTTTAGGTATCATTAATGATTTGACCCAACCTGAATATCTTCCTCAAAGCCGAATTGAGATATTTACTGGTGAATATAAAAAAATATTAACTCATGGATTAAGCTTAGAAGATACTCCAAATACAGAGATTGAAGATTATTTTAGTGGTGATATTGTCATCACTACAATTGATCAAGTTTTAAGTGCCATTATTACTCATAATAAGGTAGACACACTAATACCCTTCATGCAATCCCATGTGATATTCGATGAATTTCATGAACTAATACTTATGCCTGCATTTAACTTATTATTTGCTGAATTAATTAATGCAAAAAAAATGCAAGGTCATGTTGCTAATACTTTATTAGTTTCTGCAACACCAAACTATTACTTTACCAAGCAATTTTTAAAGATAAAAGCAGAAGACCATATAAGTATTGAAAGCTTCAACAACTCTGACTATCAAATAGAAATACAAACTTATGACAGTGAAAATGAACCAAATCCTTTAATCTCACATTGTCATACTGATGATATTTCTACTTTCATTATTACTAATACTGCTATTTCTTCTCAGCTTAGCTTTATTAAACATCATCAAAGTGAAAATAGCATTTTACTTCATTCAAAATACAACAAGCGAGATAAATCTTATTGGTTTGATAAAGTATTTGATACTTTTAAAAGAAATGGAACTCAAGAATATAATGTATTAAGAAGTGGTCCAATCGTTCAAGCCTCACTAAACATAAGTTGCGACCGAATGTATACCGAGCTGACCAATGCAGAAAACTGGCTTCAACGTTTAGGACGACTGGATCGCTTTGGTAAAAATGTCGACAGCAATATTTATACAACCGTGATGGCAAATAATGCAATTACAGGTAAGCAGACTAACCAAACTGCTAAATTCTTAAATAAATTATATTCTTGGTATAGCACAGTAGCATGGATAAATTTTTTACAAGAAAGGATTTTAGAACAACCCACATTCAAACTTAATGAGCTATATTCTATTTATCGTGACTTTTATCAAGATCCAACCTGCCTTGCTAAAATTGAAGAGGATTTTTTAAGGTCTCTTAAGCAATCATCTACTGTAATTAATAGTAAGATTTTAGACCCTATCTATATTCCATTTAAATCGCCGAAGAATACTGACACAGTCAAGACAGCTAAGACATCATTACGAGGTGACAGTCGATTTGTACAAATGGCAACCTGCTATATTGATACTAACCAGCAGGTCAACTTTTCCAATGATTACCTCTACGATGAACTCAACCCTACGGAAAATACTATCTTCACCGAATCTGTGCTAAAAATTCAGGGGTATGGTGACAGCTCAAAGAATTTAGTCATCTTTATGCACGCTAAGCACCACAATATTAAAGAAGGCTATAAAAAGGCTTATAAAGATTTTGAGTTACTAAATGAAGCCCGTACCTCTACTAACCCAATTTATCTTAGCTATACTCCTATTGATCTTAAAAAGATTAATAGTGCAACTCATCCTTACAGCATCTATTATGTATTTACTAATAAACAACCTGTAGGAAGCATGCGTTTGGATAAGTTAGTGGGGAGTAATAGATAAACCACCTATGTGGTGGAAAAAAATGAGTACTACTTTCAAAGCCACCTATGTGGTGAAAAAGCAATCATAACATTATAAATATTAAATTCAACTCAATATATGAGTACTACGGTTGAAATTCAACAAAAGCTAGCGTAGCATTCATAATCAAGTTGGTAAACAACTTAATTACTTAAAAAATAGTCACCAAAGGAGCAAAAAATGAGCAAGATAACTGGTATTAAAAGTGTTGATTTCAAAGTAACAGCCTGTGGTTATGGTGTGGTAAATTGGAATGGTCCAACATCACTTAGTAATGAAGGCAAAACGGTGGACAATCACACACTACCCAAATTAAGAGGTTTTACCAATCTAACTGGTAAAATTAAAGAAGAGACAGGCTATAAATATAAAAAAGAAGCAACTGATATAGATTTCAAAGAAACACCTTTATACATTAGTCAGAATTGTATTCGTCATCATTTGTTTAAAGCTCAAGCCTTTGATTTACACTATGCAGATAAAAATAATGTAGAACAAGTTCTTATTTCACTTACAGGATTAATTCGGGGTTATGTTATCCCTGCTAGCCAATATAAACGCACTAGTCCCCTACTTATTGAGGACTTTGTAGATCAATTAGGAAATGGTAACTTTGAACAATTCGGTCAAGCTGGTGAGCGTGATAGTTCATCTTTTTTTTCTAAGACAACTTTTGGGGATACTCAATACAAAGCCTACGGATCTATCAATATTGAGCAACTACAATTTATCTCACTAGATAATAAATTTGATAGAGCATCAATGACGATTGAAGATACGCAAGGCGAAGAGCTAGCCCAAAAGATTACCGATTTTATTAAAACACTTGATCCCAGCAAAGAACCTAATGCTACTTTTCATGAAAATTATGTCCGCCAAGGCACAATACTTGAAATTGGTGAGGCTGGAATTTTACTAGATGATACAGCAATCGACATTCTAGTAAATACGACTATTCAGATGCTCCAAGACTTAGCTATTAAACAAGCTAAAGGCTATATGTATGTCGAAAGTATTGAAGTGGATTATAATGATAGCAATAAAATGATGCGTATCAAACGTTCACCTGAAGAAGCTAACCCCACTAAAGATAATCAAAACTATGCGATCTATTTCAAAGCTAAAGATACTGATGCTATCTAGGAGAACTGTATGAGAATCACTATTGAATATGAATCATCATGGAGAAACTCATTTTTAGATGGCTCTAACGATGAAGCCTTGCCTAAGAAAGGACGTAATTTTGTTGCATCAATGACAGAACTCAAAAAACCACATAACTATCATTCTAGAGAAGTCACTCAAAACACAGTAATGGGAATCTTAAATCGGCTCATTGGCGATCAGCGTAAACTTTACCAAGCAAGAAAAAAACTAGAAGATGATTCTTATTACTTTGAAAATTTAGAGTCTAAAATCTCGTTTGAAGATAAACCGACCACTATTAATACTGAAATAGCATATATCCGCAATATTAAAGGTAGCACCGACCAAAACTCATTTACAGGTATGCTAAAAGTCAATGATCCAATTTTCACCTCTAACTACTCTAAAGAGTTTTGGCACATTCTAGCTTTAGATATTGAGGAGCTTTGTGACTTTATTCTTGATAACAAATCGACTAAAAAATCTATCGAACTCAGTCCGTTTGGTGTTTTAAATCGATTAGAAGAGATAAAAAAACTAAAGCCAGTATTACCTGAAGGAAGAATAAAAGAGGCCTCCGATAAGCTTGCTAATATATTCGAAAAATATAATCCGTTGAATAAGAAAAAAGAACAGTTACTTTTACCCATGTACTGCTCTGCTTTATACCTACAAATGCAAAGGCTAGAAGCGGATTATGATATGAGTCTTGCGAAAACTAAAATGGGCGGTATTAGTGGTATTTCTAATAATAGCTTTACCCCCAAAGACTTTTTAAACAAATATACTACTGGTGATAAAAAGCTCATCTATGGCAATCCATATATAAGAGAAGAGTTTGTTAAAGGTGAAGGGAAAATAAAACAAACTTTGACTAAAGCAAATGGCATATTAGAAATTAACTTAGATATAAATATAGATAAAGCCATTGAGCTTAAACAATTGATTGACTATGCAGGAGTATCCTCTTTTTACTTAGGTAAGAAAGGACTCGCATATGTTACTGATATAGATATCAGGGAGATGAAATGACTCATTACCAAGAACTAACACTGATAGACTCTGCTGAAAAATCTCTATATGAAATTTGGAGTCACATTTATACTCAGCTACACATTGCCTTAGCAGATATAAAAAATAAGCATGGCATCAAAACTATTGGTGTGAGCTTCCCTAATTATCGATATGAAGAAAAATGTAATAAGACTTTCGCTCTACTAGGTAATAAACTTCGAGTTTTTGCCCCTAGTCAAGCTGATTTAGAAAAGCTTGATTTAAACCGTTGGCTTTCTCGTCTTACTGACTATGTACATATCAAAAGTATTAAAGAAGTACCAAAAACGGCTGACCAGTATTTATTGGTCAGGCGTTATCGCTTTACACCACTGGACAAACGGGTGCAAAGCTTGGCAACACACCATAATGTCAGCTTTGATGACGCAATGGCACAATATACCAGTCGAGAAAAACGAGCAGTAGAAAAGCATTATCCTTACATTAGCCTAAAAAGTGAAAGTAATGATAAACGCCCCTACCCTTTGCGTATCTGGCAACAGTCTGCTGAAAAGCCACAGCAAGGTCAATTTAATGCTTATGGTATGAACAATATGACATCGACTGTCACAGTACCACATTGGCAAGACTGATGTATTTTCACATATAGGTAATGATGAATTACCCAAAATTTGGGCATAAAAACCCTTTTTTTGAGCTATTTAAAAACTTATATAAAAATCAATCAGTTATAGCATGGTAAAAAATGGAGGGTAAAATAAGGGTTTTTGCCTTCCAAGCCATGCTATAACTGACTTTTTTGTGTTACAATTCTCTTATTCATCACATAGATGATTTAGAAAGTTTAAATACGCCTCGATTAGCTGTTGTGGGTCTTATTCATCACATAGATGATTTAGAAACACTATCCTTTTCAGGCATGCCAAACTTGTCACTTATTCATCACATAGATGATTTAGAAAATTATAATGATAGTAAAACAAACTATTACCCACTTATTCATCACATAGATGATTTAGAAATAAGCAATGGGTTGATGACTACGGAGCAGCAACTTATTCATCACATAGATGATTTAGAAATGTATTTGAAGCTGTCGGTAATGAATATAGAGCTTATTCATCACATAGATGATTTAGAAATGTTAAATCATATATTTCTGCTTTTGTACCACCTTATTCATCACATAGATGATTTAGAAAATCGCCAAAACTCTTGCTTGCGGAGTCAAAAACTTATTCATCACATAGATGATTTAGAAAGAAATACAAGCATTGATTGCACGATTAAAAAACTTATTCATCACATAGATGATTTAGAAAAATGCAAGTTATTTTTGCTTAGATGATGCAATCTTATTCATCACATAGATGATTTAGAAAAAACCAACTTTAATATCATATATGGGCTGAATCTTATTCATCACATAGATGATTTAGAAAAAAAAATCATATCTTTTAAAATATTGGCTTCACTTATTCATCACATAGATGATTTAGAAATCTCGGCTCTTTCCTGCCGTCTTTGTTCCAGTCTTATTCATCACATAGATGATTTAGAAACAACGGCAAAAAGCACTTTACACACATGCTGACTTATTCATCACATAGATGATTTAGAAATCACACACCCTCGCACCCGACACTATTGAGCTCTTATTCATCACATAGATGATTTAGAAAGTTTATTATTGTCTGATTTATTATTTCGTGGCCTTATTCATCACATAGATGATTTAGAAATTTGAATATGCAAGCATTGATTATTTCTGCTTCTTATTCATCACATAGATGATTTAGAAAACTTATGAGATATCACGGAGCAAAATGGAAGCCTTATTCATCACATAGATGATTTAGAAATTTAGAACCTGACCATCCTGACTATTATCCGCCTTATTCATCACATAGATGATTTAGAAATTTGTATGTTGCCGACTGCTTACCTGCAAATACTTATTCATCACATAGATGATTTAGAAATATAGTGGTATGGGGTAATGAATTTAATGAAACTTATTCATCACATAGATGATTTAGAAATCCTTATGCCACTGCATTTTTAAACAGATAGCCTTATTCATCACATAGATGATTTAGAAAGTGCCATTTATGACTATCATCACAGTGTCATTCTTATTCATCACATAGATGATTTAGAAATCGATAAGCATAAGCAGGTGCGCTTGGGTGGCCTTATTCATCACATAGATGATTTAGAAATTTTGCGTAGTTATCAATGTCTGTTAGATGGTCTTATTCATCACATAGATGATTTAGAAACTTGATTTTCTCTAAGCTCTCACGCTCTTTTTTCTTATTCATCACATAGATGATTTAGAAATGATTTTCAACGAGAAAATAATAAGTGGACAACTTATTCATCACATAGATGATTTAGAAATTCTGGTAGTTTTAATTCGTCAGTCATATCAATCTTATTCATCACATAGATGATTTAGAAATATCATGCGGGTCATCAAGCGGTATCTCGACACTTATTCATCACATAGATGATTTAGAAATGGACAAACATATTTAACTTCTACAAGAGAACCTTATTCATCACATAGATGATTTAGAAATAGAAAAAGTCGGGCTTTACGCTTCAATAACTCTTATTCATCACATAGATGATTTAGAAAACTTGCTATCTCTTTAAATGAGCCAAAACTACCTTATTCATCACATAGATGATTTAGAAAACATGCAATATTCATCATTTAATGCTGACTCTCTTATTCATCACATAGATGATTTAGAAATACATTGAGTCGTGAACAACAAGTCGAGCGATCTTATTCATCACATAGATGATTTAGAAACTAGCAAACTAAAAGGGAAACCAAGGCACGTACTTATTCATCACATAGATGATTTAGAAAAAAAAGCGGTCAATGGTACTATCAGTTCCCACCTTATTCATCACATAGATGATTTAGAAAGTAGTATTGATATGCGATGCTATCCCATCTGTCTTATTCATCACATAGATGATTTAGAAATTGTACAATTGTGTTGGCAATGGCATCAACCGCTTATTCATCACATAGATGATTTAAAAAAGTATCATTCCGTGAAGTTGATATTAAATTACCTTATTCATCACACAGATGATTTAGAAAAATAACAGACTGGTCAGCACCAATTAAATCTGCTTATTCATCACACAGATGATTTAGAAATGCAAAGTAGATGAAAACCTGCTTAACTCATTCTTATTCATCACACAGATGATTTAGAAAAGTGTGTCGTTATCGTATGTCGCATCGCTAACCTTATTCATCACACAGATGATTTAGAAAAACAACCGCTAGGGCGTTAGCGTTCCATGCCCCTTATTCATCACACAGATGATTTAGAAATCAGCACAGAGGAATGCGAATGCCCCGTGGGGCTTATTCATCACACAGATGATTTAGAAATAAAGTGAAAAATATCAGTTGACACAAGGAAACTTATTCATCACACAGATGATTTAGAAACATACCCGAAAAGACATCTATCATTCAAGATACTTATTCATCACACAGATGATTTAGAAAACTATGTCGCCCACGGATATGTTGGAGACAATCTTATTCATCACACAGATGATTTAGAAACAAGCCATAGCGTTTCAGCTGGGTGGAGTCTTCTTATTCATCACACAGATGATTTAGAAACTCATCGGATAGCATCGATCTAAATTGTTTATCTTATTCATCACACAGATGATTTAGAAATCAACGTCCTTCCCTTCCTCCCTCCTATCGCCCTTATTCATCACACAGATGATTTAGAAATAGCGTAATAGCACTTCAACAAAGCCAGCAGACTTATTCATCACACAGATGATTTAGAAAGCCTATGATGACCTTTTGCCCTGTTTCTAGCTCTTATTCATC
The DNA here is from genome assembly GCF_020662265.1 of Psychrobacter sp. I-STPA6b. Lineage (GTDB taxonomy): Bacteria > Pseudomonadota > Gammaproteobacteria > Pseudomonadales > Moraxellaceae > Psychrobacter. Next base: position 194,857 of record NZ_VEWM01000075.1, read on the forward strand.
ACACAGATGATTTAGAAATTATTCTTTTCAAGCCCTGCACCTTATTCATCACACAGATGATTTAGAAAAATATCTGCAATGATTCCGTTAATCTCGCTATCTTATTCATCACACAGATGATTTAGAAAAATTATGGCGATACTGGTTTGACCCAATTTTAACTTATTCATCACACAGATGATTTAGAAATCGTATATACAAGGTATATACCCATAAGTATACTTATTCATCACACAGATGATTTAGAAATGATTCATCCATTTTTGATAGCGTTGTAAGACCTTATTCATCACACAGATGATTTAGAATTTTGGCTATGCTGTCATCATTCCAAGCACGACCTTATTCATCACACAGATGATTTAGAAATGCCTGCTTGCTGACAAGCCACACAAAGATAGCTTATTCATCACACAGATGATTTAGAAATTTGTTGTCAGTACGCACAAGACGGCTAACAACTTATTCATCACACAGATGATTTAGAAATATTCATTAAAACATTAGCTACTACTGACTAAGTCACCGTTTGTTAGAAGCAATATCTCAATTTTTCCTATCAACATAAATATTCAACAAACCAATATATAAACCTTAACAATTATTTACTTTTATAACCACACAATAAGCCAACTATCATGTATAATTCTATCCCCATCTCTTAGGGGCTTATAATCATTACCCACCTATTAATCTACTGACTTAAATATATAGTTAAGTCAGTTTTACATATTTAAGGTAGTTTTATGAAAAAGATTTTTGGTAACGCTTTATCTACTGCAATGATAGCAATATTGATAGCAGGCTGTTCAAACATCAATACAGCATCAAATAACCAAGTAAATGCTCAATCAGATAACCATGCAACAATAGCCACCGATGCACCCACACCTAAAACACAGTTCCGTTTTAGCGATGCTGAAAACTTCGATATTGCAAACCCAAATAGACTATCCCATCGTATATTTTATAACAAACCTTCTACAGGTGCGGATGCTGCATGGTTTGATGCTGTCAAACGTGGCGACTTAGATACTGTAAAATATATGGTAGAAAATGGACAAGATATAGAAGCCAAAGATACTGGTAGCCTAGATCAAACAGCCTTAGGATGGGCGGCATTTATTGGTTATGAAGATATGGTTGATTACTTAATCGCTCAAGGGGCAGATTTACACGCAACAGACAAAGGTGATGTTTATAATGTGATGAAGTCGGCAGTATTAGGGAAAAATACTGATATTGTCAAAAAAGTACATCAACTACTAAATGCTGAACAACCCGTTGACTTAAATGACCAAACTGTAGAAAACGATGGTGAAACATTAATCATGGTCGCTGCCAGTAACAATCGTCTAGAAACTGTGAAATACCTTTTAGAGCAAGGTGCTGATCCTAACTTAGTAGCAACCACACAAAATCAAAACCTAGGCTCTTACAATCAAAGCGCGTACTCTTATGCTTGCAGCCGTAATCTTGAAGAGATGCAACAGCTTCTAGCTGAAAATGGTGCTATCAATCATCGTACTGGTGCCGCAAGCTGTGAATAATCGTACTGGTTTACTGCAAACACAGTCAGATTAAGCACAACTATTAAAAATCAATATCAGTGCTAGAGGGTATCATCAGAACATACAAAGTTCAGATACCCTCTTATTATAAGATATACTCTATAACCCAACTTATCCCAGCAATGATAAAATATCATAACATTCTTAATTAGGTGATACCCTTGCCTAATTCGTACTAATGTACTAGAATACAATAACAAAAAGTTTTACTATTAATTGATAGACAATCTAATATCCTTTCACCACAAGGTAACCAAGTGAGCATAGTACACGTAACACTGTGGTGAATTTATATTAGGCAGACTATAACTCATCAATACCAATAAGTAATAGATAATTCAGACTATGACCATAGCAACTACCCCTACTGACGACGCTTATCAAAGCCTCATAACCCATCTTACTAACTGTAATGATAGCAAACAAATTGACGCAGTGCTGACTGCCCTACTCACTGATAAAGAACGACAAGAGATTGCTAACCGTATCCGTATTTTTGACCTATTAGAGCAGGGCACAACCCAGCGAGAAATTGCCGATAATTTAGGAGTAGGCATTGCCACTGTCTCTCGGGGTGCAAAAGCTCTACAAAAGCATGATATTAGCGATTTATTAGCAACACATCGGCAAACGCAAGATTAACTTAATACTCTGCCCTTCTATATTCCCTTCTAATCTAATGCAAAGGGCAACATACTTTTTAGAACACTATTTTCTATAACGACACTTTTTGGATAACTTTATGACAACGCAAAACAGCATGCCTGCTCACAATAAGCCAAGCCCTATCAATATTGCCAGTAAACCCACCCGTATTAAACTGACGCAAGATATTGATTTTTTTGAGTTATTTAAACGTATTGAAGCTCAATATGACACCTGTTATCTGCTTGAGTCATTAGGGGCAGAGAGTCATATTTCTCGCCATCATGCCATTGGTTTTGACCCCATCATGACCATCACTGCCACTGACCGTCACACTTTAGCGATTACCAATAACCAAACAGGGCAAACCGAAACCTACACAACAGACAACCCTTACCAACTACTACGTGAGATTACCCCACAACACGTCATCGCTCGTAATCAAACAGGTGGCTTGGTCGGCTATTTGGGCTATGACAGCGTCAATTTTTTTGAGCCAACCCTTAATGCCAAAGCTAGTGAGCATTTTGAGCCGTTTAAATTTGGCGTTTATTTAGACGGCTTGACCCTTGATAAAATGACTGGGGAAATCTTTTATTTTTATTATCCGAACAAACAGGCAGACTCTAACAATGGTAATAGCCATACCAGCCAAGCCAACCGTATGGCAGATATTCAAGCCTTACTAGACGCACCGATTCCCAGTTATCAGCCACCAAAAGTAGAATTTTTGGGCGATGGGATGAGCCGTGAGCAACACGCTGAGGCAGTCAAACAAGTTAAAGAGGACATCATCGCAGGGCGTATTTTTCAATGTGAAGTCGGCTTTAAATCCAACTATCGCATTACTGGCGAACACATGCCGATTTATGAAAAACTGCGTGAGGTCAACCCTTCACCGCACATGTATTTTATGAAATTTGGCAAACAACGTATCATCGGCGCGTCACCTGAGCTACTGTTTCGCTTACGGCAAGGCGAGATGGAAACCTATCCACTGGCAGGCACAGCAAAACGGGGGGCAAATGAAATTGAAGACCGCAAACTGGCTCGGGCATTATTAAATGATAAAAAAGAGATTGCCGAGCATAATATGCTGGTTGATTTACACCGCAATGACATCGGACGAGTAGCTCGGTTTGGGACGGTCAAAGTGCGTAGCCTAATGGACATCAAACGCTACTCGCACGTTCAGCATATCTCCTCTGAGATTGTCGGTATTTTGCACCCTGAGCATGATATGTTTACCGCATTGGCAAGTAATTTCCCTGCAGGCACGCTATCGGGTGCACCCAAAATTGAGGCAATCAAGATTATCAATCAGCTAGAGCCAGACGGACGTGGGGCTTATGGTGGTGCGTTGGGCTCGTTTAATTTTAATGGTGACTGTATCTTTGCCATACCCATTCGCAGTTTGTTTATCAATGGCGAAACCGCCTATGCCCAAACTTGTGGTGGCAATGTGTATGACTCCAATCCAGAAGATGAATATCTGGAAATTCAGCGTAAACTATCAGCCATGAAAGTGGTATTGGATAGTTTTATGAATGAATAAAATGCCTAACTCAATGTAATTAACCAGCACTACCCTACTAATAACATTTAGCAAATATTATAATCAGGAAAACCATGAAAGTTTTAATCATCGACAACTACGATTCATTTACCTTTAATCTTTACCAATACGTTGGTGAGATTTTACAAGCACAAGACGGACATGCTGAAGTCATCGTTAAACGCAATGATGAAATCAGCCTAGCAGACGTACAAGCAATGAATCCTGACCGTATCATCATCTCACCCGGCCCCGGCTCACCTGATGACCCTGCATATTTTGGCGTCTGTAGTGACGTGATTACCGAAATGGGCAAAACCACGCCATTATTGGGGGTATGCTTGGGTATGCAGGGTATCGCCCATGTGTTTGGGGCAAAAGTGGTACGGGCAGGACTGCCGATGCACGGTAAAACCTCTCCCATTTATCATGATGGTGCAGGCGTGTTTGCTGGCTTACCACAAGAGCTTGAAATCATGCGTTATCACTCACTCATGGTGCAAGCAGATAGCATGCCTGAGTGTTTATTGGTCACTGCGGTGGTCGCTGACGAACAAAATGATAAGCAAAATAATGCTACTTTTGACCATCAAACCCTGCAACAATTCGCCTTATCATGTCAGGAAATCATGGGCTTACGCCACAAAGACTATCCCATTCAAGGGGTACAATTTCACCCAGAATCCTTTGCTACAGAAGGTGCAAAACGCTTATTAAGCAATTTTTTATTGCAAGCCAGTTAGTCAGTATAAATATGATGGGTTAAGTTGATGACAAAACGCATTGATTTATACTCGTTAACAGGGGCGATGCTAATTTACCCTACCCCATCAGGTATTTGGTTAAATAATCAAGTAGGTGGGCATGCTTGTTTGCAAAAACAGGTGCAAGGCATACTTATTCCCATTGAGCAACACTATAATAACCATGCACTACTGTCTGATTTAGAGCTTAAACTTTATGAGATTTTTGCAGGGTGTGTCAGTGTAACTGAGACAATGGCTGATTGCTTTGATAAGTTAATGCAGGCTGAGGTTACAACCAATTTTATATGTATCAATCGAGATAAACTGACAGATAGCTGTGAGGCATGGGTATATGTTTGGGTTAACCAAACACCATTGGCTGATTTTCAGGGATTTGCTCAAGACAATGAGTATTTTGAGGCAATTTTGACTTGGAATAATTCTGATTAAAGCGATAGCAACAAAGTGTTAGAATACACCAGCAAAATAACCCTCTTAGGAAGTTCATGATTAGTCTATTTGATATGTTTAAAATTGGTATCGGGCCTTCAAGCTCGCATACAGTTGGTCCTATGGTCGCTGCCAATACCTTTTTAATAGATTTACAAACTCAATTTTCTTTAGAAACCGTTAAACGTATTCAAGTAGATTTATACGGGTCGCTTGCTGCCACAGGTAAAGGGCATGCAACAGATACAGCCATTATTTTAGGTCTGCTTGGACATAAAGCCAATCAAATAGACACCACTCAAGTCAGCACTTATCTTGCCCCTGTCTTCAAACAACAACAGCTCATACTTGCTGCCAGCCATCAGATAACCTTTGACTATCATCAAGACATTATCTGGCATGTGCAAACCAACCTACCCCACCATCCCAATGGTATGTCGCTCACTGCTTATAGCGACACTGGCCAATCTTACCAGCAGACCTATTACTCCATTGGTGGTGGCTTTATTGTAAATGCTGATGAGTTTGATGATGGTACTGATATCACCGTTGACACTACGACTGATACTAACGCAGATACAAACGATAACATCACCATAGAGAATATACCCTACCCGTTTGCTAGCGCACAAGAGTTATTAGACATCTGTCACCAGCAACAGCTAAGTATTAGTGAAGTTATGATGGCAAATGAGCTGGCGCTAAGAAGTCAAGAAGAGATAGAGCAATACCTTGATGAGATTTGGTCAGTCATGCAAAGCTGTGTCACAAATGGCTGTGCAGGAGAAGGGATTCTACCGGGTGGCTTACAAGTCAAACGTCGTGCCAAAGCCTTGCATCAACAACTAATGCAAGAAACTCAAAGCACATCTGATACTAACGATCAGCTAATGGCAATGGACTGGATTGACCTATATGCACTGGCAGTCAATGAAGAAAATGCTAATGGCGGACGGGTCGTTACTGCACCGACTAATGGTGCGGCTGGTATTATTCCTGCGGTACTGCACTACTACCGTGACTTTTTGCCAAACTATTCACAACAAGGCGTACGTGAATTTTTATTGACCTCTGCTGCCATCGGTACAATTATTAAGCAAAATGCCTCTATTTCAGGTGCAGAGGTTGGTTGCCAAGGGGAAGTTGGCTCTGCATGTGCCATGGCGGCGGCTGGTATGGCGCATGTTCTTGGACTCACACCAGCACAGTGTGCCAATGCTGCCGAGATTGGTATCGAGCACAATTTAGGATTGACCTGTGATCCAATTGGTGGATTGGTGCAAATTCCTTGTATTGAGCGTAATGCCATGGCATCGGTTAAAGCCATTAATGCTGCCCGCCTTGCCAAACGTGGTGATGGCAAACATCATGTCTCATTAGACAAAGCCATCGCAACGATGAAAGCAACCGGTGAAGACATGATGGATAAATACAAAGAAACTGCACTGGGGGGACTGGCAATTGAGCTTAGCAACCAAAACACAAAAGACAGTGATAAAAAGCGTATTCAGGTCGTTGATGTTGCGGTTAGCTATCCACAATGTTAATCATCAAACCTATTAACCAGCAAACCTATCGACCTATCAGCAAAGAATAACTCAACAACTATAACTGACGAGTCCTAAGTCGTGATACGCTGTAAAAATGCCTGTGTACGTGGATGCTCAGATAGCTCAAACAGTTGCTCTGGCGTGCCAGCTTCTACCACATAGCCACCTTCCATAAGCACGACATGGTCAGCAACATCTCGAGCAAAATTAATCTCATGTGTGACCACCACCATTGTCCAACCTTCAGAGGCAAGCTGTTTCATGGTACTCAGAACATCTTGTACCAACTCAGGGTCTAGTGCTGATGTTGGCTCATCAAATAATAATAACGAAGGCTCAATGGCTAATGCTCTAGCGATACCCACACGCTGTTGCTGTCCACCAGACAACTGGAAAGGATATAGATTTGCTTTGTCTGCTAGACCAACCTTATCTAATAGTGCTAAAGCTGACTGGCGCATTTGTGCTTTATTTTTCCCCTGCACAACCACAGGTCCTAGCATTAAATTTTCTACTGCCGTTTTATGAGGAAATAAATTATACGACTGAAAAACCATGCCTGATTTGCGTTGTAATGCCAATAGTGTTTTTTTATTTGGTTTTTTAGCAAAGTCTACCTGCAATGAGCCATCATCAAAGGTTATCGTGCCTTGCTCAGGTATCTCCAAAGCATTAAGACAGCGCAAAAACGTCGTTTTTCCTGAGCCAGAAGGCCCTAAAATAACCACGACCTCACCTTTTTTGATATGTAGGTCAATGCCTTTTAGGACCTCATTCTCACCAAATGCTTTATGAATATTGGAAACTGTAATCATCATCGCTCCGAATCAATGCAGGGTCAAATCACTATTTAGCTTAATCTTAGCTATCTATTTGGCAATATAGCGGTCTAAACGCTTTTCTAATCGACCTTGTAGCAAACTTAATAGGAAACAAATCACCCAATAAATAAGCGCTGCTTCTGTATATACCAGCATAAATTCATAGTTTCTAGCAGTAATGATTTGCGCCTGTCGAAACAGCTCTGCTACCAGTACCAACGAAGCCAAAGAAGTATCTTTGACCAGACTAATAAACGTATTGGACAATGGTGGTACCGACACCCGCAATGCCTGTGGCAAAATCACATGGCGGAAAGTCTGCAAATAGGTCATACCCACTGTCGCCCCTGCTTCCCACTGCCCTTTAGGAATCGACAATATAGAAGCACGCACTGTCTCAGACGCATATGCACCGATATTTAAGGAAAAAGCAATGATGGCTGAGGGAAATGGGTCAAGCTTAATACCAACATTTGGCAGACCATAAAAGATAATAAACAACTGTACCAGCATCGGTGTGCCACGAATCGCAGACACATATATACGAGCCAAACGATATAATATCTGATGGACAACAGAACTACGTGGCACAATACGTATCAATGCCACCACTAAGGCGATTATTATCCCAATTGTAAAGGATATCAACGCCAAAGGAATAGAATAATATATCCCACCTTTCAGCATCGGCCAAAACGAGTTGATGACAATATCTGCCCGCTCTGGCGACATAAATGGCAACATTGCTAACCAATCAGCCAACCAAGTCATCATTATCACCTTATTACCAATTATTACTAAGTTATCTGTTATCCATCAAAAAGCCACGCATCATATCTTTATGACTTGCCATACATAATGACTACTATATGACTACTGTTGCTGGCTGATGTCCTGTCCAAAAAACTGCTCACTTAATCGAGTTAATGTGCCATCTTCTTGTAACTGTTGCATGGCATCATTGAGTTTAGTGACAACTTCATCATTACCTTTTAGCAAAATCAGACCTGAACCGCGTTGCTCACTGGCAGGTGCGACCAGCTTAATTTCCAAACCACTTTCAGGGTGTTTTTTCAGATAGTCCAACACTGCCAAGCGGTCATTTAAGGTAAAGTCTGCACGTCCCTGTTTCACCAGCTCAATGGCTTGAGCCATACCTTCAACAGGAACGATTTCAGCCTCATACTGCTCTGCCAGCTCACCATAGTTACTGCTCAATGACTGTGCTGAGCGCAGACCTTTTAGATTGTCCCAAGCACTAAAACGGCTGTCTTCTTTTGGTGCTAACACAACCGCACCAGACCAGCTATAAGGGGTTACCTTATCATATTTAGCTTGACGCTCAGGCGTGGTTAAGCTCACTTGGTTTGCTACCATATCAAAGCGCTGTGCATCGAGTCCTGCCAGCATAGCATCCCACTGGGTTTCATTAAACTCAACTGGAACACCCAACTTATCCGCAACGGCTTTTGTCACTTCAACATCATAACCAGTCAACTTACCGTCCACATCATGATAGGTAAACGGAGGATACGTTCCTTCTGTACCAACGTGAATGGCCTCACCATTATTAATACGATTTAGTAGCTCAGAGCTACCCTCTACAGCACTATTGTCTGCACCAGCATCTTGATTTGGAGTATTTGATTGTGAGCAAGCAGCAAGTAAAACAGCACTGGCAGCAAAAGTTAATAAAGTACGACGTTTCATAATATACTTCCTTAAAGGGTGCAGTATGTAGATAAACTTAAAGGGCGAGTAGTATAACGAAGAATCGCTATCAAATGGATACTTTGTTGGACTATATTTATTCTATTGAGGAATATTAAATTTTATTAATAGTGAAAAATATCATAAGAGAAATGATAGACAAAAAATACTAAAACAGATACAAGGCGACCTGAGTATAAAGACCTATTCAATAAGCACAAAAAACCAGATAGTGACTGATTCACTATCTGGTTTTTGATTTATCATCACAGCTAATTAAAACTTATGAGATTCTGTTGACCATTCTAAATGGCTAAGTAGCTAAACATAAGTCATGATTAACTAGCCACGGCGTGGCGCACGGTTGCCATCATTTGAGCGCGATGAGCTACGACGTTGACCAGAAGGCTTACCTGAGTAATAGCCTTTCGCATTACCATTACCTGACTCTGAAGCACTGCGACGCTCTGAGCGTGCTGGACGAGATTGACCAGACTTGCCAGCAGGTTTGCCACGGTAGCCTGCACGCTTACTATCAGAGTGACTAGAGCGATTGTCATTACGACTGTCATTTCCACCATTACCACTGCCACGGCGTTTTTCGCCATATGCACTGCCACTGTCAGCAGCTCTGCTACCACGGTTTTCTGAACGACTGTCTGAACGACCTTCTGCACGACTATCACGCCCACCTTCTGAGCTGCGACGACCTCGATAACCGCCAGCATTATTGCCACTGCGACCACGACCGTTGCCATTACCGCCACGTCCGCGATTGCCACCGCGTCCACGCTTACTACCACTACCGACTTTTAGGTCTTTGGTATTTTTCTTTGGCTCAAGCCCTTCTACTTCTGCAACGGTCATATGACGTTTAAGATAACGGTTGATGGCAGCCAACTGTGAGCGGTCATCAATACTACATAGGTTCAGTGCAATCCCTGTACGTCCTGCACGTCCACTACGCCCAATACGATGCACGTAATCTTCGACCTGACGTGGCAAGTCATAGTTAAAGACATGGGTAATACCGCTAACATCAATACCACGTGCTGCCACATCAGTAGCAACAAGAATATCCACTTTGCCAGCTTTCACATCATTGATGATGCGGGTACGTTTATTTTGTGGTAAGTCACCATGTAAAAAGCGGGCTTTATGACCCTTTTCTACCAAACTTTTAGATAAAGTTTCACAGCTACGTTTTGTCGCAGCAAATACGATGGCTTGATTGACATCTGGGTTGTTTAATAGGCTATCTAGTAAGTCATTTTTATGATTAAAATCATCACAATAATAAACTGTTTCTTCGATATGAGCCGTCTCTACAGCGATAGAGATACGCTCTGGGTTATTGGTAAAGCTTTCAGCAATTTTGCCAACTGGTCCGTCCCATGTGGCAGAAGACATAATGGTTTGACGTGTTTTTGGTGCTGCTTGCATGATTTTTTCGATGTCATCGGCAAAGCCCATATCTAGCATACGGTCAGCTTCATCCAGAATCAAAATATCCAAATCTGACAAATCAATACGCTCAGATTTCATATGGTCAATAAAGCGACCCGGTGTGGCAATAATAATCTGCACACCTTTTTTAAGCGCACGAATCTGACCACCATATGGCGCACCACCAACTAATGGCACACTAAAGATATTGCGAGTCTGGGCGCTATAGCGACGCACACTATCACTCACCTGATTGGCAAGCTCACGTGTTGGCGTCAATATCACTGTATGTACGACTTTATTACTCGCCTTTTCACGGATGATTTTATCCAAAACTGGCAAAACAAACGCGGCTGTTTTACCACTGCCTGTTTGTGCAGAAAGTAGTAAATCACGTCCTGCTAAGGCAGGTGGAATGGCTTGAGCTTGAATTGGGGTTGGTTGGTCATAGCCACTGGCGCTCAACGCATCTAATAGCTGTGTTGATAGCTCTAAATCAACAAAACTTAAATCTGCATCTGCTTTAATGCTGGCATTATCTAACTGTGTATTCATATTATCTGTCATGTGTGTCCTTTAAGAGGTCATAAGTTGACAAAACTGCTCCGTATGCTGACACGTCAGTTATTTGTCTAATAAATATTTTGGATAAAATATTGGGATAAAAAAGGCACAACACAGATAAACAACTGGCTATCACACATCCTGTGTTATATGGCATCGTTGTATTTTGGGGTTGTTACCGTGAATCGCTGGCAGTCATTTGGTCTCAATATATGATGTTTCGTTTGCTATTTATATTATTGAATAAATAGCACATCATGGGTTGAGGCTGTCTCAGCTCAAAATCATCGGCAACAATATGAATAGGTGTCTACTCCAGACGTCAATTGCAGGCGATGTTATCAATCAGCAAGGCGCGAAGTATAGCACAGCCCTATGTGTGAAAGATAGCGATTTTTTAATATCCACCCAAAGGCACTAAAGTTTTGCCAGTGCTGTTTTTAACTGCTGATTAAGGTAGTACGGCAAGCCAGTTTGACTGTGTGCCAGTGTATAACTTCGCTGACCATACCTGACTATCAGAGCATACCTAACCATCAGAAAGTATGGTAACTAGGGTCTGTTGAACATTCATCTTCATAGGAAAAATTGAGATACTGATTTTAATAAGCAGTGACTTAGTCAAGGCAATGAACACAGGTAATATCGGGATATTAACCAGTTCATTAACGCAGAATAAGGCAAATTTAGCCAATTTTTACATGAAAGTAAAAAGTAGCTATATTCCTTGTAGGTATTAGCCTGACGGGGTGAAAGTTCAACAGACCCTATTCTCTGCTTAATTCTTCAGCCATCATTTCGGCTTGCTCAAGTACCGTTTCGGTCGCCAGTGCCTCCATATCAGGTGGATAGCCGTATTTTTTGAGCAAGCGTTTGACAGTGGTACGGATTTTGGCTCGTGCCGACTCACGTACTGTCCAGTCCACCGATACACTATTACGAATCGACTCGGTCAACACCACCGCAAGCTCTCTGAGCTTTTCTTTACTCATCAGCTCTTTAGCGCTTTGGTTATCGGCGACTGCTGAATAAAACGCAAACTCAAAGTCGGTCAAATTCATCTCTTTGGCAAGCTCATCTGAGGCGTTAATGTCTTTTGCCAGTTTTATCAGCTCATCAATGACTTCAGCAGCACTGATGACTTTATTTTGATATTTATTGATGGCAGATGACAGCATGTCCATCAGCTTTTTGCCTTGAGTGACGCTTTTTTGTTCACGCACTTTAATCTCATCTGTGAGCAGTTTTTTTAATGCTTCAAGGGCAATATTTTTGTGTGGATAGTCTCGCATCTCTTCCATAAAGTCATCAGATAAGATAGAAATATCTGGCTTTTGGATACCTGCTGCGTCAAAGATATCGACCACTTCTTCACTGACTAGGGCATTATCAATGGTCTGCTTGACTCGGGCTTCTAATGCGACATCGTCCCCATTAGTGATACTGCCTGAGAGTGCAGGGTCAAACTTTATAAGGCGGGCTTTGATGGCTTGATAAAATGCCACTTGTGGGGCAGCTTCCATGGCGGTGGGGTGCGGGGTAGCCAAAGCAAAGGCTTGCGATAAGGCAGAGACAGCAGTCAAAAACCGCTCTTTGCCCTGCCCTTGGTCTATTGATAGGATATGGTCTTCTGCTTCTAGGATAATGGCGAGTTTGCGGGCGGTATCAGCAGTAAAATATTCGCTAATATCAAAGCCATACATGATACCCTCTAGCACTTCGAGCTTTTCTTGCAAGATGGCGACGGCATCTTCTTGTAACTCAGCAGGATTGCCTTTGCCGCCTGCTTCTGAGTAGAAACTCAAGGCTTCTTTGAGGTCAGCGGCGATACCCAAATAATCAACTACCAGCCCGCCTGCTTTGTCTTTATAGACCCGATTGACACGAGCGATGGCTTGCATGAGGTTATGCCCTTTCATCGGTTTATCAATGTATAGGGTATGCATACTGGGGGCGTCAAATCCTGTCAGCCACATATCACGCACGATAACCAGCTTAAGTTTATCGTCATTGTCTTTCATACGGTTGGCAAGAGCTTGCCGTTGTGATTTGGTGGTATGATGGCGGGCAATGTCTGCCCCATCAGAGGCAGACGAGGTCATCACGACTTTTATTACCCCATCGTTTAGCTCATCACTGTGCCATTCAGGACGTAGGGCGATGATATTTTCGTACAGCCTGACGGCAATCCGCCGCGACATGGCGACAATCATACCTTTACCATTACCAGCATTGGCGGTCAGCCTTGCTTCAAAGTGCTGAACGATGTCTTTGGCGATGGCTTGCAGGCGTTGCTCACTGCCAATCAAGGCTTCTACTTTTGCCCATTTTGCCCGTTGCTTTTGGGTTTCGGTCAGTTCCTCTTCGCTAAACTCGTTATCTAAGTCTTCAATCAGCGCCCGCCCTTCTTCACTAATGGCAATTTTGGCAAGGCGGCTTTCATAGAATATACGCACCGTTGCCCCGTCTTCTACTGCTTGGGATATGTCATAAATATCGACATAATCCCCAAACACAGCCGGCGTATTGACATCTGTTTTTTCAATGGGCGTTCCTGTAAAGCCCAAATAGGTGGCATTGGGCAGCGCATCTCGTAGATATTTTGCAAAGCCATAAACGGTGCGTTTGCCAGATACATTGCCGTCATCATCCATGACATCGACTTCTTTGGCAGCAAAGCCATATTGTGAGCGGTGGGCTTCATCGGCTATCACGACAATATTATGACGGTCAGATAGCTGTTCATAGACACTGCTGCCATTATCTGGCTGGAACTTTTGAATGGTGGTAAAGACCACACCACCTGAGCTGACTTTGAGTAGCTCTTTTAGCTCATCGCAACTGTCGGCTTGGCGGGGCGTTTGCCGTAGTAGCTGGCTGGCAGCCGCAAAGGTGCTAAATAGCTGGTCGTCTAAGTCGTTGCGGTCGGTGATGACCACGACGGTTGGGTTATCTAGTGCCAATACGATTTTGCCCGTATAAAACACCATTGACAAAGATTTGCCCGAGCCTTGCGTATGCCAGACCACGCCTGCTTTTTTGTCGCCTTGCTGCTGCTTACTGACCAAGTCTGATAATGGGCGGTTTTGCTTATCCATGGCAACCATTGCCGAATAAGCGGGGGCTGATTGAGTAAAGGCGATATTGGTATGTTTATCTGTCCCTGCTTTTGCTTTGTCTGTTGTATCATCCGTTGCAGCAGTATTGACGGCGGCGGCTCGTAGGGTTGAGAGAACGGCTGCATTGACCGCATAATATTGGTGATACGCCGCCATTTTTTTAATATTGGTGATGGTGATAATGCCTTTGCTATCTTCACTTTTGCTCGCTTCAAAGACGATAAAGTGACGCACCATATCCAGCAAGGTGACAGGGTTTAGCAAGCCATTAATTAAGACGTTAAGCTGGGGCTGGGTGGCTTTGGCAATGTGCTGTCCGTTGGCGGTTTTCCATGCCATATAACGGCTAAAGTCTGCTGATATTGTGCCTGCTTGCGCTTCTAGTCCATCGGATATGACGCTAAAGGCATTATAGGTAAATAATTGCGGAATATTGGCTTGATAGGTCTGAAGCTGTTGGTAGGCACTGTGAATGGTGGCTTGCGGGTCGCTGGCTTTTTTTAACTCAAGCACTACCAATGGTATGCCGTTAATATACAAGATAATATCGGGGCGGTGGCTGCGCCGTTCGCCTTTGATGGTGATTTGGTTGACCGCCACAAAGTCATTATTGCTGGGGTTATTAAAGTCAATCAGCCACGCCAGCTCACCTTGCGTCTGTCCGTCTTGGTGGATATCAAGCGGAATGCCTTCGGTCATTAGGCGGTGAAATTGTTTGTTATTATCAATGATACTGGGCGATTGAATGTCATCAATTTGGGCAAAGGCTTGCTGGCACTGCTCGGCGCTTAGCTGTGGGTTAAGACGGGCTAAGGCATTTAAGACATGCTCTTTGAGTAGCACTTGTTTATACGCGCGTAAGACAGTTTTATTAGCAGGGCTATCAGCTTTACTGCTGTTTTTATTGCTAGGCTCGATATCTGGACCATAGATATAGTCATAGCCAAGTGCTTGTAGCTGCTCGATTGCCATTTGTTCAATGGCGGTTTCGGTGGGGTTTGGGTTGCTCGTTTTTGAGGAAGTCATTGGGTATTTTGCCTTTATTTTGTTTTGTCCATTTTATTTGTCTGTTATTAACTTTAATTGCGGGGGATTGATTAGCATTGATAATCTACGCTTACTTCACCGCTCATTAATTTGGGTAATAAGGTGTCTCTTAAATTTTCAAGAGTTTGGATTTGATAACTATTTTTAATAATTTTATCATTCATTGGCTTTACTATTTTTTCGAAACTTTCTATTACATCGTCACTTGGTATAGTTACCTTAATATTACCAATATCATTTTTTCCAATCGACCCAAATACTGTTCCTTCATTATTAAACTTTTTTATTTCTGACATTAAAAAATTGATTTTATAATAAGTATAAGTATACCAATCAGGATTTTTCAAACTCCTAAAAGATGCTAATCCTCGTCCAATACATATTTTTTCTTTTGCCATATTTTGAGCTCCAACAGGGGCTCTAACACTCATTAAAGTATCAAGTGGTAATGCAAAACGCTTTGGTTCTGTTGTATATACTCTATTTTTTGGAAACCTGAAACCAAAATCTGTACTTCCTTGAAACATAGGCGTTCCTACCTTATCTTCATTAAAAGATGAGCCTTTAGGTGATTGTCCCATAATAATATTAAACTCATCAGGAATTACTCCCTCCTCCCAATCATCGTCCGCTTCTTCAATAAACCATTGTCGAAATAAAGTCTCTGCCATTTTTTCTAAAGTTTGGTTTTGCTGATGTAATAAATCAATTTTATCATCAAGCGATGTAAGCACCGAAGCAATGGCTTTTTGTTCGGGTAGTGGTGGCAATATCACTGGTAAATCCTGTTGAGCAGTTATTCCCACATATGCTCTTGTTGAACCTGCATCACCATGATTATTTAAAGTTTCTTGAAAAAATGGACTATCAAAATAGTATTTTAAATAAATATTATTTAATATATCTGGATTTATTACTCTATAATATGTAACTTGAGGTGTTAACATAATATATGGGGTTGTAATTTTTGGAACAATTGCTGTTCTTCCCAAAGAGGCTTTATGTGTTAATAAAACATCACCTTCTATAGAAAATCCCTTTCTTAGATTATTGGCTTGATTTTCTGTTATAAATTTACAGTTGTATAAATCAACTTTTCCATTATTTATATCAGTTGCCATAATAAATGGAATTCCACTAGCGACAAAATCACTTCCTTTTGGGTGTGTTCCTCCATGATTCCCATCTAGTGGCTTTGCAATTACTTTATCTGCTATTAAATCCTTAACCAAAACTTCTTTCCACTCGCTCATAACCCCACCTTTATTCTACTTTGACTAAATACGCACTTTGGCTAAATTGGCTAGTATGTCTTGATTTAGTGCTTGCTCTTGCTCAAGCTGTTGTTGCAACTGGGCTTGTAGCTCAGTGAAACGCTCTTTAAAGTCAAAGTCGTCCTCTTCTTCAGGTAAGCCCACATAGCGACCCGGAGTCAGTACATAATCCAGCTCTGCCACTTTGCTAATCGCCACTGACGCACATAAGCCCGCGACGTCTTGATAGTCACCGTCTTTATTACGCCAGTTATGATAAATATCACTGATTTGGCGGATATCTTCGGCAGTTAAGATACGGTTACGGCGGTTTATCATTTCACCCATATTACGGGCGTCAATAAATAAAATCTCACCACTGCGGTCTTGATAGCGACTGCTAGAGGCTCTGTCACGACGCATAAACCATAAGGCGGCAGGGATTTGGGTATTTAAAAACAGCTTGGCAGGTAAATTGACAATACAGTCGATAACGTTGGCTTGCTCAATTAAGGCTTGGCGTATGTCACCTTCACCACTGGTCTTTGAGGTTAATGCTCCTTTTGCCAATACCACGCCTGCTTGACCTTTTGGTGATAGGTGATATAAGAAGTGCTGTAACCATGCAAAGTTGGCATTACCTGTCGGCGGTGTGCCGTATTGCCAACGTGCGTCACCTTTGAGCATTTCACCGCTCCAGTCTGAGACGTTAAACGGTGGATTGGCAAGGATAAAGTCGGCTTTTAGGTCTTTGTGGGCATTATTTAAGAATGAGCCTTCCGAGTTCCAACGTACGTGTTCTGAGTCAATACCACGAATGGCAAGGTTCATTTTGCACAGTCGCCATGTGGTTTGGTTGCTCTCTTGCCCATAAATAGAGATGTCATCAACCCGCCCTTGATGCGCTTCGACAAACTGTTCGGATTGCACAAACATGCCCCCTGAGCCACAGCAAGGGTCAAAGACGCGCCCTTGATAGGGTTCAATCATATGCACCAATAGGCTGACGATACATTTGGGCGTATAGAACTGCCCGCCTTGCTTGCCTTCAGCTAAAGCAAACTCTCCCAAAAAGTATTCAAACACATGCCCGAGTACATCTGCTGAGCGCTCTTGGGCATCTTGCATTTCGATATTACCGATAAGGTCGATAAGCTCACCCAGACTGGTGGCGTCAAGGTTTTGGCGGGCATAGACTTTGGGCAGTACGCCTTTGAGCTGGTCGTTTTGCTCCTCAATGGCAAGCATGGCATCATCAACGATTTTGCCGATATTAGGCTGTTTGGCTTGACTAACAAGATAACTCCAACGCGCAGTTGCTGGCACAAAAAACACATTTTCGGCAAGGTATTCGTCACGGTCTTCTGGGTCGGCATATTCATATTCGCCACTGTCTGCATTGAGCTTGTTATACATATCCTCAAAGCTGATAGAAATATATTTAAGAAATATTAAGCCTAAGACGACGTGTTTATATTCCGCAGCGTCAATATTTTTGCGGAGTTTGTCGGCGGCTTTCCATAAAGTCGCTTCAATAGAGATGGGGGCTGATTTGCTGGGGGTTTTGGTTTTTGCCATTTGCTGACCTGTGGTTTTATTAAATATTGAATAAAAAGGGCTATAAATAGGGTTTGTTGTCTTATATTAGGGACAGTATAAGTAATTTTGCCGATAAGGGGCAAATAATATTAAACCCCAACCACCGCCCATTCTATCGTCTTATCTTGCAAGATATGCTCTTGCATTAAGGCGATGTTATGGCTGATAAGTGTTTGATAAATGGGCTGTAATGTGGGCAGAATGGCTGTAGAGGATACCTTTGCCAGTTGTAGGCTGATTTTTTCGGGCTGATTATAGGCAGGGGCTGGATTGATAGAGCAAGCGGTATTCGAGATAAGCATATTTGGTAATAGCACCGACACTTGGCAACCTGTCTTTTTTAGTTGCCTTGTATAGTCACTTATCATCTGTAGCCCTGATAAATCCATATCAAAGCAAAGCAGTACCTCGCACTGAGATGATAAAGTGGTGAGCCATGCCAGCAGTTTGGCGATATTGTCGCCATGCCCACGATACAGCAAAACGGCATTTTGCCAGTTGGTTGGTAGGTTTTCTCGCCATTGCCACCAGTGGGTCATCAGTTGTCCATTTTCAATGATGATAAGTTTGTGCATACGGCTACCATCTAGATATTCTGGCAAGATGGTCGGCAGTACCCCAATCGGTGTGGCGGGCATGGTCAATTCAGGATTTTTTTCCGTCATTTCGGTTAAGTTTGCATTATCCATAGCACACAATGGGATATCACAACCCATACCAACGACTAGAATTTGTTGCCCAAACACTGAAACATGATTGGACTTTTCATTCTTGTTATATTTTGCAACCTCAAGGCGGTTATCCAACTGGCTAAATTCATCAGTGGTCAGTTTGCTATTGCCAAGAAAGCTGTTGCCAATCAGTTGCTCAAAGTTGGCAAAGTCTTGGGCGGTATAATGAATGGTTTTGCCAGATAGTGTGCCATAGCCTTGCTCAGCAAAGTCGGTCAAGGTTTTATTGGCTTTGATACTTTTGGGACGGTTTTTTAATAAACCTTCAATGACTTTTTGCTGTTGGATAGTTAAGGTAGTTTGCATAGGTGATACCTGTTTGGTGTTGAAACAATGACGCTTTGGCTATTTTTAATTAACTACTGGGGGAACAGTTCCCTCCACCTTTGGGGGAGGGTTAGGGAGGGGGGAGAATAATTTATAAAACACTACCACCAACTTTTATTTTTAGCATTAAACAGCATGAGCAATAATCACATCAGTCACTTTATAATTCCCTGAATAATGGGTAACAGGATATTCCTCAAACTCAAGCTGTAAAGCAGGCTCAAAAAGGCTTTGATAGGCATAATAATGATTGACCAAGCCCAACAGCCAGTCTTCAAGGGTGATTGGCTCATCATCGACCACAAAAACGGGCTGGTCTTGAGCAAAAAGTGTCTGCCATGCCTGCACCCCTGATAGACGGCTTAACCCATCATCTAAGGTCAACGCCTCAAAAAACTGCTCTATCGCCTGATAAAATGGCGACATTTCGACCTGCTCGGTTTCTTGATGGCTGACATCATCAACAGGGGTGGTACGGTCTTTATCAGTGCTGGATTGCTCACTTTGGCTTGGCAGTGGCACTAACTGTTTGGCAAGGCTCTCACCAAAATCTGCAATCACTGCCTCATGGCTGGGGTCGTCCAAATCAGGATAGGTGGTAATGTTTAAGGCGGTGGCAAGGTTAAAACATGACTCACCATGCGTTGCCAAACTGATATCTGGTAGAAAGGTAGGATTTTTAATAAAGTGTTGATACCAGTCATCGACCAGATGGTTTAGGGCTTGCCAACGTTTATCCTGCTGTAGTTGGGTGAGGTTTTGGCGAAGTTGATGCCCTGCTTGGATAAGCTCTTTAATGGCTTGGTCAAGTTTGGATTTTAAAATCCTAAGTAATAATGGCTGTAAAAACTCATCATTTCTGGCAAGAGTGGATAGTTTCTCAACATTCAGGTGATAAAACACCGCATTTAGGCTGTCAATGGTCTTTAGTGCATTTTCATTTTCACGGATACGCACGTCCAAATCAGTGATGATGTTTAGCACATTATGCACCTGATATGAAAAGTGCAATGTCGCTTGTGACAGCTCATCAATAATCTGTATCACCCGCTCTTGGATTTCGCTTTCAAAATAGTCCGTATCCTGACTGCCCCGCCGTTTTAGGGTGTGGTAAGTTTCGATTTTGCCCTCTAACTCATCAATCAGCCCTGCCAACGTTTCGCTAGAGGCTCGTAGGCGACTGGTCTGGGTGGTATGATGCACATAACGAAGTACTGAGCCTGCAAGCTGAAAGCCCTGCATTTCCTCAATCATAAAGCCAAGTTTGTTTTTTGCTAGCGATTCAATGGCTTTTTGATTATCAGCAATGTCCTCAATAAAGCCCCCATTTTCAATACTGGCATAGGTGGTAATATCAATATGCTTGAGCAAGGCTTTGGTGGCTTTTTTGCTGTCATTAGCAGGCAAATAGCCATTTTGGCTAGAGTGGCTGGGCTGACTAGATTGGCTATTATGCTGATTATCATTTGCCATCATCGCCCCCTTTTTCTTCTTCTATGACTTCTTTTTCTTCTCCTTCGACCTCTTCCCCTTGCTCGGTTGTCAATGGCGGTTTGTCCATTTCTGATTTCTCTGTTTCTTCTATATTTACTTCTTCTGCACCTTCTGTATTTGTTAAGTCCAAACTGCTTTGATAGCTATTGTGGGCTTGCTCATTGATGCTGTCATCATCTTGGTTAAAGTGCTGAAACTTTGCCAGATATTCTAGCTGGTCATAAAGTAGCGACCATTTTGCGGTGGCTTTATATATCATGCCATTTGAGCCAGCAGGGTGCAGATAGCCAGTATTTTCTAGGTAATCAACAAGGCTGTATAACTGCTTTTTTGCCTCTTTGGTTTGCCGACCGATTTTGCTGATGATATCAGCAAGCTGTAACTCAAGCTGTTTTGATGACTCAATACTGGCAAGCAACTCAGATAGATGAATGTTATCACCTGCTTGTAAGGGGCGACTGCTATCAGTAGCCCCACGCACCAGACGTAGCCACAAAATCAGCGGAAATAAAGTCAGGCTAATTTGGCTAAAAGATTGACGAATGGCTTGGCTACTTTCTTTGTCATACAGCTCAATAAAGCCCAAATATGCCCCGCGTCTGTCATTGGTAAACAGCACTTGACGGTTTAGCTTTGCCAAATAGTCCTGCAAACTGGCAAAGTTGCTCTCATCATCAAGCCAACCCATCAACGCAGGCTCGGTGATGTCATCAATGATATGCCCTTGTAATAACTTTAGGGTTAATCTGCTAAATGTCTGTGCCATGATGCACCTCTCTGGTCGGGTTATTTTGTTATATAAAGGCTAATTGTTAATTGAGGCTAGCTTTTAATAAAGGGTTGCTGGTTTGGCGAGTGGTGACTTCAAACTGACGCACCCCTTTTTTAAAGTCCAATAGGTTTTTATTAACAAAAAAGCGGTTTAAAGCAGGGCTGGCATCAGGTTGAGCACAAAATAATGTAACGTTATACTGCTCCATTAGGTTAAACAGTAGCACCGTATTTTTGCCAGAGAGTTTGCCAATTTCGTCCAATGGCCAATGAATGGTGACGCTGTCATCAGGGCAAAGATAACGAGTCATACCACAAAAGACCACAATCACCGCCAACATCGACAGCCCTGTACTACTGGCGTGCTGTAGGTCGTTGTCGGTTTTGATGGGTACTTGGCGACCATTTTCAGTAATTTGAATCGTCATCTCGACCAAAGAGTCGATATTTAAATCAATCTGCGTCTGAGCAAATGAAGTAGCGACCCGCTCAAAGCTATTGATAAATGCCTCATCAGGTAGCTCTTTACTGTTCAGTCGCCATTTTTCATAGTTATCATTAAATACCTGTAGCTCCTGCCAGATGGCGTATTCATGAATCTTTGAGGTCAGCTCAATGCGAATATCACTAAGAGCGGTAAATTCATGTTGGGTATTAATGTCTTTAGCAAGGCGATTACCAATACTTTTCACCTTACTGTTAATCTTATCTAGCACATGATAATAGTTGCTTAAATCAATGCCAATGCTATCAAATGAGCCATAAATCGACTTTTGCAGTTGTATAAAATCCTCATTCATCACCTGCTGTAATGACAACACATCGAGCAGTGATTTCACCTGCATTGATAAGCCATAACTTGCTGTGCTTTGTTCTGTTTGTGGCTGTTGTTGTCCTGTTGCTATTTTTGTTACTGTTGTGGCTTGAGAAGATGGTATCTGGTGCATTTGGCGATATTGGCTTTGTCTGTTTTGCCACGCTTTATATACCTTACTGCCCATATACTGACTCATGTCGCTATATAGGCTTTGAGCGGTGTGATAAATGCTCTCTAACGCTTTCTCACACTGGCTCACCAGTGTATCAATACTGGTTAACCAAGTGACTTCTTCACTGTCCCAGTTTATATCGGTGCTTGTTAAATAAGAGCTTTGTAAATCAGCACTGTTTATTTCAGAGCGGTTAGATAAATTGGGTAGCACCGCCAACAGACTGCGATAACTGGCAGTTTTTTGTAGCTCGTACAAATAACCGACATTCGGACGTGCTTGCTTTTGCCAGCTTTCGATACGGTCTTGTTGTGCCTGCAAATTTGCCAAGCGTTTTGCAACCTGTTTTAACTCTTGGTTTTTTTGGTGCAATGCTTGCTGTTGTTGCTGTTGTTTTTGCTCAATATCGTCATCAAGCTGAGTAATGCTATCGTTAAACTGCTCAATTTGTTGTTTTAGGTTTGGCTCTTCTATCCATTCGGTTTTTAGCCAACGCTCATATTGTCCCACCAGTTTTTCATAGCCTTTAATCAGCTCATAACGCTTGTGTAATTGCGTACATTCATTTTTAATGCTGTTTAGCGTTTG
This sequence comes from Psychrobacter sp. I-STPA6b, assembly GCF_020662265.1. GTDB lineage: Bacteria > Pseudomonadota > Gammaproteobacteria > Pseudomonadales > Moraxellaceae > Psychrobacter. The sequence continues at coordinate 217,833 of NZ_VEWM01000075.1, forward strand.
TGTATCGACACCTTTTTCTCGTAATGCTTGCTCATAGGCTTGGGTGCGTAAGGTTTGTTGTTGCTGTTTATCGGCTTTTGCCTTGCTAATGATTTGATTTTTCTCATCAATGTCATTATCTCGGCTTTGCTTAATGGCAGTGATTTTTTGATTTAATTCCGTAATAGCCTGTTGATTTTCTGCCATTTTTTGCTGTTTTTCTAGCTTATGCTTTTCGCGTAACTCATCTAGTTGCTGTTGATGTTTGGCAAGTTTTTGCGTTTGCTCATCAAGGCGTTGTTTTTGATTGGCTTGGCACTGCTCATCAAACTGTGTTTGACGCTGTTTAATCTGCTCAATATGAGCATTATTTTTGCTGATGTTGTTCTCTAGCAAGGTTTTTTGGGTATTTTTTGTGGTTAATGCCTGCTTTAGCTCATGCAACGCTTTGCTATGCTCATTAAGCTGTTGTTTGATTTCATCATAAGCTCGCACCTGCTCATCAATACGTTGACGCAAAGCAAGGTCATCACTGGCAAAGTCAGGAATATCAATGGGGTCAAGGTTAAGGTTTAAGCCATAAAAGTTTGGCTCTTCAACTCCAGTTTCGCCAATTTGCCAAATGGGGTTTAAGTCGGTACGGTGAATCAGGCTTGGGTCGATGACTTTGGCGATGGTTTGTTGCCATGCACTATTTGCACCATTTCCATGTGTACTGTTTTTATTGCCCTTTAACACCGATAACAAACTATTATCTTCAGGGTTTAGTTGTCGCTCCAGCTCTTTGATACGGCTTTGGATACGTTGAGCCAGATTGTCGTCATCATCTGCTCGTTTTTGCTGACGGGCTTGTTGTTTTTCAATCTCTGTAATATCCGCTTGTAGTTGCTTAATCTCTTGATACCATTGACTATTTTTGTGATTGGCTTGCTCAAGCTCGGTGATAAGTTGTTGTTTTTGTGCCTCCTCAGTATCGCTTAATACATTGCGTTTAATCATCTCAATGGCAAGCTCAATGGGGCGGGCTTGCTGTTGTCGCTCCTGTATTTGCTGTTGCTGACGCGTATTTATCTCTTCTAGTTTATTTTGATTAACCGCCTGCCGTTGTTCTCGCTGACTCTCAACATGGCTAATCTCTGTATCTTTACGCTTACGAATCTGCTCAATCTGTGAATTTACCCGCTCTGTGGTTTGGGCAAGTTGGCTTTCTAACTGACGTAGTTTGCTTTCATAATCCTGTGTTTGCTTGGCAAAAGATTGCTGTAAATCAGCCAGTAGCTGTTGTTTACGCTCATATTCATGTTGATATTCGTCAAGGTTGGATAGTGCTTGGCGTTTATCATCAATTTGCTGATTATGATAATACTGCTGTTCTTTATTGAGCTCTGTCAGTCTGCGTTTGTGCGTATCCAGCTCAATCTTGGTCTCACTTAACTGGCGTTTTAGTTGCTCAATTTGCTGATTATGACTCTCTTTAATCTGGTTATACTGCTCGGTTAAGTTGTCTTTAAGCTCGCTTAACTGTTGCTGATGTGTGCCAATCTTTGCCAAAGACTGCTCGCTCACCTGCATATAACTGTCAAGCTCTACCCAGTTTTGCAATAGTGCAAGGGCTTGCCCGTTGGCTTGCTCGATACTGTGGCGGTGTTGCCCAAAGGCTCGTAGTGAGCGTAAATCATCAATCAGTTGATGATTTTTATCATAAGTGGGGGCTTGCTGAATGCTGATTTCATTTTTTAAAAAGCAGTCCACCAGCATGGTTTTAAACTGTGCCAATAGCTTGTCATGGCGTAGTACCACCGATGTTAACGCCCCCAGATGACGCACTCGCTCTTTGGCAAGTCCATACATTCTTGGATATGCCAGCAGTCCTGAGTTTTTATTATTGCGTTTACGCAGGTTTTGATAGTCATTTTGAATGATGTCACGATAGTCAATGATGTTATCTATCTGGTTGCTGACGGTAAAATTTTGGTCTAATGACAGCTTGAGCAAAATCTCATGACTAGATAAGCCATCAGCAAATAAATGTGCCAAATCAGGGTGAAAAATGGTGTCATCAGCCCGCCCTTTGATAAAGCGGTAAGCATATTTGCTATCGTTGCGTTTGCGGTACAGACAGACACAATAATGCTCTGGCTGGTCTTGACTGTTGCTCTGACTACTATGAACACTGCCTTGTGCACGCGTATATTCAAAGATAATAAGGCTTTGATTGGACGGCAAATAATATTCAATAAAGCTGGATTTATTGCCTGCTCGCGTGATGAGTTTGTTTGGCTCTTGCCCATAAAAAATCGGGATAAGATTTAAAGCAGAGGTTTTGCCTGCCCCGTTATCGCCCGTATTATTGGTATGCCCATCACAAACGATACGGGTACGTTTACCGCGAAAATACGAGTCATGCAAGATGATGGCGGTTAAGCCAGTGCTGGGCTTGGGGATGGTTTGTGACGAAATTTGTGAGGAAGTTTGGGTGTCATTGTTCATGTTATTTTGTGTGCTGTTATTATCCATCGTTGTTCTCATATATTGTGTTGCTATTAGATGATAGTTAAAGAAGACTAGAGTAGATATAAAGTGACCAAATACTAACAAATAGAGCAGATAGTATGGTAAGTGAGGTTAGCTCTTTAACTATAGGGGCTGTTGAACTTTCACCACGTTAGGATAACACCTATAAGAGATACCGTTATTTTGTACTTTCATGTAAAAATTGGCTAAATTTGCCTTATTCTACGTTAATGAACTTGTTAATATCTCGATATTACCTGCATTCATTGCCTTGACTAAGACAAATTTTTCTCAATTTTTCCTATGAAGATGAATGTTCAACAGTCCCTAAAGACAAGGTTATTATGGCAACTTCATCGCATAAACAAAAGAGCTTAACATCACCTATACGACATTCAATGTCGCAAGAAAATAGATTAAGCTCAAAAAGAGGTTTTGTTTAATTGAGTTTGCTTATTTTACCTAGCAGATTTTAGATTTAGCGATGCTATTTATGTGCTTTGGTTTTTTGTCCCCACCATGACAAGACTGTAACAGCAACAGCACCAATAATAATTAATATCAGTGATACACTCCAATGTATGATTTGCCCATTTTCAGGCTGAGTCGCCATGATATTAAAGTATTGCCAAGGGGCTAAATTACCCAAAGATTCCGTTCGCCACGGCCATATTTTAACCAATGAACCAGCAATAAAACCGGTTAATAGTGCCAATGTGCCTTGATAATAACGCTGTAATAGCCACTTAAGCAGTCGAGTAAAGACCAGCAAACCTGCTACCATCCCTGACGCCACACTAAAAATGACTGAAAAATTCCAGTCATGCACTGCCTGCAATACAGCATCATACGCCCCAAGTAACAACAAAATAAATGATCCTGAAATCCCCGGCAATATCATCGCACAAATAGCAATTGCCCCAGCAAAAAATAAATAAGGCAAGCTAGGTGTCGCCCCTGTATTTAATATCGGCGCTTGGCTAATAAATACTGCCAATACAGCACCAATCACAAACAATGATACCCGAGCCACAGTCCAGCGTTTTACTTCGGTTAATAAAATAAATACCGTTGCAATGACCAGCCCAAAAAAGAATGACCAAATTAATAAGGGCTGATTGTCCAATAAATATTTGATTGCCCCCGCTAAGCTAATAAAGCTAGTAGCAATGCCAGCAATCAAACATAGTAAAAAAGTCGCATCTACCTGTTGCCAAACTGCCTTAATACCACTAGCCAAGCCATGTTGTTGCCAATGCTGTCGCAATAATGGAATCAGTCCAATACCAATTTGACTTAACGCATTAATCAGACGCTCATAAATACCTGTGATTAAGGCTATCGTCCCACCTGACACCCCTGGGACAATATCTGCCGACCCCATTGCCATTCCTTTTAGATACACGGCAAATAGCTGTTTTGGGCTATTGGATGGACTCTGGATAGGCTGGATGGACGGGTGGGCTATTGTATCTTTAGATGAATCTGGAAGGGTTGGCTCAGATGTTGCCATATTATTTTATCCTTTGATGGTAAAGGGTTTTTAAGCTTAAATAACTTACTGAAATTAGGGTCTGTTGAACATTCATCTGCATAGGAAAAGCAGGATAAAAATTCAACAGACCCTAAATCATAAAGCGAATTATGGCATAATTTGCTACAGATGGCATGGATATAGTCAAAGAAAGCTACGTGCCTGTTTTATGTTTCTTCGCTTGCGTTTTTGCCTGATGATATTCTTGGCGGATTTTATCTAAGTCCACGCTAGGCTGTGGATATTGTGGGTGCATGGCTTTTAATGTATCAGCAAGGATTTGTGACACCACAAGGTTGCGATACCATTTGTTATTGGCAGGGATAACATACCACGGAGCATCTTTGGTAGAAGTTGCTGACAGTGCGTCTTCAAAGGCTTGTGTGTAATCGTCCCACAATAGACGCTCGCTATAATCCGAGTCGCTAATTTTCCAGTTTTTGGCAGGATTATCAAGACGCTCAGCAAAGCGGTTAAGCTGTTCCTCTTTGCTGATATGCAAAAAGAACTTCACCACTTTGGTATTATTATCAGTGAGCAATGCTTCAAACTCTTTGATACGTTGATAGCGAGCTTTGCAGGTCGGCATGTCGATAATTTTATGCACTCGAGTCACTAATACATCTTCATAATGTGAGCGATTAAACACCGCAATATCCCCATGTGCAGGTGTATGTGGGTGTATCCGCCATAAAAAGTCATGTGCTAACTCTTCAGCAGTAGGCTGTTTAAAGCCAGTCACTTTTGCCCCTTGGGGATTTAGGGCATTGATGACGTGATTAACTGTACCATCTTTACCCCCAGCGTCCAATGCTTGCAAAACAATCAGCAACGATTGCTTTTTTTCAGCATAAAGTTTGCTTTGCCATTTTGCCAATTTTTTGCAGTAGTCTGCTGTTTTCTCTAATGCTTTTTTTTCACTATAGCCCCCTGTATCACTGGGGTCAATGTCGCTCAGTTTAAGTTTTTTACCTTGTTTTACTTGGTAATTTTGATAGTTATTATCTTTACTCATGGTTTATATTCCTTCTATTGTTATTACTGTTATTAATCGTTAAGTAAGCGTTAAGGTTGCCAACTTAGGTTTTTGTGGTATGGCTTATACTGGCAGGGTTTAGTGATATATTCACCGTAGCGATGCTTTTTTTATGTTGCTCACTGCGATGGTTAATCATTTTATCTGATACTTGGCGAATGGCATCAATGATAAACATCCAGATAACATCGTATAAACAGACAAGGATAACCATTTCCCAAGAGATGGCTTTAATAAACCAGCCAAAACCACACATGGCAATAGCGATAACTTGGGTAATAGCGATTGCTCCAAATAAAATACCAGCAGGGTAAGGACGCTGAAAAAACCAGCCTTCAGAGCGGGTGATAAATAGCAGTAAATGCCCACCAGAAACTAACTGTAAAAACATGATGGTTTGCAGTTCTGCTTCACTAGCAACGCTAAACCATGAGTAAGTATCTGGGTGATGTAAGGCATTAAAGCCAAAGACCAGCAATACCACCGATTGAATGACCGAAAAAAAGCCGATAATGCCTGATAAAGGCAGTAATTTTTTCATTTCCCAATGGATTGGTTGTTTGCTAATTGACGTGTGGTCGTAGGCGATAGCCATAATCGGCACATCATCAAGTAATGAAATAACCACAATCATCACAGCAGTTAAGGGTTGGAAATTAAGAAAAATAGACGAAATCACCACCAAAAACATAATCGACATGGTCAAAGCAACCCGATAAATAGTGTAACTGGTGATTCGAGCAAAAATTTGCCGCGCCTCATTGATGGCAGTATTAATCACTGATAGCCCCGGTGCGGTCAAAATTAAGGCAGCCGCGCCACGTGCAGCATCTGTAGCCCCTGATACAGCCGTGCCACAGTTGGCTTGCTTTAATGCAGGGGCATCATTGACCCCATCACCTGTCATGGCAACGATATGCCCGCGCTGTTGCAGTGCTTTAACGATGGCATATTTGTGTTCAGGAAACACACGAGCAAAGCCATCTGCTGCCTCGATTTGGTCAGCAATGGCTTTAGGAACATTATCAGGGTCCATGTCTTTGGGGAATACATCTGAGGCAGTAAAGATATTCGTTCCCATGCCAAGCTGGCGGGCAGTTTCAATGGCAATGGCAGTATCATCACCCGTAATCATTTTTACCTTCACACCTTTGGCATTTGCGGATTCAATAGTGGCTTTAGAATCATCACGTGGTGGGTCAAACATCGGTAAAATACCCAGTAATGACCACGTTTTTCCGCCATCTTCTGAGCGTGCCACACCCAACGCCCGAGAGCCTTTGGCAGCAAGCTCACTGACCGTTTGATTGACCTTATCAATCACCTCTTGAGCAGGTTTTGCCAAATCCACCATCACTTGTGGCGCCCCTTTACTCACCATAAATTGCTTGCCTGCTGAGTCAGTGATGATCGCCTCACTGCGTTTGCCTACAGGGTCAAATGGGGTGAATTTTTGTATGGTATAGGCTTTGGTGGCATTGGTATCGCTAAGTGCATCAATCACCGCCGTATCAATGGCATCATGGTCTTCACTACGTGAGGCTAATGCCCCTGCAAGGATACAATCTTGTGCATCCTTGCCTGCAATAAGCACAGGTGTACCAAGTTTGAGCTGGTTTTTGGTCAATGTGCCTGTTTTATCAGAGCATAAAATATCTACTCCCGCCATCTCTTCAATGGCGGATAATTTTGACACAATTGCTTTTTGTTTGGATAAATCCAATGCCCCTAAGGCAAGGGTAATGGAAAAGACAGTTGGCATTGCCACAGGAATTGAAGCAACCAATAATACCAAGACAAACTGCAAAATAGAAAGCCCATCGTGCATACTCCACGTGTGAGTAACCACCATGTCATGATATAGGCGGAAGGCGACCATGATGGTTGCCAAAATCACCGCAATAATGATTAAGAAGTTACCAATTTGAAACATCGCTTTTTGGGCATGGCTGGCAGAGCCTGCATTGGCAACAAGTTTAGCAGTACGTCCAAAAAAGGTATTTGAGCCTGTGGCAATCACCACTGCTTCCATTTCACCTTGCTTAACGATACTGCCTGAATACGCCTCATCACCCACTTTTTTATTCACAGGCAAGGACTCACCCGTTAAGGCAGCTTGGTCGATACTGGCAAAATCGCCTGATAATAAACGAATATCAGCAGGCACAATCATACCCAAACGAATTTTGACAATATCCCCCGGAACTAAGGTCGCAGCATCAATGTTTTGCCAGTTGCCATCACGTTTGGCTATTGCTTCAGGTGCAAGTCCTTTTTTTAGCGCAGATAGTGCATTTGAGGCTTTGCGGTCTTGCCAAACTTCAATGGCAACGTTAAATAATAACAAGGTGGTAATAATGGCAAAATCTTCCCAATGCCCAATAATCGCTGAAACAATCGCTGCTGCCTCAATCATATAAGCGATAGGCCCAGTAAAGTGTTTTAGCAACTTATGAGCAAAACTTTCTTCTTTTTCGGTCAGGGCATTGACCCCGTATTTATCAAGGCGTGTTTTTGCTTCTGCTGCTGTCAACCCTTGCTCAGGATTGGTATTGAGTTTGCTGATGACAGTATCAATGGGAGCTTTTTCAAGGTCAATAGAGGTTGAAGCTCCAGTAGCATCAGGCATTTTTATTTGTTGTTTTACATCATCCATTATCTTCTCCTTATTATGTAAAGTATAAACACGCTACATTGTTATATTGTCATACAAAAATTATGTATTATTTATAATAAATATATTAGGTATGAGCTTGAGTATATATTTGTATCACAAAATGAGCAGACAACTGCATTAGCACTACAAAACTGATTTTATAACTCATAAAGATTTATTCTTAAAATAATAAATAGATAAACGGTTTATATTTTTTTAGCCTATTTTTAATACTACAATTTTTATATAAAACATTTCAATTTGTTGTTTTTGTTGTAGTTTTTACCAAAACCCTTATCATAAAACCACTACATATAATCCAGTTTTGTATTGAGCTGACCATATTTATACATGTTATATCAAGCGATATAAGCAACAACAGCTACTATATAATTTATCATATTTTAATATGACAATTGACTAGGAATATCTATTCAGTTTATTGTAGAATTCAAAGACTGTGTTACTAGCACCAATAATATAATTAGCTTAATAAACTCAATTCACTCATATTTATAATAACGAATAGCAATCATCAATGACTATAAAAAATAGGCATTAATATAACTAATATTATTCAATCTTCCTATTTCTTTAGCAAGTCATTTTTTTAATAAGATTTAGACTTAGGATATAAAAATATGGATGCTATTATTCATCTTGCCCCACATACTTTGCAAATGACCACATTGGTTATCTTCTGTTTGACTTATCTTGGTATTGCTATTGGGCGTATTTATGGTTTAGCACTTGATCGGACAGGTATTATTTTGCTGGGTAGCATTGCCATGCTGGCGGTTGGCAGTATTAGCTTAAAACAAGCAGTTGATAGTATCAGTGCCCCTTCAATGATTTTATTATTTTCTTTGATGGTGATTGCTTCACAATTACGACTGGCTGGCTTTTATCATCGAACTGCTATTTTTATTGCACAATATTTGGATAAACCTGCGGTTTTCCTTGCCATATTGATGGCTTCATCAGGATTTTTAGCCGCCTTTTTAAATAATGATGTGGTTTGCTTTGCCTTTGCACCTGTTATTGCCCAAGCCACCCTCAAAAAAGGTTATAACCCTGTACCTTTTTTGATAGCACTTGCTCTTGCCAGCAATATTGGTTGCACATTAACCACCATTGGTAATGCACAAAATGTCTTGGTAGGGCAACTTGCACACCTTGATTTTGGAGCATATATGGCGTGGGTAGCAACACCAGTATGCTTAGCAATGGCGGCAGCTTATATTGTGGTATATTTTTTAGGACACAAGCAATTTCATCTACCAGAAGGCAAAACACCCAGCCCTACCATCACGGATGATATGCCATTTAATACATGGCGGACAACCAAAGGGCTTGGCTCTTTAGCTATTATTGTATGCTTATTTTTTACTGACATACCACACTATCTGGCAGCTTTAACGATGGCAGGGTTATTATTATGTAGCCACCGCTTAAGTAGTAAGCAGGTATTACAAGGGGTGGACTGGCAGTTACTATTGCTTTTTACAGGACTGTTTGTGGTGGTTGGTGCATTTCATCAATCTGGATTGGCACAACAAGGGGTAGAGATACTAACTCGCCACCATATTAATTTAGATAATCCATTTACTCTTGCTATTACCAGTGGCGTATTGAGTAACTTAATTAATAACTCAGCAGCAGTGATGCTATTGGTTAATGTTACCGACTTTAGTAACCCTGTGAATGGTTATGCACTGGCATTGTCAAACTCTTTTGCGGGTAATATGCTGTTAATTGGTAGTATGGCAAATATTGTTGTGGTGCAATATGCTGCTAACTTTGGTATCAAAATTAGTTTTGCTGAATTTGCAAAATATGGTATTCCAACCGCATTTGCCTCATTTGCCATCTTATTAAGCTGGATGTGGATTATGCAATAAGTCTTACCAATAGCATCCTCACTACTTAATCACTACTTAATCAATATCACTCACTCAATGGTACAATGCGGTCTTTTTGTCCCCCTACACCACTGGCAGTTATTTGGCTACCGTAGCCTTCAGGGTTATTGTGTAGATACTCTGTCATGGCCTGTATTGCTGACACATCACCACTATCCATAATTTTTGCTTTGATGGCATCGACAGGTGGCAGGGGTAAGTTTTTTAATAACGATAAACACTGCATGATATCACCGTTAGTAATCACTAACTCAATTAACTGCCGAGCATCAATGGGTAAATCTGCGGTGCTTTGTGCCATCAACGCCAGATGATATGCTCCTGTTGTATCTTTGTCTGTCAAAATACGCTGCTCAATGGCTTTATAAGTTGCTTCTGTCGCCCCACCTACCACACTCAGCAGATGAATACACTTTAAAGCTGACCCTGCCTGAGTATTCGCCAGCTCAATCAGTTGTTTAGAATGTTCTTGTAAGTGTTTTTTACGTTGCTCAAGCTCATGACTCATTGCTTTAATCCTTATACAAACGGCAAAATAAAAAACCTAAGTAATGAGTTAGCTCACTACTTAGGCTAAGGGTTATCTAGGGGTTATTAATCTTCCATCTTTGTAGAGAAGATTATACCGCAGGGCTATGCTCTTCTACTAAAGGCTTTAACTCACCTGACTGATACATCTGTAAGATAATATCCGAGCCACCCATTAGCTCACCATTAATCCAAAGCTGTGGGAAGGTTGGCCAATTTGCAATTTTTGGCAACGTTGCACGGATTTCAGGATTTTCCAAAATATTAACAAAGGCAAAAGGACGACCAATTTGTGTTAATACTTCAATTGCACGCGCTGAAAAGCCACATTGTGGGAATTGTGGTGTGCCTTTCATATAAAGCAACACTTTGTTTTCTTCGATTTGCTTACGGATAAGCTGTTCAATGTCGTCAGTTTGTACATTATCTTGTGGCTGTTCGCTCATATTGGCTCCTTAAATTGCAATACTTTATTGATTAAAAAAAGAGATTGAGAATAAGCACTGCCTGACAGCTTATCGCTTATCTTATATCTTCCTATTTTTCTTTTAAATGGGGTAAGTCGCACAGAATACAACCCCTACCCTACATCTATGGCGCTTTTTTATCGCACTAAAACACTGATTTCTGGTTAACTGTCATCTCGTTTGACTAACAATACCACTGCACTTGCCATAATACCTTCTTGCCGACCAGTAAAACCAAGCTTTTCTGTGGTCGTGGCTTTGATGCTAATATTATCAATACTGGTTTGCAAATCTACAGCGATATTTTCACGCATTGCTAAGTTATGAGGTGCTAGTTTGGGACGCTCACACATCACCGTAATATCAGCATTGCCAATATCATAACCCAATGCTTGCACTTTACCATACACCTCACGTAGTAGTATACGTGAGTCTAAGCCTTTATGTGCCTCATCTGTATCTGGAAAATGCTGACCGATATCCCCCAATGCCAGCGCCCCTAATAACGCATCTGCCAAAGCATGCAATATCACATCACCGTCAGAGTGCGCCAGTAATCCATGAGTATGCTCAATCGGCACACCTGCCAACATCACAAACTGATGAGCCTTACCATTATTATGAAACGCATGCACATCAATGCCTTGTCCAATTTTTATCATACCTGCCTTTATCATTTTTTACCTATCAGTGTTATAATTCCTCTAAATTTTACCACAGCTACAAGCCAAATATTTATGTCTGAATCACAATATTCCAACCTTTCTCCCTTAAACTTAGCCAATATCAGCAATCCTGCCGAGCATCGAGTAATCGTCGGTATGTCTGGTGGTGTGGACTCGTCTGTCTCTGCGGTGTTGTTACAACAAGCAGGGTTTCAAGTCGAAGGGCTATTTATGAAAAATTGGGAGGAAGATGACGGCACAGAATATTGTACTGCCATGGAAGATTTGGCTGATGCTCAAGCCGTCTGTGACAAAATTGGTATCAAACTACATACAGCAAATTTTGCCATGGAATATTGGGACAGAGTATTTGAACATTTTCTAGCCGAATACCAAGCAGGACGCACCCCCAATCCAGATATTTTATGTAATAAAGAAATCAAATTTAAAGCATTTTTAGACTATGCCATGACCTTAGGTGCAGACTATATTGCCACAGGTCATTACACTCGGCGTAGTATCGCCTATCAAAATAGTGAGGGTGTAGAAGTAGCGCAACTCTTACGAGGGCTTGATAATAATAAAGACCAAAGCTATTTTTTACATGCAGTTGGTGGCGATAAAATCGCAAAAACACTGTTTCCAGTTGGTGAGCTAGAAAAACCAGAAGTGCGTCGTATCGCTGAGCAGTTTGACCTTGTTACCGCTAAGAAAAAGGACTCAACTGGTATCTGCTTTATTGGCGAACGACGTTTTAAAGACTTTTTGCAACAATACCTGCCTGCTCAACCCGGTGATATTATCACCGATGATGGCGTGACTATTGGGCGTCATGATGGACTGATGTATTACACACTGGGGCAACGTGGCGGAATTGGGATTGGTGGTGTCAAAGACCGCCCTGAAGAGCCTTGGTTTGTACTGGCAAAAGACTTGGATAATAACCGTCTGATAGTGGGTCAAGGTCATGAACATCCAATGATGATGAGCCATAGCCTTGAAGCTTATAAACTGGACTGGGTCGAGCGTGTGCCACCTGTACAGATTTTTACAGCAGAAGGGCTGGCTTGTCACGCCAAAACGCGCTATCGCCAACCTGACCAATCTTGCCGAGTTTATGCAACCAATGACTCTGGAAGCCAAATTCGGGTTGTATTTGATGCGCCACAACGTGCCGTTACACCCGGTCAATCAGCCGTATTTTATATGGGTGATATTTGTTTGGGTGGTGGGGTGATTAATCAAATTGATGCCCCTACCTCCATTTAAATATGATTAAAGCCAAAAATATATAGTCAATCTAATATAATTTCACCACAAGGCAACCGAGTGAAGATAGTACAATTAGTACATCGAATGAGGTTAACACCGTGGTGGATTTATATTAAGCAGACTATACAAATAGAGCATGATTTTGAAGATGAAAGCTTATATATCATCACTTTTTGGTTAGAAAATGACCCACTCCGCTATTTATGCTTGGCAAGGGACTACTCTGAAAATCCCAATCAAATTTATATTGAGTTTCTTGACCAAATCTATGGCTTTGAAACCAATAAAGCCAAGTTTCTTTTAGAAAATCAAATAATGCACCACTCATTCACCCTATATTTAGATAGAGAATTAGACTTCCTTAATTTACATTTTCTTAATAATGACAATAAAATTACTATCCAGTTAGACACTTGTGACCTCTCCGCTATAACAAAAACTTTAGCAAAAATATTTGATGGCTTAGTTTATTAATCCAAACTATTTTTTATAAATCTTATATACTTAAAATTCTATAAAATAATGATACCCTTTTTTTATTTAAATAAAAATAATAAATTTTTGTAATTTTTTTATAAAAATAGCTGACTAATCTTATTAAAAGTCAACATTATTATAAATAATAACTAAACTAATTAGTTTATTATAAACCTTTGTATTTACTAAGAAAAGTTCACTTTTTAGTAACATAAATCAGTAGCCTAAATAAAATTTTTCAACGATAATAAGAGTTGCTCTTAACATATGTTAAAGCATATTAATTTTGGTATCTGCTTCAAATAAGGAGAACAAATATATGAGTATACAAGAAGTCATTCAAACAATAGAAAATCGCTATCCACACCAGCCTGAGTTTATCCAAGCAGTAAAAGAAGTTGCCAGCAGTATTGGTTCTGCCTATGACAGCAACCCTAACTATGCCAAGCTTAAAGTTTTTGAACGCCTAACTGAACCTGACCGTATTATTAATTTCCGTGTCAACTGGGAAGACGATAATGGCAATGTACAAATCAACCGTGGTTGGCGTGTGCAATTTAGCAATGCCATTGGTCCCTACAAAGGTGGTCTTCGTTTTCACCCAACTGTCAGCGAATCTGTCTTAAAGTTTTTGGGTTTTGAACAAATTTTTAAAAATGCCCTAACTGGTCTACCAATGGGTGGCGCAAAAGGTGGCTCAGACTTTGACCCTAAAGGTAAGTCTGATAATGAAATCCGCCGTTTTTGTTATGCTTTTATTCGTGAACTACATCAATATATCGGTAAAGATATGGACGTTCCTGCTGGTGATATTGGCGTGGGTGGTCGTGAAGTTAGCTATATGTTTGCCATGTACAAAAACCTTACTCATGAATATGAAGGGGTACTAACAGGTAAAGGCGTTGGCTTTGGTGGTAGTCTTATTCGTACAGAAGCCACAGGCTATGGTGCTGTTTACTTCCTAGAAAATATGATTGCCGCTCAAAAAGACACCATGGTAGGCAAAAAAGTACTTATCTCTGGTGCAGGTAACGTCTCTTTGCACGCTGCTGAAAAAGCGACCATGCTTGGTGCAAAAGTGCTTACCGTATCAGATTCTAAAGGCACACTTTACGACCCAGAAGGACTCGACCAAACCAAAATCGACTGGTTAAAAGAACAAAAAGCACAAAGAAAGCCACTAGAAGAATATGTGCAAAAATTTGGGGGTCAATGGTTAGCAGGTGAAAAACCTTGGCAATTTGATGCTGACGTTGCTATGCCATGTGCTACTCAAAACGAAGTTGATGAAAATGATGCCAAAAAACTGGTGGAACATGGCGTAAAATATATTGTTGAAGGTGCAAATATGCCTTTAAACATTGCTGCCATTGATTATGTACGTGAACATCAGGTGCATTATGCACCCGGTAAAGCTGCCAATGCTGGCGGTGTTGCTGTATCTGGGTTAGAGATGTCACAAAACTCTGTTCGCCAATACCGTACATTTGAAGAGCTTGACCAGCAGCTAAAAAATATCATGAAAGACATTCATGACAATGCTGCTAGTGCTGCCAAAGAAAATGGCTATGGTGATGACTCTTATATTGACTATATGTCTGGTGCAAACATTGCTGGCTTCAAACGTGTTGCTGATGCCCTAGTCGCCTATGGTGTATTAAATTAATTACCCATAATGAGTAGATTGCTCAAATTAACTTTTATTTTTTAGTAATAAAAAAGGGTTGATTACTTATCAATCAACCCTTACTACAAACATTCAATATCACTAGACTTTAAACAGACTGTGTACCATGATCTGCTTCGTGTTGCTCACGTAGTTTTTGACGTAAGACCTTGCCAACATTTGACTTGGGAAGCTCATCTATAAACTCAATATATCTTGGGCATTTGTAACCTGTCAGATTCTCTAAAGCAAACTCTCGGATTTGCTCTTCTGTCACAGATTCATCTTTGCGTATGACATAAAGCTTTAATGACTCCCCTTGACGCTCATCAGGCACACCAATCAATGCACAATCTATAACGCCTGAACACTCTGACATCACAGCTTCAACCTCATTAGGGAAGACATTAAATCCTGAAACCAATACCATATCCTTTTTACGGTCTAACAAAGTGATATAACCTTGCTCATCCATACTCACGATATCACCTGTCTTAAAATAACCATCATGCGTAAATACAGTTGAGTTGTCTTGGTTTAGATAGCCTGATGAAACATTAGGACCTTTGATACATAGCTCACCTGGCATACCAAAATCTACTTCATTTTCATCATCATCACGGATAGTGACATCCACACTAGGTAGTGGTAAACCAATAGTACCATTATATTTTTTGTCGGTTACGATGTTCGCCGTACCAACAGCAACGCCTTCGGTCATACCCCAACCTTCAATCATAGGGCAGCCTGTTACCTCAAGCCACTCTTTGGCTGTTTGTTCATTTGCTGCCATACCACCTGCTTGGGTTACAGTCAAATGAGAAAAATCTAACTTTTTAAAATCAGGCTGACGCAACAATCCCTTAAATAACGTATTCACACCTGGAAAGAAATGGAATGGCTGTTTTGATAATACCTTAATCATATCCGGCATATCTCTTGGATTAGGAATTAGAATTAAAGTATATCCTGCTCGTATGCCAAGTAGTGCTAACATAAAGGCAAAAATATGATAAATAGGCAAAGCCATCACCATATTAATATAGACATCATTAATCTTTTGTGTGGCTGGGCGAGACCATGCTTCAGAGGACAAAGCAGCTGCAATCAAATTACGATGAGATAACATTGCTCCTTTTGATAGTCCAGTTGTCCCACCTGTATACTGATAGATAGCAATATCATCTTGAGTTGATTGGGGTGGAATAAAAGTATTAGATTTACCAACTTTTAAAACATCTGTAAATTTATAAACTTTATGCTTTGGATTATCCAAATTATACTTAGGTACTAATTTTTTGACATTACGGATAACCATATTGACCAAAAATCCCTTAATACCCATCAAATCGCCCATTTTGGAGACGATAATATGCTTTAAAGCAGTCTCATCAACGACCTGTTCTAAAGCTTGAGCAAAGTTATCAATTAAGAAAATTGTCTGAGCGCCAGAATCAATGAGCTGATGCTTTAGCTCTCGTCCTGTATAAAGCGGATTTATCGGAGTACAAATATATCCTGCTCGTAATATACCTACCATAATAGGTAAATACTGAGGTGCATTTGGCATCATCAGAGCAACAACACTACCAACAGGTATATCTTTAAACTGTAACCAAGATGATACTGCATCAGCTAGTCTATCAACTTCTGCATAAGTGTGAGTAACTCCCATACAAGTAGTCAATGGTAAGTTACGATAACGTGCAAAGCTTGCGTTAAGCAGTTCTGTAACATTATGATAGGTATCGGTATATATGCTGTCTGGCACACCTTCTGGATAATGTGCTGTCCAAATTTTATTCAAATTTGCCTCCCTTTTTTCAAAGCAAAAAACTATTTTGTATAAAAATCATACACTGCAATATAAGCAAGCTTTATTCTTAAAAGATAAATATAGTAATAATACTAAATTTAAAAGTATTCTTAAATTAAATTATACCTAGCTTCTGTGCAATAATAAAGAAAATAAAAAAATAAAGTAGATAAATAATACAAGGCTTCCAAGGTATGACTCTTGATAAAACCAGAAACTGTAATGACTCACTATATACAGCTAAATACAGACAAAATATAGTACCTATAACCACATCATCTGTCATAAATGCTAATTAGCTATTTTATCTATCAGTATAGCACCAGTCCCCTTCATATCAAGGCTCGTTATGTCTTACATCAAGTATATTACTAATAAAAGATTAAAGAATTTCAATACTGAGCAATGAGTTAAGCTCAGTACTGTCATATCAATATATATCAATGATACGTCTTTTTTATACTGCCAATCGGTTAAATAATATACTTTTGACAACTATAAAATAAAAACAATATTCACTTTATGGATATTATTTGTCATTTTTTATACTAAATTTTTATAATTACTTTGTTCTTATGATAATAGCCAATTCTATTAAAAATTATTACACTAAGATTAATCATAAATTAATAATATTCAATGAGTATATAAACCTTATTTCATCTACCATTGGTTAACTATCACTTTGAGTGCATAGCTCTTCTATGGCTCTTTCAAAAAACACTGTTGCTCAGTAATGGTACTACTGTCTTCTCGCTCAACTCATAAACTTAATCAACTTATCAGCACATACTGACTTAATACAACATTCTGGGTAATCATTCATCTTAATAGTTTTTTCATTATCTATATTTTGTGTATTCGTCCCTTGTTACTCTATCTGTTCTACATCCACTGACGGTAGCACAAAGTTTTGATAGGCGCTATCAAGACTTGATTGGTTTGATTGATGAGTTATTGTTTGTGAATAGGCTTGTTGTTCATCCTACAAAAAACTATTCATTTTCTGTTTATCATCATAAGACAGGTTAATAAATAACCAACAAGCAAAGTAACAATAACTGTAATAAAAATTAAGGTTTTTCATAATAATTATTATATAGTCAATACCCTTATGCTTATTGGTTTTTAAAACTAATCTAAAATACACAAGTAATATTAATAACTTTCATAAATGACTACGATTCATACTAACTTCGAATATCGTTAAATTCCAAAGTTAGTGTTTATATACTGCCCTTATTACCATACCATACACACCCTATAAGTTTTTGACTCACCATGGTTTATCTTACTCATAGCATATATACAGACTTTAACAGTTGCATAGACCATATTACATCAGACTTACGCTTGAATCTCTACAGGTGTAAATGGCTCTTTTTAGGGTTAGCAGTATGTTTTATACTTGACTACTGCTTACCATCTCCACCACCTCCATATAAGATTAACAGACATGACCAATATGAACGTAGTTATTAAACCTTTTCTATAGAACACGCCCTACGCTAAATTAAAATTTAATATAAAATAAATTTTTTATAACCTATAGTATACTATTAGTTTTGTAAATATTAACAATATAGTTTTTACAATTTCTTGATATATTTCAAAAAATACAAAATAATAAAAGTAAGGTACAATATAATATAGTAAATAACACCTCTTTCTCACTCTATCTACTGATACTCTCATTTGCCTATGCTCTCTAGCACTCAAGCCAAATATTTGCCATATATATTAGCAACTGCTTTATTTGTGCAGATATTGCATGGTGCAATTATTCATACAGCATTGCCACAGATTGCAGCCGCTTTAGGCGAGTCCACCCATCGCATGCAGTGGGTAAATATCAGCTATGTATTAGCCATGGCAGTGTGTATTCCCATCAGTGGTTATATGGCGGATAAACATGGTACAAGGCGTATATTTTTAATTGCGGTCTTTATTTTTTGTATTGGCTCGCTATTGTGTGCTATGTCTCATAATTTGTTTTTTTTGATTGTCTCCAGAATGGCTCAAGGTGTGGGCGGGGCGATGATGATGCCCATTGCTCGGCTTATTCTCATTAAGTCTTATCCACGAGAAAAGCTGTTATCCATTATGAATTATGCCATCTTGCCTGCCATTATTGCACCATTTGTTGGACCTATTTTGGGAGAATATGTGGTCAAATATGTCAGCTGGCAAGCTTTATTTTTGATTAATCTGCCTCTTGGTATGTTGGGGCTTATTTTAGGTCGCTGGTTGATACCCAATTTGTATGAACCTGTACAAAAGTTTGATTGGCGTGGGTTTTATTTATTTGCAATGGCTGCCTTTCATTTTCATTTGTCTATTTATCTAATATCTCGCAATGAGCTGGTGATTTATGCCACTTTAGAAGGATTATATGCCTTTGTTTTGGTTTACCGTTATGTTAGACATGCCCGTAAAGCTGACTATCCTTTATTTCCATTAGATTTATTTGCCTTGCGTACCTTTCGTATTGGCTTAATAGGTAATTTTTTAACACGTTTAGGGGTTAGTGCTATTCCGCTATTATTGCCGTTATTGCTACAAGTTAACTTTGGCTATTCAGCCATTGAGACGGGGTGGCTATTGGTAGTGGTAGCATTGGGAGCTATTTTGATTAAGCCTTGGCTAAAAAGCATTACCAAGCGGTTAAGTTATCGTAGAATATTGGTGTTAAACACCACAACTTTGGGATTATTAATTATTATTTTGTCACATTTTCATCAAGGCATTTCGTGGCTTTGGTTTATGCCAGTTTTGCTGTTGCTTGGGGTATGCAGTGCGATACATTTTAATACCATGACGACCATTACAGTGGGCGACTTATCTACTCAGCAAGTCGCCAGTGGTAATAGTTTGCTGTCTATTAATCAGCAATTTGCGGTCAGTTTTGGTACGCTTTTTGTGGTGATAACATTGCATATTTTACAAGATAATAAAATCATGCATGGTCTTGCAAGTTTTCAGATGATATCTTGGATATTGGGTGTGGTCACCATTTTATCAGGTTTATACTTTTTACGACTTCAACCTGATGATGGTAAAGGCACGTATTAAATACTTTTAATTTTCAATATCACCAATATCGGCTTACTTGCCAGCGTCACTATTAATAGAGTTTGTTATAATGTCGCCGTTATTCAAACCCTGTCATACTTTTTGGCAAATTTTACTTTAAAATTTTAATTGCTTTATATTAATAAGGATAACTTCTTATGTTAACTCCCCTAACCGCCCTATCCCCCATTGATGGACGCTATGCCAGCAAAGCCGACAGCCTACGCCCCTTTTTATCAGAATTTGGCTTAATCAAAGCTCGCGTTACCGTTGAGATTCGTTGGTTACAAGCCCTTGCTGAGCGTAGCGACATTGCTGAGCTTGCCCCATTTGATGATGACAGCAATGCTTTTTTAAATGCCATTGTTGATGACTTTAGCGAAGCCGACGCTCAAGCCATCAAAGACATTGAAAAAACCACCAATCATGATGTTAAAGCCGTTGAATACTTTATCAAAGATAAATTTAAACAGCATGCCCCATTAAGCGACAGTTTGGAATTTATCCATTTTGCCTGCACCAGTGAAGACATTAATAACTTATCTTATGCGTTAATGTTAAAAGATTCTCGTGAAGTGTTGGTCGCCAAAATGCAACAGCTTATCGACAGTATCGTAAGCCTTGCCAAAACTCACGCCAGCCAACCCATGCTATCACGCACTCATGGACAAACTGCCAGCCCTACCACGTTGGGCAAAGAAATGGCAAACGTCGCCTATCGCCTAGCCCGCCAGCTAAAGCAAGTACAACAAGTTGAATTATTGGCAAAAATCAATGGTGCAGTAGGTAACTATAACGCCCATTTATCTGCTTATCCGAGCGTTGATTGGCAAGCTCATGCACAAGCATTTATCAATGAGCGTTTAGGCTTAACCTTTAATCCTTACACCACCCAAATTGAACCGCACGACTATATCGCCGAATTATTTGACGCAGTAAAACGCTTTAACACCGTATTGTTAGATTTTAACCGTGACGTTTGGCAGTACATCAGCTTAGGATACTTTAAGCAAAAACTAAAAGAAGGCGAAGTTGGCTCATCAACCATGCCTCATAAAGTCAATCCGATTGACTTTGAAAACTCTGAAGGTAACTTAGGACTTGCCAATGCCACCATGGCACATTTGGGCGAAAAACTGCCCATCTCTCGTATGCAACGTGATTTATCCGACTCAACGGTACTGCGCAATATTGGCGTTGGCTTTGCCCATAGCATGATTGCCTATGACGCTTGCTTAAAAGGTATTGGCAAATTAGAGGTTAATCCTGAGCGACTAAATAGTGACCTTGATAATGCCCAAGAAGTGCTTGCTGAACCCATTCAAACAGTGATGCGTCGCTATCGTGTCGCCAACCCTTATGAGAAACTTAAAGCCCTAACTCGTGGACAAGCAATGACTCGTGAGGCGATGTTGGCATTTGTTGATAGTGATGAATTGGCAGAAGTTAGCGATGAGGATAAAGCCCGTTTACGTGAGCTTACCCCTGCCACTTATATTGGTAATGCTGAAGCTCAAGCATTGGCGATTGAGGAATGGATTGCGAAGTTAGGTTAAGATTAGTGTAATAATCTTGTTATAGAGCAAGACCAGCTAGGCTTTAACCTATTGTTATTGCTATATTGGGTTAAAGCCTAGTTATTGAGATAAGCCATGCCTACAATCAATAAAAAGAAAATATTATTAGGGATTATCAGCATACCAATTATTATTTTTATTGGCTGGTGTTTATCGTTGGCTTATCTACTATTTATTGAAGTCCCATCACAAGTCCATAACAAAAATATATTAAGCACCTCTTTAAGTGCTTATGCAGAAACAACAACACTACCTGCTGAAGATATTTATCAAGTACTCAATGACTTTAAAGACACACATCATTTAAATTTACATGAATTATCCGAGTTAGTGGCACTCATTGATATTAATGGGTTGATACACCAATATCGGTTTAAAGGGGATATTTATCCTGCTGGTGAATTACAGATTTTCCCCCAACGTTTTACTTATCGTATGAGTAGTACGGGTGTTAATGATACAGATGATGAGTTAGCTTATAATAACCTAACAAATACATTGGTAATTACTGACCCATCTATGATGGATATAAATTCAATAATTACCACCTATTCTGATACAGATATTTGTCATATTTCATTGCTAATTTTTGATAAAAAGCATGATAAAGGGCAAGCTCGCTACTTATCAACAAAAAATTCTTTTGGCACTTATTTATCAAGCGACTTTTATAATTCTCATAACCTCCATAACTTTCATGACAATCAACCAGAAAATCAAAACTCACAGGAACATCAAGAATTACAAACAACCAATAAAACTAATCAGCCCAATAACTCCAACCAAAAAAGTAAAAGTAATTGTTTTTACCAACAAGTTTTGGATACAAATAACTTTTCATTAAAGCGTGATTTGCCTGATAATATCAATGAGGCACAAATTCAACAAGCACAAATACTAGTGGATACGCTCAATACATTTAAACAAAAACATCACCTTGCTAATGGTACAGTGGCAGAAGTATTATCAAAAAGTAATTTGCCAACCGTTGAGCTAACCTATCATAACCGCTATCAAGATGGTGATATGTTAATAACTTCTGATGGATATCAATTACCAAACTCTCAATACCAGACATTAACTGTCAATGACAATACATCAGAGCAAACAATGCTGGTGATAATAGAAAATAGCAGTGGTGAACAATATCATGTGATTAGCAAACCCATAACAGATACTCAAAATATGAATTTACTTGTCTTTATTGATAACAAGGCTTTTATCTATCCTATAGCAAATATGAACTCTGTCATTATTCGTCAGCCAAAAGCGACAGGTTTAAAAAATATTTTTAATAAATTTTTAAATGTTTTTAGTTAAACACTATTTAGGGATAAATTAAAAGGATAAATATAGAAAATGCCCCCTAAACCTAACCCCAAACCCTTTAACTGCACCGTCTATACCAGTGTTATCATTGTTTTACTAATGATGGGATTGGCAAGTATTAATCCATTAGAATGGTCAAGTTATCTGTTGCACCAAGCAGGTACGGTGATTGTATTAATTGGGCTATTATTAGCATATCGGTATTTGGCGGTAAAAACGTCCTCATTTGTGCTGGCATGCGGGTTTTTGCTGGTGCATATCATTGGGGCAAGATATTTGTATTCTTATGTGCCTTATGATGATTGGTTACATGCAATTTTTGGGATTAAACTCAATGACATCATGGGTTGGCAACGCAATATGTACGACCGTTTGGTGCATTTTTGCTATGGTTTGTTATTATTTGCAGTAATGCGAGATATTACCCGTAGTCTGTTCCCCTCGCTAAATAGCAAGCAATGTATCGCCATTGTATTAATGGTCAATATGTCAAGCAGTATGCTTTATGAGTTATTCGAGTGGGGCATTGCCATTGGGCTATCACCTGAAGACGCAGAGCGATATAATGGGCAACAAGGCGACATGTGGGACGCCCATAAAGATATGGCGTTGGCGTTATTGGGTGGAATTGTTGGACTGTGTGTGAGTACTGTTATCAGTATGATAAAGGACAATACATGAAATATGAGACTGCTTTGGTATTTGATATTGAGCCCAAACAGTTGGTTTTTAGCATATTAACCAATCTTACCCAATAACAAGAACTCATTTTTCAAAAGACCATTAATCCGTTCAACTAAAGCATTTTAAAGAATACCGTATGATGCTTTTTTTGTTTTCTTCATCCTTCTCATCAATGGCTTCAATGACTTTACCTATAGTCAATTTTCAAGATAATAGTAGGGTTCGTACTTTTTCGTCTACTAGCTCTCGCTGTGCTTATTTCTTCTTTGCTATCTATTTATAAACTCCTTTGGTGTAAGCTTATTTTAGGACAGGACATCTCATGCTTTCTGGAAATTAAAAAAGCTGGGTAACTTCTTACCCAGCTTCTCTAAAATAAGTCTTCATAAACTTATTTTTAAATAATTATTTGATAGTTACAGTCAAATAAAATGGCTTTGGTGTATTACCCTGACGAGCTTGGTTACGAGGTTGTAGTACACGGATTGTATACTCACCTGTCTTAGGTAGTGTAATTGCACCTTCGCTCAAATCTTGAGAGTTTTCACCATATAGCATTGGGTATAAGTTACTGCTACCAATAATATCAGCACTTACTTTTTGACCAGCATTAGCTCGGAAAATATACTCACAGTATTTATCACCTTTGATAGCACCAGCACGATTGATATCATAACGTCCAGATGCCATACGTAGCTCTTTTACACCACAGTCTGCTGTATAGTGCAAAGGACCTGCTTGTGCTGACATCATGCCCATACTCATTGTAGTGGCTGTCGCTAATGCTAGTGAACCGAAAAACTTTGTCATACGCATCTTATACTCCTTAAATATTTAGTTAAGTGCTTAATAAGTGTTGAAGCACAATTATGAGATAGTTCATAAAAAATAACCATCTAATTTCGTAAAGAAATATTAAGCAAATGTTAACTACCTATTTTAATATTGCTCTTTTGGTTTTAATGCAGCAGCAATATCTGCCAATAAAGGTGGAATATCATGTTTATCAGTAATCACCTCTAAAAATACCATTTTATCTGGAGTTTCTTGCATTTGCTTTAAGGCTAATTTTAGCTCTTTGGGTGTGGTAGCACATAGCATCAAGCAATTGTCATCTGTCGCACCAAATGCTTGAGGCATTACTTGCCAGTCACAACGCGGAATATCATTATATGGCTGGTGTTCACCATGTATGGCACGCTCTACTGTATAGCCTTCGTTATTAATCAGTATAATGGCTGGGTTTAATTTTTCACGAAGCATGGTTGCTAAGTCTTGTATGGTTAATAGCGCAGAACCATCACCAATTAACAATACACTACGTTTATTTGGTGAGGCAACTCCTGCACCTAAACAAGCTGGCAAGGTATATCCAATTGAGCCCCACATTGGCTGACCATAAAAGGTTACGCCTTCTGGTAGCCGAACGTCACTAATACCAAAATAGGCTGTGCCTTGGTCAGCAAAGACCAAATTATGAGCCTCTAGCTTAGTAGCAATCATATGCCATAAGTCATCTTGACGAATAGGATCATCATCATTGCCTTGCTGCTGATGAATCTCTACAGACTCTAGTAGTGGTTTTGCCATTACGTCAATACCTGATGTTAAGACTTCATGTAATGCTTGCAATGAGTCTTGTAAGGCTATAGGTGCAAATATCTGCCCACCTACACTGGCACGTTCATAGTGCAAGTCGATCACTCGACCTTCATCAATATTTTGACTAAAACCAGCCGTTGTGGTGTCTGTGTAGTTCACTCCAATCTTAATCAAACATTCACAATTTTCTACAGCATCTTTGACCACAGGACGTGAGGCAACTCCTGCATAAGTACCCGCCCAACGCTCGCTATGCTCATCAAGCAATGACTTCCCCCAAGACAACGTGGTGTAAGGGATATCTGTATCAGCAATCAAAGCTTTTAACTGATTTTGTAGCCCCATTCGATGTACCATCAAATCAGCCATTAATGTTGTTGTCTTTTTAGGAATAAACTGCAATAACGCAGACTTGAAATCTGCCAATGCCGCTTGGCTGGTAATGTCTTCTACACTATCTATTAGCTTGGTTGAAGGTGGATAAATAGGTAGCTTGGCAATATCAGGTGAAAGTAGCAGGTAACCAGGGCGCTGTTTTTTTAATATCAGCCGAATAACACGATCAATTTCTGAGGCAGCATTTTCTGGTGTAATTTTTGCTCGTGCTATCGTCACAGGCTCTACCATCTTAATAAAATGGTTAAAATAACCATCACCTAATGTATGGTGAATACGTCGTTTGGTATCTTGTAAAGTCGTCGCTGGTGCACCAACAATGTGCAATACAGGGGCATACTCTGCATATGAACCAGCGGTAGCATTGATAGCGGATAACTCCCCTACTCCAAATGTTGTTACCATAGCTGCAAAGCCACGTTCACGTGCATAACCATCAGCAGCATAACCTGCATTTAGCTCATTGGTATTACCAATCCAACGTAGTTTATCTGAGGCAATGATATTATCTAAAAATGGTAGGTTAAAATCTCCGGGAACACCAAAAATATCACTAGCACCTGCCTCAGCAATACGATCAAAAAGATAGTCTGCGATGGTATAACTTGTATTTGTCATTATCCTCTTCCAGTTTGTTGTTTATGAAAAGAATTATGGATGTTGTATCCATTTGATGGATAGCATCCAAGATTTAATATAATAAATATTAGTTATACCATGAGTTACTTAATTTGATAAGTATAGTTTTGCCACTGAGAAATTTTTTTGCTAAAAAATATTGACAGTACAATATAGTAGCGTATAATACGCCCTCACAACGATATAGATACTCACTTTATCTATATGTGCTATATGCGGGAATAGCTCAGCTGGTAGAGCACAACCTTGCCAAGGTTGGGGTCGCGAGTTCGAATCTCGTTTCCCGCTCCAAATTCTTAAAAAGCCACACACCAAATATAAAAGGTAGTGTGGTTTTTTTTTGCCTTAAAATTAAGGGTTTATAAGATTTTTCGTTAAAATAAAAAAATATAATTGATAATATATTATTAACAGTAGTTTTGGCTGAAATACCGAGCGTGACCATTTCATGAATGTAGTGTATTAAACTACATTCTACCTGACAAAAACAAGTTATTCACATTTATCCATTGTTGTATTATTACTCTCTTGCTTTGATAATCAGATGGCGGTACGTGTTTGGGTGCAAAGACGGCTTGATACTCAAGATGGTTATATAGTTGATGAGATGTGCAGTCAGCTTGAATCTGAGTTGTATGGGTTGTTGCCTCATGCTAATTATGGCTATTGATAAGGAGGGTGTTATGAGTATCAAACTTATCTTTAACCATCGGTTAACTAAGATGGCACAACAGCTATGCAGAGATTATTGGACACTTAATAGTAAAGATGACTATATTAACCATGTGAAGCAGTTGTGTCATCAGTACGATATTAGCCCTCATGTGTTGTTTACCACCATTGAGAAATGCTATGTTTGTCTTGATGATGTGTGCTGTGAAAACTGTGGCTGTGAATGCCCTATTGAGGTACCTGCTGATGTTGCTTATATGCGGTCTAAAACCAGTTGGTTCTGTGAGGATTGTGTGAGTTTTTCAGCAGGTCAGGTGTTAGTTGGAAAATAGTTATTTTGATGATGTTGATGATATTTAAAAGGTCAGTTGATATATTCAACTGACCTTTTTTTGGTTATCTAACTTTAGTAATACAAGCGATATTATGATAGGTATGTGACTTTAACTAAAGTTTATCATCATCATTTTTACTGTCCTGAATCAACTTAATTACATCTATGGCATCTAAATCTAATGCCTTACAGTATTCAATAAACTCAATCACATCCAATCTTCTATCACCAGTCTCTACCTTACCTATAAAAGAATAAATAACACCCATACGAGTGCCTAGGGCTCTTTGACTAAGTCCCAACTCTTCCCTACGACTCTTTAAATAGTACCGCAGGAGCTCATGTTCTGCTGAATGGATTGATTTACGTAAGTTGCTCATTGAACCTATTTTAGGTTCATGCTAAGACGAACCTGTTTTAGGTGCATGTATAGCATAATTCTTATTTTTGTACTTTTAAGTTACCGCAATTTAAGATGTTTAATGTCTACCATTGCAAGCTAGGTAAATCAACGATTGATAACACATCATATCGTAGGTTTATAGTGAGATACGGAACAGCTACCCTTTAGTTCCATAGCTCTTTAATCCCATAAACCTTTAACTCAAATCTATTTGATAAGAGCAAACTTATGAAAAAATTATATTTAGTTATCGCAGTACTGATGACAGGTTGTTCTACTACGGGTACTGATTCTACGTCAAATCTAGGACAACTCATTACCTCATCTATACAGAGTATCAGTAGTAGTTTATTAACACCATCATCAACAACGCAGATGGATAATCAAGGTTGGGTAGTTGCTTATAAAGTACCAGCAAATGCTCCAGAGTATCACATAGATATTAATAAGCCTTCTATACGAAAATCAGGCAGTAAAGTTGAATATAAAACTCGAGTGGTATACCTCACACCAGACAGGATTGAAAATACTATCTTAAGAAAGCTAGAGGGTACGTCTTATCAATTCAGTTCAGGTGATTATATTGCCAATGATGTCATTGTTGACTGTAGCACTAAAACTTATGCCACACTAAACCATATCTTTTATGACAAAAATGACAACATGATAATGCACTACCCATGGAAAGATAGGTCACAAATCACCATGCAAAAGGCTAATTCAGGTAGTATTATAGAACATACCATCAATTCAGCTTGTAAAAACTATACTTAAGGGAATTGATAGAATGTAGTAAATAAGCAAGATTTTTATGTTATTACTTTTATGACAATTTTTATAAACAAACAGGATGTAATTATGATGCCTAGATTTGCAAAAACAGTAAGTATTCTGGCTGTACTCATTACTGGCTGTATCAGCAGTAATGTAAATGCTGACGCCATAGAGTATGAGAACAAATACTCCGATGAAGTACCCTATATCGATATCTACTCATTTCCAGAGTATGGTAAAGCCGAAGTCCCTGATGCTGAAATGACACCAATTTGGGAAAGCTCTCCAGAGATCAAAAATGAGGCTTACTATACAAGTCCTCATACTATTATTAAACGAAGTGGAAAAGTACAATATGCCTTAGCCCGAGTTTATGGTTCAGGTTATGCAATTCCTGATGCGTTTGATGACTTGGTCTTGATTAACTGCCAAAATCCACGCCATTCATATATCGAGCGTGGTGATAGAGAACGTATTAGCCTAAAAGACTCTATGGCTATTGGTGGTGAATATGGACCTGGTTTGAGTGATGAAAGATGGCATGATCATATTCCACGTGGTGCGGTTAGTGCATTGTTTAATTTTTATTGTAAAGGATAAAATAGCTTTATCGATAGAAGTTATAGCTAACGCATTTTAAGCTTATATTGACTTAAACTTATTTTTTATGTTTCTAGTCTATTAGGTCATTCCTACTAGACTAGGACCTCTTTTTTTATTATGTAAGCATAAACTTTGAATACTATCTTTTAGTTTGGGTATCATACTGTTTACAGAGCCTGAGGATCAAAGTGATAAGGTGGTATCTGATGACAGTAATTTACAGCCATCTAATGTACAAACAAGTGTTGCTAATGGTGAAGATGATATAGAGGTGATTGGGGCAAAATGGCGTTATGTCACCAACCAACAATGTCACTAAGTATGGTAAGCGATATTATAACAGGGTTACGCCAGTTTAAGGAAAAATATAACCCTGTTTGGGAATCGCACTATATTGGTATTAGGACGGTTCTAAAAGCAGAAGTCAGTCCGATTAGAGGATTTTCTGATACGACTTTGCTGATTTCAGGTAAGATGGATAAGTTGTACTAGTCTCAACCTAATCCAACATTCCACTATGCAAGACTTTTGAGTGATTAAAATAAATATTTGACTCAAATATATTATCCCAAACATTTAAGCATTGATTTAAGATATCCTCATCTTCATCATCAACAGCTTCGTCATATATTTTTTGTAGCACAGAGATCATAGAACTGGCGTTTGCTCGTCGGCTAAATGAATACTCATCACTTGATGTCTCCATTAGCTTGCTAAATATATCAAGCAACTGCGTTTTATATGGATAAATATCCTTACTATTTTTAAGGAAATAGAGAAAATTGGATACGTTTATTTTTTCATCGATAGATTGTATAAAGCAGTCAATTAACGCTTTAGTATTACGCTTTTTCCAAAAACTCTCATTCTGTATACAGCGTTGAATTTCATTGCTTACATCGCTATCTTTATCATTTAGAATAAGTTGGTAGGGCTCTAACAACTTATCGTCATGATGCGTATATTTATCCCAACTCAAAAACTGATTTAGCACATTTGCAACACCAAGACGGACATATTTATCCGTTGTTTCAGTCTTTAACAAGGTGGGAAATATATTATCGAACAAGTCATTAAAATACCATCTGGCTAATATTTGTCGACCTGCATTTTTTCTCACCTCATCATAATCTGAGACTAGCATATCTTTAACTAATTGAATGTAGCCATCTCTAAACTGACTTTCAAATGCATTATTAAAAAAATGATAGGCTTGGCTCGCACAAGTAAAGAGTAAATCAGTATGACTAATGTCTAAAAATTTCTGTAAGGCAAAGTTTTCATCGATATTTAAAAAAGGGGTCAACATGCTTACTGAAGTAATCTGCACCGCAGGGTGTTGGTCAGAGATAGCATCATCTATCAATTGCTTATGATTAATGGCAAAATTTTTATCTTTCCAAAACAAACTGGCTATGCCATTGTAAGCAATGCCACGGCATGAGTTAATTGCAGTGCCCATTAACTCATGAGCTGTCGCTATGCTTGCAGAGTCGCCTTTTTTTGGATCATATATTGATAGTTTATCAGATTCTGGGTGTGGCGAAGTTTTTGCCATAGTTATCAACATAGCTAACATGGCAGGATGATTGATAACCTCTGTATCTTTAGTGAGCAACCAAGCTAAGTTGTTACTATGAGGTTTTTCACCAAAGTGGGTAATAACTTTATATCGTAATTCTAATGGGCAAGGTTGCCACTCCTCTTTATATTGCTCTTGCACCTCTTTACTAGGGTTACTCAACCCATAAAAAATACTATTAACATAATCACGTTCGATATCTTTTGGTAAGGTCAAAGCAAGCCTTGCAAACCGTTCTGGCTGATTGGTGACAGCAGTTGATAAACTTCTTGAGAAGGTATAAACCGTTGATTCTACTATCGCATCTTCTGATATCTGTTTGCCATTAAAACTTTTAAATTCATTATCTTTTTTTACTAAAATTTCTCGCCATTTTTTATCTGAAAGCTTATTTGGTGGTGGCAATGGTGACACAACAAATCCACCACCCATTCTTGAACTATTATAAAAATCCTCATCTTTAAAATGTTCAAAGCGTCTGTTCAATACTGCTGTCAATTGTTTAGACTTTTTGCTCACTCTCTTTTTATCCAGTTTAGAAAGGATAAAATATTGCAACGCTCCCCAATAGTAATTTTTAAAATAGCCCCTTTTTTTACATTCAAAAATCCATTGTAAGTTTTCAAAATTTTTCGAAATACCTGCATAATAAATGATATCTTCTAATTTACAGAATATTTCATCAGAGCAGTGAGGGGAAAACTTTTCAATGACACTACCTGATAATAACCATTTGGGCTCTTTTTTAAAATTTCCTGATGATAACCTTGATTTGGGATTTTCTAATATCCACTCAATAACTTGATTGGCATAAGATATATCAAGATAAAACATCATATTCAGCAAAATATGCTGTATTAATATATTGTGACTGTGTAAATAAGGTGTTATAAGTTGCCATAGCTCCGTGTCTTTAGATTCGTTAGCCAGTTGCTCGCTTGCTTGATTTATCAAGTCCAAAATACAGATAATAAACTTCTCTCTATCTTGAGGGAATTGCGTATGATAAAACCATGCTTTAGACAATCTGTCATCATCACCATCCGGCTCATTAGCAACGATATAAATTTTAGGCAATAATAAATTAATAACGTCAACTGGTAGCTGACGTGCAATATTAAGGAGTTTTTCTGGTTTATGTGCATCAAACAATCGCAATTTATCGATAAATGAATTTTTAAACCAATCATCGTTGGTTAACGACTCTGTATTTTCATCAAAGGTAAAATCTATCAATTGTAAGACACGCTTTGGATGTTTTTTGACAAGTTTTTCAAAATCAATAAATCTCGGAAAAATACCTAGCTTAAATAGCTGTTGACGTAATGCGAAAATATCATCAGCATCATTAGCAACAGTCCAACCTAATGCTCGATGACAGCGCTCATTCCATTTATCAGAAAGACCAATAAAAGGCTGAATCTCTTTGACTACCAATTCTGGAACTGACTCAGATACTGTAGATAGTAACTGTATTGCCTTATTTATCTGCTCTACATCTTTATGATTCAACCAAGAGGTAATAAACCCTAATTCAGCAAGCAAACTCACCATAGTGGAATTACCCATACAGCTATGTTTGATAAAATGTTTGGATAAATAGTCATCTGCTATCAACTCTCGAACCAGTTTTTTTATAGGTTGCTTTACTTCTAATACTTCTCTCAAACTATGAAAGGCTAGGTACTTGAGATGAAAACGAATATCTTCACTAAATAAAATTGCTGAAATGCTTCTTGCATAGAGCTTCTGCTTATCTTGCAACAATAGATTTAACGCATATTTTAAATGCTCTCGTCGGGTTAATGTTTGTGCAGTCTTGTCACCAATTTGAGTCAATAATGCAGTTTCAGATTCTATCGCTTTATCGTATAGGCTCTTGCCTAATTGATAATCAAACAATGCTTGATGTTGAAAGCTAATTTTATCTTGTTTGTTTTTATGTAAGATACCAGCAGAAATCAAACGTTCAAAAGCCACTGGATCAGTAATAGCCAACAAAGATTGTGGAATGGCATATTGCATTTGCTGACTGGCTTTGGTGATAAATTCATTAATGATACTTTGCACATTAGCAAGGTCTACTCCAGCCTCTTCTATTAACTTCAATCTATCGTGCCAATACAAGCTAATAAGCTCTAACTTGCTATCAAATCTTGGCGGATGATTGCTCTTGCCAGCAATTTGCAAATAAAAATTTAGCCATATTGGAATACGAAGGATATCTTGTTTAGTCGTAGGTAATGACTCGTAATCTTCAACCTGATCGACCATTTCTTTGACTTGCTCAGTTGGCAGTTTATCCAGCGTAATTTGTTTGACTTCTTGAGCAACTGACAGGGTTTTATTTAGCTTGTTAATTGATTTTTCTAAGTCATTTACCCAGTTTTTAAGGGCAATATCCTCAGAAAGGTCAAAATCTCGACAGGCCATCACCAGCTTAATATCATAAATATGAGGTAAGCTAATAATTTGTCTAGCGATTTCCTGACAAACTTGCAAGGCATTATTAGAGTGATTGGCTGTCCAGCGAATGGCGTCTAGTTGATCTAGTATAATTACTACTCTTTTAGATTTTGAAGCATTTACCATTGCATAAACAGGTGATTGCTTAAACCCTAGTAACTTACCAAATTCATCAGCACTGTTTTCTGGGCGTTGCCTATCTAATCGAATTGGCACACTGATGTTACCCTCTGAGCGTACTTTAGAATGTAGCTCATACAAAAAAGTACTTTTGCCCATACCTGCTTCTGCTTTGATAATGGTTATCGTATTTTCTTTAATAGAGCTAAGGCACTCATCTATTTCAGATCTGTGGATCAGTGTATTATTTAGTAGCTGAATGGAATCAGTAAATTTTTGACAAAGCTCATCTAAGGCAAGAGGGGTTTGAGTATTGTCAATATCTTTTCTTACTTCAAAACCAGCCTTTTTTAAATCATCAAATAAAACATCCGCAGTAATTTTTGTTCTTAGTTTATTCTGATTGGTTGGATAGCTTTGTAGATATGAAAGAATTTTTACGGTTTCATCATTTAAAAAAATAAAGTTTGCTTTGTCTTTGAGATGATTTATATCCTCACTTGAATTTGCATAATTAACAATTTCAAAATGTGATAGGAAATTTATAGCTTTTGCTATGTCTGATGGGTTGCTTATATCTAACTTTAGTCGTTTACATAAATCATTAAATATTTTTTCGCGTTCTTGACTGGTTTTGATTTGGCGTTGGTAAAAATCCTGAGGGTTGCCGTTATTATTTTTTGCACTTTTACTTAGATTGGTCAAAATATTAAAGGACAAAGGGGATATGACCTTAAAAGTAACAGAATGCTGAGATTGATCATTTCGCTCTATTTGAAAAAAGGCTTTTGCTAAAATTCCGCTACTATCAAGAGTCGCAAGTGACCAACTGTCTTTCCCTTGGTTACTTGCTTTGCATTGATGAAACTCAACCTCAGAACTATCTGTGATTTCTCTACCTATAAGATGCTCTATGATGACATCCACGCCTGCTTCATCATCGCCTAAAGGCTCAACTGTTACAGACGCTATCTTCTCATGAAGAAGATTCAATAGTTGTTTGGCAACCCAATAGGATTCGTAACTGTTGCCAAATTTGTCTGTAAAGCCACCTCTTTCTAGCGACATAGATTTTCCTTCAAATAATTATGTTTACTTACAAAAGATAGCATGTTTGGAATTTTTTGGACTTAGGTAAATTGGTGCTATGTTAATTTCTATTTTTAAGTGTACTTATTTTTGGGCGATTAGCATTTTATTACCTCAACAATTTCAAGCTGTTGTAACTGGTTAAGCTCTTTTTTATGGATTGCTGGTACAGAAATATAAAGGTTCTTTATTGCTCTGCTTATAGCAACATATTTTAATCTGCTTTCCTCACTATCAAGCTTAGGCGAAATAATAAAGCTAATATCTTTTTCGTTTTCTAAAACCAACAAAACATTGTCAAACTCATTACCCTTAGACTTATGTATCGTGATGTTATTGCTTTGATCTTCGACAATATTGACACATAAAGCTAGATTTTTATAACTGGTATTATCATAGAAGTCTTTAGGTTTACCAGATTTAAATCCACTTAACCCGCTTATACCTGAACAGCTTTTTAAAGTTTGGTAGAATGTCATTAATGTATCGTCATAATATTTGTCATAATGACTATTCATTGCAAATAGCAATTCTAAAGCACACTTTTTGCCCTCATTATCACTACCAAAATACCTTTTTAGCTCTTTTAACGCTTCTTTAATCTTTTTTTCTCGGCATAATTCTATTGCTTTAATACAAGGCACAACCAACCTATAACGACTAGAATTATTGTCATACTTATTAAAGAAGTCATCAAGGAGCTCATCATTTAAATCCTTACTTTCGGTTTCTTTTTTTAGAGCATTCGCTGTGATGTTTTTCCAAGATAATGTCGTTAATATTTCATTGCCCAGCTCATTTTTAATATGTGAAATAATTTCCAATCTATCACCAACGTAAATTATCGGCTTATTACCATAAAAGTCATCTTGGCCTTGTTGCGTTAAATCAGATCTAACATGATTAAGAAAATCAATGATTTGCCTAGTACTCCGTCTGTTGTTACAGATTATGTAGTCTTTTATCCCTGCTAATGTGAATTGCTCAAACTGCTCCGCTTCAGCTCCCTGAAAGCCAAATATTGACTGAGCCTTGTCTCCGATGATACCAACTACCGTTTCTGATTGCCCGATTTTACGCAATATTTCGACTTGTATTGGGTTGCTATCTTGAAACTCATCAACAAAGAAGTAAGGAAATTTTGCCCTGACAATATCCAACACAAATGGATACTTTTCTATGATTTTAAAGCTAAAAAATAAGACATCATCATGATGCATGATTCCATCACGCCAATAAATAGCTTTAAACTTTATAGGCTGATCAACGAATATATTTGGATATTTTTGTAAGGCTTTAAGAGCTTCTTTCCTGTAGTTGTGTATTGATAACTTTTTTTTGAAATAAAAATATAAACCGTCTTTATCATCAAATTTACAGGAAATAGTTGATAACCATTCTATTAGACCAGTAATGTACAAACCATGAAGTTGATTGTTATTGATTTCTTTTTTTATTAGGCTAGAATTTTGATGTTCTTTTAACCACTGTAGGCATTTACCTTTACTTACTATAAAATCGTCATGACCATCTAACTTTGCAGTATTAAAACCAAACTCATCAGCGATAAAGTGCATATAAGGCTTTATGATGTGTCTGTACAAAAAGCTATGGATGGTAGATACATCAACCTGATTTGCCGATGATCCCAAGCGATTTTGTATGATTTCTACACCTGTATTGGTATAGGTGATGCAAGCTATTTTACGGCATTTACCCAAACGCTCAGAACGATGCAAGACTTGCTTGATGTGATTAACCAACCAATGTGTTTTACCTGCCCCAGGTCCAGCCGATATTCTAAAGTGGTGCTCGATATCGTCAAAAATTTTATCTGAGTCGATGTTTCCTACAGAGGCTATTTGATTATCCATTTTAAAGCCTCCCGAATATATTCAGGTACGTTAAACTCTATGCGTGACTCAACTTGTAAGTTTTCTTTTAGCACATAAGCCAACTCCAAGGCATTTTCACCCTTGCCAATAGAATTTAAATATCTAGATGCTATGATTGCTCTCTTCTTATCATCATCAGACCAATCATTACCCAGGCTTTCAATACCTTCCTTAATACTGTCAGACTCAGAACTACTGCCTAATAAATCATAGTATTCTTCTATCGTGCTAGCTTCATCGAGTTGCATCATATCTTTTATAGTACCCTTGTTAGACATACTATCTGTAATTAACATCTCACATTTGGGATTATGCAGTACTAAATCATATTCAAATGTTTTGCCCCTTTCATTATTCTGACTAAAGAATCTTATGTTTTTATGATTGGCATAAGTATTCACCAACTCAGAAGCGTGATCTTTAAAGTTAGAATCATCTTTTTGATACTCAAAAGGATAGCAAGCTTTGTAATTTCCATTACTACTTTTCTTAACTGGATCTATATCAGTGAGGCAAACTACTTTTTTTAGTACGGCAGAAGCATTCTTTGTAACGTCAAATAACTTTAAAAAATGATCAAAGTAACGACCCCCAAGATTGATAACGGCAATATGATGGTCTTCTAAAAATATATTCTCATATTCTGCCAGCACACTCATCAGCAACTGCTCTGCGATGCCCTCTACCAATATAATTTTTTCAGCAAACAGCATGTTTGATTTTGTGGCATCTAAGAAGCGTTTGATATATTTTTTTGATTTAATGTCTTCATCATTATCACTAAAGACCTTGCCTAAATAGCCAACTCTCGTATTACCATCAAAATCATCATGTAGACAAATAATTTCATCTAGCTCAGTCGCAGAAGTAACATGCGTTGAATGAGAGGTAATAAAAATTTGTCTAACCTTATTATTGCCAATATTACCTCGTAAAAACTTAAGAAACTTATCTTGCATTGATGGATGCAGGTGAGCTTCAGGCTCTTCAATCGCTAACATAGGAAAAACTTTTGAATTACTACCTAAGTAGTCCTTATCAGCATCTGCCTGCATCTTAGCAAGTAGTATGGATATATAAATAAGGTTGTTGTATCCCAATCCGTTATGTGATGCAGGTATATTGAATCCTGCATCTTCAATAATCAGTTTGAGAAAACTGAGCATTTCAATATCGGAGGTTTCACCTGCAAAACTAGGCATCGACTTTAACGAAGCGCCTGTTTGCTTAGCATAGGATAAGATTTGACTCTTCCCCTCTTTGATACGATCATCTAAAAGCCCGATTAGTTCGGCAGATTTTTCGGAAAACGTTTGTGACTTCGTTTTTATTTTTCTAGCTTTATCTTCATCTGAGTCATCTGAACTTTTAATGTCATAATCCAAAAAGAAGTGCAGAACTTCTTTTAGCATGACATTACGTCCCGACACCAAGTCTCTTTCAACATCTCTGATTGCATCAAGAAATTGAAAATCAAATTTTCGCAATAAATCGCTATCTGCTTGATTTTGGTTTTCTGCCAATCCTCCCCAAATCCTATGAGTATAACGTCTTAAGAACTCATGCTGAATTAGCTTGTAGATAACCTCTTTTAGCTCTTTATCTGTTAATTTATCTCCCTCTGTCCCATTGACTTCATGTGCATCAATAATTTCTTTTACTTGATTAGAATAATCTTCCTCATGACTCTCAGGGAGGAAGTATTCATAGGTCAATTTTGCTTCATAGTCTTGATTAAGTTCAGTTAGCCACTCACTAATGGTGACCAAGTCGTCCTCATTTGAAGTCTGACCTTTTTTAATAGTAACGGTGATTGAAACCTTTGGAGAATGAGCTTTCAAATCCTCCAAACTAGCATCCTTATTAAAATCATTAATGCTAAGACGTTTGGTGGAACCGTAATCAAGTACTAGCCTTAATGCTCGTAATAAGTTGGACTTACCTGCATTGTTATGTCCAATAATGACATTAATACCATCGTTAAATTCAATACTATTTTTCTTAAAATTTCTAAAATTTTGAATGTCTATGTTTGCGATATACATATCTAAATCCGTTACTATTTTTATATAACCAATGCTCAATAAGTTTATTACAAATCAAGTGGATACATGCTAAATTTATCCACACTACTAAAGGGTAAACAGGTTTGGGCTGAAAATAATTTAGCTCAAATGTAAGCTGATATCTTAACCGTTCATTTGGGGGTACTGTCAGATTAGGTTTGAGCTAGTACACTTTATATATATTAACAAATTGACGTAAAGCCTTAGGGTCATTAAATGTGGTTTTGCTTAGTCATAGTAAACTCCTATTTTTTTTCTTAGTTTACCGAGCTTTACTCTATGTTTTCTTCAGCATATATCAAAATACTGAAGCAAACACTATAATAAGACGGGCATTGGATAAATTTCTAAAAACCACTTTCTTCAATGTCTTCACGGACTTTCTGACACAAGATCTCAAGATTCTTTATCTGTTGAAGTTTGTTTGTTAAATCTTCTGTATATTTCTCTTCATCCGTTTTTTCATCGGAATAAAAATTTATCAAACCTAATATTTCATCATCATACGGAATGTCTTGTAATGTTTGTAACCATTCTTTTGTTTTATCATCGGTTGCTTCTTTAATTGCTTGTTCAAGACAATGGTTGATCAACTGTTTTGCAGAATCATCCACAGATTTTACTGATGCTAACCATTGATTTTCTGGACTATCATTACTTACTTTACCACTGCATTCATCTAGGATTTTTGAGATTTTGTATCTAGGGCTATTTTCTACTTTTAGCGACTCTAAAACATCTATAAGACTTTCAAAACTCTCAAACGGCCTGTGACCTTGAGGCATTACAGCTCGTTTTTCCCATAATTTCAATATCGTATCAAAACATTCCTTTTTAGCCTCATTACAACCCTTTTCTGCTAATAGCATTTGTTCTGCAAGATAGTTTGCCATCCACGCTATGATTACATCGTCATCGTTCTTGCTAAAATTGGCAAGTAACTTTTTACCTAAGTTGATAACTTTTTCTTGTATCTCTAAGTCTTCCGTCGGCAGATAAGATGAAGGTTTTGCTGTAAGGCAAGTTTCTGTCATGATTTATTTTCCTTCTATATGAGCCTGTGTAGCGTCGTCTAATATTAATTTGAATGGCGACTTCCATATTCATTTTTTTACAGATTTCCTGCAAAAACTCTAGTTTAGCCAAACTATAATGAGCCGATGAGGTTTCTTTATCTCTTTCATAAGCCTTTTCAGCACTCCAATAAATATTCTTAAAACATGGCTTATCATCAAAACGCCATTCTTTGTAGTTTTTTGAGTAGTCAATGGCTATTTTTTTCTCTAAAGATTTACATAATTTAGATGGATGAGCTCTAATCTCACTCGCAAATGGGTCTTTTTGTTCTAAGTCATTTTCGTAATCTATATCCTCTAACCATTGATATGCAATAATGTCATTCGAGTTTTCTGTAATATTGTTTTCAATATCCCGATTATACCTATCAGAACAAAAGCGACCTAAGTAGCAGTAATAATCATATTCATCATGGTAGTTTTCAGTTGTAAGTAGTAATGATTGACTATATTTTTTAGGCACCAATACTGACAAAAAGCTAATATTTTCTGTACGGTCATATTCAGACTCAGTAGAGCTCCCTTCAACATTTAACCATATTCCTGAATAGTCACGATGGATGAGGACATCAATAAAATCATTAGCAGTAATATTCCATAACCATTCATCAGAGTCAGATGCTTGTCGCCACTCTCTGCGAATAACAGGGATATAATCTCGATTTTCAGCGAGTAGTTGCGAGTTATCTTTTAATAATAAATGTCTGTCAAGCCACTCTAAAAATGAACACTTTTCATGGTAGGATTCTTGTATAACAGGCATATTTTCTAGAAGCTTTTGAGCAACGACCATCATTAGTTGATATGCAACATAGAAGCTAAATGTATCAACATCAGGATAAGTACCATGTCTGCCTTGCATTTCATAATCTCTATAATGACGACTATGACTAAGTTCACTCCAAATATCTTCTCTCGCATCATCTAGCCTCTCACCAGAGCATTGGATATTCCATTCATTAAATAAAATATCTTTTGCAATATCTTGAACTTGTTGAGCTGAGATGCCAAAAACTCTACCTAGTGGTTGGTACCAATACTGTTCAAAATCACAAGGAAAATGAAATTCTGGCAAGTTGTCCATCTTTCCATCAGCGTGCCAAGGCGAATCAGTTGTATAAGAATATGGTTTTTCGTCTATTGATTGAAATTGTGAGGTACATAGCTGAGTTAGTTTATTAATTTCATCAGGATTAAAGCTATTGGGCTGTTGTCTTTCTATTTCTAAGCATATTTGTTTAGCATAATAAGTTATGATAATGCTTTGATTTAATTTTTCAGCAAGCGTAGCAAACCTATCTTTAAACTGAGCTAATGGTTGAGCTTTATAGTGTACACATCGTGTCAAAGCAACCAATAAGTGTTGTTGAGCATTTAGATTATAAAACGCAAAATTAGGTGGCAGATATATTGGCAAAATGCTTTTATCTAAGCAATCTATTAATTGCTCAATTTCTTTATAACAACCTAACCTGTATAAACGAATTACTGCGTGTATTGCACGCCAGCGCTCTTCAGCAAATGGTGACCCTAAATTAGCATAGATAAAATATATGAGTCCTTGATTGTAATTTTTAGGTAATTGATAATCATCGTTCCAGTGACCATCTGCATAATCGTCTTCTATAAACTGCTCTAAACAAGATAAGGTAAAATTTATCAGTTCTTTTGCTTCTTCAACAGTTAATTCCCTGGAAATATAATCAACAAATTGAAATAACAACTCTGCACTTTCAAAGTTATTTGATGATTCTAATCCTTGCCTTACACCTTTTCTGATTGCCTCATTAGTTTTATTATTGTGAATGTTTAATTCAAAACAAGCTAAAAAGCTTTCTGTTGAACTATATTGGAAGTCTTTAGTTAAATTAACAGGAAATCTAGACGCTAAATGAGTAATTAACTGTGGCCAAATTTCTTGTACCGCTAGTCTATCTTTCCAATTTTGTGGAATCTCCTCAAAAGCGTGTCGAATAGTATGGAATGATAGTTTTTCAGAATACACAATGAGCTTTAAAAAAGTAACTGCTTGTCTAGCAGAGATTTTTTTAAAACACCCTTGCCAAAAATAGCCATAATCCGCTTGTCTATTATTATCAAATATTTCGTAGGCTTTATGAAATCCATCATCGGTCAAAATATCAAAACTACTGTAAGTTTTTAGCCATTGTTGATGTTTTTCATCATCTGTTGGTATGTTTTTAATAGTGGTGGAGCTACTGACTAAATTTATTGCCATATTATTACTGTGGTTTTCAGATTTGGCTGATTTAGTCAGTAGATTAACATTCTGCAATTCTGAATTTGTTAGGTTATACTGCTGAGCAATATCCGCAACATCTTGCCACCATTCACCAGTATCGCCATTAATACGCCTGTCTCGGACGTACATATCTATAATATATTGCTTGTTAGTACGATCAGCTTCTTGATGTATTATTTTTTTAAAGAATCCGTGATAGTCATAGTCCCATGAGAAGGCTGATAATGACCAGAGTATCGCAGGTGGAATGTGTTTGGCATCTAAAGCACAATTGGCAACTGTAGCAGTTTGGTTGTAATGTCGAGTTACATTACGTTCTTTCCAGCGATTAACTGTACTAGTCTCAACCTAATCTGACAATCACACTTTAAAAAAGAGTGTGTTACCCAAATTGATGAAGATGTCTAAACTTTATCAAATAAGGAATAACACACATGAACCATTCTAGCACAAATAGTAATCCAATCATCAAACACAGAGCAGGCTTACTAAACTTAGCTCAAGAGCTAGGTAACGTCTCTAAAGCTTGTAAAATAATGGGGGTCTCTCGAGACACCTTTTATCGCTATAAAGAAATGGCAGACAACGGCGGTATAGGCGCATTAGTGAATCAATCAAGGCGAGTACCTAACCTTAAGAATCGAGTTGATGAGTCCACAGAACAAGCTGTCATACAACATGCCATAGACTATCCTGCTCACGGTCAGCACAGAACCTCTAATGAACTTAGAAAAGTAGGTATTTTTGTTTCAGGCAGTGGTGTACGTTCTATATGGTTAAGACACAACCTAGAAAACTTCAATAAACGTTTAAAGGCATTAGAGGCAAAAGTAGAAGCCGAAGGCATCCTCTTATCTGATGAGCAAATATCAGCACTTGAAAAGAAAAAACTAGACGATGAAGCATCTGGTGAGATTGAAACAGCACATCCAGGCTACCTAGGCTCACAAGATACTTTCTATGTCGGTCATTTAAAAGGCGTTGGACGTGTTTATATGCAGACCTTTGTAGATACTTATTCGAAGGTAGCACATGCTAAGTTATATAATACCAAAACACCGATTACAGCTGCTGATTTACTCAATGATAAGGTATTGCCGTTTTATCAAGAGCATGAGTTACCGATGCTTAGAATATTAACAGATAGAGGTACTGAGTATTGCGGTAAGGTAGAACAACATGATTATGAGCTTTATTTGGCTATCAATGATATAGATCATACTAAGA
Organism: Psychrobacter sp. I-STPA6b; assembly: GCF_020662265.1. Taxonomy (GTDB): domain Bacteria; phylum Pseudomonadota; class Gammaproteobacteria; order Pseudomonadales; family Moraxellaceae; genus Psychrobacter. The sequence goes on from NZ_VEWM01000075.1 coordinate 260,234, forward strand.
CTAAAGCCAAATCCCCGCAAACCAATGGTATTTGTGAGCGGTTTCATAAGACTATCTTACAAGAGTTTTATCAAATTGCTTTTCGAAAGAAGATTTACGATAATCTAGAGTCTCTACAAGCTGATTTAGATGATTGGCTTGTTTATTATAATTATGAAAGAACTCATCAAGGTAAGATGTGCTGTGGTAGAACACCTATGCAAACGCTTACTGAGGGTAAATCCGTTTGGGCACAAAAGAATTTAGCTCAAATATAACCTGACATCTTGACCGTCAATTTGGGGGTACTGTCAGATTAGGTTTGAGCTAGTACA
>NZ_VEWM01000076.1 GCF_020662265.1 Psychrobacter sp. I-STPA6b
AGATCATATAGTTCATGAAGATTCTAATTATTGTTTTGGCGAAGGTGGCGCAGGAACCTATTCTGATGGTAAATTGTATACCAGATCTAAAAAGAGAGGTGATGTTAATAGAATATTAGAACTGTTTGTTGCTTTCGGTGCTTCTCATGACATACTTGTAGATGCGCACCCACACATTGGTACCAATAAATTGCCTCAAATTATTCAGGATATTCGTGAAAAAATTATTGAATGTGGAGGTCAAGTTTTGTTTGAAACTAGAGTTGCTGATATTTTGGTAAAAAACAATGAAGTTCAAGGGATTGTTACGCATAAAGGAGACACTATTCTTGCTAATAAATTAATATTAGCCACGGGACATTCCGCACGTGATATTTTTGAACTATTGGATCGAAAAAAGATTTTCATAGAAGCTAAACCTTTTGCTTTGGGTGTTCGCGCAGAACATCCTCAAACCTTAATTGATAGTATACAATATAGTTGTGATT
>NZ_VEWM01000107.1 GCF_020662265.1 Psychrobacter sp. I-STPA6b
AATACCGACGGCTCAAATAGGAAGTAAAAGTACGGGCTGGGACCGCGCTCATAGCGCTGACGGATACTGGTGATTTGCCCGGTGATTTCTATCCCTTGAATATTAAAGTGAACGCGGTCGCCAAGACCGACACCGAGCATTTCTGCAGCCGTGTCTAAAATGGATAGGGGCACGACCGAGTCTAAAGCGCTCTTCGTTTGCACTGTATTGCTACTATTTTCAGGTGTTTCAGTAGCTGTAGCATTCTCGATAGGCGCATAAAGCTGGTCAGCTTCGACCGACGATACGATAAATTCTGTAT
>NZ_VEWM01000073.1 GCF_020662265.1 Psychrobacter sp. I-STPA6b
CGGCTACAATGACACAAGATGTTGAAGCATTAATTGATGATTTCTTTATCGCACCTAAAAAGATTTTTATCGCAGTAAGTGGTACGCCACTTGACAATATTAAGCAAATTAGTTATGATGTTCCTAACTTTTATACTAAGGTAAACTTATTACACGAGTTAATATCTAATAAAACGGAATATAGTAAAGTGCTAATTTTTGCACCTAATAAAAGAAATGCCGACCGATTATACGATTGTGTAAAGGAAGAATTTCCTGCACAATCATGTGTAATTCATTCAAATAAAACACAAAATTATCGTTTACGTTCTATTGAACAATTCAATAAAGGCGAAAAACGTATTTTAATTGCTACCGATGTAATTGCTCGTGGTTTAGATTTAGCCGAAGTAACACACGTTATTAATTTTAATACGCCTTATTTTCCTGAAAATTATATGCACAGAATTGGTAGAACTGGTCGTGCAGAGCATGAAGGTACTGCGA
>NZ_VEWM01000134.1 GCF_020662265.1 Psychrobacter sp. I-STPA6b
GATTAATAGCCGAAACTTCCATGGCATCTATTTGTTCTGTTACTTTCCTCGAGCCTAATTCGGCACCTATTCCGGATGATATTTTTCCTGCACAGATCAAAGCAGTAATGACCGGAGCAATTTCACGAATTAAAGAAAGCGCCACCATTCCCGGAAGCCAGGATTCTGAACCAAATTTTACTAACGTTGGCCTTGCTTGTAAGGTAAGTACCAAACCCATGATAAAACCTGTCATAGCTACCAGTGGTAAGGATTTATAGCCCATAACATAACATTGTTTCAGAAATGTTCTGGTTTCATAAGGAGGTACAAATACCTCTCTAAAAAACCTCGTTGCAAATACAGTTGCATTTCCGATTTCTTCGAATGTATATTTTAAGGTGAGTATCAAAATGTTTCGTGTTGAAAGTTGTGTATAAGCTGAAAATCAGTTTTTTAACAATTTGGGCTTCTCTTTTGATTATAGATGAAAGTTACCTCTATAC
>NZ_VEWM01000066.1 GCF_020662265.1 Psychrobacter sp. I-STPA6b
ATATCACCGCGTAACGTAGCGGCACAAAGCCAGCTTCAGCCATACTGCCAGATAGCCAATTGGTCGCGCTGCGCAGTACCATATCATCAGACATAAATAGCACCAAACTGACTATAGCCGCACAAAAGGCACTAATGACGAAGCCTAATATCAATAACCCCATCTGCCCGCCCCCTAAAAAGCGGTGAATGGCTAAAATAAACAAGCAGACAACGACGCTACCAGTAAAAGCAGCGAGCGGTACTCCTACCCCAGAGATACCGAGGGCTAATACTAAAACGACACCTAGCGCTGCGCCGCCTGAAGTGCCTATCAGACTTGGGTCAGCAAGCGGATTTTCAAACAGTGCTTGCAGCGCAGCCCCGCTAACCGACAAGGCCATTCCGACAAGTAGTGCCGTGGCAATCCTTGGATAGCGCAACTGCCAGATGGTCTCATCCAAAGACATGGGATTGGCCCACTCACCAAAGCCTACGCCCAATGC
>NZ_VEWM01000083.1 GCF_020662265.1 Psychrobacter sp. I-STPA6b
GCTCGGCAATAGTAATGTATGGTCTTTTCTTTTTCTCCTTAACATAAGTAGAGTATACGCTAAAAGAGGTGTCTGGCTTTATTGTTTGCGCAGAAGTGGTTAAATAAAGAAGAGATAAAATAGGGATGAGATATTTCATTTTAGTAAATATAGAGAAATTGTTTATTTAAGCTGTTAGCTAATTAGTAAATCAAAGTCGCTTTTTTTCGTAAAGCCCTCAATCGGCATCGTCAAATTTTCGGGAAGCACAAGTAAAGCCTACCCTAAGCAATCGCCTATCATCCCAATAAGTCCAAACCACCGTTTTTTAGTTAAGCTTTCAATCGGCATGGTCAATTATTCGGGAAGCACTGCCCAAGCTCACCCACTGCCTTAAACAGAAAAATTGCGAGTCGGCAACTTTGCTTCTTTGGTTGTCAAAAAGAATAAAGCCTCCGCGGCAGCGGATAAAAGGTTTGTCTTACCAGACGGGTTTCGTAC
>NZ_VEWM01000109.1 GCF_020662265.1 Psychrobacter sp. I-STPA6b
GTACTTCAAGCATTACAATTGGTCAAAACGTAAACATCACTTTTGATGGTACGGAAGCGGTTGGAGTTCAAAAAATAATGGATTATTTAACTGCAATTTCAGGCAATGAAGATAATGAAGATATGAAGAAAATGAGTGAAACAGTTAAACTTCTGCTTAAACCAAGTATGAAAACTAAAATGCTAAATCCATCTAAAATAATTCAACTTAACGCTATGCGTGGGACTTACAATTCACCAGAATTTGACGAAGGAATGGACATCATAATAAACGCACAAATTCGACAAAAAGGCAGCAGCTATGTAAGTGGGTATAAGTTTATTCAAGTACGCGACGTGCCTTCTAAAAAAGTAGAATTCAGATGTACTGTATAAAAATAGTTAAGTAGGTTAGTTGGTCCCGAGTGGCGAAATGGTAGACGCTTGACCACTAGATGTCGGTTAGTCATGGTAGCGCCTGGCAACCAAAGTTCGTGGATTG
>NZ_VEWM01000119.1 GCF_020662265.1 Psychrobacter sp. I-STPA6b
GCACCGCAGATGCGGTCACCCAAAACCTCGATATTATCCGCCGTTATAAAGCGGAATACGTGGTGATCCTGGCGGGCGACCATATCTACAAGCAAGACTACTCGCGTATGCTTATCGATCACGTCGAAAAAGGCGCACGTTGCACCGTTGCTTGTATGCCAGTACCGATTGAAGAAGCCTCCGCATTTGGCGTTATGGCGGTTGATGAGAACGATAAAATTATCGAATTCGTTGAAAAACCTGCTAACCCGCCGTCAATGCCGAACGATCCGAGCAAATCTCTGGCGAGTATGGGTATCTACGTCTTTGACGCCGACTATCTGTATGAACTGCTGGAAGAAGACGATCGCGATGAGAACTCCAGCCACGACTTTGGCAAAGATTTGATTCCCAAGATCACCGAAGCCGGTCTGGCCTATGCGCACCCGTTCCCGCTCTCTTGCGTACAATCCGACCCGGATGCCGAGCCGTAC
>NZ_VEWM01000012.1 GCF_020662265.1 Psychrobacter sp. I-STPA6b
GGCATGATCCGCACCGTGGCGCACCATACTGGAGTCAGCACGTTCACCGATACATAGGGATAACGCATCTAATAGTAAGGATTTCCCTGCGCCTGTCTCTCCGGTAATAACATTGAAGCCTTCGGCAAAACTAAGCTCATTTTGGGAGATCAAAGCAAACTGGCGTAAGGTTAAGGATGTGAGCATCCGCGCATCTCATTGACTGCAATAGGATAAGATAAAAGGCAGGCGTACGTTAAACTAGCATAAGCTACTAGTCAAAAATTGTGAATAACTGCTGGTCTTAGACTAACGATAAGGCACAGGAAAAGCAACCAGTCAGTACAGTTATCAGTGTCAACTATGCCAGTATCAACTTTAGATAAATTCTCTTAAGTTTATGCAAGCAGTCATAAACTTTATAGGGATAATATGTTAGCATTAACCTACTTAACGCCAAGTAACTTTTCTAGCTTTTTTGATGGTTATAGGC
>NZ_VEWM01000077.1 GCF_020662265.1 Psychrobacter sp. I-STPA6b
GGGAAAGGGGGAGAAGAAAGAGAAGGAAGAGAGAAGGAGAGGAGAGAAAAGGAAGGAGGGAGAGAAAAAAAGAAAGGAGAAAGGGGAAGAAGAAAGGAAGGGGGAGGAGGGAGGGAAGAGGGGGGAGGAGAAAGAAAAGGAGAGAAAGAAAGAAGAGAAAGAAAAGAAGAGAAAGGGGAGAAAGGAAAAAGGAGAAAAAGGAGAAGGAAAAGAGTGAAAAAAAAAGAAGTGAGGGAAGGGGGGGGGGAAGAGGGAAAGGAAGAAAAGGAGGGAGGAGGGAGAAAAAAGAGGGGAGAGAGAAAAAAAAAAAAAAAGAGAGAAGAAGAAAAAAAAAGGGGGGGAAAAGGAGAAAGGAAAGAGAAAAGGGAAGGGGGGAAAGAGGAGGGAAGGAAAAAGAAAGGAGGGGAGGAAAGAGAGGAAAGGAAAAAAAGAAGGAAGGAAAAAAAAAAAAAAAAAAGAAAAAAGAAGAGT
>NZ_VEWM01000070.1 GCF_020662265.1 Psychrobacter sp. I-STPA6b
TAACAGCTTAGTCTTTTACTGTAGAAACAACACCAGCACCTACAGTACGACCACCTTCACGAATAGCGAAACGTAAGCCTTTGTCCATCGCGATTGGGTGGATTAGCTCTACGCTCATTTCTACGTTATCACCTGGCATTACCATTTCTGTGCCTTCTTGTAGGGTGATAGCACCTGTTACGTCTGTGGTACGGAAGTAGAACTGTGGACGGTAGCCATTTAGGAATGGCGTGTGACGTCCACCTTCTTCTTTGCTTAGTACGTATACTTCTGCGTCAAATTTGGTGTGTGGGGTGATTGAGCCTGGTTTAGCCAATACTTGTCCACGTTGTACGTCTTCACGTTTGGTACCACGTAGTAGTACACCACAGTTCTCACCTGCACGACCTTCGTCTAGCAGTTTGCGGAACATTTCTACACCAGTACAGGTTGTTTTGGTGGTAGGTTTGATACCAACGATTTCGATTTCGTCACCTACTTTGATGATGCCTGATTCTACACGTCCTGTTACGACCGTTCCACGTCCTGAGATTGAGAATACGTCTTCAATCGGCATTAGGAAGTCTTTGTCGATGTCACGCTCTGGCTCTGGGATGTAGCTGTCTAGGGTTTCTAGTAGTTCTACTACTGCTGGTTCGCCATATTGTCCGTCTGAGCCGTTTAGGGCTTCTAGGGCAGATCCTTTGATGATTGGGGTGTCGTCACCTGGGAAGTCGTAGTCACTTAGTAATTCACGTACTTCCATTTCTACTAGTTCTAGTAGTTCTTCGTCATCTACCATGTCACATTTGTTCATGAATACCATGATGTATGGTACGCCAACCTGACGTGATAGTAGGATGTGCTCACGTGTTTGTGGCATTGGGCCGTCTGTTGCTGATACAACTAAGATTGCACCGTCCATCTGGGCAGCACCGGTAATCATGTTTTTAACGTAGTCAGCGTGTCCTGGGCAGTCTACGTGTGCGTAGTGACGTGCTTCGGTGTCATATTCGATGTGACTGGTGTTAATGGTGATACCACGTGCTTTTTCTTCTGGTGCACTGTCAATTGAGGCGTAGTCTTTTGCTTCACCACCAAAGTGTTTTGCAGCTACGGTTGCGATGGCTGCTGTTAGGGTTGTTTTTCCGTGGTCAACGTGTCCAATGGTTCCTACGTTGACGTGTGGTTTGTTTCTTTCAAACTTGGCCTTTGCCATGGGTTGTTCCTCTTTTATTGTGTGACTTTATTAAAGTTTAAAATCAGCATGTAAAATAAATCATCTTCAGTTAACTTATTGAATGAGTAAGTATCACAATACGCAATCATTCAATATTTATAATTAACTGTTAGAGTTAGTTGCTTATCCCCAATTCATTTATTATTAAATGGTTAATAATCAGACCATCAAATGGGCTAAGACTTTATTGCGCATTGTACTAAATATTTTAGATGTTGTGCTACTGGTCAATTATACTGAAAATATGTCAGGAATGATAGCTAGACACAGAAACCATTAAACTAACAGACAAACGCAAAAAGACAACACCTATGGTGCTGTCTTTAGTGATTTCATCACAAATAGTGATGATAGATAATACTATATTTGGTGACAGCATCTATATAACTCAAGATAGCCATCAGAAAGTGGAGCTCATATCGAGAATTGAACTCGAGACCTCTCCCTTACCAAGGGAGTGCTCTACCGCTGAGCTATATGAGCAGTTTATAGTGATAATATATTTTATAACGGATAGGTTATAACAATATAGGACTATAGATAATAAATGGAGCGGGTGGCGGGAATCGAACCCGCGCCATCAGCTTGGAAGGCTGAGGTTCTACCATTAAACCACACCCGCAATGCTATGCAGTTTCAGCAGTCTACTAAACTTAACAATATCTATATTAAATTTAGCTGGTATAAAATGGTGGTGGGGGAAGGATTCGAACCTTCGAAGCTTTCGCGTCAGATTTACAGTCTGATGGGTTTGACCGCTCCCCAACCCCACCTGGGGTATAACTAGGGATACTTTAAAAAGCAATGGTGCCGACTGCCGGAATCGAACTGGCGACCTACTGATTACAAGTCAGTTGCTCTACCAACTGAGCTAAGTCGGCGTGTTGCCTTAAAGTGGGGAGTATTCTAACAAATATATTTTAAAACACAACCCCTATTTTCAATTTTTTTGCATTTTCTGTAAAAAAACATGCTTTTTTAGCAAAAAACAGGGCTAACTGTACATTTTTTAGCTACCTGAAAGTACAAGAAAGGCAATTCCTAAGATAATAACACATGCCAGCACTAACCACATCCACTTCGGTTTTGGTTGTTGTGTCGTTGCTTGTTGCTCTTTAGTTGTTATTATGGGCTTATCTTCACTTGTCGCCACTGTATTAACTTTATCTTTGATAGTTTGGTTTATGCTATTTGCATCATCGCTATGTGGCTTACTTGGTGTACTATTGTTAGTTGTTGTTTCTATTAAGTTGGTTGGCTCAGATGTTTCTGTGACAGGTTGCTGAGTGTCAATAATATCACTATCTGACTTTTTGGACTCTGTTGAAGCAGAGGGTACGGGTGCCTCAGATACTTTTTTCTGAGCTTCTACATGTGGTGGTGTTTGCTCAGACGGCTTTTCATCCAAACTGGTATCTAATGGATTGACAGGTGCTATCGTATCATTGCTTTCGGCAACAAGTGATGGCTCTGCTTTTGCTTGTGCATCTGATGTCACCAATGGCTCAGCCAATTGCTTTTGCTCTTCATGAACCGTTGCCTGTTCTGCACTTTTACTTTGTTTTTCCTCTGCTGATATAACCTCTTCTACTGAGTCGATATTTTCTGAAGCTTTATCTTCAGATTTTTTATCGTCGACATCCTTATTCTCAGCAATGACAGGCTGTGCCTCTGCTACTGGTTTACTTACTTTAAATTCAAATACTGCAAAGCTAATGACATCATCTGCTTTTATAAGGACAGATTTATTGGCGGTTAATACACTATCATTAACCTTAGTTCCATTAGAAGATTCTAAGTCTTTGATATATAACTGACCATTTAAGACATACAATTTGGCATGATTACGTGAAATTTGTTTGCTTCCTAATACGACATCATTGTCACTACCACGACCAACTGATAGGCTATCTTTAACCGTTAATGTTAAGTCACCAAGTGCTTCGGTCAGGGCATGCAGTTGCCATTGACTACTTTCCTTCTGATATTGCATCAAAATACTCCTAAGGGATATGGCTATTAAATTATAAAACTATGCTACTCATTCTAACACTTTACCAATCATAGATGACAACGTATAAAATATCGTCTAAAGCTTGCAAAGTATTGGTTATTATCAAGTTAATACAAGATAGTGATAAAAAAGGCATGCATCAGCATACCCTTCAATATAAATATGATTTAGAACATCAATGCTAATGCACCACAAAATAACCAAATAAAGATAGTACACGTAGTACATTGAGTGCGGTTAACACCGTGGTGCATTTATAATAGGTAGACTATATCACTATATTAATGCTCACGAGTATTGCTAAAGGTCACTTCAGGATAGCGCTCTTGCATAAGCTGTAGGTTTACTCGACTTGGGGCAAGATAAGTTAGGTAACCACCACCATCAAGTGATAGCTGGTCGTGGGCTTTTTTCTTAAATTTTGCCAATGCCACTTCATCGTCACAATGTATCCAGCGAACGGTGGCAATAGACACTGGCTCAAAGGTGCATTGTACTTTGTATTCTTCTTTTAGACGATGGGCGACCACGTCAAACTGTAGCACCCCCACTGCCCCCAAAATAAGGTCATTATTAATCTGAGGCATAAAGACTTGTGTTGCTCCTTCTTCGCTAAGCTGTTGCAAGCCTTTTTGTAGCTGTTTAGATTTAAGTGGGTCTTTTAAAACCACTCGGCGGAATAGCTCTGGAGCAAAATGTGGAATCCCTGTAAAGTTAAGCATTTCCCCTTCAGTAAAGCTGTCACCAATGCTAATCGTGCCATGATTATGCAAGCCAATGATATCACCCGGATAAGCCTCTTCTAGTGCCTCGCGGTCACCTGCTAAAAAGGTCAAGGCATCAGAGATACGCACTTCTTTGCCCAAGCGTACATGGTTCATTTTCATGCCCTTTTCGTATTTGCCTGAGCAGACTCGCAAAAAGGCGATACGGTCACGATGGCGTGGATCCATGTTGGCTTGGATTTTAAAGACAAACCCGCTAAATGTCGGCTCGGTTGCTAAGACTTGACGCTCTTCACTAGGGCTAGCATGCGGGGCTGGAGCGTGTTCAATGAGGGTATCTAACACCATATTTACCCCAAAGTTCCCCAATGCTGTACCAAATAATACAGGGGTCATCTCACCCTTTAAAAAGGCATCAACACTAAAGTCTTCCAATGCCATTTGTACCAGTTCTAAAGACTCTTCAAACTGGTTAAACATCAGCTCACCCAGACGCTCACGAATATCAGGATAATCATAGCCATCTCGGGTTTCAATGTCGGTGATTTCACCACCATGACCTTTTTCGTAGAGGTAGGTTTTGTCTTCAGTCAGATGATACACGCCAACAAAGTCCTGACCCATACCTATCGGTAAGGTTAAGGGTACACATTTAATACCCAATACGGTTTCAATTTCGTCTATCAGCTCTAGCGGGTCGCGAATCTGGCGGTCAAGTTTATTCACAAACGAGATAATCGGGGTGTCACGCATACGACACACTTCCATCAGTTTGATGGTGCGAGCCTCTACCCCTTTTGCCCCATCAATCACCATTAAGGCACTGTCTACCGCCGTTAGAGTGCGATAGGTATCTTCACTAAAGTCGGCGTGACCGGGTGTGTCGAGCAGGTTGACGATATGGTCTTTGTAAGGGAACTGCATGACGGAGGTGGTAATAGAAATCCCCCGCTCTTGCTCCATGCTCATCCAGTCTGAGGTAGCATGGCGGTCAGTTTTACGGCTTTTGACTTCTCCTGCTACCTGAATGGCTTGCCCCCATAACAGTAATTTTTCGGTCATGGTGGTTTTACCCGCATCAGGATGCGAGATGATGGCAAAGGTACGACGTTTGGCAACTTCTGTTGCTAATTTTTTAGGGTCTACGCTCATAATAGATAACTTATTCAATAAACAGTTAGAAAAAAATATTATGGCGTATTGTAGCGGATTTATAAGGTGGTTGCAGTTTATGCAAAGATATATTTTTGAACTTTTACCAAAGAAATTACCAAAGAAACACTGCTATTAGTGAAGTTGCTGGAGTAAGCTCCAGCAACTAACAGTTTTTAGATAGCCGTTATTTTTCTTACCTTTGTAACTGTATCACTTTTTCATATTTTGGTTCATTGCTTTCATCCATCTCACCATTTTCGTCCGTCTCTAATAAGTAATATGGGATTTCAAACTCTGCTTTTAAGCGATTATTTGATAGCCATTTTACATTACTAATGTAAGCGTCTTCTGGAATACCTGAAAAGTTCTCCCTATTAAATATCTGCTTTGCCCCTTTTATTGGGTCAAAGCGATAGATACGTAACTCCCTGCTCCCTGACATTGATGTTCCGGGATACATGGCAACGTATTTGCCATCGGGTGAGTAACTGGTTTCGCTAAGCCAAACCTCATTTAATAGCATGCCTTTGATGTTAAAGATACGCATGTAACCACACATCGTACCACAGCCATAGGTCATTACTACCAAGTTATTACCCGTCCAACGTAAGCTTCCTGCATATTCTGGCTTAAACTCTGATACTCGGTGGTTATTTTTTAGGTCATAGACGACAATTTTGTTCGGTGGATAGTCATAATGAGAAAACATGGCATATCGCCCATCATCTGATACCAGCCAATCACCAATCTCTGTGGTAATGTGGTGTGGATGCGTAAATTGACTAATATTACGCTCTACTAACCTACCATTATGATAATCTTGTGCATATATCTGCTCAATGTTAGGATTATTTCTATCAGGCTTAACAACCAGTTGTGTTTGAGCCTGTACAGAGAGTGACGGCAATACACTCAAAGACAACCCTACTATTACAGAGGCTATTTGTTTGAGCCTACTATTTAGCTCACTGTGGCTAATGGCTACTCCTTGCACTTGGCTACTATTCATTACTCTCTCCTTTTTATTATTAATACCTTTTATTATTAATACCAATGCACATTACGGACACAAATTTTTTGACCAGCTACCATCACTACCAGGACGAGCACATAGCCACTGGTAACGGTAGCTGACAAATTTCCAGTAGGGGTTGCCTCGTCTGTCTTCTTGCTCAATAAAGGCAATACGATGACGCTCACCTGATACTGAATCATCCCCATCATCACCGTATGGTTGCTCAGTGATAATCACCACGCCAACATCTGGTTGAGAGCGTGCTTGTGGATAGATAAATAGCTCAGCCATACCAATATTTTTACCCAGTTTTATGTTGGCATCCACATCCAATCTTGCCTGCTCATAGCTCAACACACGCTCAGCACATGCCAGCAGACTTGCGGAACAGAGACCAATAGAATCTGGTATATCTTTTGAGCTACTTCCTGCATGAAAGTTATTGGGGTTAGAGGCTTGTTGCTTAGTAATACTACTGCTTGCAGCAAGTGTGTATTGGCTGATAATAAGTGTGCCAAACAAAGCACATGCTGTTGCTATAGTTTTTAATTTCATAAGATATCGTCCTTAGTATTGTTATATCTAAACTTTACTTTGTAACTGGCGAAATGGCTCTGAGACACCATGTAATTTTTGCTCCCACACTAGGCTGGGAGTCTGACCATCTATGGTCTTAAAATATACTTGCATCAGACAAGCAACCGCAAAAGGGTCAAATAAAATAACTTTAACACTCCATGCCAATAGTAGAGCAAATATAAGTGTCATGATGGTCAAACTATTGGGCAGTAAATACACTAATACAGCGGATGGTATTAACATCAGTAAAAACACCATAAAACTTAATGTGTAAATAATTACCATCAACCATAACGCATTTTTTAGCATAATTTTATAGTTTTGCCCATACAGTACTAAGGCATCTTGTCCTGCTTGCCATGCACTGTCACTGTTATGATAAATAACGTACCCTAAAATCACTTCATCTATAAAGCCAACTGCCACTCGCAAAAAGGCTTTTATCACTTCCATGATACCTTTCATATTAGGCAGTGGTAGATGGTTTAATAATCTTTGCAAACCATTAACCAAGGATACCAGCACACCTTTGATAAGCTGGTCTAGGGCAAATAAGGTACTGGCTTGAACAAAGCGCTGACGCACAACTGCTTGTGCATGACTAAGCTGTGAGCGTCCTGATGGTATTGCTTGCCCAGTAATGAGTGAGACCATCACTGCAATATGTCCTGCTTTGACCAGATATAAAATATATTCACGCAACCAATATATGATGCCAGATAGTAGGCTAAGCCCCATAAAGCCACCTAAAAAAGCACCCATTGACTGACCATCTTTGCCAAATAGACTGCCAACACTCCAACCAACCCCTGCCCCAATACCTACAGCAATAATCAAGATGCTGGTAATACTGGCATACACCATAAACCGCAATAGAATAAAGGGTATGGTTTTCAATAAAACGCCTAAGGATTGACTGATGCTAAAGTCCCACATGATTATGATTATCCTACTGCTTTATCGTCACTCTAATATAATTTCACCAACAGGCAAGCAAGTGAGGTTAACACGATAGTGGATTTATATTAGACAGACCATATTGCTACTTTCTTTAATCAACTTTCTTTAATCAACTCCAGATAATACTGTTATAAGGAAAACCAGTGAAGGTATCGCTATTGTTATAAAAGTCTTATAAAATCAGGTACTACACATAAGTGTGACTGTGTACCAACTTTTGTAGCGACTTTATATTAAGCCAACCAGATATCTAAAGGTCACGTAAAACTTCACTGAGACTAGGACTATATATTTCCTTGGTAAGTTGGCAAGATAACTTTTATACACCCGCCTAACCTATTAATAGGTTATCTTACGTAAGATATATCATGCTCGCTGCTTGTAGAAAAAATCACTTTTGGTTGTTTTTTCGTGGTCGTTAGATACTCCCCACTACAAGTGCTTAAAGCCAAAATAGCAAATAAACATACTGATAACACACTCATAGCTGAACGTCTCTCGCTAGCTTTTTGAGTTAAGCGTTGCACTGCTACTCTCCTCCTTGTGTTGCTGTCATGTTCAACAGACCCTATGACTAAGAGCTGTTGAACATGCCCTCTCTCAGACTCATATCTACCAGCTCACAGTACTATCAACAATACGCAAACGCTGATTGCTATCATCGACTCGTAGACGATAAACCACATTCATAGGCTCCGAATATGGATCTAGAGTAAAGCTCACTCTGACATAGTAGTTGCCATCTTTTGTTGGATACATTGGGTCATTGACAACTTCTAAATTGGTCACATTCCCTGTGTCTTGATTAAAGTATAGAGGGTGTGCCCCTGAAATATTTGCCAAGTACTGGTCAAGATATTGTGAGTGTACAAACGTGCGGAAGAACCTACGATCACTGTTTACATTGACATGACCATAATCACGGTACATTTTCTCTATCAGTAGCCGTGCATAATTATCATTAATATATGGGCTTACATAGTTTGCTGGACGATTGCTTCGACTCGTCGTACTTCGTTGGTTTGCTGGTGGCGTATAACTATTACTACTTACTGGGGTAATATATCGCTTAGACACCCAGCCTGACTTGCCAGTGGATGGCTGTTGTGCCAAACACCAATCTGCCCCTCGTGGCTGTGACACACAACAGATAACCTCAAGATTGCGTGCATTATAAGGTAGGGTATGAATTCTAGCACTTCTTGCTCCTGGATCTCGACGCATATTAAGCACATCATTAGAACGGACATTCGTCACACGCCAATTACCAGCACTTTCTTGATAATCACATTGATCACTGGTAGTCAGTGCATGAGCAGAGCCAAACATAACTCCCATACTAAGCACCACGATACCTATCTTAGAAAGTCTACTGAACAGTGTATTTGAACGTCCATATGAGTAAACAGAAGTGATTTTAGTACCTTGTTTTTTGCCTTGTTGCATATTGTTTTTTAACATAATCGAATTCCTTAATATTATTTATAGATATCCTAACCATAACCAAGAACCCATCTGACTCATCAAACACCCAATAAATACCAGACAAATGCCCTTGATTAATATCAATGTAGCAATTCTTCACACAAAAAAAATCACCCAAATGGGTGACTTTTTATCTTTTACTAACATTTTTGACCCTACATATGTACAGAGGACTTAGAGACAGTCAAAACTATCAAATACATTGAATGTGGTTATTATGGTTATACAGCATATTAAGAGCAACAAAACAGAATAGATACGGGTACTTAACAGAGTGAAGGTGCAATCACCCCTACTGTAGCAATGCTCGCCACTGCTCCAGTGATAGACTGTAATACGCATCAGGAATGACATGTATGCCAATATGCTTATCTGTATCAGCAAAATGATAGATACTTTCAATATTACAATAAGCATCATACTCACCAGTGATGCAATGAATATCACAAGTTGGCTCAGCTATCTGCCAGTCACTATCTAATAATGATGCCTCAAAGGCAATCTTATGACTGGCAAGCTGACAGTGCTTGCAAAAATAGTCAGCAAGGTATGCATGCTCTATCCAAGATTGCACTTTTTTTCTATCTGCTTGATAACGCTGATGAGACAGACGTTTGGAGAAATATAGATGTTTATTTTTGGCAGCAGCCTCCACAATTTGTGGCGCAATTGAAAACCAAATTTTTTTACCGATTTTATTGGCTTTAGCGACATTTTGATACTCTTTATGCAAAAAGTGCTGCTGAGTCATATAGGGTGCTGGTAATATTGGAGAAATCAACTGTATCCGGTTCACCTTGGCATCTAAATAAGGACTTACATTTAAGGTAATGGCAGTCGATGAGTGAATACCCAACAAACGCACCCCTCGTTCTATCTGTGTGGGATACTCTTGTAAATACGTATTTATTTGCCCTGCCAATTGTTGACACAGATTACCTAACCCCTGAGATTTCCAATCTTTTTTATCAATCATCAGGTGAGTATTACAAATCAGTAGGTGATAATTCTGTGCCATCGCCCACTGATGCCACGCTAATGCTTTATCAGCAATCATATCCCACAAGATGCCAAAAAAACTGGGAAATACAATAATAATATGCCCTTTGGGGTGACCTAAGCTAACCAATGGTTGCTCAGTTAGATTATTCAATAGCTCTTTATTTTTATCCCCTAGTTGATTACTAATTTCACCCAGCCAATGCGCCCCTGACAATAGCTTTATCATCAGCTCACTTTGGCTATGGGTTTGTGTTTTACGCATGATAGACTTTAGGTGTGAACGTAGTGTCTCAACATTGATATTGGCATTTTTGGCAGCCTCCTTGCTACTGCCATGCTCTAACATCACTTGAACAATGTGGCACTCTGTTACTGACAACTGATACAGAGCCATAAGTATGTCTGGATTTACTCGTAACTGTTGATCATAAATATAAGCAATATACTGCACCTTATAGTGCTGATGATAGCTTAGCACCCCGATATAGTAGCTATCAGTCTCTGACTGCCATCTGTCTGTCACAAAACTGCCAACATCATCATTCTCAAACTTAGATAGCACTTGTTTTGCCAAAAAACGCTGTAGTTTGGTTTGCTGATTTAACTGCACTGCTTTGTGATTGCACTGGATAATCTGGCAGTCTACATCCAAAAACAGTACTGCAAATGGCAAGGTATCAAAAATATCATTAAACAACCGCCATTGACTCATCAACTGTTGACGAAATGTTAAAGTCTGCTCAAGACGGTCATAAAACCCCTGATTGTCATGTGATGTACTGTTTCCATAGCTGAGCAAACTCATATACAACTCAAACCAATGCCCATCATCAATATTTAACTGTTGCAGGTCGTATAGTAACTCATACTCCGCTTTATCCATCACCACTCCTTGCGACCAATACACATATGATCCATCAGACTCGCCATATCTCCTTACACACTAATGACATATAATATACAAATAACAACTTTATAGTATCAAATATACATCATTAAGAAAAACATTTACATGTTAATGACATTTTTGTAGTCACACCAATACCGCCCTCCTATCTAAATAAATACGATTGTTCATAGTCACTATTCAAAAAGCACCCTGTTTGTTTTTTCGCTATAATGACCCATCGAGTTTTATAACCTTTTCTCATACAAATAATCCACCTTAAAAGATAAAGTGACCTCCATGACCTCAACTGCTAACAATACCTCTAATAGCCCAGCCAATCCCATCGACCCCAATCAAGTCCCCCAATTCTCCACCATGCCTGATGTGGCAACGATGGATACCAGTCATATCAATAAAGAGGATACTCCCTTTATCTTAGTGGACGGCTCATATTATCTGTTTCGCACCTTTCATGCTTTGCCGACCATGACCACCAGTCAAGGCTTGCACACCAATGCAGTGCGTGGCACATTAAATGCCTTGCTTAAACTGATGCGACGTTATCAGCCCACCCATATGGCAGTGGCATTTGATACCAAATCACCCACCTTTCGCCATACTCTCTCACCTGAATACAAAGCCAATCGTCCGCCAATGGACAACGAGTTGGCACAGCAAATCCCCTATATTCACCGCCTTATCAAAGCGTTAGGCATTCCGCTATTGTGTATCGAAGGGGCAGAGGCGGACGACATCATCGGCACACTCACCTACCGAGCATTAAAACAAGGTCATCATGTGGTCATCTCCACAGGTGATAAGGATATGTGCCAGTTGGTAAATGATTGTGTGATTTTAGAAGACAGCTTTACGGGTAAAGTCACTAATTATCAAGGGGTTGTTGATAAATTTGGTATCAAACCTGCACAAATGGTCGATTATTTGACCTTAATGGGGGATAGCTCTGATGGCATTAAAGGTGTACCAGGGATTGGTAAAAAAACGGCAGAAAAACTACTCACTGAATACAACAGCTTGGGCGGTATCTTAGAAAATGTCGAAAATATCAAAGGGCGAGCAGGTAAAAACTTGGTGGAATATGCCGATGATATCCCGATGAACTCGCAATTAGCAACCATTGTTACCGACTTGGATATTGGGCATGATTGGGCAGATTTGCTAATTAATAATGACCCTTGTGCTTATATTGATGAGTTGCGGGCGTTATATGCCGAGCTTGAGTTTAAAAATGAGCTTGCCTCACTTGACCACCCTAATCATCCCGCTAATCAGGCAAATCAAGCGAACAGTGGCGAGTCAAATAATAGCCAAACTCAAGAAACCCAAGCCCAAATCGCCAAATCTATACAAGCCAGTAAAATCGAACACATCAAAGATAGCAAAACACATGATAAAGCATGGCATACCGTCTTAGACAAGCCTGCCTTTGCCAGTTTATTGCAACGGCTAGAATCTGCCCCCTATTTTGTCATTGATACCGAAACCACCAGTTTGGATTGGCGACAAGCAGAGTTGGTCGGCATTGCCCTATCTTTGCAAGCTCACGAGGCATACTATATCCCATTGGCTCATAACTCTAGTGAAGATGAGTTGGTTAATAAACAGCTCAGCCGAGATAAGGTATTAAGCCAACTAAAACCCATTTTGGAAAATCCTGATATTGGTAAAATTGGGCAACATCTAAAATATGACGCTCATATATTGAGTCGTTATGGTATCGATTTAAATATAGACTTAAATCTAGCGTTTTCAGAAAGCGTCCTATCAAGGCAGGCAAGCGTAGATAGTACAACTGGTACAGCAAGCGAAGGCAACACAGATAGGGTGGTTTCTGGGAAGACTAGGAATTGGGCAATGGATACCATGTTGGCTAGCTATATCATCAACGCCTCTGCTACTCGGCATGGTATGGACGACCTTGCCCGCCATTACCTACATACCCAAACCATTACCTATGAGGACGTGGCAGGCAAAGGGGCAAAACAAATCAGCTTTGATAAAGTTGAAATTGCCATCGCCAGTGATTACGCCTGTGAGGACGCAGACATTACTTATCAGCTCTTTGAGCTGTTCCAAAAAGAGCTGGCAGACGAGCCAAATAATTTGCGACTATTGCACGAATTGGAAATCCCCACTGCACAAATTTTATGCCAAATGGAAGCCGATGGTATCTTAATCAAACGCTCCTTTTTAAATGAGTTATCTGCCCGCTTTGATGAGGAAATCACCGCCCTAGAACAGCGTGCCTACCAAGTAGCAGGTGAGGAATTTAACTTAGGCTCACCCAAACAGCTTGGCGAGATATTGTTTGATAAATTGGGCGTGGCAGGCGGTAAAAAGACCAAAACAGGGCAATACTCCACCAGTGAGGCGGTACTATCCAAAATTGACCATGAACTTGTCGATATTGCCTTAGAATATCGCTCTTTGGCAAAACTGAAAAGCACCTATACGGACGCTTTGGACGCTGTCGCCGACCCTGACACTGACCGCGTGCATACCAGCTACCATCAAGCATTGACCAGTACAGGGCGACTGTCCTCAACCGACCCAAATCTACAAAATATCCCCATTCGTACTGCCACAGGACGACTAATCCGCCAAGCCTTTATCGCCCCCAAAGACCGACTTATTTTAGCCGCCGACTATTCACAAATCGAACTGCGTCTGATGGCTCATTTCTCTGGCGATGAAGCCTTAACGCAAGCCTTTAAAAATGGCTTGGACATTCACACCGCCACCGCCGCCGAAGTCTTGGGCAAAACGGTGCAAGAAGTTACCGCCACTGAACGCCGTAACGCCAAAGCCATTAACTTTGGGCTATTGTATGGTATGGGTAAATTTGGGCTTGCCAAACAACTACAAATGACACCCGAAGAGGCGGACAGCTATATCAAGCTGTACTTTAACCGCTATCCCAATGTCAAAGCCTATATGCAAAACACCCGAGCCAGTGCCTATGATAACGGCTATGTCGAAACCATCTTAGGTCGCAAGCTCTATACGCCTGATATTCACAGCAGTAACCGTATGGTCAAACAAGCTGCCGAACGTGCCGCCATCAATGCCCCACTGCAAGGCTCAGCTGCCGACATCATCAAATTGGCAATGATTGCGGTTCATAAAATCCTGCCACAAGAACACGCCAAAATGCTGCTACAGGTGCATGATGAGCTGGTATTTGAAGTGGATAAATCGCATGCTGATGAGATTGGTAAACAGATAAAAACCGCCATGCAAAATGTACTCACCCACACCGCCAAAGATAAAGGCTGGGAAGTTTATTTTGCTGTACCGTTGCTGGTAGAAGTAGGTATGGGCGAGAATTGGGACGAGGCTCATTGATGGGTGGGGCTTATTAATAAAAAGCCCTAAGTTAAAAGTTAAACAACTTAGGGCTTTAATTTAGTGTAATTGACAACCATTACTACGGATAAACCTTCTTAATTTCGCTCTCAATAAAGCTTGCTGCAATATCATTATAGTTTATGCAATCTACCAAGCCTTTATCTGGATTACTATTGACCTGCTCATTATAGGCAGGTACATAATCAGCACTATATATCTTACCATTATACTTGACAGCAGCCATATGAATCATATGCCCATCATCTAATTGACCATTGTTCATATACATAACTGGTAATTCATTATTACTACCTAGTGAAGTCTCTGTTACCTCAGCTTGAGACCCACCCCATGTTGCTCTCCATTCAGCCAGACTCTTAAAATCAGTGTCATCAGTGCTATCAAAACTCACATAATCTTTGTTAGTTTTTGACTGTGTTACATAGCAAATTGACCCTTCAGGATAAGTAAGTTTCTTATTTTTCACTATTGGCAAGTTATCTAAAACTGTTGTGAAGCCTTTTTTAGCATCTCTGCTTACGCCACTTTTTCCTGATATATTGACTGGGATATATTGGGTATCTTTACGCAATGTATTACCAGTTTGCTTATCTTTCCATAACAAATGATATGCCAACTTAGAATCCACAAATGTATTTGCAGCTAAGTATCTATTATTTTTTACTGAGTATTTAAAATCCTTTGCTATCATATATTCTATGATGTCTTCTTCACCTGTGTGGTCATCACTATCATGACCATATACCGCCTTTTCTATTACCGTTGTATGTTTTGATGAAATTTTAATATCTGCTCTTTCAATATAATCTACGTTACCTTTTTCATTAACATTAAATCCAAAAGAAACAACTGCTATATTATTAGTTTTATTAATACTGGTATCATCACCATTATTATCTTTATTAATGCTAACATCATCACCACCTCCACTACCACCACCGCAACTTATCAGCACAACTGATAGAGGAAGCATACAGATAGTAGCAATTGCCTTTTGTAATGGTAACATCTTGATATCCTTCTATTAATTTATAAAACCTAACAACTTAGTCTAACAGTTTTGTATTAAGTCAGCTATACTAGACTAACTACTCTCATAAAATATTGTGTGTATCAATACACAAATAGATAAAACAGCATAATCTATTTTCCCAAATAAAGAAACACTTCCTTAAATATTTTAATTACAAACCCATCAAAGGATATTGGATTGTATATATTGGGGTATCAATAAATATTTAGATTTTTTTAATAAGAACTTTTTAATAAAACAGGAACAAACCATGTGTGAAAAATGGATAAGCAAAATATGGGAATGGGCAGATAAATTTAATATTCCAGAAAGTGAAATCCCTAGAAATAAAGAACAACTATTGGCAATGGAACAATTTATCATTGATAGAGAGGATAACCCCAACTTAGCCCAGCCTGATTATTTACCTGATGAAATTAGCTATCTTACTAACTTAACTCATTTACATATCTTACATTGTCCTATCTCTACATTACCTAACACAGTTGGAAAATTAACTAATTTAGAAGAAATTCATATTTGTTTTGGCAATATTAATCAACTCCCTGATTCTATTTGCCATCTAAGAAACCTAAAGGTTTTAGATTTTGGCTATAACAAAATTACTAAGCTACCTAATCATATCAGTCAATTAACCAATTTAGTCACACTTGGGCTGAGTTCTAATCAACTTAATGAACTGCCTGAAAGTATTGGACAGCTAACAAAGTTAAAATACCTACATGTAGATAATAATCAAATAACCAATCTCCCTAATACTATCGGCAATCTAACAAGCCTAGATACTTTAAATATAACCAATAATAGGCTGGCTCAATTACCCGAAACCATTGGACAGCTAAAAAAGCTAAAATCACTTTATATCAGCAACAACCATATTCAACAACTACCTGACAGTATTTGCCAGTGTGATGAGTTATATTATCTAATGGCTTTTGATAATCCACTGAGCAATTTATCCGATTTATCTAAGTTACCCAAACCAATCAAAGATTTTTTGACTACCATACCATGTGTCGCTGGTTGGCAAGCATAATCACACCCTCACCAGTCAGATATTTTAACAACAACCGAGTATAACCTTTTATAATAGGCTAATTACATTTCCCCTAATAACCAAAGGAACATCCCATGAATATTCTAATTACTGGTGCATCAAGAGGCATTGGATTTGCCACCGCTAAAAAACTTGTCAGTAAAGGACATAGTGTTGGGCTATTTTCTATTGATGAAGATAACCTAGCTATGGCGCTCCAAGATAAAGCCTTTAAAAAAGCCCGTAAAAAAGGCAAGGTTATTTATGGTACGATGGATGTCTCTAAAACTGAAGACTGGGACAATGCCATTAGCCAAATGTTTAAACAACTTGGCGGTATTGATGTTCTTATTAATAATGCAGGCGTATTAATTACTGGTACATTACCCGAAACAGATTTGGAGCAGCAACTAGCACTGATTGATGTTAACTGTAAAGGTGTTTTGATTGGCTGTCATAAAGTTGCCTCACAATTAACTGGTGATAAGTACAGCAAAATCATTAATTTATCTTCTGCTTCTGCAATTTATGGGCAGCCTGAAATTGCTGCTTATTCTGCCAGTAAGTTTTTTGTGCGTGGGTTAACTGAAGCACTAAATATCGAATATGAGCCAATGGGTGTACGCGTGGTTGACGTGATGCCATTATGGGTAAGAACTGATATGACATCAGGAATAGAAGTCACCAGTATCGACCGCTTAGGCATTAAACTCACTGCCGATGATGTCGCCAAAACTGTATGCAAACTGGTAGCGGCACCTAACAAGAAACTATCTGCTACCCACTATCCAGTAGGCTTGCCTGCCAAAGTGCTAAATGGTCTAGCACAAGTGACACCCGATGCCATCACACGCTGGGTTAATAAAAAAGTTGGCGCTTAATATTCCTATTAACCCCTGATATAAAAGCCCTCCTCTAACAAAAGAGAAGGGCTTTATTGTCCTTGTTGCCCAATGCTATTAAGACTGGACAAATTATTGATAATATTTGCCAATCTGTTGACTGATATAGTCCGAGGCGACTTTATTATAAGCCTGACAAGTTACCAAATCTTTATCAGGGTCATGATTAGGTCTAATGTCATAGGCTTTGGTATAAGTAGCATGATAGATTTTGCCATGATACTGCACCGCCGCAGGGTATTGATAATTACCAATACTAGGCTGAGAGTGGCTGGTGACAAAGCCTGAGCTGGTAGTTGGTTTAATCGTCATTGAATCGAATGGTAAATTATAATAGACAGCACTGCTTGCATTAGCATCACCGACTTGTGCAGTTATAAAGCCTTGTTGATGTACATCCTCTCTCATAGATAGTTGCCAATCCATAAGGTTTGTATAACCTGTCATATCATTGCTACTAAAACTAAAGTAAGGCTGACTGACACTTTGATTTAAAGTGTAGCACTTTGCACCATTAGGAAAGTCAAATTTGTGCTGTTTGGTTTTGGGTAGGTTATTTAATATTGTGTTAATACCCTTTGTTGCTGTTTGCTCTACACCAGATATATGGGCAATATCAACACCTTGATAATCAAAGCTATGACGAATGTTAGTGCCATTTTTTTGGTCATGCCAGTCATAATAATAAGATAAATTAGATTTGGGAACATACAAGTCAGATAACTTCATCTTAGATGTCATAGTAAAGTCAAAAAAATCTGCCAATGTATATAAAGTAGGCTTAGGATTGGGCTGTGTATCAGAGTTTACCTTACCAAAAATGGGCATGTCGGTATAACTTGCTTGACCTGACCTAATTGTCTCCTCTGTTTTAATAATTGCGGACACCTTATTATTATCATCTTTATCATACTGCACATCAAACTTAGTAAGTTTAATACTACTAAAAAGCCCTGACGATATGCCATCATGACCATTTGAACCCTTATGTTTAACTTGATGATTTTCATCAGTGATACAAGCGGTTAATGACAAGGTAGATAATAGAGCAACCCATAAAGTTACTTTTTTTGTGATAGTGAATGTTTTCATCACAATACTAGCTCCTAAATAAGAATCATGAGAGTTATTCTCATAACATAATTTTATCATGGGCATTATTTTTGCTTATGTCTTATTTTTAGGTGTTTAATTTTTCTTAATTATTTCTTTTTTATCTAGTTTATCGGTAACTTTACTATTGAATACTTGTGGTTGCCCGACTGGCAGGACGTATTTGTATACGTGAGCTATCAGGTATATCAGGGGCAAAGTGATTACCCTTTATTAAGGTGTTGCTCACTGCCCCCGCTTGGCTTTGCTCACGGATTTCTGAGCCAACTTTGATGGCTTGACGGACATTTTCTCCAAACTCATTATCCATTATTTTGGTGCCGTCATCTTCAACAATGATAGCCTCAGCAACATCATAAAAGTGATTGCCAATAATTTGGTTATCTTTGGCACTGTCTAAATGATAACTGGCAAATAAGCTGTCTTTAATCAAATATGCTCCACACTCAAAGCCTTTTAAATTGCGAGATTGTCGTGAAGCGACCCAAACGCCAACAGGCTCATTAGCAAAGGTATTATTCTCAATGAGGTTATCTTGTGCCGATTCGGTGCGTTTAAAGTGGTTATAACGACTGTTATCATCGGCATGCTCAAAACAGTTGCGATATAAAAATATCCCCCCTGCCCCATTATGAATAAATTGGTTGTTCTTAATAGTATTAAAAGCTGATGAATCCACTGCAATGGCTTCCCGATTGGGCTTAAAGGTGCGAAAACCATTATCAACAAATACAGAATCACTGATGATATTGTGCTGACTGCCAAATTCTAAGTACAGCCCCACTGTGCCAGAACCTTGTATATGCAAATGCTGAAAGTTGACATGGTGTATATGGTCACCAACAAAAATCCCGCTATTGGTACTACCAACACTACTTAGATTAATAATATCAATATCATGCGGTGCTAAGGCACGATTGGCATTGGGGTCGGTTAAGCCTTTGCTATAACGCTGATTAGGGCTGGTTTTTTGGCGAATGTGTAAGGCATGGTCATAACCTTGAACATGACAATTTGCCACACTGATATTACTGATGGCTTGGTCGGTTTTGGGCTGAATGGTGATGGCACTGCCTGATTTATGATTTTGTCCATCCGTAGCGGGAGCAGGGCTTAATGTTGCTCCATGACAGTCTAATGAGCTATTTGAGCTATCCAAAACAAACTGCACACCTTTATTTTGTAAGTCACAACCATCTGCCAATTTGCTATGTCCACTAATGCTTACCGTTTGATTGGGGGTAAATTCTTGGCAGTTATAAATGGTAGTAGCTGTAGGCAAACCTGCATTGACGACTTTTGCAATGTTTTTGGATTGTGTACTGCTGTCATCTACCCGACTTTCTGAGACAGAAGATGTAACAGGCAGTTGACCACAAGCAATAAAAGCACTGCTAACTGCCAATATTATTGCAGTCTTGGATATCAGTCTGTAAGGGGTAGAAAAAGCTATCATAAACTATCAACTCAAGGTTATAAAGACATATCATGATGATACATCTTTATACACTAATGAGAAATCACAAAGAACTGACTATAAAACTCACTTCGGCAAAAACAAATTAAGCCCCAACGTATGTGCCAATTCATGCACCATCTTTTGACCACGCACGCTATTACCTGCACTATCTAGTGGTGGTGAAAAGGCAGCAATACCCATCACATTGGGAACGACTGCCATAATACCGCCACCCACACCACTTTTACTAGGCAAGCCAACCGTATAAGCCCAATCACCCGACTTTTCATAAAAGCCTTCCATCATCATTTCCGCCAAAATATGCGGGATATTTTGGGGTTTTATCACCTGTTTTTGACTGATGGGATTTTTGCCTCCTGCCGCCAAAGTCGCTGCCATGGTTGCCAAATCTACCGTATTAATCAGGGTTGAACATTGTCGGGTATAAACCTCACATGCTTCCATAGGGTCGCAAAACATATGCTCTGCAGAATATAACAGCCAAGCAATGGCTCGATTATGAAAGTTGGTGGTTTGCTCCGACTCATTGACCTCATCAGAGAGTACTACTCGCTCACTTGCCATCTGCCGTTGAAAATCCAAAATTCTAGCCCAACGCTCTTCTTTATCCTTTGCCTCAATAATACTGGTGGTCGCCATCGCCCCTGCATTCACCAGTGGCGATAAGGGCTTATCTTGGTGTAGCTCCAACGCCATAACAGAATTAAACGGCAATCCCGTTGGGCTATCCCCGACTTTTCGGCGAACGGTTTCACTGCCTTTATCTTCCAATGCCAATGCCAGCGTTGCCACTTTTGAGATGGACTCAATGGCAAAGCCATAATCGCTATCACCACTGGCATAAACCTCCCCTTCTGCTGTAACCACCGCCAATGCAGATAACTGTGCGGGTACACTTGCCAAATATGGGATATAACTGGCGTTTTTACCACCTTTGTCTTGGTGATGTTTTTGCTGTATTTTAGTGACCAGTTCTTGTAAGTTATTTTTATTCATAAGACTTTCCTATAAAAATTTGCTAAAAAAAGGGCGACATCTTATTTGATATCGCCCCTTTTTTAATTAAGATTTCGCAGTTGTTGAGGGTGGATTTGAAGGTTGTGTGGTGGTTTTTGCCTCTTCCCAAGTAAAGGGGGCAAAGTCGGCTTGTGGGTCTTTCCACTCTGCTTTTTTCATCGCATAAATGACAAATGGAATGACCACAAAGAACACCGTTAATCCCACCAAAATTCCCACGTACATCTCTGGGCTACCCACTTTAATCTGTGAAGGTGGAATAAAGCTAAACACAAAGGCAAGCAATGAACCTGCAAACCCTGCCCCACCGACAATCCACATACCTGCTTTTTTACCACCGGGGATATGATAGGCACGCGGACGGTCAGGTTGGCTATAACGTAACTTGATAGCCGCCGCAAACATCAACATATACATAATCAAATATAAGATAACGGTTAATTGACTTAATATCTGATACGCCGATTGCACCGATGGTAAGACCACAAATAGCACAGATAAAATGGTCACCGCTGACGCTTGTACTAATAAAATATGTGTTGCCATACCATGCTGATTGGTATGCTGCCACCAACGAGGCAAATATCCTGCTTTAGCAATGACCAGCAGACCTGATGAAGGACCTGCCACCCAAGTCACCACGCCAGCCAAGACACCAATTGCCAGAGCAATCGCTACAATCGGAGCTAGCCATGACAACCCTGCCCACTTAAACATATCGTTATAAGCAACTAGCAAACTTTGGGTTAAGTTAATATCAGCATGAGGAATGACAAAGGCAATCGCCAATGTACCCATCACAAAGATAGACACCGTACACACGGCCGCAATCATAATGGCAATGGGGTAAGTTTTGTTTGGATTATCAACCTCTTTAACGTGAATGGCATTCATCTCCATACCTGCATAAAACAGGAAGATACTGGCAGCCAACACAATATTATCAAACTTGGTAAAATCAGGAATCAACTTGCCCCATGACAAGTCGATTTGGGGCTTTTGTCCAGAAAACAAATACGCAAAACCAAGTACAATTAAGATAATGGCAGGAACAATCGTCCCGATAATACCGCCCCATTTGGACACTTTGGCAAACGCATCTACCCCCCGAAAGGCAATAAACGTCGCCAGCCAATAAATGGCAAGGACAACGGCAAGGACAAAGAATTTATTGGCGGATAACGCCTGATCCCACGTCTGGTCAGGACCAATAAAAGCAAGCGACACTGCCCCAAAGGTTAATGCGGTCGGAAACCAAACGGTCACCTCGACCCACAACATAAACATGGCAAGAAACGCCAACTTAGGACCAAACGCCTCACCGACCCAGCGGAACACCCCACCTTTTTCCGACCAACCTGTCGCCAACTCTGCAGCGACCAATGACACAGGAATTAAGAAAAATATCGCCGCAAAAATATAATAGAATATCGAGCTTAGACCATACTCAGCCTCAGAAGGTAACCCCCTAAGACTGACCACAGCCACGATGTTCATAATCACTAACGTGGTAATGCCCAATTTTTTGGCATTACTATTGGCACTCACCTGAGTGCTAGGTGATTGAGATGACATGATGACAACTCCTTGTGGTAGCGTGAAGGATTAGGTGTGTTTAAAGCCACTGGCTTGACTGTGACCTGTCGCTTCAGGGTGGGCTTTTAAAAACTCAAGCACCGCCTTAAAGTCTTTCATAAACAGCTGGGCAAAATCCATCTCAAAACCACGGCGACACATGATACGCATCACCACCACATCAGAGCATTCACCACTTAACGCAAATGCAGGCACTTGCCAGCCACGCAGACGCAGACGCTCTGACACATCATAAAGCGTATAGCCCACCTCTTCGCCATCTTTAATCTTAAAGCAAATCGCAGGAATACCTTCCTCTGGTTTACCATTACAGATAAACTCATAGGGGTCTAACTTTTTAATCTCCTCACCCAAATACTGTGCCACTTGATATGAGGCGGTATGCACCTTGCGATAGCCCTCATGACCTAAGCGTAAAAACTCATAATATTGTGAAATAACCTGACCTGCGGGGCGAGAAAAGTTAATCGCAAACGTACCAACTTGACCACCTAAATAATCCACATTAAAAATCAACTCTTCAGGCAGTGCCTCTTTATCACGCCACAATACCCAACCACAGCCAAGCGGTGCTAAGCCAAATTTATGTCCAGAAGTGCTGATTGACTTCACCCGAGGCAAACGGAAGTCCCACACAATATCAGGAGCGCAAAATGGGGCTAAAAACCCACCACTGGCCGCATCGACATGCACATCAATATCCAAGCCAGTATCGGCTTGCAACTTATCTAACGCATCACAAATCTCTTTTGGAAACTCATAATTGCCCGTATAAGTCACCCCAAAGGTTGGCACAACGCCAATGGTATTTTCATCACAAGCGGCAAGCATACGCTCGGTATCCATAAATAGCTTGCCGGGAGCCATAGGGATTTCACGAATCTCTACGTCCCAATAGCGGGCAAACTTATGCCAGCATACCTGCACAGGGCCACAGACCAAATTGGGCTTATCAGTGGGCTTACCCTCGGCTTGACGCTTTTTACGCCACCGCCATTTCATCGCCATACCCCCAAGCATACAAGCCTCTGACGAGCCAATGGTATTGGTACCCACCGCAGGCTCACCATCTTTGACTGGAGCATGCCATAAATCAGCAAGCATACGAGTACAACGGGCATCAATTTCTGTAGATTGTGGATATTCTTCTTTATCAATCCAGTTTTTGCTTAAAGATAAATCCATCAGTTTATGTACGTTGTCATCGTTCCATGTCTGACAAAACGTGGCTAAGTTTTGACGGGCATTACCGTCCAAAAATAGCTCATCTTCAATCATCTGATAGACGACATCATCACGAGTTTCTTCTTTTGGGAAATGATTTTTTTCAGCAGCTAGGCGAATAGCGTTAGAGGCAAAACGTGAGTCGTAAAGAGAGTTATCTTTTTTCATGGTAGTTTTCCTAAGTTAATTATGACTTATTTTATTATTTACTTTTTGATAATTATGATAGTAAAGACAAAAACACACAGTTACCCGCTGATACTAGGTATAGTGCATCATATATTAAGGTAGGCAAACTTAGTGAATGGCTAAAAAGAGGCTGTCACTATTTCTTATTTTGCTCATATTATACTTCATTCGTTTTACTATTATTATTATCAACTTAGTTTTATTTTAGTTGTGGTTGATTACAACAGTTAACCACATTCTTAAATTATCATAATAAAATGCTTGTTTCTACTGATGTAAAAAAAAATTACAAAATCAAATTTTATATACTTATCATTAAAAGTTGGCTCTACCTCATCGATAGAGCCAACTCACTTTACAAACTTTATAAATGTTCAACAGACCCTAAAATATGTTTATCACTTTAAGTATTCTTTGATAATGGCTGGTCTGTCCACACATCACGATAGCTGGTGTAATAGCTAATCATAAATAGAGGAAATACCACGAGCATTCCAAATCCAAATGTTATTAATACTCCAATCGGAAAAATCACTAATAAAATAAGGCTGTAAAGCAGAAATGGCAACATATTTTTTAGACAGCCCTTAACGCTCTTTTTCATGGCAGTAATTGCATCCAGACCATGCAACACTATCAATGCAGGAGCAAACCAGATAGCCATCATTAATGGCAACATCAAGGCTGTTATTACTAACATTAAAAATAATATCACTAGAATAAAGGTGACACTCTGCTCTGCTTCTGACATGCTATTGACTAACATATCAAAAGAAAAGCCCATCATTAATGCAAATATAACAACCAATATGATGGCAATCACCATCACAACCATCGTACCAGCAAAGTACAATAACGATAAAATCAATAATGGCTCAAAATGCGTTTTAAACCCTGAAAACAAGTGTTCAAAGTGCAACTTATCACCACGAGCTTGGGCGGCACACCCCTGCATCATACCACCAATAAATATCAGCATGATATAACCAATAAAACCACCAATAATGGGGATAAAACTGGCTATTATCATGATAAGAAATAGTGCTAAGCCCATACATGTCCACAACAAAAAGTTGTTTTTATACATCTCAAAGGCTTCGCCTAACCAACTTACACCAACTCCTGCTCTACAACTTCTTGGCTCAGCTAAAAGTTGGGGCAATGGATTGCCATATATATCTGTATCTACCAATGGAGGTGGTTTTTCTAATGAAGTTTGTGGGGGAGGAGTATAAGGTGAGTTCATAAGTTTTCCTTAATATATAGTAATATTATTTAACACTTATAAGTATTATTTATTCATGATATCGTTTGTATCATAATTTATCTTATTTATTCAAGTTTAACTGACTAATTATTTTGTTAAATAAACCCAGTATTTTACTTAAATAATTATTAAAAAAATCATTAAAATAGTAAGAAAGTAACCCAGCTAAGATATGTTTCTTGAATTTAAGATTTTATAAAATATTTATTATCTCGTCCCTGAGAAATCTTTGAAAATCGTCTTTATCATATTCATCTTATTTTTAAAGCACTATATATAATATAGGGGCCGTTAATCTTTCACTCCGTTAGGCTAATACCCACAAGGAATACAGCTAATGTTTACTTGCATGTAAAAATTGGCTAAATATTAAATCTGTTGTGATGACTTTGCCCACCCTGTCACTAACGGTGTTACTAAAGATTCCAATAAGTTAATATGTGCTTCATCTGTATTCAATGCTGGGATATAGTGATAGCTTTTGCCACCTGCATTGATAAAATTATCCCGATTTTCAATTGCTAACTCTTCTAAAGTC
This sequence comes from Psychrobacter sp. I-STPA6b, assembly GCF_020662265.1. Lineage (GTDB taxonomy): Bacteria > Pseudomonadota > Gammaproteobacteria > Pseudomonadales > Moraxellaceae > Psychrobacter. The sequence continues at coordinate 25,829 of NZ_VEWM01000070.1, forward strand.
TCTAAGCAATCTGCCGAAAATGCAGGGCTAATCACTTGCACTGACTGCACACCACTTTTACCCCACTCTATCAGGGTAGCATCGGTATAAGGTTTAACCCACTCTTGCTTACCAAAGCGAGACTGAAAGCTGATAATCCATTCCTCATCTTTTAGTCCTAATGCCTGTGCCACTTGCCAAGCAGTATAGCGACAGCGCTCAGGATATGGGTCACCTTTATCCGCATATGGCTGAGGAATGCCATGAAAGCTAAACATCAGCTTGTCAGGCTTGCCATGTTCAGCCTGAAAACGGCGAATTGACTCCGCTAAGGCATGGATATATAAGGGATGAGCATAATAATCTTTAACAATACTGATACTGGGTAAATTGCGCTGTTTTAATGCCCATTTATTGATTGCATCATATACTGCCCCTGTCGAAGTCGCTGAATACTGCGGAAATAATGGCAAAACAACAAAATGTTCCACTCCTTCTCGGCATAGGTTTTCCATCACATCTGTAATGGCTGGATTGCCATAGCTCATACCTGCATGCACCGATACCTGACAAGGTGCTTCTGTGCTGCTGATAGAATCAAGGCGTGGCTGTAGCAGTGCCACTTGCTGATTTAAGATATGACGAATTGGTGAGTCTTCTTCCCAAATACTGGCATAGGCATGAGCGACCCGTTTGGGGCGAGTGGTTAAAACAAACAGGTTTAAAATGATTGCCCATAAAAACTTTGGAATTTCAATCACTCGGGGGTCAGATAAAAATTGACGTAAATAACGGCGTACTGCTGGTGTGGTTGGCTCATCAGGTGTTCCAAGATTAACCAATAACACAGCAATGCGGGGAGATAAGTTGGGTTTTGTAGTCGTGTTCATGGCAGACTGGTATCCTTAATGAAGAAAGTACCTAAATAATGATAGAATAAACAAAAACTTACTATGATGTTAGTTGATTAATTAAAAAACTATATTATAAGTTGCTTATCAATTTATTATTATAAACAACAAGCCTCTTTTTAGGCAGTATCTAGTTTAGCATTTTGACTTCTGAATCTCGAACAAAGCAGGAATCAAGTTGTACTTACTTTGCCATCAGCCTACAATAGCACCTTGTACAAAATCTTTTGTATAAATTATTCAACTATGTCGCACACGTTTAGCTTAACAAAACTTATCATGAGGTGGTTTTGAGTACACATTCTAAGTTGACCGATTCTGTGGGTATTGTCACTCCAGAAACTCTATATTTTGACACACCACTGACTTTGGAGTGCCAACGTGTTTTACCATCATTTGAGCTGGTAATAGAAACGTATGGTCAGCTCAATGCTGACAAGTCAAACGCCATACTTATTTGCCATGCCCTCTCAGGCAGTCACCATGCGGCAGGCTATCATAGCGAAACGGATAAAAAAGCGGGCTGGTGGGATAATATGATAGGCCCTAATAAAGCCATTGATACCAATCGCTTTTTTGTTGTTTGTCTCAATAATATCGGAAGTTGCCATGGCTCAACAGGACCAACCACTCCAAAGCCTGATAGCCCAACTGGTGAGCCTTATGGTCCAGACTTTCCACTTATTACCATCAAAGACTGGGTAAACACACAAGCGATGCTCTCTGACCGCCTTGGTATCAAGGTATGGCATGCCATTGTCGGTGGCTCAATGGGTGGCATGCAAGCCCTGCAATGGTCAGTTGACTATCCTGAGCGTCTAAAGCGTTGCGTCATTATTGCCAGTACTCCAAAGCTTTCTGCTCAAAATATTGCCTTTAATGAAGTTGCCCGCCAGTCCATCTTATCTGACCCCAACTTTAAGCAAGGGCGTTATCTAGAAGCAGGAACATACCCCAAAAGAGGGCTGATATTGGCTCGTATGGTCGGGCATATTACCTATCTAACCGATGAAGCCATGAAAGCTAAATTTGGACGTGACCTCAAGTCTGGCAAGTTTATGTATGGCTATGATGTCGAGTTTCAGGTAGAAAGCTATCTACGTTATCAAGGTGAGCGCTTTAGTAAAAACTTTGATGCGAACACCTATCTTTTAATGACCAAAGCATTAGACTACTTTGACCCCACTCGTGGCTATGTGGATGATGAAGAAGTGTCTGATTTACAAGCACTCAAACAGACTTTGGCACACACCCAATGTCAGTTTTTGGTGGTTTCATTTACCACTGATTGGCGATTTGCCCCTGAACGCTCACAAGAGATTGTTGATGCGTTAATGGCAAATAACAAACCTGTCAGTTATGTCAATGTCGATGCACCTCATGGTCATGACTCATTTTTATTTGATATTCCACGTTATATGTCAGCAGTCAAAGGCTTTTTAACAGCACCCTTTTTATCATCTTCACCATCATCAGGAGATGCACCATGAGAATGGACCACATACTCACCGAGCGCTGGATTGCACCTCAATCACGCATATTAGACCTTGGTTGTGGTGATGGTGCACTATTAGCCCATTTACAGCACACACTAGGGGTCACTGGCTATGGGCTAGAGCTGGATACGGATAAAATCAATCAAGGCATCGCTCGTGGGCTAAATATTATTGAGCAAGACCTCAACGATGGCTTAGCACGCTTTGCGGATAACAGCTTTGATACAGTGGTGATGGCACGGGCTCTACAAGCGGTTAAATCTCCCGATACACTATTATTAGACATGCTCAGGGTAGGACGAGAAGCGGTGATTACTTTTCCAAACTTTGCCCATTGGCAAAACCGTATTCACTTAGGTATCAAAGGACTTATGCCTGTCTCAGAAGCCCTACCTTATGAATGGTATGATACCCCTAATATTCATTTATGCACCTTTAAAGACTTTGAGAAACTGTGTGAGGATAACCATATTCGTATTCTAAATCGCTTTGCCGTCAGTGATAGCGCGCAAAACTATAGTCCACTCAAAGCATCATTGATACGGCGCATACCCAACTTATTAGCCGACGTTGCGATTTATCGAGTGACAAAAGCGCATACGTAAGCATCATAAGTATTGATATTCACTATTCAAATAATGGTTTTATATTGGAAGATAGCTTTTATGATAAGGGTCTGTTGAACATTCATCTTTATAGAAAAAATTTAGCCAACTTTTACATAAAAGTAAAAAGTAGCTGTATTCCTTGTAGATATTAGCCTAACGTGGTAAAAGTTCAACAGACCCTGATTCAACGATATCTTTAATTAACTATCTTTAAATACAAACCATCTGAATTTGTTAAATTTAGGGTGAGATTGCTTTGCTTTTAATAAAAGCACTATTTACCCTAAATTTAGCTCTCTTCTCAACATAAAATAATCTTTATTGTAAATAATAAACATAACTTTTAAAGCCTTGCTAAATTATTAAAAGCTCACGCAAAAATCTCTATGACATTACGCCAATGTTACTGTCATATTCTCTTACAAACTTAACCACCAAATATAGATAGAGTCAGGGCTATAGCCGAAATTAGAGATTGAGTTTCACCAGTAGTGATGTTAAGCTAAAACAAATAGTCATGTTGTGTCCTCCACATGACTATTTTAATTATTCCCCTCTTAAATTTAATAACATCATTATTTTATTAATTAATAAACATTGAATACTTGTTATTGATTAAGCAATACCGACTAAATCATGTTTTAACGCTAATGGAGTTGCCATGAAACTGATAAAAAACGCCATATTTGCTGCAGTCGTATCTTGTGCAGGTATTGGCATTGCAAATGCGGAACTCATATCCAATGTTCCACTAGATACTTCTCGCTTTGAGCTTATGAGTGTCAGCCAACTCACCAATCGTGCAAATCAAAACAACCCAGACGCTCAGTTTTATTTAGCGAAGCGTTATCAAAAAGGGATTGGCATGACTCAAAACTCACAAAAAGCCATTGAGTGGTATACACGTGCTGCTGAACAAAACGTCACACCAGCACAATTAAACCTTGGTATCATGTATGCTCGTGGTGAAGGCGTTGAGCCAAATGAGCGCCTTGCTCGCTATTGGCTAGAAAAAGCTGCCCGCCGTGGTGATAACCGTGCTAGTTATACCCTTGCATTGATGGAAGAACACCAGCAAAGACTTGCTGATGCCTACAAATGGTATGACTTATCTATACGTGACGGTATGCTAGATGAAAACGTACGTAACCGCGCCCGTAGTAAAATCGGACAACTTGCACTAAACTTATCCAATGATGACATGGCAAATGCCCGTAGTCGTGCAAACATCTGGTTTCAATCGCAGTCACAATAATCTGTAATACTTGTATATCTCTAAAAACTGTATATAAAATATACTCCTAAAAATAGTATAGCAATAACCAGACCCCAGTAACTATAGATGATAGAGAGATACTGGGGTCTTTTTATATCTACGATACAACCTGTCACCCCCTCTCTTTACCAGCTTACCCTTACGAAAATAAGTAAAATCCGATAGAATATACCAGCATTGAGGGAAGTTTGAATATATCCATAACGATGGTTTTGATACCTGACCTCAATCCTGTGCTCTGTCAGCTTATCTGACTCATCACACCCTAAAGAACCCTAAACTCACTAATCATGCACTAGGTTTACGTCCTAGCCAGCAGGAGAAATGTATGAATACCGCAGAAACTGTACAAAAACCCACCGAATATGACAGCGTAACCAATAATATTGTCGTTGCTGCCTTATATAAATTTATCCGTTTTGATGACTTTGAGCAGTATCGTGAACCCATTTTAAATACCATGCTTGATAACGAAGTCAAAGGCACACTATTACTAGCATCTGAAGGTATTAATGGTACGATTGCAGGTAGCCGTGCAGGCATCGATGCGGTACTTGAGTTTTTACGCACCATTCCCGAAATTGGTACTTTTGAATACAAAGAATCTTATACTGACATCGCACCGTTTTACCGTACCAAAGTCAAACTGAAAAAAGAAATCGTCACTATGGGTGTTGAAGGTATCGACCCACTAGAGTCTGTCGGTCGTTATGTAAAACCAAGCGAATGGAATGATTTAATCAGTGACCCTGATGTACTATTGATTGACACTCGCAATGATTATGAAGTGCAGATTGGTACATTTAAAAATGCGGTCAACCCCAAAACACAAACTTTCCGTGAGTTTCCAGAATACGTACAAAAAGAGCTTGACCCAAACAAACATAAAAAAGTAGCGATGTTCTGCACCGGCGGTATTCGCTGTGAAAAGTCCACTGCCTATTTGCGTGAGCAAGGCTTTGATGAGGTCTATCATCTAGAAGGTGGTATCCTCAAATATTTAGAAGAAATCCCTGCTGAAGAGTCTTTATGGCAAGGCGACTGTTTTGTATTTGATAACCGAGTAGCGGTCAATCATAACCTTGAAAAAGGTGAATATGACCAGTGCTATGCTTGCCGTATGCCCATCACTGAGGAAGATAAGCAAAGCCCTGCATATGTTAAAGGTGAGTCTTGTCCACACTGCATTGATAAAGCGACTGAAGAGCAAAAAGCCCGCTTCCGTGAACGCCAACGTCAAATCCAACTGGCACAAGAACGTGGTGAATCACATATTGGCGGTGAGGTTAATGAAGTGATTGAAAAACGCCGTCAAGAAAAGCTAAAAAAGAAGCTAGAAGCAAGTTTGGAAAATGCGGGTGAGTAGTTAAAATAAATAGATAGTTTTTATACTGGACAAATAATTTTATAGGGCAGGTTATGCTATTGCTAACCTGCCCTATATTATTTAATATTATTTATTTCCCTTCCCAAAACTTAGCAATGTACTAAAAAGGATAAAAACTAAATAATTCCTAATTGCTTTAAGCTCTCATAAGCAATTTCTTTTCTTTTAGAAAATGGCACATCTTGTGTCATATCCATATTTAAAGAAAATGAAATAACTTGATTGTTAGGTTTAACCACCCAACCTGTAAACCAACCAATCTTTGGCTCTGTATTAATGGCTAAACCAGTTTTTCCATAAATTTTGTTGCCATTGATAACATCAGTTAATAACATCTCATTGACCTGCTCTTGAGTTTGGTAAGAAACAGGCAGTTTTTTATTCGCCAATTTAAAGGCAAATTCAGCTTCTTGCTTAGGCGTAATTTCTAAAGGACCTACCAACCAAAAATCATCTACCTTATTACCAATATTAGAATTGCCAAACCCAATACGTTTTACCTCAGAGCTCATTTTTTCTAAGCCTATTCTTCGAGCAAGCTCTTGATAAACTGGTACTGCGGATACTTTGATTGCCTCTGTTAAAGTTAAATCTTTTTCCCACGCCTTTAACGGTCTTTTCTCTCCATTCCATTTAAAGACCTCATTTGGATTGGTCAGTCCACTTTCTATTCCGATAACGGCATTGAGCATTTTAAAGGTTGACGCTGGTACATAGTAAGTATTGGCTCTAGCAACATTATTGCCATAAGAGGCGTAGTGATTACCATCATAAATGGTAATTACCCCATCGGTTTTGGCTTTATCAAATAAGTTACTAATGATTGAGTTATTTATCTGCTGTTGAGGCGTTGGGACTTCTGTTTTTTGCTGAATAGTTGATGTTTGACATGCAGTCAGATTAAAAACAGCAAATAAGACGAGTAAAGATTTTAGTGCGTTCATGGTGTGTCACTTATATTTTAGCTCTTAAGCTTGATAATCAAACCAATACAAAATTATTATGTTATCAACCTAATACCAGTATTATCTTAAATCAACGGTAGTATAACTTAAATAAAAAAATGATAAAGTCCAGTTTAAACATTAAATTCTGTTAATAGGTGACATACTCTCCCACACTCTTTAAATAAAAAGCCTCTCATAAAAAAAGAGACAAGCTCTAAAACTTGTCTCTTTTTTATTTAGACTATTATTCTTCAATAATGCTTAGAATAACACTCGAACTCGGATAGTCTCTTTAATATCACGTAATTTATCTAGTGCAGTTGCAGAGTCATTATTATCGACATCCATTACCAGATAGCCAACATCGCCTTCTGTCATCAGGCTTTGAGCCAAGATGTTAATACCAGCATCGGCAAATGAGCGGTTAATTTGTGATAACACACCCGGTACGTTTTTATGAATGTGTAATAAGCGGTGTGAGCCTTCTTTAACAGGGATACTGACCTCTGGGAAGTTAACCGCAGTGACTGTATCACCCATATCTGAATATTTAACAAATTTTTCAGCAACCTCTAACCCAATATTAGCTTGTGCTTCTTGAGTCGAACCGCCGATATGTGGTGTTAAAATCACATTATCAAACTTACGTAATGGTGATTCAAACTCTTCGTCGGCAGATTTTGGCTCTTTGGGGAATACATCAACAGCAGCACCCAATAGCTTGCCAGAATCCAACGCTGATGCTAAGTCATCAATCTCAACACATGTACCACGTGCTGCATTGATAAAGTAGCTGCCCTCTTTCATTTGGGCAAACTGCTCAGCTTTCATCATATAACGGGTGCTTGGTAGGTCTGGTACGTGTAAAGTCACTACATCAGCAGTTTGTAGTAATTCTTCTAGGCTACCAACCTGTGTGGCATTACCCAATGGCAATTTGGTAACGACGTCATGATAAATAACTTTCATGCCCAAGCTTTCTGCCAATACAGACAACTGTGAGCCAATCGAGCCATAGCCCACGATACCCATGACTTTACCACGAACTTCATGCGAGTTTTTGGCAGACTTACCCCAGCCACCACGATGTACCACGGCATTTTTTTCTGGTATACCACGATATAGCATGATTGCTTCTGCCAATACCAATTCTGCTACTGAACGGGTATTTGAGTAAGGGGCATTAAATACTGGAATACCTAACTCTCGTGCTGCGTCCAAATCAACCTGATTTGTACCGATACAAAAACAACCGATAGCAACCAGCTTTTCTGCATGCTCTAATACTTCTCTAGTTAGCTGTGTGCGTGAACGAATACCAATAAAATGTGCATCTTTGATTTTTTCAATCAACTCATCTTTATCAAGTGCATGAGTGAGGTACTCAATATTGGTATAGCCTGCATCTTTTAATACTTTTAAAGCGTTATCATGCACGCCTTCTAGTAGTAAAAAACGGATTTTGTCTTTTTGTAATGATAGTGCCATCTGTTAGCCCTTTTTATTTGCTACAAAAAATAATCTGCTTATCTTATAACAAATCCCCCTTAATGTCAGGGTTAAAAATGAATAAATCCTTGCCGATTATGACTATAGCCCCAATTTTTTTGGCAACTGTAGAGCAATATTAAAGGGTGCATCCTGCTCTAAAAACTAAGTTTCTTTTTTGTAAACGTATTTTAATATGGGAAAATTAAGCAAAAAAAAGCCACACTACCTTTTATAGATAGTGTGGCTTTTAAGAATCTGGAGCGGGAAACGAGATTCGAACTCGCGACCCCAACCTTGGCAAGGTTGTGCTCTACCAGCTGAGCTATTCCCGCAATATTTGGCAATGTGTACTGCCTCAATAGGTTGGCTATTTTAGCAAATTTTTTGCATCTGTCAACAGTTTATGATGATATTTTTCAAATTTATCCATACATTATTCATAGTCGATGCAAATAAGACGATACACAGGTCTATAAGACAGTCAATACCTACGTTTTATCAGCAAATGAATTCTCATCTACAATAAAACCCGTTATGATGCCATATACTAATGTTGCACAATGATAGGGACTGTTAAGCAAACTCTAGTCAATACACACAATATATATTGTGTGTATTGTGCGCTTCATTTTAAATGCTCTACCAGTTTAAATGGTAGAAGTGGTATAACAAGTTTTGTAATAGATTGACTATATTTTTTTACTTGTGGTTATCAAAGTTATCACTATACTAGAGTCTGTTGAACAGACCTTAAAGCAAAGTATCAGGTAGTGGCTATATGTAGTGTTACAGATGACTGCTCTATACTGCCTTTGATTGCGACTTCAAACTACTCAAACTACGATTATTTATAAGGACTCTAATGAAAAAGAAACTTTTAACCGGTGTGATGGCAACATCTTTGTCCGTTCTCTCCGTTACGTCTCTAAATGGCTGTAGTACAACAACCAACACGGCTGCTATTGGTAGTGACCGCCAACAGTTGCTACTGGTCTCTAGTGAGCAGGTGCTTCAAATGTCTGCCCAAAGCTATAATAAAAGCATCGCTGAGGCACGTGCAAAAGGTGTACTCGATACTGACCCCGCCAAAGTTGCACGCCTAAAACGTATCGCTAACCGATTGATTGCTCAGGTCGGTACATATCGTAATGATGCGGCACGATGGAACTGGGAAGTACACACCATCCGTTCTAATGAGCTCAATGCCTTTGTGATGCCTGGCGGCAAAATTATGTTTTATACTGGCATTATTGACCGCTTAAATTTAACTGATGATGAGATTGCAGCCATTATGGGACACGAGATGGCTCACGCTTTACGTGAACACACACGTGAGCGCATATCCAGTGAGATGGCAACTCGAGCAGGTATTGGCATTGCAGCCAGTGTCTTTGGTCTATCACAGGGGCAAGCGCAGCTTGCTGGTATTGCAGGAGACCTTGGTATTAGCCGTCCACATAGCCGTACTCAAGAAGCTGAGGCAGATAAAATCGGTCTGGTTCTAGCGGCCAAAGCAGGCTATAACCCAAGAGCAGCCGTCAGTCTCTGGCAAAAAATGCAACGTGCTGCTAGCGGTGAGCCACCACAGTTTTTAAGTACCCACCCCTCAAGTAGCAACCGTATTTCTAACCTGCAAGCATTGATGCCTCAGGTATTGCCTTTATATGAGCAAGCGCGTCATTAGTCATTAGTAACACATTAATTATTCATGACTAATTGAGTTGTCAAAGTGCGTTGATATGACTGAACCTAAGGTCATATCAACGTAATCAGCAAAGCGATGATAAAAGAGTCACTATGCTCTTTTTAACGATGAGTGCTTTGACAATAAAAATTTGATGATAAAAAAAAGTGATGACTGTCACTCTTTATTCTGCCTGTATTCTCTTCGGGTCGCTCATGTATAATAAGACCTCTCTTTTGTAGCACTCAGGAGGTCGTCTATGCAGACAGCCGAGCAGTTAACTCAATATTTACAGACATTAAGCCCCTCTCATATCTCTTTGATTAATGAATCTATGAATCATGCTGGTTACTTTGAGGGTAAAGAAAGCCACTTTAAGCTAACCATTGTCAGTGAAGCATTTGCAGGCAAGCGTCTGGTTGCTCGTCACCAGCAAGTATATGCATTGGCTGAGCCACTTTTAACCAGTCATGGCGGCTCTATTCATGCACTAGCAATCCACGCCTATACGCCTGAAGAATGGCAAGCCCAAAAGCAAGCTCCTGATAGCCCTCAGTGTGCAGGACAGCGCCATTAATAGGATACGCTAACTGGTTGCCTCTGGTTACTTTTGGTGACTTTAACTACCCTGTTAAAATTCCATGATATTTCATCTCATCTATTGTTAAGTTTGTATGTTTAAGCCAGCTAGGGTCTGCTGTGGTTCATCTTTGTTTATGATGTTTGTGATACTTATTGTCCCACAATCATAGTCATACCCACGCTCGCCAAAGGATTTTTTATGAAGCATTTACATATGCTAATGGCATTACTGACTATTGCCTTATTTATCTATCAAAGCTATCGCGTCTTAACCAACCAAGCAGCAACGAATAGAAAACAGTTTATTGCAACACATATCATCTATACCATATTAGTCATCTCTGGTGGCTGGATGCTCTGGCAACTGGTCAGCGTCAACGCCCCTGTTCAATGGGCAGTTGCCAAGATTATTCTCCTTATCGCCGCCATTAGTGCCAGTATTAAAGCGTTTCGTAACTCAGCAACACCATCACAACAAAAGGTCGGTATATTAATCTCTTCAGTTGCTTATATTGGTATTGTTATACTTGCATTTACCAAACCAGATAACTGGTTTTAAAGAGCAAACTCAGCTTATTGATACGTCCTAAAAACAACTATCAATGAAACAATTACCAATATTAATGTGCCCCAGCTATACCACGGAGTATCTACCATGAATAAGTTATCACAGTCTCTATTGCTTAGTATCACAGGTGCAGCACTTATGCTAACTGGGTGTGCAACCACTAACAGTATCAGCCCACAGTATGTTGCACCAAACACTTACCAAAGCTATGACTGTGCAGCGCTTAACCAAGAGCTTAACCGTGTCCATGCTTATATTGAGCAAACTCAAAAACAACAGTCTACCTTCTCAACGACTGGAGTTGGTATTGGGGTTTCTGCTGGGCGCTGGGGTATTTCACCTAACATTTCTTTAGGTATTGGTAAAAGTAGCAGTACACAAGCCCGTGATAATAAGCTATCACGCCTCTATGGTGAACGTGATGCACTGATTCAATCAGCCCGCCTCAAAAAATGTGCGTTTGCATCAGGTATGAAAGTGTTTGGTGAGTCCTAAGATAATTTAGGCATTTAGGCATTCACGTGAAGGGCAGTTTCTCGTCAAGTTTTTTATCCCTAATCGTACCTAACTGGGTACGCACCTATGCACCTGAGAGCTTGCCTACAGATATCATCGCTGGGCTAGTTGTTGGAATCTTAGTCATTCCCCAAAGCTTGGGATATGCCGTGCTGGCAGGACTGCCCCCAGTTTATGGACTATATGCAGCCATTTTACCTGTATTGGTCTACGCATGGGTGGGCGCAAGTAATATACAAGCCGTCGGTCCTGTCGCCATTACTGCCATCATGACTGCCAGTAGCCTACACCCCTATGTTGATAATACTGAGCAGTATGCCATGATGGCAAGTTTACTGGCACTGATGGTTGGTGGGATGCTATGGCTAGCAGGGCGACTTAATCTAGGCTGGATTGTACAGTTTATCAGTCGAGGTGTCTCTGCTGGTTTTGTCAGTGGCGCTGCCATCTTAATTTTTTTTAGCCAGCTTAAATATATTACTGGTACGGCAATCTCTGGCAACACCCTCCTGCAATACTTTTCCTCATTAAAACAACACATTACCACGGTCAATCTACCGACTTTGCTCATTGGTAGTGGCGCATTGCTACTATTTATACTCAACCGCTACGCCAGTAGCATCATCTGGGCATCATGGCTATCTCCAGCATATGCAAAATGGGTAGGACGACTATTTCCACTACTTTTGGTCATCATTGCCATTATCGCCAGTACATCTGGTCATTGGACAGATTATGGTATCCAAGTCATTGGCACCGTACCCAGTGGCTTTCCCAGTTTTCATCTACCTATACTGCCCTCTGTACATGATATGTTACAGCTATTACCTACTGCGGCACTCATGGCACTCATTGCCTTTGTATCAAGCAGCTCAGTTGCCAGTACTTATGCACGTTTACGAGGGGAGCGTTTTGATGCCAATGATGAGCTAAAGGGATTGGGGCTTGCCAATATCGCTGGTGGTTTTTTTCAAAGTTTTCCTGTTGCTGGAGGATTTTCACGTACAGCCATCAATGTTGATTCGGGCGCACAAACACCACTGGCAAGTATCGTTACCGTTTTAGTCATGGTTGCTACGCTATTGGTTTTAGGTGCATTGATTGCCCCACTACCCTACGCACTGCTTGGTGCAATGATTATGGCGTCTATTCTTAGTCTGGTTGATATATCGACCTTACGGGCTGCATGGCAACATGACCGCCTTGATGCACTGAGCTTTTTATCTGCCTTTTTTGGTGTGTTAATTTTTGGGCTAAATACAGGATTAGTGCTGGGGTTAATGGTCTCTTTTGCCAGTTTAATTTGGCAATCTAGCCAACCTCATATTGCTGTTGTTGGGCAGTTGGCTGGTACAGAACATTTTCGTAATGTTCATCGCCATGATGTCATCACTTATCAAAACCTACTGATTATGCGTATTGATGAAAGTTTATTTTTTGGTAATAGTGAGTCTGTGCATCAACAAATCCAAGCCGCCATTAACAATCATCCAAACGCCAATGAACTCATCCTAATCATGGCAGCAGTCAATCATATTGACTTAACAGCACAAGAGATGCTGATTACTCTAAATCGGGAGTTGGTTGATATGGGCTGGCGCTTGCACTTTAGCTTTATTAAAGGTCCTGTGATGGATGTCATAGAGCACACCCCCATTATCCAACAGCTATCGGGGCAGGTATTTATGAGTACCATCAAAGCTGTACAGACTTTGACATATCCTACAACCACCAAAGCTTCAAGCAGTCCATAAAAACAATAATGACTAAAAATGTGGGGAAATCAAGAAAATAGCGACCAATAATATGGATTATCATTGGTGTAATGAGCTGATAGCCGTTATTATATAGACATCAACAACTTTTATTCCACTTACTGACCAATGATAAAACTTTCATGAATAATAACCTCACCATTTATAAACAAATCTATCCAGCACAATGCCCGATATTAGTACAAATGGGCTATCGCTCAGTCATCAACATTCGCCCTGATGGTGAATGTGACACACAGCCAAGCAGTGAAATACTTGCCGTAGCAGCAGATAAGACCAAGTTACACTATGTATATTTACCGTTTGATTGTGAGCGTCTCAGCCAACAAACCATTGAAAAATTTGCTCAGCACTATCACGCTCTACCTAAGCCCATTTTATTATTTTGTGGCACTGGTGCACGAGCAAAGCTCTTATATCAAAGCGCTGTCATGCAAGGGCTACTATAGCCTCCATGACTTAAAAAACTATGATAATATTAACCACATCATAAGGAAGGACAATATGACACATCAAGTAAGTTTTTCAGGACAAATTACCCCAGAGCAAGTACAGCAAATCGCTGCTGATGGCTTTAAAACCATCATTAATAATCGTCCAGATGGTGAAGCTGCCGACCAGCCAAGCAGTAGTGAAATTGAGGCTGCTGCTCGTGAAGCAGGATTAGCTTATAAAGAAATCTCATTTGCAGGCAATGCTCTGACCCAGCAACATGTGGAAGACTTTGCTGATTATTTTAATCAGGCTGAACAACCTATTTTAATGTTTTGTCGTACGGGCAATCGCTCAAATGGCATATATGAAGCAGCAAAACAGATGGATTTGTTAGATGATTAGTTTGAGGCAAGTATCTTAAATCTGCTATCTTCAATGACAAACATTCCATCGCTGACGATGAGGCAGGGGAAATTATCAGTGTAGAGGGGGTTTTGGGATAAGATAAATTATTTTATCTCATCGCCTAGAGTGTCTAATGAATGATTCAAATCACCACTATCGTGTACCAGTATGCCTCCGCCAATACCATAAGTGTGGTAGTCTTCCACCTCGATATTATAGACAGTGGTGGTGTAGGGGGCGTACTGTGTGCCATGCACCCTATTGCCTGTGTAGCCATCTAAGTGGTATTTGGGGTACGGTGGCACTGTATCATCTACAATGATGTTAGCATCGTTTTGACCCATCGCATCGCCAAGCTGTACAATCTTTGCCCCTAACAAGCCTCTTTGCTCACTTAATAAGTCCCAATAAGTTCCAACTTCCTCAAACTGCCAATCATACATGGACTCGCCACCTTGTAGCCACGCATACTCTGGCAAGCATGATTTGGCAAAGGGTTTGACGCTGTTGACTAGGTAGTACTCTCTAGATGACATATTCAGTAATACCTCACCCTGCAACAACTCGTCCACCCGTTTCCATTGCGGGGTGTCATAAAACTCTATTGGGTTATGCTTGCCTACTTCAGTGACTTTTGGAGCATAGCCATAGACACAAAATGGGTGCTCTGGCGTGACTGCAAAGCTCCTGCTGGTATAGCCCATGCCTGACTTATGGTCTGTAATGCCCAGATACCAGACAGCTTTGTCTTCAAACTTAAAGGTGTTGATAACTCGTTTTGGCATGGCAAGCACCATATCGCCCACTTCAATGTCATCAATACGCTTCCAAGCCTTGTCAATTTCATCTGCCGCCATACGAATTAGGGCACACCCGACAAAACACGCTGTTTGGTTGCTGTCTAAGCACTCTTGGGCAGGTAGTTTCATGTGGTCATACATGGCATTGTTTGTATTGTTTTGCATACTTATTTACTCTTAATTAAATAATATTATTTAATGATAATAACAAAAAAACCACCTTAATCATAAGGTGGTTTTTTATACAATTACAAACTAACGTCTTAAATACAAAATTATTGCATTACCAAGTATTCAAATGCACTTAGTGCCGCTTTACTACCCTCGCCCCGAAGACCGTTAAAAAACAGTCTGGGAGACGGTTTTTAGGTCTGAGCCACGCAAGCTATGCTTGCGTGTGAGCTAGTGAAAAAATAAATTAATGATATTACTGCATTACTAAATATTCAAAAGCACTCAGTGCCGCTTTACTACCTTCGCCCATTGCAATATTAATCTGCTTAAATGGCACAGTGGTCACATCACCACAAGCAAAGATACCTTTACGGTCGGTACGGCAACGCTCATCAATCTCAATCTCGCCAAAGCGGTTGACATCAACAAAACCTTTAACAAACTCAGAGTTTGGCACAAGCCCAATCTGCACAAATACCGCAGATAAATCTAACTCTTTAACCTCACCCGTTTCACGCTCTTCATAAACGATAGAGGTTACTTTGCCATCAGTCGCCTTAATCTCTTTGGTGGCAACAGATTTTAGGATATCAATATTCGCAGTGTCATTGGCTTTATTTACCAAGACTTGGTCAGCTTTTAACGTATCGGCAAACTCAAATACGGTCACATGCTTAACAATACCCGCCAAATCAAGTGCTGCCTCAATACCTGAGTTACCACCACCGATAACCGCCACATCTTTACCTTTAAAGAAAGGACCATCACAATGCGGACAATATGCCACACCATTACCAATGTTTTCTTCTTCACCGGGGATATTGAGCTTACGCCATTGAGCCCCTGTTGCTAAGATAATGCTACGGGTTTCAAACTGCTCACCAGTATTTAGATGAATCGCATAATTTTCATCTTCTGTTTCGCTTAGCTCTTTAACACGCACATGCTCTTTTAGCGTAATCTCATACTCTTTTAGATGCTTAGCAAAGTTTGCAGACAGCTCGCTACCATTGGTTAATGGTACAGAAATTAGGTTTTCGATATCTTGCGTATCTTTGACCTGACCACCAACACGGTCAGCAACGATAGTCACTTTCAAGCCTTTACGTGCGGTATAAATCGCTGCTGCCACACCAGCAGGTCCACCACCGATGATGGTCACATCTTGACGCTCTAACTGCTCAGCATCATCGCTAACCCCTGATAGGATTTCAGGATATTGCTCTTGCAATTTTTCAATCAATTTAGCGGTGTCAATTTTACCATTAGCAAAAGGTTTACCATTTAAAAATACCGCAGGTACGCCTTGAATGTTATTGGCTTCCACTTGCTCTTGGAACAATGCACCATCAATCATTTCTGCATTAATATTGTCATTAAGCAGGGCAAATTGGTTAAGCGCTTGTACCACATCAGGGCAGTTATGGCAGCTCAGTGAGATATAAGTCTGAAACTGTAGTGGTTGAGCGATATTTTTGATGATTTTTTGAATACCTTCATCAAGTTTTAGCGTGTGTCCGCCCGCTTGCAACATTGCCAGAATCAATGAGCTAAACTCATGCCCACCGGGGATACCACTAAAGACAATACCTGTATCTTTACCTTCAGTGCTGATTTTAAAGCTGATAGGGCTAGGTAGGCTGTCATCACTGGTTTGTGGATCAAAGTTGATTTTGTCTGTCGTGCCTGCGATTTTGCTTAGAAAATCGACCAATTCAGCACGTTTGTTATGTTCACCACTGCCTAGTGTCATGGTGATAGGGCGAGTCATGTTTTCACTATAACTTTTTACGGCGTCTAATAAGCTTTGGTCTAACATAGGTTGTTCCTTATTTTTTTACATTCATTAAGTTTATTAAGCTAAACAAAGGAGTGTGTATTATTTTGGGGTGTTTTCAGTTTGCTATCTGCTTTCATAAAGTTGTCTTCACCCAGAAGTTTTCATTATCATATTTTTAAGGATATATCTCAATCGGAGAAATTCAAAGATTATAATTGATAAAATAAATCAAAATAAAATAAGTATTTTGATTTTCTTACTGATACTTTAGAAACAAAATTCTACGATTCTCCATAGTCAGTGTCACTTTTTTTAGTTACAATTTGATGAGAGGTAGAGATTTCTACCCTAATCTGATGTGAGATTTTCATTATCAGGACTATTTATATACGATTGCTTGTATATACAACTAAAAACTAGAGGATAATATTATGTTCCACGAACATCGTGATTTAATTAGCGAACTAAAACAATCTGACGCCCATTTTGCTAAGCTATTTGATGAGCATAATGAATTGGATACTGAAATTGATAAACTTGAGCGTGATGTGGTGAAACACGCTAGTCGTGAAGAAGAGATTGAAATCAAAAAACGCCGCAAATTACAACTTAAAGATGAGATTTATAGAATCTTAGAAAGCCATAAATAATTGCTCATCTTAATGATGCTTATCAAAGTTAAGCCATCAGATACTAAAATCTTATATAAAGCCCTGTCTACTGATGGGGCTTTTTCTTATCAATTTTTAGCCATAATTGCTGATAATTTATCAGTTTTATACAGTTTATGGTTGAGTTCATGTTATATTCAGGCAAGATAGCCTCACTTTGCTATCTTGTCCATTAAGGATTTATGATAAGATAGCAAAGTGATAAGATAACTTTACTTCAATAATTCTAAAAGTATACGGAAACCTATGAGCTGGAATGATCCAAACGCAAAGCTTGAAGCCCAAAATTATGAAAACCCAATTCCCAGTCGCTTGCTAATTTTGCAGACTTTAGCAAAGCTAACAGAGGCGACACAGCCACAGTTAGCGGCAAGCTTTGGTATAGATGATCCAGAACAGTTCGATGCTTTAGGCAATCGACTTAAAGCCATGGTGCGTGATGGTCAGATAAACCGTCATGGTAAGCCATACAAATATGCACCCGTCACCCAAAAAGATGTGGTATCAGGCACTATCTCAGCACATGCCAAAGGTTTTGGTTTTGTGGTATTAGAAGATATGCCAGATTTGTTTTTGCATGAAAAGCAAATGCGCTGGGTATTTCATGGTGATACTGTCAATGCCATCGGTACTAGTACAGACAATCGTGGACGCACTGAAGGCATCATTGTTGAAGTCACCGAGCGTCAACAAAATCAATTTATCGGAACACTACAAAAAGATGATGAGGGTTATAGCGTTATTCTTGCCAGCCCAAATAATCATCAACCAATTACTGTCACTGATGAAAATGTGCAAGCTGTTGGTGCAAAACAAGGTCAACCAGTCAAAGTAGACATCATTGATTGGCCAAACCAACACGAATTTGCTACTGGGAAAATTGTCGATGTGATGGATGATGATAACGACCGTGAAGTTATCATTGAGACAACCTTACTAAACTATGATATTCCACATGAGTTTAGTGCAAAAGTGCTGGCTCAAGCCAACAGCTATCAAGAGCCAAGCGCAAAGGAAACCAAAGGGCGTACTGACATTCGCCACTTACCAATGGTTACCATAGATGGTGAGGATGCCCGTGACTTTGATGATGCGGTCTACGCTGAGAAGCGCTCAGGGGGCAACTATCGAGTGGTTGTTGCGATTGCTGATGTCAGCCATTACGTTACGCCAAACTCTGCCTTAGACCATGAGGCTTATGAGCGTGGCACATCGGTTTACTTTCCACATCATGTTGTACCAATGCTCCCAGAAGTATTGTCTAATGGACTTTGCTCACTAAATCCTAACGTTGATCGCCTATGTATGGTCGCTGATATTAAGCTATCACGAGCAGGCAACATCACTGGGTATGAGTTTTACCCTGCAGTGATGCACTCACAAGCACGCCTGACCTACAATCAAGTTAATGCTTACTTTGACAATCCAAAAGATGACTCAGTTCCTGAATCATTAACTGGTAATAAAGACGTTAAAAAATCCATTGACACCTTACATCAACTTTATGAAGTGTTGATTAAAAAGCGTGAACAGCGTCATGCGATGGAGTTTGAAACGGTCGAAACGTATATTAAGTTTAATGAAGAAGGCGGCATTGATGCCATCGTACCTCGCACCCGAGGTGACTCTCATAAACTGATTGAAGAGTGTATGCTTCTTGCCAATACATGTGCCGCTAACTTTGCTCTTAAACATGAACTGCCCGTACTGTATCGCAACCATGATAAACCTGATAGTGAAAAAACCATGCGTATCCATGAATACGCCAAAAATTTTGGTATCAGCTTCCCTGAAGAAAGCCCAACTCAAGAAGACTATCAACGCCTTATTGAAGCAACCAAAGACCGTCCTGATGCCGTCAGTATCCATAGCATGTTGCTACGCTCAATGATGCAGGCAAACTACTCCCCTGAAAACATTGGACATTTTGGGCTGGCGTATGATGAATATAGTCACTTTACCTCACCCATTCGCCGTTATCCTGACTTGATGCTGCATCGTGCTATCAAAGCCAAAGTCACAGGCAAAAAACAACCCGATATGGACTTTTCACTAGAAGAAGCGGGTACACAAACGTCAGATACTGAGCGCCGTGCCGAAAAAGCCTCTCGCTTTGTCGAAAGCTGGCTAAAATGTCACTATATGAAAGATCACGTCGGTGAAGAGTTTAATGGTGTCATTACTACTGTGACCAACTTTGGACTATTTGTCACTTTGACTGACTTATTTATTGACGGTCTGGTTCATATCTCTAATGTTGGTCAGGATTACTTTGTCTATGATGAAAAGCAACAACAACTGATTGGACAAGATAATGGCAACTTATTTGGACTTGGAGACCAAGTTCGTATCAAAGTAGCTGCGGTTAATATGGACTTGCTACAAATTGACTTTGAGTTGATTGAGAAGTTGCAAGCCAGCGCGATGAATCAAACTAAAAAGGACAATAAAAAAGCACGTAGCAAGCCTCGCAGCACTGCCCCTCGCAAAAAGGCTAACAGCACCTCGAAAGCTACAAATACTGGTGCTAAAAAAACCTCAAGCACAAAACGTCGTGGCAGTCGTAGTAACAGCAATAAAGGTGGTAGTAAAAAAAGCTAAGCTTCTGTATATCTGTTAGCTTATTAAAGCTATCTTGATACTGATTCTATACTTTGAAATACCCTTAAATGCCTAACTTAGTATAAAAAAGACCACTCATAGCGTGGTCTTTTTTTCGATAATTTCAGCACTAATCGGCAGATGATCTGATAGCTCTGACCAAGGCTTCCCTGTATGTACCCATGCTCGTTTTACTTGCAAATTACGCACATAAATTCGATCTAAACTTAAAATAGGTAACATCGCAGGGAATGTTGCTAATAGCTTATGATGACAAAACTGAAACGCCTCGGTCATACCCAGCTCACCCGTTAAAATATCACAAGAACGCTTTTTCCAATCATTAAAATCACCTGCCAATATCAATGGTTGATCTGGTGCAATCTCATTGCGCACATACTGCATAATGGTTTGGTATTGTTTTTGACGATCATGCTCAAATAAATTTAGATGCGCACATAATACCACCACTGGCTTTTCCCAACCCAGAGGCTGTACTTCACAATGTAGAACCCCTCTTTGCTCCAGCTTATTTACGGTAATATTGACATTGTGCTTAGGGTCAAGTGGATAACGGCTTAATACAGCATTGCCATGATGTCCATTATCATATTCACAATTTTTGCCATAACTATTTTCTAACTTTAAAAACTCACCAAACCACTCATGTTGTGATTGATCGGGAAACTCATTATATTTCACCATACGCTTCAGGTTCTGACCCTGCACTTCTTGTAAGCATAATATATCAGGATTCACCGCCTTTAACGCATCAGCAATACCTTGTACTCGTACAAAGCGATTTAAGGGTGACATGCCTTTATGGATGTTATAGCTTGTTATTATCAGTGAAGTTGTTTTATTCATCATTATTAGTCGTAACTATTACTATTGGTTAAATGTATCATATCTTTACTCTTTGGCTTTTGTAATGCGTTGACGATGATTGCAACAAAAGTTGAGAGTATTGCTCACTATAGCACATAACATATTGCTTCTAGAAATACTCATCCCAAGCAACTCTGCACTTAGAAAACTCATCCATAAAAAAAGCATTGACCCTAACAGTCAATGCTTTTCTTCTTGGGCTGCTATCAAAATGTCAAAATTTTCTTGATAGCAATGATTTATAAAGCGTTTTTAGTAACGAGTTACCAAGGCAATGGCTTGTTGCTCACCCATGATGTCGGCTGGTAAGAAAACAACTTTACCACCATTGTGCATAACTAGCTCGATGATTTCACCCACAGCATCATCTGTCACACCATCAGCAGCAGGGTCATCAGCTAAAGCTAATGTTTGTGCTTTCTCATCAATTTTTGCTGGTTGGATATAGCCCTGACGCACATATAATGTCTCTCCAGCACCTTGGAAAGCAGCTTGATAAACTTCTTGCAAATCCACACGGACTTGATCATTACCACGGGCTTTTTCAATCTCACCTAAAGCTTGTTCATGTAGCTGCTTGCGATATCCTTCAATGGCTTCTTGCACACCATCAATGATATGTTGAGCGCTACCATCTTCCAAATCTGTCACATTATCAACTGTTGCAACGATATTCTCTGGACGATCACACACTTCTTTATAGAAGCTAATATTACGTGCATCACCAACGATAACTAAAGGCATTTTATGCTCGCCCCATAGCTCTTGTACGCTTTTATCGACACGATTTAAGAACTCTTTTAAATAGTTATCTTCATTTGACGCTGCAGAACGGTCTGCACCACTGGTTGTATATAACGTAGTGTTTTCAATTGGGAATGGAATATGCGCCATATGGTTCTGCTCGCTATCGTTTCTATCGAACTCTTGTACCACACGGTCATTGGCTGCTTCAATCAAACGAGCATGCTCACGAGTAATAACAACAGCATAATAATGCACTGCACTTGCCATATCACGAACAAGGTCACGTGTCGCAAAGCGTTTACCGATAATGACACGCTCTTCAGCATCTAGAGGCAAACGTAAAACTTGTGCATCATCTTCACTAGCAAAGATTGCTAGTGTATCAAGGTTATAGTTTTTATCTAGCTCATCTGTTTTTGCATGGATTTTCTCCATGATAGCAGCGGCTTTGCGCTTATCATATTCATTAGTGATGCGCTCTTCTGCCACACTGAGCTGATTTTTTAGAGCAATTGGATCTTGCTCATTTTCTGGATGTTTACGATGAGTTTTTACAAAAATACTAACTGCTGGATCTGCTTGGATAGCACGTAAACTTTTTAGCGTGGCTTTCATATATTGTCCTTATTTTGTTGTGAATGATACTGTCCTAATGATGTTATTCAATAATCATTTGGTCAGCGTTAGTTTCAGTGTTAGTTAATAATCTCAAACTAACTAAATTAACAATAATCTTCATTAACTTCATATACTTGCTTATGACTTCTACTCTATCAACCCTCTGATTTAAAAACCATAATAGCTTTGCAAGTAAATGCTATGAGTTTGTAAAATTTGTAAGATTTTTAGTATAGTAGTATTCAATTATGATACAAAAGCACACATATTATGGCGAATTTTTATCCCACCCAACCATAAACTAAAATCAAAGTTATTATTAATTTTATATTAAAAATAAAGAATTAATATCAACTTAATAACTTATTGACCAGCAACATTCAATGAATGGGAAATACACCATAAAATCATAGATTAGTTACACAGATAACCATGATAACTATATTAGGCTTGCAATTCATTATCAGAACACCCATCATAAAAGAAAAACATAAGCTGTTTATAGCTAATCATTATTGTTAACTCTCTATAAAATCACGCACAAGATAAACAGATGTACTAGCTAAAGATTGACGCATTACCATTTATATATAAGCCGTACCCTTATAGAAATAGAAGATTTTATAGAGAGCTTTATAAGCTTTATCAAAAGTTAACCCAATCATTTATTTACGTTCTACATGGATATGTCTATGTCTCTTAACACTACACAAAATACCTTATCAACTGCTCTACAACTGGTTGACTTTGAGCAAGTATCTCCTGACTCATTACAACTGGAGGTCCGTGAAGCCATCGCTCAAGCAAATCAATTTTTAGACAATCTGTCTGATACTCCCACTGATGCACAAACAGCGCTAGCAGAAGTGTGTGCATTTGACCATCTCAACTTGGCATTAGACCGCAGTTGGGGCATCGTATCGCACTTAAACAGTGTGATGAGTAAAGAAGATATCCGCCAAGTTCATCATGAACTTTTACCAGAGCTGTCTGCCTATGGTACACGAGTTGGACAACATAAAGCCCTGTTTCAACGCTATCAAACCATTAAAGAAGATTCTGCATTTTTTGCGACACTAGAAACTGCTCGGCAACGTGCCATCGAATTAGCACTGCAAGGTTTTGAGCTATCAGGGGTAGCATTAGAGGAAGATAAACAACAGCAATATGCTGAAATTCAAAGCCAATTATCAACCTTATCAGCCACGTTCTCAGATAATATCTTAGATGCAACCCAAGCCTTTGCCTTACCCTTAGAAGACAACCAGCTTGCAGGCATTACAGACAGTGGCTTGGCATTACTTGCACAGGCAGGTGAGCAATATAAAACCAAGCTGGTAGAAAGTCAGCAAAAATCTCAGTCTGAGGTTGATGCACTACCGACCCCTTATTATGTGGCAACATTAGATATTCCTGTATATCTTGCAGTGATGACTTATGCAGATGACCGCACTTTGCGTGAGACCCTCTATAAGGCTTATGTTACTCGTGCTTCTGAATATGACAGCCATACCAACAGTAAAGGTGAGTCACTAAATAATGCCGATATCATGCAACAGATTTTGGCACTACGTGAGCAAAAAGCGCAGTTACTTGGCTTTACTAACTATGCCCAGTTGTCTTTATCAACCAAAATGGCAGAAAGTAGTGAGCAGGTTGCATCATTTTTACGCAACTTAGCTGACAAAGCCCGTCCTTCTGCCAAACAAGACCTCACCCAGCTACAAGATGAGGCAAAAAAATATGATATTGATGAGATTCAACCCTGGGATAGTGCCTTTTTAGCAGAAAAAGTAAAACAAGATAAATTCCAACTATCACAAGAACAAATCCGTCCTTATTTCCCATTACCAAAAGTGATTGATGGCTTATTTACCATTGTTAATAAGCTGTATGGCATTCGTGCTATAGAGCATAGTGCAGATGTCACACGTTGGCATGATGATGTGCGTTTTTATCAGCTATTTGATGCCGATGATAGCTTGATTGGAGGCTTTTATTTTGATTTATATGCCCGTCAAGGCAAACGTGGTGGCGCATGGATGAGTGGATTCCAGTCTCGTTATCAATATCCAAAAGATAGCCAAACGGCAGACCATGATATTCGGCTTCCTGTCTGCTTTATGGTCGGCAACTTTACACCACCTACAGATGCCAATAGCCCAAGCTTACTCACACATAATGAAGTATTGACCTTATTCCATGAGTTTGGGCATGGTCTGCACCATCTACTAACACAAGTTAATATCAGTGATGTCGCAGGTGTCAATGGTGTTGAATGGGATGCTGTCGAATTACCCAGCCAATTTATGGAAAACTGGGCATGGGATAGTGAGGGTATTGCTCTGATTAGCGCTCATGTAGATACGGGTGAGCCATTACCACAAGATAAACTCAATGCTCTGTTATCTGCCAAAAACTTCCAAAGTGGCATGCAAACTTTACGTCAAATTGAATTTGCCTTATTCGACTTGTTAATTCATGCTGATAGCCCAGCACCCAATTATCAAGGTATCTTACAGACACTTGATGATGTCCGTGCTGAAGTTGCTATCTTACCGACACCTGATTACAACCGCTTCGCAAATGGCTTTAGTCATATTTTTGCAGGTGGTTATGCAGCAGGCTATTACTCTTACAAATGGGCAGAGTTGCTTTCTTCAGATGCGTTTAGTAAATTTGAAGAAGAAGGTATCTTTAACAGTCAGACTGGTAAAGCATTTCGTGACCATATTTTATCTGTTGGTGGTAGCCAACCAGCGAAAGTTAACTTTGAAGCCTTCCGTGGACGTGCAGCAAATATTGATGCCTTATTACGTCACAGTGGCTTTACCACTTCGGATGTAGATAGCAAACCAACCGCCAACAGTGAGGCAAGTTAATGCGATATCAATCTGACCGACCAAAACGACAATTTTTGGCAGGGGTAAAGTGTCCAAAATGTGAAGCACTTGATAAAGTGGTTCAAGTACAGATTTTTGTGCCTCAAGCTGATGAATACATAGAATGTACTGCCTGTGGACATACTGAGCGTCGCCCTGAATCGGTCAGTGGCGCTCAATCTTCTTTAATAAATACTGACATGCCAACAGGGACCAGTGGTACAGTAAAATTTATTCCATAAAAGAATTCTATAATATAATATTGATAAAACCTTTATAAATTGTGACGTATCTATTAACTTAGTATGGGTTTTTTTTGCTGGCTTTGTTATAGTATGCTCATTACCACTATTATCAGATGACTTTTAAGATGAAAAAATTGCAACTTAAAAAAAAGAAAACACCTAAAGGTAACGCTCCAAAAACACCTGAAGCACCCAAACCACAGTCTCAACCAAAACAAACAGTAAAAGCTGGTGCCCCCAAACCATCGACACCAGGAGCGCCACCGCCATTACCACCAAGTCGTAAATCTGTCAGCGATAAACAGAAAATTATTGTCTTTATTATTATGGTGCTCATCATGCTTGCCGTGGCATTATACCTGATGATGTCACTAACACCACATGAGGCCGTAGAAGAAACTCCAGCCAATGAAACGGTCACTGAGGTTTCTTCTGAGGAAGCGACTGATGGTGAGGCGACAACAGAAGAATCTGCCACAGATGAAGGTGAAAGTTCAGATGCCTCTACTACAGACTCTCCAGCTACTGAAACAGCCAATGTAGTAATCTCTGAGGAAGACTTACCAGATCCAAAAGAGATTTTGAACGCAGAAATACCTGCCCAACCAGAATTAGCAAAAGAAGAAATTGACCGTCTAAGTGACATGGAAGCTCGACTGGCTGAACAAGAAGCACTTATTAATGAGCAGTTAATGACTGCTGAAGAAATCAGTGCCAAAAAAGCAGAACAAATTGCTTTACTAGAACAGCAAATTGCTCAACTAGAAGCAGAAAAGAACAGCCAGTAAATAAAAATATATAGAATGTTTCATTGCTATTCTATGAATGATGTATATGCCAAGGTAAAGCCAGAGGCTAATGTGTAGGTTTATCAATAATATTGACCTTTATATTAGCCTCTAACATACTGTATCTTTTTTAGACTGCTTATCGATGTTATCAATGCGGTTATGCTTCACCACAGATAATAGGAATAGGACAGCAAGATGGCAACCCTACAACTGATACATGCTCCTTTTTTACAGCAGTCGGCTCAGCTATTTGTCTTACCACTTAGTAGTGCAGGTATCATCCTAGACCCCATTCTTGCCCGTTGTAAAACACTATACCCTGATAACTACGCTCTCTACCGTCGTGCCTGTATTGAAAAATCACTTACTGAAGGGGACTGTCTACTTCACCAGCGTCAACGTACTACTATTGGTCTTAATACCAGCAATAATGGCAACCAGCCGCAGTATATTGCTAACCTAATTGTATCTGACCACCCCTACCACCCCACCCGAAAGCGTTGGCTCACAACATCACTAGAAGCTCTTAATAAGCAACTATATCCACTAATTCGCTATGAAGGACTGCGTCATATTGCCTTATTGGCTCGTCCATTAATTTATACTAGCTATGACAATAATCTAGAAAATGTCGCAATCACACCACCACCTGCTGAGCTTAATGTCCCAACGCTAGATTGGCAGAATGATATTTATCCACTCATTCAAGATAAGTTACAAGATTTACCTAGATTACGAATCAGTGTGCATGTGCCAAGAGATATTGAAATTTAAACATCGATCCTAATCAATTAGGCACTTTTTTAATATGTCTTTATTTTGATAATCTCCATTATCTATCACTTGATAGACTCTTTGTTTAAATGCTTGTAATAGTTATTTAGCCAATAAGCTCCACTAATTGACCTCTCTTATCTAAAAACAAAGTATTTAAACCCTCATAATAATTTTCACCCAATAACTCAAAGAAATCATCAAATCCTCCATATAATTTACCAGAGTATGAAACATATAAAGCTAGATGACCATTATAAGCTGAACCAACTAAACAGAGTCCTTCGTTAATAGTTTGACTATAAATGCCATTCGCCAAATCTGGAAAAAAGTTTTTTACTACATATTTTATGTCAAAAGAAATAGCTTCCATTGTTTTATTTGTATTTCTTGGAAAACAACCGATTAGCTTATTGAATTCACAGATAAAATCTATAGCTTTTTCATTAATAATGAAACCATTTTCTATAAGAATAATTTGCTCATCTTGTGAATCTACATATCGGTTAGGATACCACCCCATATCTAAGAGATAACTTTTTGTGTTTTCATTTAACATTTTCACTCCAGTTTAGTTGCTTCTTGCTTTAATCTCCCTAAAATTATACTAGAATCTGTCTAGACTACGCTTGTTATATCATCTATTCCTATATTTGAGTCAGTATATTTTTGAAATATCATCAAAAAATTAATGCTTCCATTGGTGTTGTGATAGCCATTTTTCATAAATTAAAAATATATTTTTTAAACCTTGAGAATTTCTATATTTTAAAAACTCTAATAGCATATCAAAGGTTTTTCTTACCAACTTTAGATTAGCATCTTTATATTTATAGAACTGCATGAATTAAGCTTATATTTTATTCTATGACACAAAAAAAACCGCCTTACCATTATTAGGTAAGACGGCTTTATCATACAAATTGAGTGACTAAAACACTTATTGCTAACTAGTCTTGCTCAATACCTTTCATAGTCAATTTAATGCGACCACGATTATCCACATCTTGTACCAAGACTTTAATGCTCTGACCTTCTTTAAGGTAATCAGAAACATTTTCCACACGCTCATCAGCGATTTGCGAGATATGCACTAAACCATCAGTATTTGGCAATACAGTCACAAACGCACCAAAATCAACAACACGAGCAACCGTACCTTCATAGACTTTACCTACTTCTACCTCAGCAGTGATTGCCTCGATTTGGCGAATGGCTTCTTTTGTTGCCGCTTTATTTTCACCAAAGATACGGATTGTGCCGTTATCATCAATATCAATCACAGCGCCCGTATCTTCTGTTAACTGGCGAATGGTTGCACCACCTTTACCAATCACATCACGGATTTTGTCAGCATTGATTTCAATCACTGCATAATTTGGTGCATGTGCATTGATTTCTTTACGGCTTGCTGGCAATACTTCATTCATCGCATTTAGGATATGGATACGACCAGCATGCGCTTGTTTTAGTGCTTGCTCCATAATCTCAGCATTGATGCCTTCAATTTTGATATCCATCTGTAATGCAGTAATACCATCTTTTGAGCCAGCTACTTTAAAGTCCATATCACCTAAGTGATCTTCATCACCTAAGATATCAGACAATACCGCAAAGCGATCACCTTCTTTTACCAGACCCATAGCAATACCAGCCACAGGTGCTTTCATCGGTACACCTGCGTCCATCAATGCCAAGCTTGCACCACAAACTGATGCCATTGATGATGAACCATTCGATTCAGTAATTTCTGATACCACACGTATTACATAAGGGAAGCGCTCACTGTCTGGTAGCATGGCTTGCACCCCACGACGCGCCAGACGACCATGACCAATTTCACGGCGTTTTGGTGCACCTTCACGCCCTGTCTCACCAACAGAATAATGAGGGAAGTTATAATGAAGCATAAAATGATCTTGCAGGGTACCTGCCAATGAATCAATTAAGTTAACATCGCGGGTGTTACCTAATGTGGTGGTTACAAGTGCTTGTGTTTCACCACGAGTGAATAATGCCGAGCCATGCGTATAAGGCAGAACACCTACTTGAATGTCTAATGCACGTACTGTATCTAAATCACGTCCATCAATACGTGGTTTACCTGACAAAATATTATCACGCACTGTGCGATATTTCAGTGTTTCGTAGATTTCTTTGATTTTTGCTTCATTTTCAGCAAACTCATCAGCTTCTACATCACCTGCTAAAGCATCAATGGCAGCTTGTTTAATCTCATCTAGTTTTGCATAACGGGCTTGCTTATCTGTGATGGTATAAGCTTCAGCAATCTGTGCGCCAAACTGAGCGGTTACTTGTTCTTCTAGCGCTTTATCCAGCTCTGGAGATACAAAATCTTGCTTCTGTACACCAACTTCTTCTGCTAATGAGACGATATTATCAATCACAATCTGTTGCTGCTCATGACCATATAAAACCGCACCTAACATTTGGTCTTCGGACAGCTCACGTGCTTCTGACTCAACCATCAACACCGCAGTTTTTGTACCTGCTACAATCAAATCTAAATCACTACGCTCAAGCTCTGCGATGGTCGGGTTTAGTACATACTCACCATCAATAAAGCCCACACGAGCTGCACCGATAGGACCATTAAATGGTGCATCAGAGATAGCCAAAGCTGCCGAAGCACCAATCATTGCTGCGATGTCTGCATATTGCTTTTTATCTGATGAAATAACGGTCGCTGTAATTTGTATTTCATTGACATAGCCTTCTGGGAATAGAGGGCGGATTGGACGGTCAATCAATCGTGATGTTAGCGTCTCAAACTCACTGGCACGGCCTTCACGTTTGCCATAACCACCTGGAATTTTACCAGCAGCATACATTTTTTCTTGATAATTAACTGTCAATGGAAAGAAGTTTTGTCCTTCTTTTGCATCCGCTTTTACCACGGCTGCAACCAAAACAGAAACGCCACCCATATGTACCAATACTGAGTTGGCTTGGCGTGCCATGCGTCCAGTCTCCAGCACGACTTTTTGATTGCCGTATTGAAATTCTCGTGTTGTTGTCTTAAACATTGTCATATAATTTTCCTAATTGGGATAATACTACTAAATAGCTGTCTGACTTATCGTTCTGGTAGTGCCATTTACTGACAATATCTGGCTATATGCCCATAAATTGAGCCAAAACAAGCCAACATATCGATATGTAAAAATAGCATACAAAAAGTAAAAAACAGCCAATAATCAAGGCTCTCTGCTAACCATAATACAATCATACTATAGTAATGCTACTACAGATGTTAGCCTCTAACGCTTTTATTCTTCTCAAAAATACAAGCGTTAGAAGCCATGCTTATCAAAGATACCCTGCTCTATTTTACAGATAATTGTGCCTATTGACCAATTTATCCTGTCACTTATTAGATTAATTTTTTCTAAGAATGGTGACGATTAAATATTTATCCTGTGAGCTTAATATTTATTAGTAAGTCACAGTGTTATCTTACAATCATGCCAACACCCACGGACATGAAAAAAAGACGGTGTGAACTACTCCACACCGTCCTTATGTCAGTTAAAAATAAACTATCAACATAGTTGATATAAAATTAACGACGAAGACCTAACTGACCAATCAAAGTTGTATAGCGGTTTAGGTCTTTACCTTTTAGGTAATCAAGTAATTTACGACGCTGGTTTACCATACGAATAAGACCACGACGGCTGTGATGGTCTGCTTTATGCTCTTTAAAGTGACCTTGTAAGTCATTGATACGAGCAGTTAATAAAGCAACCTGTACTTCTGGTGAACCTGTGTCATTTTCACCACGTTGATATTGAGCGATGATTTGTTGACGATCTGTATTAGTTAACATAGTGTTTTCTCCGGCAATGCAATCAGTAAAATGCGCGCCAATTAGGGTCAACCCTGCATTACAAGAGTAGACCTAGATGACTTGCATAAATAGAACTCAATATCATACCAAAAAACTAACACAATAAACAGATATTTATTCATAAAAAACTTTGAATATGGACTAGATTCTGTTAAATACAGTCCCTAATACTGAACCATTTTTTTTGGCTGTAAGCGACCATTACTACTCAATGCACCCAGCCCAACAAAAATACCCTTATGATTCAAAATACGAATATCATAAGCATCACTATGTATTTTTTGTTTTTGTTGCTCTGTCTGTTGAGAAATGTGCTGAGTAGATTGAGATGCTTTTTGCATCAGATAAGACTTCACTTCTTCATCCATATGCTCTAAAACATTAAGACGTTGCCCCAGATATAAGCGCTCACATGCTTCTGTGGGTAGTGTGATGCTAGGAACATTCTCAATACACGCATCAACGGGTAATAAGGATGTTAAGCGTTGTGTTAATGATAACTCTTCCAGCTCAGTGAGTGTCATTGCATTGGCAATATCAAAATCACCAACAGCAATTCGGCGTAATCCAATCAAATGCCCAACACTGCCTAACGCTTTTGCAATATCTTCACCTAATACCCTGACATATGTACCTTTTGAACATGTCACTGTTATTTTAATGCTATCTGGACTCAACTGTGTCAATGCTAACTGATGCAAAAAAATAGCACGGCTAGGACGCTCTATTTCAATACCTTCGCGGGCATATTCATACAGCTTTTTACCATCTTTTTTTAAAGCAGAATACATAGGAGGCACTTGCTCACTTGCCCCAAGAAACTGCTGAGCAACTTGCTGGAGTGCTTCTGATGTCAATACTGGTACAGCACAGTGATAAATCACTTGGCCCTCAGCATCACCTGTATCTGTTTGCTGACCAAGCTGTAAAATAGCTTCATAACTTTTATTGGCATCTAACTGATAATGGCTAAACTTTGTCGCTTCACCCAAACAAATAGGCAGTAACCCTGTCGCCATTGGGTCTAGTGTCCCTGTATGTCCTGCCTTTTTACTATCATGCTGTGGCGACTTAAAGAGATATTTCACTTTAGAGACGACTTGTTGTGACGTCATTCCCTGTGGTTTATCAATCAGTATGACGCCACAGACTCGATGCTTTTGTATTGGCACGTTCATGGTCGTCCTCACTTATTTATCTACTTATCTGATGTCTGCGTCTCTTCAGTTTTAGCGACAGCCTGATGAATCAAATCCATCATATAATTACCATGTGCAGTTACTTCATCATAATGAAAGCGTAAGCGTGGCGTCGTTCTTGTTTTTAGACGATGGCTTAGCTCAGTGCGTAAAAATCCTGCTGCCTTATTTAACACTTGCAAACTTTGCTCATGGCTATATTTATTCATTGCATCGTTTAGCTCAGGCTCCATAACCGTCACATAAATGTCTGCATATCCTAAGTCAGAACTGACTTTCACACTTGAGATGGTCACAAACCCAGTCAATCGTGGATCATTGACCTCATCACGAATAAGTACCGCCAATTCTCGCTGAATTTGATCAGCCAAACGTTGTAAACGTTGATTCATTGTCATTCCCTACATTATAAAAACAATAAAAGTTATAAAAATAAAATTTAATACTTGATAGTTAATCATTCATAGTCATCATCATATAAAAAAGACCTAGCAGGAATATCCTGTTAGGTCTTTTATGATGATAACAGGTTTCCTAGATAGTGCGCTGGATTTCCTGAATTTCAAAGACCTCGATTTTATCACCGACTTCAACATCATAGCCTTTAACAGCCAGACCACATTCCATACCTGTACGTACTTCATTCACATCATCTTTAAAGCGACGTAGTGACTGTAGCTGACCAGTAAAGATAACCTGTTCATCACGTAATACACGGATTGGTTTATTACGATAAATCGTGCCTTCGACCACCATACAACCTGCTGCCGCACCAAATTTACTAGAGCGGAAGACATCACGAACTTCTGCCACACCAAGGATTTTCTCACGATGCTCAGGGGATAGCATACCACTCATAGCAGCTTTGACATCATCTATCAAACCATAAATCACACTATAGTAACGGATATCTAAACCAGCATCATCTGCTTTACGACGTGCTGCTGTATCTGCACGGACATTAAAGCCCAATAATACTGCTTCACTAGATTCTGCCAACGTGACATCAGATTCTGAAATTGGACCAACACCAGAGCTGATAACTTTTACTTTTACTTCATCAGTAGACAGCTCATCCAATGCAACCAATAATGCTTCTAGTGAGCCTCGAACATCTGTTTTTAAGATAATATTTAAGAAAGAAACATCACCTTGTTCCATCTGCTCAAACATACTTTCTAAGCGAGTTTTGTTCTGACGCTCTAGCTGACGCTCACGCTCACGATTGCTACGGAACTCGGCAACTTCACGTGCTTTTTTCTCATCGGTCACAACCAAGAACTCACTACCGGCTGCTGGTGTATCTGGCAGACCTAAAATTTCAACAGGAATAGAAGGACCTGCTGACTTAATACGCTCGCCGTTTTCATCCATCATCGCACGAACACGACCATAGAACTCACCTGCCAGAACCAAGTCACCTTGATTTAAGATACCTTTTTTCACTAGCAAGCTAGCAACTGCACCACGACCTTTCTCTAAGCGCGATTCAATGACCACACCTTGAGCAGCACCTTCAGTTGGTGCTTCAAGCTCCATCAACTCTGCTTGTAGACTAATAAGCTCTAATAGCTCATCTAGACCTTCACCAGTTTTGGCAGAAACTTTTGCCATTGGTGTATCACCACCCCATGCTTCTGTTACCAGCTCTTTACTGGTCAGCTCATTTAAAACACGGTCAGGGTCAGCAGTTTCTTTATCAATTTTGTTAATAGCAACAATAATAGGTGTACCAGCAGCACGGGCATGGTCAATGGCTTCTTCTGTCTGAGGCATCATGCCATCATCAGCAGCCACAACCAAAATCACGATATCTGTCGCCTGTGCACCACGTGAGCGCATTGCAGTAAATGCAGCGTGTCCTGGTGTGTCTAAGAAAGTAATCACACCTCTGTCTGTTTCTACATGATACGCACCCACATGCTGAGTAATACCACCTGCTTCACCAGAAGCAACCTTGGTTTCACGAATCTTATCAAGTAGCGACGTCTTACCATGGTCCACATGACCCATAATAGTCACTACAGGTGGACGCACCTGAACATTACCACTGCGTTTTTCTACAGCTTCTTGTAGATCATCTTCAACTTTAGTATCACTGACTGGAATTGGGTTATGCCCCATTTCCTCTACAACTAAGCTGGCAGTTGCTTGATCTATCTCATCAGATTCACCAACCATTTCACCCATTTTCATTAATAGGCGAATGACTTCACGAACTTTAACTGCCATACGTTGTGCCAAGTCAGACACAACGATTTGTTCACTAATCTCAACATCATGAACAATTTTTTCAACAGGCTTTTCAAATTTATGCTGTGATGCTTGTGATGATTTAAGACCATGACGGCGGTTTTTAATTTCACGCTCTTCTTGAACCTTACGACGACGACCACGTGCCGCAGTACTATTAGAGCCACGCTTAATCTCACGACGCTCTTTTTCAAAAGACTCTTCAAGTGCTGCACCAACCAGACCTTCTGCTAAAGGTTCATCTTTGCGTACTTCAGCAACAGGCTCTTTATCTGTATATTTACCTGCCATTTTACGCATTTGCTCTAGCGTTTTCTTCTGAGCTTCCTCAGCTTGTTTACGGCGAGTCTCAGCTTCAATTTTACGTAGGCGCTCTTCTTCAGCTTCACGTGCTTCGCGAGCTTTACGCTCTTCAGCTGTTTCTACTTTTGGTTTTGTTGGTGCTGGTTTTTTCTTCGCCTTACCTTTAGCCACTTCTTCAGCTTTACTGCCTTTTTTTACAACCACAGTTGCTGTGACTTCTTCATCACCATCATCACTAGAAGACTTGCTACCCAAGCTTGCTCGCATGGCTGCCAAAGTTGCCGCTTGACGTTCTTCAGCTTCTTTTTTCGCTTGCTCACGTTTCTTAGCTTCTTCTTCAGCACGCTGTTTTGCTTCGGCTGCCGCTTTTTCACGGGCAGCCACTTGCTCAGCAATCTTATTAGGATCTGGCTTTTCAAAGACTTTTTTCTTACGCACTTCAACATTAACACTCTTCGATTTTCCAGAAGAGCCAGTCACACGTGCAGTAGTGGTTGTTTTTGATTTTAAGCTGATGCGTCTTTTCTCTTGCTGACCATGGCTTTGCTTTAAATATGCCACGAGTTGCTCTTGCTCAAGCTCGGTGACTATGTCATCCTCGCCACGAGCAGGCAATCCAGCATCAACCAGCTGCTTTTTTAACGCACTGACTGATTTTTTTACCATGTCTGCTAATTCTTTGACGGTTTTGTCTGCCATTGTATAGTCACCTATTATTCTTCATTAAACCAAGATTCACGTGCTTTCATAATTAGCTTACCAGCAGTTTCATCATCTAACCCATCAATATCTTCTAGGTCAAAGACTGCCTGCTCAGCTAAATCATCTAAAGTAATGATGTCTCTTTGCGCCATTTTATAAGCCCAATCTACACTCATTCCTTCAAGATTTAAAAGCTCTTCACTTGGCTCTTTCATATTTTGTTGTTTGACTAGTTCATCTGCGATAACGACCTCTTTGGCTCGTTCCTGAATTATCTCAATCGCATCATCATCCAGTCCTTCAATATCGTAAAATGTTTCAACTGGCACATACGCCACTTCTTCAATACTGGTAAAACCAACATCTACTAAAGCTTGTGCCAAGTCTTGATCTACTTCTAAACGCTCATAGAACAGATCAATATAAGCCTGTGTTTCATTCTTTTGACGCTCTAAATACTCTTCTTCTAGCATCATATTTAGACGATAACCTGTTAACTCAGAAGCCAGTCTGACATTTTGTCCTTGTGAGCCAATGGCTCGTGCCAATTGGTCATTAGCAGTAAAGATAATATCAGCTGTTTTAGCATCTTCATCCAAAATAATGCTATTCACATCTGCTGGCTCTAGCGCACTAATAATATACTGTGCAGGGTCATCAGACCATACAATCACATCAATACGCTCACCGTCTAGCTCTTGCTGTACTGCTTGAATACGTGTACCACGCATCCCAATACAAGCCCCTACTGGATCGATGCGGTGGTCATTTGTCTTAACAGATATTTTTGCACGGACACCGGGCTGACGTGCCACACCACGTACTTCAATAATTTGCTCAGCAATTTCTGGTACTTCTTTTTGCATCAGTGCAGATAGCATATCTGGATGGGTACGTGATAACAATAATTGAGCGCCACGGTTATCACGATTGACATGATACAAAATCGCATTGATACGTGATTTGACTCGAAGTTGCTCACGAGGCAACATCTGATCACGGGCTAAGTAACCTTCTGCATTATCACCTAAATCAATGATAAAGCCATCACGAGTTTGTTTTTTAACTTCTCCATACATCATCTCACCGATACGTGGCTCAAAAGCATCTGCAACTAAAGCACGCTCTGCTTCACGAATCTTTTGGATAATAACTTGTTTGGCTTGAGTAGCAGCAATACGACCAAATTCAATAGATTCAATCTGTTCTTCTTTAATATCACCGATTGACCATTCATTTTCATCCAAATCACTTATCGCTAACTGACAAGCTGGCATCTCATGATCTTCATCAGCGACAACTGTCCAATAACGGTAAGTATCATAGTCACCAGTTTTACGGTCAATATCAACTCGTATGGCCACTTCTGGTTGATCGGTATATACCCGTTTTTTTGTAGAAACAACCAAAGCCTGCTCAATTGCCTCAAAGATATCTTCTGGATTCAGCCCTTTTTCATTACTGACTGTTTCTACTACCGTTAAAATTTCACGACTCATGTCACACCTATCCTCACATCTTAAAGTTTTATATCGTTATGCCATGCTAATGGACAATCTTTCTTTTCAGCAATCGACTACAAGTCGTCTTTTTCAAGTATCCGTTTTTAGTTTACAACTTTTAAATATGACCGTTTTAAATAGGACTGTTTGACAGTGTTATCTAACAAAGTTAATTGTTAATTATTGTGCAAATAGTCACAAAACTCAATAGTCTATTAAGGTTGATAAACCAAGTTTGCTTTATCTATATTATTAAGTTGTATCTCAAACTGCTCTTTTTCTGCGGTCGTAATCATTAACTGGTTATCATCAATGCTTTCTAACTGACCTGCAACCTTACGACGCTTTGTACTACCAGTACCAATAGCATGTATTAGACGTAAATTAATCTTTTGTCCAATATAATCCACCATTTGCTTAGCATCAAAAAAAGAACGATCCAACCCTGGAGAAGACACTTCTAACACATACTCTCCAGCTATTGGGTCATGTACTTCTAGTACACCACTGACTTGGTGTGTTACAGCAGTACAGTCTTCAATTGTAACTTGCTTACCTTGAGCCTTTTCTTCTTCTGTTGCTTCAATATAAATACGCAACAAAGAGCGACGACCTTGAGGGATAAATTCAACGCCCCATAATGTCACATCACAGGCTTCTACTGCTGGTGCAACAATCTCAGTAAGTTCTGCCACTTTGGTGGATAATTTCATAAACCTTCATTCATTACATTAAAGTTGTCAAAACAAATATATCTGTCATTAATGACATCTACTATCTGTAGCTTTTTATATTAGCAAATACCTATAGTACCTAGTATAACAAAAATATATTTTTATCTGGTATTAATACGTAGCTATCTCTTGATATTTCTTTATAATTTTGAATATCTATCACTCTAAACACTTGGTATTACTAATACTTAACCAAATCTTGTAGAGATATCAATTACGTACCTCTATAACTACAAATAATTATAGGGATTGGAGGGAAGTAAGGACATCTTAACCACAGTTTTTTTACTTGCCCAAGACATCACATATATTATGTGCTATCTGGCTAACGCACTATGATACTGCCAGAGAGTAACTTAGTAATGTAGAAGATAGATGACTGACATTAATAATTAGATAAAAATAAAATAATCAGATACAAAAAAACCCACAATCAATATGGTGGGTTTAATAAACAATAACTGTCTAAGAAAGTGGTAGCGGGGGCTGGATTTGAACCAACGACCTTCGGGTTATGAGCCCGACGAGCTACCAGACTGCTCCACCCCGCATCAATCTAGGCTGGTAATTATATATATAGGTCTAATCTTTGTCAAGGATTATTTCCTATCAACTTATTTTTATGATACATCAATGTTATATTAACAACTGATGCAGTGAAACAAGTTTTTATCAATTACCTTTTATCATCAAATAAACATATAACTGAATATGGTTTTTGATAATTTGGTGCGATTGGAGGGACTTGAACCCTCACGGCTTGCGCCACTACCCCCTCAAGATAGCGTGTCTACCAATTCCACCACAATCGCTGATGACTTTTGTCTGACTACTTTGCTTTATACTCTTAATACTAAATATTAGTAAATAAATAATCCGTAAAGAAACCAAGAGCAAAGTAGGCGCATATTCTACGCTGATTTATTTATGGTTGCAAGTTGTCGGTTTATTCTGTTGGCGTTGGTGCTTCAGGAAGCGTTGTGTCTGTTGCTGGTAAGCTACTCTCGACTGGGTCTAGTCGGTTTTGGCTATCTGCTTGCTGACGTGCATGTACAGCTAGTGTCAAACTTGTCATAAAGAAAATTACTGCCAATACTGCTGTCGTTCTTGTCAAAAAGTTTGCTGAGCCAGCCGCACCAAATACTGTGCCTGATGCACCTGCACCAAATGAAGCACCTGCATCTGCACCTTTGCCGTGTTGGATGAGAATCAAACCAATCATAGCAATAGCCACAATGATATGTAAGGCTAAAATTATCGTAAACATGATACACCTTTAAATTTTGCCATAGCCCTATTATTTATTAGGGTTAGCTACAAAAGCTTGTGCAATGGCTATAAAGCTGTCTGCATCTAGTGCAGCACCGCCAACCAAGACACCATTAATTTCATGACTACTCGCAAAAGCTTCAGCATTATCAGGCTTAACACTGCCACCATAAATCACAGGGATATGCTGTAAGTCATTATGAATATTTTTTAATACCTGTCTGATGTGAGTATGAATCGCTGTGACTTCTTCAACGGTTGGTACTTTGCCTGTACCAATCGCCCATACTGGCTCATAAGCGATGATTAGCTTTGAGGTTAATTGTTTGATAACTTCTTCTGAGATACTGCCATTGTCTGTTTCTAGAGCACTGTCATCTTGCAAATACAAGGCTATGGCTTGTATTTGCTCAGTCAGTACTGCTTTAGTTTCTCCAGCTTCATAAACAGATTCAGACTCACCAATACACAAGATAGTTCCCATCTGATATTGCTGACAATGACTGAGTTTTTTTGCCAGCTCAGAGTTACTTTCAGCATAATATTCTCGGCGCTCTGAATGTCCAATAATGACCCAATCCACACCAGCATTTTGTAATTGTACTGCGGATGTATCTCCGGTAAAAGCACCTGTTTGTGCGCTTAAAGCACTGACATCTTGGCAAGCAAGTTGAATCTTTGAGTCACTAAGACACTGTGAGACAGCCGTGACATGAAGCATACTTGGCGCAACGGCTAAATTGCATCCTGAGATAGAAGCTGATTTTTTATTAATGGCATCTACCAATTCAATGGCTTGTTGTATCTTTGCAGGATTTAGCTTCCAGTTTCCAATTACCCAAGCGGACATAACTTACATACTCTTAAAAAAATACTCAAGGTTTGTTTGATAGTACAATATATTTTTATGACCAAAATGATGAATCATGTATATTTTGTATAAATACCATCAAATACAATATTTGTACTTTTGCTTACTGGTTAAATCTTCTACTCAATTTATACCTGTTATATTTAACCATCAAAGCAACCTGACATTATAACAAACTTTATCAGTTTATATAAGTTCTATAAGGAAGTTTCATATTGCCTATACTTTTTTATTGCTTTCTTGCTGATAAGTCTTCAAGTCAGAACTTGAGCTCAATCCATTTAAGCAAAGCATACTTGCCCTAATACCACACTTTTTTCTGCACCAGTAACCGCAGGTAAGTTACCAGATGCACCCATCATTTTTTGTCTTGCTAACCAAGCAAATGCACAGGCTTCAACCCAAGCAGGTGCTAGACCTAATACTTCTGTACTTTGAATATGTACTTGCGGTAGATGATGTGCCAAACGCTGTAATAAGTAGTCATTAAACGCACCACCACCACAGACATAAACACTATTTTGGTATGGTGTCTTTGATGTTAACTGCGCTTCACTAACGTTTTCTACCTGATTTTCATGCGTAGATATGTGTGCTTGCTGAGTTTTATACAAACAATGACTGATTTCTTGACTGGCAGACACTGCGGTTAGCTCTGTTAGTGTGGCTTGAACATCGGCTGAAGAATAACGCATATCAGGATAGTTTTTCTCAAAACGCTCTAGCTCTCCTTGCAACCAGTCTAAATTAAAATCTTCTCGCCCAGTGCTTTTGGGGGCAGTTTCAGCAAAAAACTTATGGTCTAATAACTGTGTTAATAATTCATGGATAACTTGACCAGAGCTTCCCCATGCACCACCTGCATCATATGCTTTGCCAATATGCTGGTTTGCCCACGCATCTAAGAGTAAATTTGCAGGACCTGTATCATAGCCAATCACAGTTTGACTAGAGGTTGCACTTGGTATCAAAGTTAGATTAGCAATACCTCCTAAATTTAACACCACTCGTGTCTGCTGAGTATGGGAAAATAATGCTCGATGAAAAGCAGGTACTAAAGGTGCACCCTGCCCTCCTACCGCCATGTCTCGGCGACGAAAATCTGTTACCGTCGCAATACCTGTCCTCTCAGCAAGCAAATTGGCATCTACTAACTGTAAACTAAACCCCATCTGTGGGCGATGCCTCACTGTTTGTCCATGACACCCAATTGCCATCACTTCTTCAGCACTCACATTTGCTTTTTTTAATAGCTCAAGCACCACCTCACTGGCAAAGATAGCATAGGCTCTACTCGCCCAACCAAACCAGTCTAACTCGCTGGTAAGCTCACTGCCAGTTGCATTTAAAGACAGCTCTTTTAAAGACAAGGTTTTATCTGTCAACACCTTATCTTTAAACGTATCTGTTAGGCTATTTGTGGCATTGGGCTGACATAGTGCCAATAATACGCTACGCAAGGTATCTGGTAAGGCAACTGAATGTGTCTGCAACAATTGCATAGACAATGCACCCACACTGAGTTCATTTTCTGCTGGCATATCCTGCCCAAATCGACACAATACAGCATCCAAAGCATCCAGACTTGTACCTGACATCATGCCAATATATAAACCTTCATCAAAGTTCTCAAATACTGTCGTTTCAAGAACATCAGCCAAAACTTCCAAATCCAACCCCGACGTTTCGGCTAACGTTTCTAACTGACCTTGATTCAAAGTCTCTAGTGATGTGGTATCAGCATTCATAGTGACCGCCTAAATAAAATCTGTTCAAAAATAAACAGTCCAAATAAAAATTATCCCTGTACATTACAGCTAAACAGGGTCAATGCTCAACACCTACGCAATGGTCATTAACCTCTTGGGTGATGTGCTTGATGCAATGCCTGCAAACGCGCCGTTGCCACATGCGTATAAATTTGTGTGGTTGATAAGTCGCTATGCCCCAATAATAACTGCACACTACGCAAATCCGCACCATGATTTAATAAGTGGGTGGCAAACGCATGACGCAAAGTATGTGGTGATATCTCTTTAACAATACCCGCAACTTTGGCATATTTTTTTATCATATACCAAAAGTTTTGCCGTGTCATATAGCCCCCTTGTGTTGTTAAAAACACCGCCTGACAGTTTCCAGACTTTAGGGTAGCAACCAACTCACCACGCGCATGGTTAAGATAATCTTCTAATGCTTCATTTGCATAATCGCCAAGTGGTACAAGCCGAGTCTTATTACCTTTCCCTGTAATCTGAAGCCAGCCTGCATTTAAATTCACCTGCTCTAAAGATAAATTCATCAACTCAGAAACCCGAAGCCCACAGGCATAAAGTACCTCTAACATAGCTTTATCCCGTAAACCAATAGCCGTACTGGTATCAGGGGCAAGCAATAGGTTCTCAACATCTGTTTCGGACAAATCAGATGGTAATGCCCTTCCTATCTTAGGACTTTTAATACGTGCGCAAGGGTTGTCCTCTCGGCGCTCATTGCCCACCATCCAAAAATAAAACTGACGTAAACTTGATAAAATACGTGCCTGTGTTCGAGGTGTTTTTCCTGCCTTATGTAGCTCACTCAAACAATGTAAAACGTCTGTTTCTGTCCAGCAAGTTAATGCGCTATGACTCATTAGCTCACATTGATGCAAATCTCGCACATAAGCATTACGAGTACGTGTTGATAATCCACGTGCCAACATGGCTTGACGAAAAGCCACCAAATACTCTGGCTCTTCTTCAACCACTAATGGCTTAGGCTGGCGAGGTTGAACAGCACGAACCCGACTCATATGCAACCCATCATTTCTATTGCAGTGATTGACCTAAGCACTTCTTTTTTTAACCACATAACGATAACGAGATACCTCTTCTATATCCTGCTCGCCATCACTCACATCGTTTGTAGTATTTTCTACTACCTCGTTTAATAGCAACTCATGCCCTAAGTGACGACAGAAATTAGGAATATCCCGAGTCGTTGCAGGGTCAGTTGCCAATATTTCAATCAACTCTCCAGCACCTGCTTGGCGAATACTTTTATGTAATAACATCACAGGCTCGGGACAAATCAGTCCTTGTGTATCCAAATGATGATGAATCTGGTCAGCCGTTAAAAAATCAGACATATAGCGCTTTTAAACCTTTTTAAACCTTAAAAAATCAAATGTTTTATCTCAAAAAATAACTCGAAACTACCCTAGGTCTGCTCATATATAAACTTAAAAAATCGTTTAAAATTTGCCTGAAACAAAAAAGCCACCCCTATCCAAGCAACGATGCCTAACCATAGCCAATCTACCAATTGAAATAACAAACAAATCAATAATAAACTCAGTGCAATACCAATACTTAAAATCAAAATCGAAGGCTGATTTAAACGATAACGATAAATAATAAACGCATCATACAACGTTAATGGCACAGATAACCCAACCAACGCATATGGCAAATAATGAAAAAGCTGATACAGTAAATCACTGTCATGAAAATACTGCACACTAGCAAGCGTACCGAAAAATACAAAACATGCCAATGCTAAGCACACCAAGTAAATGGCAATACGATTCAGTTTTTGTGCTTCTTTAATACGAGTAATGGCAAGTGGTGGAAATCCTGCTACTCCCCCAGATTCTTCTACTGGTTTTGTTGACTCTGATTGCGACATTGTATTTTTATCACCTACTTTGTTAATTCCATGGCTTGACTACTATCTGCAAAATAACTTGATAACAATAAACAGGCGGAAATATCATCAATTGGGTCATAAGTAGACTTTATCAAACCCAACTCCCAAGCCTTTTCTTTCGCCTCAATAGAAGTTAAACGCTCATCATACATTTTTACAACAACGGATAAATGTGCCTCAATTAACCGATGAGCCAAGCGCCGAGCAAACTTGTGCGCCCGTTTTGCCAGCATTGAATCACTACCATCCATATTTAATGGCAAGCCAACAATGACCTCTGCAACTTGCCATGTATTGATAATACCAATTAAATTGTCCCAATCAGGTTGTCCATTATTCATGGCTAAAATATCAAAAGGTCGGGCATCTTGCGTCAAATGATTTCCCAATGCCATCCCCATTTTTTTGACGCCATAATCTAAACCTAATACCAAACCTGTCATTGTATTATCAGGACTCATCATTGCCTCATCTACTGTGCATCTATTTTATTTATTGCCAAATTTTATTACTCAGCACTTCTATCATCCGTTTTAATAGAGTCTAACTACTTTCAATCCAACTTACGCATGACCAATGTCATCACTTAAAAAGTCCAAATGCACCCCAATTTTTTCACCCGCCTGATGCCAACGCTCATCAAAAGGAGTCTCAAATAACAATGACAAATCCGCAGGGCATAATAACCAGTCGCCCTGTGCAATCTCAGCTTCTAACTGTCCCGCACTCCAACTGGCATGACCAAGACATAAATAATAATGCCCAACTCCCTGACCCTGAGCAATATGTTGCAGAATATCTCGGCTGGTTGTGATACAGATATTCTCTGAAATGGCAAAAGAAGATGCCCAATGTGGCTGACCTGTATGTAAGACAAAGCCAATCTCAGGATACATCGGACCACCCTCTAATGCAGTATCATGGCGCAC
This sequence comes from Psychrobacter sp. I-STPA6b, assembly GCF_020662265.1. Lineage (GTDB taxonomy): Bacteria > Pseudomonadota > Gammaproteobacteria > Pseudomonadales > Moraxellaceae > Psychrobacter. The sequence goes on from NZ_VEWM01000070.1 coordinate 70,183, forward strand.
TTGATGGTCTGTGACATCAATGTCTAAATCTTCTAATAACTTACCCACGTTTGCATCCAAAATTGGTTTATTTATCACCAGTCCCAATACACCTTGTGGGTCATGGCGACAGACATAAATAAGCGCTCGATTAAAACGTTCATCAGGCATTTGTGGCGTTGCAACCAATAACTGATGGGTTAAATTATTTAATTTTTCTATTGCCATAAAATATGATTACCACTTTAGAATGTAAGAGCCTAAATTTATCACCCATAATATTCATACCTCATAACAGTATTTTAATGGATGATAAGGTTTAATGATGTGATGAATGTTGATAAACATCTGCCAACAAGCTACGAGCATGCTCACGAGTGACTTCAGTGATATGCACACCACCCGACATACGTGCTAACTCATCGACTTGTGCATCACCTGTTAAAATAGTAAGCTGACTACTGGTCTGAGTATCATGATGCTTTTGTACCAAAATATGCTGATGTGCCTGTGAAGCGACCTGTGCCTGATGGGTAATGGCTAATAACTGCCGTTGTCCACCAAGTTGCCTGAGCAGTTCACCGACCACTTGAGCCGTACCACCACTAATGCCCACATCAACCTCATCAAATACCAACATCGGCTCACTCACCACTGTGGGTACATGCTCTGACGAAGCATTAGAGGCATCAGTTGCCACTAAAACCTGCATCACCAATGCCATACGTGACAGCTCACCACCTGATGCAACCTTATACAATGGCTGAGCAGGCATACCAACATTGGCACTAAACATCAGCTCAATATCATACATACCCTGTGCATTAAACTGTGCTTGTTCTTTTTTATGAAACTCAAACTCACACTGTGCATTTGGCAATGCCAATGGCTGAAGTCCTGCCACTAACTGCTGGCTAATCTTTGATGCTACCGCCATACGTGCCGTATTTAATGCCTCTGCCGTACTTAAATACTCTTGCCAAGCTGACTGCACTTGCTCTGCCAATACATCACTACTGGGCTGACTGTGTAATGAATCCAGCTCTTCTTGCCACTGCTCCGCCTCTTCTACTAATACTGATACTGGCAAACCATGCTGACGAGATAAACGATGACCTAAGCTAATCAACCCATTGAGCATATCTAGGCGCTCAGGGTTGGGTAACTGTTGCTCAGCATAATCTGCCAAAGCCACAGTCGCCTCACTAATCTGCTGTTGTGCCAAATATAGCTGTTCTGATGCCTGAGCAAACGTCTGACTGACACTACTTTGTGAGTCACATATCTTTATTGCACGTCCTAACAACCCCATCACATCAAACGCATCCCCATCACCTGCTTCATTTTCTAGCAGATATAATGCTTGACTTGCCTCTTGCATCAGGCTTTCAAGATTTGCCATTTCCTCATGCTCTGCTTCAATTTGGGCATAATCAGTTTCTAATAATGGTGCAATCTCAGCTAACTGATTCTCAAGCAAGCGTATTCTATCTTGACGTTGACTTTCTGCCTGCTTACGTTGCGTTGCCTCACGTTGTAATGATTGATACTGGCGGTATTGCTCTGCCATTTTTTCTGCCTGATGTGTCAATCCAGCCATTTTATCTAGCCATTCCACCACAAACTGAGGCTTTAATAATGCCTGCTGAGCATGCTGGCTATGAATATGTACCAAACACCGACCCAACTCTTTTAATTCAGACAAACTAATTGGAACACCGTTAAGCCAAGCCTTAGAGCGCCCCTGTGCACTAATCTGACGGCGAATTAACACCCCATCATCTGCCACAAACTCACGCTCATTTTCTTGAAACCAAGTTTGAATCGCAGGTGAACTTACCTCAAACTGAGCATAAATCTCTGCATTTGCTTGACCATGTCGTACCATACTACTATCTGTCCGACCACCCACACACAGTGCCAGTGCGTCTAACAATAAGGACTTACCTGCCCCTGTCTCACCTGTAATTACATTAAACCCCGAACAAAAATTCAACTCATGATGCTCAATAAGAGCAAAGTTTTGCAAGGTCAATGATGTCAACATGATAAACTTCTCAACTTAATAAACGGTAACCTTATTATTATAAGGAATAAACGATAATAAATAATAAAAACTAAACCTAATAGTGAGTAAAATTCCAGTAAGAGGGCGAAATTTTAGGTCATAATATGGTAGCATTATCACTCTATCATCGGTGTTATTAAATACTACCAACCAATTGTGTTAAATACCAAACCACAATAACGACCGTGATACATAAAACATGGTAAAACTATAAAGTTATACAATATCCAGCTTCTATCACATATAGAAATAGAAGGTTTTGGGTTTATTTGAGATAGTGTTAGGTTTAAAGATATAGTAAGTTAGACATATGCAAGTGTGTACCATAGCCGATTCAAGCTCATTTGACCACAGTTTTTATCAACTTGCTTTATGCCTTTTATACTGTCAATTATGACAGCCTAACACCATTTAAATTTGTGATTAAATCGACATATTGACACAATACTTGCTGTATCCATAGAGAGACAGTACCCTATATCATAATCATAGCAAAAAAAGGATGTCACCATGCCATCGACAACATTTGACCATGTTTCTGTCGTAAAAAATGCAACCATTACCTATGATGGCCGTTGTAGTAGCCATACTCTGTTATTTGGAGACGGACGCAAAAAAATGCTCGGTGTTATTTTGCCCTGTGACGAAACCGTACCTGAGTATGACTTTCAAACACATACCTCAGAGCGCATGGAAATTATAAGTGGTGATTGTGAAGTCAAAATAGCGGGTGAAGATAACTTTACCTATTACCGAGCAGGACAAGCCTTTATGGTTGCTGGTAATAGCAGTTTTACTCTACGTACAGAACAGATTGTACAATATATCTGCCACTTAGAAGGATAAGCAATATTATGGCAAAGCCGACCTATTTTTATGGTATTCATGCTGTCATCGCTTTATTGCAACATCGTCCAACAGATGCCCGTGCTTTATTCTTACAACACAATCATGACGGTAACCAAAAACAAGACAGCCAAATTCAGCATATTATTGAATTGGCAACTCAAATGGGTATCAGCATTCAATATGCTCAAAAAGACAAACTCACTGCACTCTGCCACAGTCCACAGCATCAAGGGGTTGTCATACATGCCAAAGCCCAAAACTTTGCTGAAGAAAGTATTTTAGATGAGCTGGCTCAACGTCCAGACTGTTTGCTACTGATATTAGACCAAGTAACGGATGCTCATAACTTGGGTGCATGTCTACGTACCGCTGTTGCCATGGGAGTAGATGCCGTCATCTGTCCAAAACACCATTCTGCCAGCTTAACACCAACAGTTGCCAAAGTATCTGTTGGTGCAATGGAAATTATGCCTGTGATTGCTGTCACAAATCTTGCCCGTTGCATTGATCATCTAAAACAAGCTGGGGTTTTTGTTTTTGGTACCGCATTAGATAAGACAGCCAAACCACTAGCAAGCTGTAACTTCCAAGGAAAAGTAGCACTTATCATGGGCTCTGAAGGGGAAGGTATGCGCCGTCTAACAGCCGAAAAATGTGATGAGTTGGTATATATTCCCATGACTGGCAATCATAGTGGCAACTTACAAAGCCTAAATGTAAGTGTTGCAACTGGTATGGCTTTATACGAAATCAGCCGACAACGCTCTCATACAGCATAATCCATAATGTAACATAATGATTTACCATGTGATTATTGACTTAAACAGAGAGTTTAGTAACCACAAGACAAAAAAATGATTAACAAGCATAAAACCCTGTTAATCATTTAACACAAATCTGTTAACCACAATAAATATCAAGATGTCTACATAAAGCTTTTTATTGAGTAAATCGTATCTGCCATCTCTAAATACTTTGCATGTAATGGCTGTAATTGAGCATATAACTGCTCTAAATCACCATCATTTACCACCACATCGTCGGCTTGCTCTACCCTATCTTGACGAGATAACTGATTATCCATGATGGCCTCTATTTTCTGCACATCCTGCCCATCACGGCTACTTGCTCTTGCAATCTGCAAAGACTCTGGAGCATCAACAACTAAAATACGATGACAAAGATTAGCAAGTCCTGCTTCTGTTCCTTCTAGTAGTAAAGGAGCAGACAAGATTACATAAGTTGAAGTTGCCTGTGCTAGCTGTTTTTTTGCTTCCAACCGAATGGCTGGATGAGTAATACTCTCAAGTGTTATTAAGGCATCAGGACAAGAAAACACATGCTGTCTAACAGCCCGTCTATCCATCTCACCTTCATCTGTTAACACCCAGTCACCAAACTTACGTACCAATTTAGATAACGTTCGACTACCTTTTTTCATGATTTGGTGTGCAATTACATCAGCATCTATCACAGTAATCTGCTGTTGTTCAAACCACTGTGTGACAACTGACTTACCACTACCAATACCACCTGTCACACCCACAACCAAACGACTTTGTAATGGACTATTAAAGACTTGTGGCGCTTCATTCCTTGTTACATCTGTTAAACTATGCATATTCATACTTGGTTATTGTTACAGAGTATAAAGTGTATTATTACAGATAGATGAATGCAAATACTAGAACTCACCATTTCTCTAAATGAGAGCTTTTGATACAGTTAGTTTTCCACAAACTGCAAGTCTCTCTTATTTAGTTTATCTCACAACCCCACTAAAGCTGAGCATAACCTAAATACCAATCCATAATACGCTGTCCATATAACAGCGCTACCATACCAGCAATAGCAATATAAGGACCAAAAGCAAAGGGACGACTTTCACCATGTTTTCTCATAAGAAAAACACCCACAACTGCCCCCAATAAAGAAGAGAAAAGAATAATAAAAGGTAGCATCATCGGGCCCATCCATGCACCCAATACCGCCAATAACTTAAAATCTCCTTGCCCCATACCTTGTTTTTTAGTCAATAAGTAAAAGAGTTGTACTACCACCCACAACACTAAAAAACCAAGCAATAAGCCCCAAATAGATTGTGACGGTGAAACAAACCAGCTTTGAGAATTGACGGCCAATCCCAAACCTGCCAAGGGAAAAGTCAAGCGGTCAGGTAGTAACTGTGTATCAAAATCAATACCTGTTAAAGCAATAAGTGTCCACACTAACACTAACGCAGATAGTCCTTGTACTGTAACACCAAATTGATAAATCACCACTACTGTCAGTAGTGCTGTTATTAACTCAACCAATGGATAACGAAAGCTGATTGGCTCTGCACAACCAGAACAACGTCCTTTTAATAATACCCAACTAACTACTGGGATATTTTCATACCAACGAATTTTATGCTGACACTGTGGACAACGAGATGCCGGTCGACTTAAGGTCATTGGTATATCTTGTGCAATACTGTCTGCAATGGGCTTGATCTGTGCTTCAGTGATATCTTCTTGTTCTTTTAAAATGTCTACAGAGGCCTGACGCCACTCTTGTATCATCATCTGTGGCATACGATAAATCACCACATTTAAAAAGCTACCCACACACAGCCCTAACACTGCAAATAACACCCATGCAACCATTGGACTATCTTGTAATACTTGCCAAAACTGCATAAGTTTCCTTAACCTACTACTGCACCCATTTGGAAGATTGGCAAATACATAGCAACGACCAAGCCACCAACTAGTACACCAAGTACAGCCATGATTAGTGGCTCCATCAAACTGGTTAGTCCATCGACGGCATTATCCACTTCATTTTCATAGTAGGTCGCCACTTTATCCAGCATCTCTTCTAAACTACCTGACTCTTCACCAATACCAACCATTTGAATTGCTAGACTTGGAAATAGATTGGTGGTACGCATAGCAAACTGTAATTGCTGACCTGTGGCCACATCTTCCTTCACTTGTTGAGTAGCATTATAAAACACCACATTATTGGTAGCACCTGCCGTTGAATCTAAAGCATCAATCAATGGTACACCAGCAGCAAAAGTGGTAGATAAGGTACGTGAAAAACGGGCTATAATCGCTTGATATGCAATATTACCAAAAATAGGTAGTTTGAGTGTTATGTGATCTAAAAAATTACGAAATTTTTTGCTGCGTTTTTTTGCCTCACTAAAAGCAATAATAAATAATCCTATACCTAAAATTAATACAAACCACCAATCTTTCATCCATTCAGACATATTCACAACCATCTGAGTAAAAGCTGGTAACTCTGCACCAAAAGATGAAAACAGGTCAGCAAAAACAGGGACTACCTTAAGTAATAGAATAATAGTAACAATAATTGCTACCACAATCACAGCTATCGGATATTTTAAAGCTTTTTTAATCTTTGCTTTTAATAGCTCACTTTTTTCCTTATAAGTCGCTACCCGCTCTAACATGGTTTCTAAAGCACCTGATTGTTCACCAGACTCAACTAGAGAACAAAACAGGTCATCAAAATAACGAGGATGTTTCCGCAATGCTGACGCAAAGGTACTACCAGACTCAATTTCTGTTTTAATTTTTAAAACCAGCTCCTTCATACTAGGGTTGTCTAAAGAGTCTGCCACAATCTCAAAAGACTGTGTTAAAGGTACACCAGCTTTCATCATCGTTGCTAACTGCCGTACAAAAATAGCAATATCAAGTGCCTTAATTTTCTTTTTCATGGTAAACAAGGGCTTCGGCTTTTTCTTAATAGAACGTACCGTTATCCCCTGTTTTCGCAACTGAGCTTTTGCCAACTCAAGACTGCGACTGGTTGTTTCACCTTTTACCTTTTGCCCACGACGATTGGTGCCATCATAGACAAAATCTACCAGCATATCAGTTGCGACTTTCGCCATGTTGTTATCCTCTATTTTTCATTTTTCTACTATTGTTAAAAAATCATTAGCTATTTCAATCATACTGCTAAATATACAGCTAAAATACAAGGCTATATAACGACAGTCTCTCTTTATTCAGATGTCACCCGATACATCTCTTGAATACTGGTCAAGCCTTGCAATACTTTCATAATACCTGAGCGTCGTAGATCTCGAAAACCATTTTTAACGGCAGCATCTTTAATTTCAATCGCATTACCATCTTCCATAATAATACGTGAAATATCTTCATTGATTTTCATCACTTCATAAACACCCACACGTCCTTTATAACCTTCACGACATTCTGAACAGCCAACAGGCTCATAAATAACATTATCAGGATTTGCCAAATCTTCCTCTGTAAACCCTATTTCCAATAAGCTTTGTTTAGGCACAGAGGTGGGTTTGCGACAGTTTTTACATAGTCGACGTGCCAAACGTTGGGCAATAACTAAGTTAACAGAGGTCGCAATATTAAATGAAGCGACCCCCATATTGCGTAAACGAGTCAATGTTTCTGGAGCTGAGTTAGTATGCAATGTGGATAAAACCATATGCCCAGTCTGTGCAGCTTTAATCGCAATTTCTGCCGTTTCTAGGTCTCGAATCTCACCCACCATAACAATATCAGGATCTTGACGTAAAAAAGATTTAAGTGCACTGGCAAAAGTTAAACCCACTTTAGGGTTAACATTCACCTGATTAATCCCTTCTAAATTAATCTCAACCGGATCTTCTGCAGTTGAAATATTGGTCTCAACGGTATTAAGGATATTGAGCCCCGTATACAAAGAAACAGTTTTACCAGAACCCGTTGGACCTGTAATTAATAACATACCTTGAGGCTTATGCAATGCTTCTAAAAACATCTCTTTTTGATCTGGCTCATAACCAAGTGCATCAATACCCAGCATCGCAGAGGATGGATCTAAAATACGTAAAACAATTTTTTCACCAAATAATGTAGGCAGAGAGTTGACACGAAAGTCAATCGCCTTGCTTTTAGAGACTTTCAACTTAATGCGTCCATCTTGTGGAATACGACGTTCAGAGATATCCATTTGTGACATCACTTTCAATCTGGCAGCAATTTTATTTGCCAACTGTACAGGTGGAGATGCCATTTTTTGCATCACTCCATCGATACGAAATCGTACACGATAAGACTTCTCGTAAGGCTCAAAGTGTAAGTCTGATGCCCCCATACGAATTGCATCAACCAGCATTTTATTCACAAACTTAACAACAGGCGCTTCTTCAGCACCAGAAGTAGCATCAGTCGCTGAGTTATCTTCCCCTGACTCAACCCCGACATTTAAATCACCATCATCAAAATCATCAAAATCATTCATCGAATCAGTCAATGAGGTTTCAATATATTTTCGAAGCTTCTGCTCTTCAACCACAACGGTTTGTACAGACAATCGTGAGTTAAACTGAATGGCATCAATCGCATCCAATCGAGAAGGGTCACTCATTGCTACAAATAAGCGCTGTCCTCTTTTAAAAATAGGTAATGCCTGATATTTACGAATAATTTTATCATCAACCAAATCACTAGGAATCATACTGCGATTTAATTGATCAATATCAAATAATGGATCACCAAATTCTCGGGAAACAATCCATGCTAATCGGTCAGATGTGACCAATTTTTGCTCAACCAAATAAGAAACCAAGCTAATTTGCTGTTTCTGTGCCTCTGCTAGGGCTTTTTTCATCACATCGTCAGTAATCAAACCTTCTTGAACCAAACGATGTGCCAAACCACCAAAGCTTATTGGGGCAGACATGGTCACTCCTTACCAATAGTAGTAAGCATTAGAAATATTAAAACACTATCGTCCAATAAAACCATCTAAATTCACCAATAACCTTATTCTTTAGATATCTTGTTAGACTAACAAAGGCTTCATATCACTTTATGAGCTTACTGATTTTAATTTATTATCATATCAATTAGTTTATTATGATATTCATCTACCAAAAGTAAATGATACCTGCCAATTAAAGTTGCTTTTATAAACTGAATACTAAATTCAATATGAAATTTATCCAATTGCTAAAATTATACAAGATTAGTGCGCTAGCGTATAGATTTATACTGATTTTAATAACTACTTTGTATCTAGGTCAAAAGAGAATAGGCATGGTATGTATTTATTGTCACCCATATCCATACAAACAATTCAAAATAACAGCTTGCTATTCAATCATTTGACCACAAGTCATTGAAGCATAATCATTCAACCTTTTCCATAATTCTCTGCAAATATATGACTGACTTGTCTTAGAAAACAGATAAAGGCCCTGAGATATCAGCACTACTTACCCATGAATGCTACCCTATACCAAATTTAGTATTTAAAAACATAGTTTACGACTGTAAACTGATGTTTTTTTCATAAAGTCATGCTAATATGACAAGCCAGATACTAAGGATAGTCGATTAACTATTTTGCTCTGTTATTCATCATATTCATTTTCACTAAGAAGGTCTTTATGGCGCAAGGTAATTTACATAAAAAACCCATTCACCATCAAAAAACGGATGCCCAACGTGTTGTTATTACAGGTATGGGTGCAATAACACCACTTGGGCTCACAGTTAATGACACTTGGCAACGACTCCTAAACGGTGACAGTGGAATTACACCCATTACACATTTTGATGCATCAGACTTCCGCTCACAGTTCGCAGGAACTGTAAAAGAGTTTGATGCTAAGATGTTTATGAATGCTAAAGAAGTCCGGCGTTATGATGAGTTTATGCACTACGCTACTGCAGCCTCTAGTATGGCATTACAAGACGCTGGTTTCATTACTGTTGCTGATGCAACAAATAGTCCAGTACAAAATGTCGATGCATCACGTTTTGGGGTGGTCATCGGTTCAGGTATTGGTGGTATTCAGACCATAGAGAATAGTCGTGATACCCTACAATCTAAAGGAGCTAAGAAGGTATCACCATTTATCATTCCTGGTAGTATTGTGAATATGCCTGCAGGATTGGTTGCTATTAAACATGGACTTAAAGGACCCAATCTAGCCACTGCAACCGCTTGTACCACCGCAACGCATGCCATTGGTTTGGCCGCACGACTCATTGCTTATGGTGATGCAGACGTGATGCTAGCAGGAGGAAGCGAAAAAGCATCCAGCCCATTAGGTATGGCAGGTTTTGCTGCTATGCATGCGCTCTCTACTCGTAATGACGAGCCAACCAAAGCTTCTCGTCCTTTTGATAAAGATCGCGATGGCTTTGTTCTTGGTGATGGAGCAGGTATTTTGGTCTTAGAAAGCTTAGCACATGCCAAAGCACGTGGAGCAACCATACTAGCAGAGTTGGCGGGCTTTGGAATGAGTGATGATGCTAGTCATATTACTGCTCCTCCAGAAGATGGAGAAGGTGCAGCACGTGCCATGCAACATGCTCTTAATGATGCGGGTATTAAGGCTACACAAGTTGGTTATATTAATGCACATGGCACCAGTACACCTGCTGGTGATGTCGCGGAGTCACTTGCTATTGAGTCAGTATTTGCTGATTGTAAAGATAAGATTTTAGTGAGCTCTACCAAATCCATGACCGGGCATTTACTCGGAGCTGCTGGTGGTATTGAAGCTATTTTTACTATTTTAGCATTACAAAACCAAATCATTCCCCCAACCATTAATCTTGATAATGTTGATGAGCAATGCCGTCTAGATTATGTGCCGCATCATGCTCGCAAAGTCAGTGATTTAAACTATGCACTATCCAATAGCTTTGGTTTTGGTGGTACAAACGGCTCATTAGTTTTCGCACGCTGGTCACCATCTATCTAAAAAGCTCTGTCAAAATGATGAACATAAATATTATATTAGCAACTAACTACTTTAGTAGAAAATATTGAACAATAGATTGTAATAAGTAATATTTGAACACAATGTACGATGCTTATTAACATTAAGTTAGCGTTATAGCGTACATCTTCAATAAACCCTGCTAAAGTAACGCTTTTACACTTGCACCCCCTTGTCATGCTTGCGTATGATAGGGGGTCATTTGTTAGACTTTTATTTATTTTATATTGGAATATCCATGTCAGAGTATAAATTTTCACATCAGTTTTCCCAACGTTGGTTAACTGCACCACAACAAGTCAAGCAGGCTATTGTTCAAGAGCTTGAAGATATTATTACACTACTAGACAATGAAACTGACTTGAACAGCTTTCAGTTCCGTCAGCCTGATCTCAATGCTCATATCCAACACTTATATCAACAAGAACAAGAAGCAGCTCAAAAAAGTGAGCCACTTGAAGTCACACTACCTACTCAGAATAATATTACCAACAATCATATTTTGGATAATAATACTCACCTCTCTATGAGTGCATCTCATGACATACCTCATATAGAAGAAGTTACCCATGAAGATACTATAAATCAAGCGTCGCATACGACTATAAGTGATACAAAGCAACAGAATACTGAGCAACTAACAACACAAGAAAAGTCAGTTCATAATGAATTGACAGAAGCAGATAGCGAACAGAACACCACGGTCACTTCTACAGAATGCGAATCACTAATTTATGAACTAGAGTCACGTATTGATGATTACCTTAGTGAACAAATGGCTCAATTATCTATAGATCTTAAATCATGGCTAAGAAATGAAGTAAAACATTACTTTGATAAGTAACTTTAGAATATATTTTCATACTACACTTTGTAGCTATAAATTATCAATGGTGTTGCAACACATAGATAATAAACTTTGCTTCTGTTATAAATGGGGATATTTGTGCTTTTGCTAATAAAGCCTGACGCCTTTGCACTTTAGCACGGTAGGAGTATGGTGTCATGGTCAGCAAATCTTGTAGCTGACTTGCTGATAATGCCAATTGACTAGATACCTGCTCAGTTGCCAGTAACTCAAAGTCAGTGGATAAATGCTCCAAGAACTTATCTGAGTCATGACTACGCACCTGCTCAAATAACTCTTGACGCATACTTGCTAGATGGTTAATGTCAGGCTTTGCTATAATCAATAAACCACCTGCTTGTAATACACGTGCAAATTCATCTGGTAAAATTGGACTAAAGATACTACTCACGCCGTGAATAGAACCATCAGAAATAGGTAATTGCGCAGCACTGCTGACGATAGGATAAATACCTGTCGGTAATGGAGCTTCTGCTTCTATAGCATGTTTTTGATTATTTATTGTTTGGTTACTCTTGGCTTGCCACCATAGTTTACTTTGTTTTTTAAACCGCTTTGCCGTAGCACTAACCGCAGGTTTACTAATATCAATAGCAATTAACCGAGGAATCTCCTGAATATGGGCAATGGCATCTGTATAATAGCCATCACCACAACCAACATCCAGCCACAGCCCCTTTTTATCATCACACACCTTCGGTAAGTACTGCTCAATCATTCCTATCAGTGTTGTTCTTAGAGGCTGATAAAATCCTTGTTCAAGAAAACGTTGCCGAGCCATAATAGACTCTGCTGAGTCCCCTGGCTCTTTTGATTTTTTATGTTGCACAGGCAACAAATTAACATAGCCTTGACGAGCAACATCGAATGGGTGACAAATATGTTTTTGATGCAAACGACCATCACACCGCCATGTCTTATCCTGTATGATTAAGTCAGACTGACAATATGGGCAATAAAATAAACTTGCTGGCACAGTGGTTTTCATTTAACGTAACTTCAAGGTCATCAATCCTAACACTACCAACACAATGGCAATAATCCAAAAGCGTGCCACAACCTGTGTCTCTTTCCAACCCATCTCCTCAAAATGATGATGTAAAGGAGCCATTAAGAAAATCCGCTTTTTGCGCAATTTGTATGAGCCCACTTGTAACATAACAGATAGTGCTTCAACCACAAACAATCCACCCATAATCGCAAACGCAATCTCTTGGCGAGTCATCACTGCAATTGTGCCTAACATTGCTCCCAGTGCCAATGCCCCCACATCTCCCATAAATACTTGTGCTGGATGCGCATTAAACCATAAAAATCCCAAGCCAGCGCCAATCATTGAGCCACAAACAATCGTCACTTCTGAGTTATATGCGATATAGGGTACATGTAGATAGTCAGCAAAACGCACATCGCCTGAGACATAAGAGAATACACCCAGCCCAGCAGCAACTAAAACTACAGGTAAAATTGCCAATCCATCTAAGCCATCTGTCAAATTTACAGCATTAGATGAGCCATTAATCACAAAATAAGTAAAGAAGATAAATCCTAACCCAAAAGGAATGGCTGAAAAGGGAATGACCCAGTTCTTAAATATTGGAAATAGTAAGTCTTGCATCGCATTTGTGGTTGCTATATCTGGTTGCTGACTGGCAATAAAATACAGCGCACCACCAGCAAATAAAGCACCCACCGATAGCCAAAAATACTTTTTACGAGCAATCAAGCCTTTAGGGTCTTTATATTTAATTTTGAGCCAATCATCTGCCCAACCAACACCACCAAAAATCACCATGACAACCAGCAAAATCCATACATAAGGATTGGTTAAGTCTGCCCAACATAATGTTGCAAAGGCAATGGCAGATAAAATCAGCACACCTCCCATAGTTGGTGTACCAGTCTTTGCTAGATGTGACTTTGGACCATCATCACGAATCGCCTGTCCATACTTCAAAGTATGTAAGTATTTAATCGCACGACTACCCAGTAACATACTAAAGCCTAAGGCTGTAATTACTGACAGTAATACCCGCAATGTCAAAGAAGATACCGCTGAAAACGGTGTATAGATTTGGCTAAGCCAATTATTAAATAACCAATATAACACCGCTTACTCCTTATCAATCACGGAATCTGAATCAATTAACTGTTGAATAATGGTCTCCATCGTCATACTTCGAGACCCCTTAAACAACACTGTACAACACTGTCCCATTGCTTGCTGTGCCTGTATATATGCTTGCAAACTGCTAAATAAAGTCTGTTTATCTTTAAATGCTTGTGAATTAACAAGCCCTGCCTCTTTAGCATAAGATGCTGTATGAGAGGCCATCTCACCAACACAGAGCAATGCATCAATATCTTGCTGAGCAATATCTACCCCAAGCTGTTGATGTTCTGCTACAGAAGATGCACCAAGCTCGGCAATATCGCCTAGAACCATCACTTTATGCCCTGTTTGCCCAGCTAAAACTGCAGCCGCAGCTCTTACAGAATGTGGGTTGGCATTATATGTATCATCTATTAGACAGTGCCGTCCCAGCATGACCCTTGCCAAACGCCCCTTCGTAGGTTGAACTTGGCTTAATCCACTGGCAATCTCTTTCAAACTTATTCCCAAAGCATCAGCACAGGATGCTACTGCCAGTGCATTACTCACATTATGCGCACCAACCAGTGGCAATGTTATTGTTAAACTCTCACCTGCTATCTGTAAAACAAAAGTGCTACCTGTTGCAGTTAGTTGCACCTCAGAGGCTGATACGCAGTCACGTTGAGATACTAATTGTGCATTTGTGCTGGCATCAAGATGGTGCCAACCAAACCCTCGAATATCAGAGGTAAACTGACTGGCTTGTTGGTATAGCACATCAGCATAATCATCATCCATTGGAATAATGGCAATGCCTGACTGATTTAAAGACTGATAAATTTCAGCTTTTGTCTGGGCAATGACATCTCGCCCACCAAACTCACCAAGATGCGCACTACCAACATTTAAAACACATGCCACATCAGGCTGTACCAGCTGTGTTGTATAAGCGATTTCTCCACGATGATTTGCTCCCAACTCAATCACAGCATAACGATGTACATCAGTTAGCTCTAGCAACGTCATCGGGACACCCAAGTCATTATTTAAATTACCTTGAGTGATTAATGTTGGTGTGGCTGTAGCGTTTTGATTAAAAATACAACCCAGCATCTCCTTACAGGTTGTTTTACCACTAGAGCCAGTAATCGCAATAACTTTTAAATTAGGGTGCTGTTGGCGACGATAAGCGGCCAACTGTCCAAAGGCAAGACGGCTATCGGAGACAACTAATTGCGGCGCTGTTGAGATATCTTCTATGGGATGCTCCACAATGACAGCGACTGCTCCTTGCTGTAATGCAGAAGCAACAAAATCATGTCCATCGAAGTTTTCACCGGAGAGTGCTAAAAAGATATCTCCAGCTTGAATACGCCGTGTATCGGTAATAATACGCTCAGCGCATAAAGTAGATAGTGATGGTAGTGACATGGCATCATCTATAGTGTTACCATCACACCACCAATAACCTTGCACAGAATGGGTTGCTGTCAGCAAATTCTCTGCATACCAGCGATACCGACCCTGCCCGGTTGATTCATTAGCTTGATGACTTCTGGCTGTCATATACAATTCCTATCATTCATCTATTTCTTATTATACTGATGATGTTTTAGACGCTATTTATTTTATATAGCAAAAAAAGATGGTAGATATTTCTGATTAACAATATCTATCACAGCCTATAGCATCAGTAAATGGCTTGACATTCTAACAAAAAATCCCACTCCATAAAGGATACACGCAATGAAGCCTAGCAATGATGAAATCATTATGAATTTTTCAAATTGCCAGCAAAGCCAGTGTATTAAAGCGATGCAAGCAACTGGGTCAACACTTGCCTATCGTCAAAATTATGACGAACGCCCCGAATTTCCTGATAAGTTTCATGTCCTTTTCCAGCAATCACCACAATATCTTGCACTCCTGCTTGTTGCACAGCATATGCAATGGCTTGGCGACGATCGACTTCAACATGTGTCTTATCATGTTGTGCCTGTGTCATCCCTTCTTGCATATCTTGTAAGATTTGCAGAGGCTCTTCACTTCTTGGATTATCCGATGTCAAAATAACATAATCTGCAATGCTCAAACCTGCCTGCGCCATCAGTGGACGCTTTCCACGATCTCGATCACCACCACAACCAAATACTGCCCACAGCTTACCTTCACAATGTGCTTTAAGACTGCTCAATACTTGTGTTAAGGCATCTGGTGTGTGTGCATAATCTACAATAAAACACCCTTGTTTTGATGGTACTCGTTGCATCCGCCCACTTGCACCACATAAGTTTTTTACTCGTTCTGTAATCACCTCTAATGACTCACCCAGTGCCATCGTTGCTGCTACAGATGCCAGTAAATTTGCCACATTAAAACGCCCCAATAACGGGCTATATAAAATCGCCACACCAAAATCACTACTTAATTCAATCTGTGTACCTTCAAGGCTGGGTGTAATCTGTTGAGCATAAAAGGTTGCTTGAGGCTTGTTAGAGTCTTGAGGGTTAATAGAATAGGTCCAAACTGTCACCCCAGAGTCTGTTGCCCTTTTTATCATCATTTTTGCAAATTCATCATCAGCATTAATAATGGCATGTGTTAAGTGAGGAAAGTAATGGCGATCAAATAAACGAGCCTTTGCCTCTGCATAATCCTCCATGCTATCGTGATAATCCAGATGATCCCGACTCAAGTTTGTATAGACTGCCACCTTAACAGGAACACCTTGCAATCGTTGCTGATCCAGCCCATGTGAGCTGGCTTCCAAAGACAACATATCCACATTTAACATTGCCATTTTTTGCAAAAACTGTTGCACAGCCAATGCATCTGCTGTTGTATGCGTTGCCTGCTCAAGATTATTAAGCAAGCCATTACCTGCTGTTCCCATAACCGCACACTGCCGGTTCGGTTGCTGATATAACTGAGCCACTAACTGACTCACCGTTGTTTTACCATTTGTACCTGTCACTGCCACCACTTTAGGTAACACATAAGACTTGGATGATGAGGCAGATATGGCTAAGCTCACTTGTAATAATATGCCCAATATATCCCGTATATTGGGTACACTAACCAGCGGGCAGTCTAATGACAATGCAGAATCGGCAAGTAATAATTGCTCTTTTGGAATCTCAGATAATATAAAAGCCGCCTTTTTACTGGCAGACTGTGCATAACGACAACTGGATTCTATCGACTGTGTGCTACTTTTTAACAAAATAAATGCGTCTGATGTATCAACTTGACGGCTATCTAGTACCCAGTTTTGAAAAGGCATATCTAAAACTTGCTGCTGTTGCTGCAACTGTTGATAAGCCACCTGCTCACGTGAGTTTGATATAGGTAACTGTGCTAATATCTGGGCTAAAGTTTTCATAACTGTCTCAATTATTCATATTATCTTATTTACTATTTGCTAATGGCTTATCCAATGGCACATTATATAACCGCAACGCCTCTTTCATGACATTATGAAAAACAGGGGCTGCAACTTGTCCAGCATAATGTTGTTTTTGTGGGTCTTCAACCAAAATTACGGTCACTAAACGGGGATTCGATGCTGGTGCAATACCTGCAAACACATTGCGATGTTGATCACTATAGTAACCACCATCCGGATTAGTACGCCGAGAAGTACCAGTTTTACCAGCAATACGATAGCCATCTATCGCTGCCGCTCTACCTGTACCACCTGACTGTGTCACACTTTCTAACATTCGAACAATAGATAAAGCCTGATCTCTATCTAAAACTTGTCGGCTTGGTGGCAATACATCTGTTTTTACCAATGTCAATGGATGCATCACACCACCAGCACCTAATGTTGCATAAGCCTGAGCAATCTGCGCTAATGTCACTTGTAACCCATAACCATAACTAAGAGTTGCTCTTCTAGCTATTTCTTTTTCTTTAGGAGTAGGCACAAAACCCGCCCCTTCACCCGGAAAATTAAGTGCCGTTTTTTCACCAAAACCAAAGCGCTTTTGTATACTACTAATACCATCCGGTGGCAAAGATAAAGCAATTTTTGTCGACGCCACATTACTTGACTTTTTCAGCAAGGTCGCCAAGCTAATACTACCTAGATTTCCATGATCACGAATGGTATAACCCTTAATACGTATCGAACCTGGACTAGTATTAATCAAAGAATGCTCTGTAAATTTTCCAGAGTCCAAAGCCGCCGCCACAGTAAATGGTTTCATTACCGAACCAGGTTCAAAGACATCAATCAATGCCCGATTACGTTGGCTATCACCTGTCATTCCTGCCAAATTATTAGGGTTAAATGAAGGCCAAGTCGACAACGCTAATACTTCACCAGTATGTACATCAACCACAATACCTGTTGCCCAGCGTGCACTTTGTACACGCCCTACTTCCTCTAGCTCTTTGTACAATAAATATTGTAGGCGTGCATCTATGGTTAAAGTGACATTTTCTCCAGACACTTCTGGTGTAATTTCTTCAACCTCTTTGAGCATATTGCGACGAGCATCATTTAACACCAAAATTTTTCCATCTTGCCCTGCCAACTCACGCTCATACTGGCGCTCAATACCTGAACGCCCAATATACCCCCCTTCTGGATCATTACTATTTTGTCCCATAAACCCAATAAGCTGAGCATTCGGTTGTGGCTGTGGATAGTAACGCTTAAAAAACTCAGAGCTATAAACACCCGTAAAGTCTAACGCCACTACAGCTTCAGCAATCTCAGGCGTTACTTTGGTCAACAGTGGAAAATAGTGAGAGCCAGAACCAGAGGGTAAAGCCTTTTTGACGGCTTGCTTATCTGTTACATCTAAGTCTGTTTTGATACTGACTGCTTGTTGCAAGTCTTCTAGTGATGCCCCAGAAACACTGGCCAACCGTCTCAAGTCCATCTTTGCCAACCGCTCTTTTAACCGCTCTTGCATTTTTGGCTTATCAGGATTGAGTGCGATTTCTTTTTGCAAACTATAATAAGCCAGCGCATAATCATATGGACTAAATGATACGGTCACCAAGGGCGCACTCACTGCCAACGGCAAATGATTTCTATCTGTAATGATGCCTCGATAAGATGCAACTCGACGCTCACTGGTGATTAACTTATCTCCTTTTTGCTGATAAAACTCAGCATTTGCAATCTGTAAGTCAAACGCGCGCCAAAGCAGTATCAGCAGGAAAGCTATTGCAATACCCCAGACTACCTGAAAGCGACTTAAATCACTCTCCAAACTACCTCTTGGAGATGCACCAGATGCTTTTTTAAGGATAAAATTCTGGCGATTTTTTACACTGGTATAAGCACCTTGGTCCGTCTGCTTTTTTGCAAACAGACGTTTTAAAAACCCTGAACTCGTCGACTTTTTTTGTCTAGACTTAGTACTTCCTGTTTTACTGCCGACTTTTTTTTGCGAAGTTTTACGAGTTTTTTTTAAGGGTTTAGTCACTTTCCCCTGTGCATTTTTATTCTGCGGATTTTCAGTAGATTTTTTGCGTGTCATCGCCCTGCCTCCACGACTTGACTCTGCTCTACCATGCTGTCATTCGTCTCATTATTGTCATCGATAGGATTGCTATTTGTTTGTCTCTGTACTGTGGGTTGTAATATCAACTTATCTTGTACTGAAGGAGAGTACATCCCCAACTCTGTCACTGCACGACTGGCAATCTGTGGTGTCGCACTAAATGTCTGCTGTTCAATCAGCAAGCGCTGGTATTCTACTTGCAATCGACGCTCCTGACGCTTCATATCTTGTAATATCAAATAGTCTTGACGATAACTTTGGATTTGCTCAGTGGTCAAAACTCCTGTCCAAATGATGGCAATGGCTATTAGCAACATCACTACTGCATAGACACTGATACCACGATAACGCTTTGACAAAATATCACTGATATCTTGCGTCATCTCTCCAGAGCTTTGAGGCTTTTTTGACGTACCGCCCTTATTAGAAGGACGGTGTATTAGATGGGATAAACGGGACATTTGACTCTCAAAATCAGACACAATCAGAAACTATCATTGTAAAGCTTAAATTACCATCAAAGCACAATTTAACAAAAATCATCCAATACCATGTTCAGGTCAATTTTGGCTTTAATATCTTCATACTTTAATATTTTCATACTATGGATAAGGGTAAACACCTTCTCGACGCTGTGCCATACGCAACCAAG
Source organism: Psychrobacter sp. I-STPA6b (assembly GCF_020662265.1). Lineage (GTDB taxonomy): Bacteria > Pseudomonadota > Gammaproteobacteria > Pseudomonadales > Moraxellaceae > Psychrobacter. The sequence goes on from NZ_VEWM01000070.1 coordinate 89,999, forward strand.
CACTACGAGAGCGAGGGTTATGAGCGACTTCTTCTTTACTTGGTGCAATACGCTTAGGTTTATCAAAATATTTAGGTCGTACAGGTGCAATAGGCATCGTCTCATCTTCAGGATATTTACCCTTGCTATGCCGTTGCAAAAACTGCTTAATACGTCTATCTTCTAGTGAATGAAAGCTAATCACAGCCAAATGACCTTTAGGTGCTAACACCGCCAATGCTTGCTCCAAAAAGCTATCAACATCACCCAACTCATTATTAATAAATATCCGTATCGCCTGAAAGCTTTGGGTTGCTGGATGTTTACCACGTTGCCAGTTTGGGTGTGCTTGTTTAATTACCTCTGCAAGCTCTAGTGTTGACTCATAGCTATCCATTTGTTTAATGGCTCTGGCAATACGACGGCTATGACGCTCATCACCATATTCATATAAAACATTTGCTAATGTCTCTTCATCTACCTGAGCTAGCCATTCACCCGCAGTCATACCTTGGCTGGTATCCATACGCATATCAACCACACCATCACGCATGAAACTAAACCCACGACTGGCATCATCAAGCTGGGGAGAAGAAACGCCCAAATCTGCCATGATGCCATCAACCTGCTCAATACCCAAACAGGTCAAATTCTGGTACAAATTAGCAAAACTGTCATGAATCACCACCACTCGTGCATCTGTTTTTGCCAGTGCCTCTGCTACAGCAATGGCTTCTGGGTCTTTATCAAACACCAACAGTTTTGCAGTATCACTTAAATGCTCAAGTAACAAGCGACTATGCCCACCACGTCCAAAAGTAGCATCAACAAAAACGCCTGATGCCTTTGATATATCAGACACACCAGTGACTTTGGGCAATTTTTTTAAGCCGAGTACTGCAGCGACAGTTTCATATAATAAGACAGTTTCGTGACTAAAGTTTTGATGGTTTGTTGTAGTATTTACAGTCATTTTATATATCGACTTATTGTATTGTTGATAAGGTTATATGGGCTTATGAAACACGCAATACTATAAATAGTAAACTCTATCTATATTGATACTATCACACTAGAGGCATCACACTGGAACAAGCAGTCCGCAGTTATGACAATGCATTTATAGATTACGTATCTAGATTAGAGTAGTACAAATATACCTTATAGAACCGTCCATTATCTCAAGTTGCTATCCAGTGTCAAGCAAACGATGCACAAAAGCAGAATTTAGCCTATCAGTACACAAACTTAGCAAACAAGCAATGGACTTTTATTTCCGTAGCATATACCTGCTATAATACAAGAAATCTTATAAAGCCCAACCTTATAAACCCATATTTACACCATTTGCATTCATTACTTACAAAAAACTTTGAGAGCCCTATGACACAACAAGCCCAACCAAATAACCGACCTGTTCGTACCCGTATTGCGCCGTCACCCACTGGTTTCCCACATGTTGGTACTGCCTACATTGCCTTATTTAACCTCGCTTTTGCCAAAGCACATGGCGGTGAATTTATCCTTCGTATTGAAGATACTGACCAAACCCGCTCAACCGAACAATCAGAAAAAATGATTCTCGATGCCTTACGCTGGGTCGGACTAGATTGGGCAGAAGGCCCTGATGTTGGTGGCGCACATGCACCCTATCGCCAAAGTGAACGTAGTGACATTTATAAAAAATATGCTCAAGAACTGCTTGATAAAGGACATGCTTTCCGTTGTTTCTGTACCCCTGAAGAGTTAGACGCGATGCGTGCAGAGCAAATGGCTCGTGGAGAAAACCCACACTACGATGGACGCTATGCAGACTTGTCTAGAGAAGAGTCTGACAAACTAGCAAGCGAGGGCAAACCCTTTGTCATTCGTATGAAAGTGCCTACGGAAGGTGTGTGCAAGGTACAAGATATGCTACGTGGAGAGGTTGAGATTCCATGGGAGCAGGTAGATATGCAAGTGCTACTAAAAACAGACGGCTTACCTACCTACCATTTAGCTAATGTGGTTGATGACCACTTAATGAAAATCACCCATGTTATTCGTGGTGAAGAATGGCTAAACTCTGCCCCTAAACATCAACTTTTATATGACTACTTTGGCTGGGAAATGCCTGTACTGTGCCACATGCCTCTACTGCGTAACCCTGATAAGTCAAAGCTGTCTAAACGCAAAAACCCCACCTCCATCACTTACTATCGTGATGCTGGTGTCTTGCCCGAAGCCTTGCTTAACTATCTTGGACGCATGGGTTACTCACTACCAAGTGAGCAAGAAAAGTTTACCTTAGATGAAATGATTGCCAGCTTTGATATCACCCGTGTTTCACTCGGTGGTCCTATCTTTGATATTGAAAAACTGAACTGGCTTAATGCTGAATGGCTCAAGGAAATGACCCCAGAGCAACTGAAAAACGCCATCTTAAACTGGGCAAATGACTCAGACAAACTTACTGCCATTGCGGCTGCTATTCAGCCTCGTATCCATCTACTATCAGACGCGGTCAACTGGGCAGGATTTTATTTCCAAAACTTACCAGAAATTAACGCTGATGACTTTGCCCATAAATCGCTAAGCCAAGAACAAATCATCGAAATCTTACAAATCGCTACATGGAAGCTAGAAGCGTTGCCTGTATGGAGTGAAGAGAACATCTATGCCACCCTAAAAGGATTAAGTGGTGCAATGGATATCAAACTGCGTGACTTAATGCAGCCATTTTTTATCGCCATTGCTGGTAGTAGCTCATCAACACCAGTGATGAACTCCATGTATGTGATTGGCGCAGATATGACTTTAACTCGCCTACGTCATGCGGTAGAAGTGCTTGGTGGTCTAGGTAAAAAGAAACTGAAAAAGCTAGAAAAAACCGCCAATGAGTTGCCAGATTTTTTGGCAGAGTCATAAACCATACCATCTAATTTGTATACTGTGACGTTATTGTAGGGTGTATTGATCATGCAATACACCCTTTTTAATTGACACCTCTACCACTTTTTCTCTCATAATAACGATTTCTTAGCAGTTATTTTTTCGCCATCGGATCATTAGCCATGTCACAAAAACACCTTTACACCCTACCCCTGCTCTTTATGATAATCATGGTAACTGGTTGTGCCTCTGTACCACCTTACCAACCACCTGCCAATGCCCCGTTAGCTTTTATTTCCAATAGTATATCCCCTACTTATAGCCGTAATGACTCTATCAATATTGGTATTCATCTAGATAACACCAACCAAATATCTACTCTATACGATATAGATAGCTCATCTGTGAGACCAGAAGGAAAAATTGCTATAGAAGCCAATAAACCGCTCAAATTTTCCTATGCTGAGGCAATCTCAGATAGATACTGTCTTATTAAGGCTGAAGCAATACTCAAACCAAATAAAAACTATAGCTTTATTGGCGGTGCTACTTTTGAAAAAAGTATCATACCTTTTTTACCAAACCGTGGCTGTGAATTTGCCATTATAGAAGCAGATACAGGTAATATCGTATCTCACGAGCCAACAAAATAGCCTTCGAATTAAACATTAGGGTCTGTTGAACGTTCACCCCGTTAGGCTAATATCTACAAGGGATAAAGCTACTTTTTACTTTCATGTAAAAATTGGCTAAATTTGCCTTATTCTGCGTTAATGAACTGGTTAATATCCAGATATTGCCTGCGTTCATTGCCTTGACTAAGACAAATTTTTCTCAATTTTTCCTATGAAGATGAATGTTCAACAGACCCTAGCAGAAATAAATGCTAAAAATCTTGTTCTTCTGCAACTTAGCATAAAAAAGTCTTGACAAGACCTACTTACTTGCCTAAAATACGCCTCACTCTTAACGAGGGGCTATAGCTCAGTTGGTAGAGCACTTGCATGGCATGCAAGGGGTCAGCGGTTCGACTCCGCTTAGCTCCACCAATAAATATATTTTATAGCTTTATTAATCGTTAAGATTCTGTATCAGCACCTAGGCAACCTTATGAAATATTCATAAGAATTCTGATACAGTTATAGCAAGTCTCTATTGTGTCCCGTTCGTCTAGAGGCCTAGGACCCCGCCCTTTCACGGCGGTAACAGGGGTTCGAATCCCCTACGGGATACCACCTATTCCTTTAGAAAATCATTGTATAAATGATGTTTTCTAGCAAAACCCCCATCTTAATATAAGACTGGGGGTTTTTTGTGCTTATTACTTTCTGTATCATTTACTATATAGAACGAATTTACATTTATCCATGATGAACTTTAAACTTTAGCAGATAAGCTAATTTCCCAATTTCCTCCCTATTTTTTATCTCATTATTTATCTGCTCAGCTCGAAGAATAAGCTACCTTATCTACCTTGCTACATATAAAACCAGCTTCTTTACACCAAAATGAGCGACAAATAATCGTGAAGTTATTGGTGACTTATGTTAGTTTATGTTTACCTAACTCCTCACTGTTAGCATATTTATCACACTTTCCTTGCTTTTTTTACATAATTGATGTCATAAACTTACCAAAACACCGCAAAAAAGGGGGTTTGTCTCCTATATCATCTTCATATCTGATTTACGGTTAATTTATTTCATACACTTATTTAAGTATGATTTAATTTTACTATTTTAAATATCGCACAATAACAGTGGATATATTTTCTATTGTAAGTTGTGCCATACATCTATATGGAGATGGAGGATATTTTATGACACCAAATTACACACCCCAACGCCGTCCTTCTTGGAGAGGTGTTTTTGCTGGTCTATTAATGGGACTTATTGTCGTTATGGCAATGCTAGCCTTAGCTTTAGTCTTTAGTTCATTTTTACCATTTGACCTAAAAGGCACAAGTATTGGTGCAGGTATTTATGCTGTGATTACAGCCTTAATTAGTGCTTTTGTGGCTGGTTACTTTGCTGTGAAATGCTCTGCTCCTGAAGCACTATTCGGTGACGGAACAGACATTGACCCTAAAGATGCAACATTAACTGGTATGTTAACCGCAGCATCTATTATCTTTATTACTACTTTCTTTACTATGAGTAGTGCAACCAGCATTTTATCAACTGCAACTCGTGCTGTTGGTAGCACTGTTAGCACAGTCGCTAGTGCAACTGCTTCTACTGTTGGGGCAAGTGCCAATGCTGTTGGTAATGTTGCTGGTGCAGTAATGCAGAACTCTGATATCAATATTCAGCAAGAAGCAAAACAAGTATATCAGCGTGTTTCTGGTGAAATCAGCCGTTCAGATGTTGAAGGCTGGGTTGCTAAAAATACAGACAACTTAAGTGAAGACCAAGTCCGTGCAACCACAAATGTCATCGAAGAGATGATCAATGAGACAAAAGCAGATGTTGAGTCTTTAGACTTCACAGACTTGGAAACTTGGGGCAAAATTGATGATTATGCTAAACAGCGTATGTCTCAAATCGAGCAAATCTTAACTGGTCCTGAGATTATTACTCGCTTAGAAGCTCAAGGTTTGAGTGAGCCTGAAGCACTACAAGTGCGTCAAGAAGTCGTTAGCTCATTTAATCAATATAAAGCTGAAACAGAGCAAGCGATTGCTACTGCTAAGCAAAAAGTTGAAGAAGGTAAGCAACGAGTTGATGAAGCGTTAGTACAAGCTGAAGAAACTGCTCGTAAAGCAGCACTATACACAGGTCTATTCTGGTTAATCAGTGCATTATTGACCTTTGTTGCTAGTATCTCTGGTGCGCGTAAAGCTGCAGCAAGTTACCGCTTAGAAAAACCTATTGTAACCTATCGCAACATGGGCAACAACACTCACTAATCATGAGACAGCTCAAGTAAGGTTATCGTTATAAATAAAAGCGCATTTATCTTCTGATAAGTGCGCTTTTTGTTACCAATTATTTTATTTTCTAATTATTGTGCTTACTACAGTTATCATCAGCCACTACGCTAGAGTAGCTGATGATAAATTTTATCTTCATAGGAAAAATTGAGATTTAGCCAATTTTTACATAAAAATGAAAAGCAGCTGTGCCTCGTGCAAATATTGGTCTAACAGGGTAAATATTCAATAGCCCCTAGTTAATTCTTTGACTTTACAAGCATACAAGCATTTTATTCGATACGTAAACCAATAATAATGGGCAGACCTTGACGAATCACTTCAATGGTTACAACACCTTCTTTAGGCAGCTGTCTGACTGTTGTCGCAAAGTCAGTCACATTACTAATAGGCACTTGGTGCAAGTTGGTAATCACATCACCAGGTTGTAAGCCTGATCTGGCAGCCAGTCCAGTAGGGTCAACTGCGGTAATCAATACGCCCAAACTGTTTAGATGACGTTTCTCTTCTGCACTCATATCACGTAAACGTAACCCTAGACGTACAGTTGGTACTGCTTCATTCATGTCATCAGAGGTTACATCTGTTGGTGCAAGACCCAATGTCCCTTGCAATTTGATAACCTTTCCTGCTCGCAATACATCTACTTCAAATCTATCGTTAGGACGACTACGATTGACATCATTGATTAGGTCTGATGCCAGACTAATCTCATGTCCATTATAGCTTAAAATAATATCTCCCGACTTTAATCCTGCCATTTGAGCAGGAGAGTCTGCGGATACTTTTGTCAACAATGCACCTTTTGGACGCTCCAGATGGTAGGCTTCTGCTAGATTACGGTCAATATCTTGTGGGAAGACACCAAGATAGGCTCGAGAGACTTCACCTGTATCTTTTAGCTGGTTGTAAATATCCATCGCTACATCAATAGGAATGGAAAAAGACAGCCCCATATAACCGCCCGTTCCACTAAAAATCCGTGAGTTGATGCCGATAACTTCACCGCGTTGATTAAACAGAGGTCCACCAGAGTTGCCGGGATTGAGCGCCACATCTGTCTGAATAAAGGGAACGCTGATATCACGTGAAAAGTTGCGTGACTTTGCACTAACAATACCTGCCGAGGCAGAGTAGTCAAAACCAAAAGGAGAGCCAATTGCTAATACTGGCTCTCCTACTCTCACTGCATTGGAGTCTCCAATGGGTAGTGCAGGATAACGTGTTCCAGCCGGTGCCTTGACTTTTAATACAGCAACATCAGAGCGCTCATCACTCCCCACCAATGTCGCATCCAGCTCTGTACGGTCGTTGAGTGTGACAGTAATGGTATCTGCACCCTCAATAACATGATGGTTCGTTAACAAGTAGCCATCATCCGTTACAAAAAATGCTGTTCCATAGTTGTGCTCAATCGCAGGCTGAGATTGTGATCGTGGAATATTCACACGATTACCAAAAAACTGCCTTAGCAGTTCTATTTGTTGCGCTTTTGCCAACTCAGCCTCACTGATTTCTTTAGTAACATTGACGCGGGCAACCCCCGGAGAGACAGCTGTGACTAGGTTAGAGAAGTCCATTGTCGTCACAGCTGCTTGCGCTGAGTTAGCCGTCACAGCCACCATAGGAGAGAATGTAAAAAGACAGGTTGCTAAAATGGTGGATAAAACCTTTTGTCGTCCAGATTGTGGATATATTGTCTGCTTTTTAAAATGATGATATAACATAGCATATCCTCTATTAATGGTAATCGATAATACAACTGATAGTAATTATTGAAAATTGCCTTCAGTTTACACCATAGTAGAAGTATTTAAAAAGCACCATAAAAAAAGTAACAATATCTTCATATCACAACAACTTTACAACAACAAAACCCGGAAACGTTAAATCATGGTATGATAGCCAACAAAATTAACTTACATAAGTCAGTCATACGTCGTCATAGACTTAGTCGCATTATCTAATAACGATTTATCTAATAACTATTCAAATAGTATTTCATTTATCTATCAGTCTGATGAATATATAGCCAAACAGCTAACCCATCGTGAAGCCTCTGGCTTTGGTCACTGCTTTAATGATGTGTCACCATAACGTCATAACTGAATGCGCCTGCGTGCCACGTATCACTGACTAAAGGATGATTTCATGGATACCGCCTTATTATTATCTGGCGTTTTGGGTCTTGGTATAGCAGCACAATGGCTGGCTTGGTATTTAAAACAACCCTCCATCTTATTTCTCTTGCTCATCGGTATTCTCGTTGGCCCTGTCTTACACTATCTTAATCCCGATGCTGTACTTGGAGACTTACTATTTCCCTTTATTTCACTTGGGGTTGCGGTAATTTTATTTGAAGGCTCGCTGACTCTAGAGTTTGAGGAGATTAAACAGCACGGTAAAGTCGTACAAATGTTGGTATCTCTTGGAGTAGTAATTACCATCGCCGTTGTTGCACTATCAACATACCTATTATTTGATGTCGATCCACTGATAGCCCTACTCTTTGGCTCTTTGGTCTGTGTGACTGGTCCAACAGTGATTATGCCTCTGCTACGCAGTGTGCGACCTAACAAAACCATTTCTAATATCTTAAAATGGGAAGGCATCATCATTGACCCGATTGGGGCAATTGCGGTGGTCTTGGTCTATGAATATATCATCTCTGGTGACGAAGCCAATGGCTTGTTGTTATTTGGTGAGATTGTCGTTATCGCCTCAGTTATTGGTATGTTTGGTGCATGGGTACTGGCATTTTTAATGAAAAAACACATGGTGCCAGAGTATTTACGTAATGTATTTACCCTTGCCTTTGTACTGGTACTATTTTCTATTTCCAACCACCTAGAGCATGAGTCAGGGCTACTGGCTGTTACGGTGATGGGAGTCGCACTGGCGAACTGGAAAGGTTTTCCACGTGACCATATATTAGAGTTTAATGAGTCCTTAACCGTTCTATTAATCTCTGTACTCTTTATTGTCCTAGCAGCTCGTGTAGAGCTAACAAGCTTATTAAGTGTTGGTTTTGCTGGCTTAACACTGCTGGCTATTGTTATGTTTGTTGCTCGTCCACTGGCAGTATGGGCTTCATCCATCGGCTCATCACTAAAAACTTCAGAAAAATTGATGATTAGCTGGATTGGTCCTCGAGGTATTGTGGCAGCAGCCATCTCATCCCTATTTGCCATTCGTCTACAAGAGTATGATATTAAGGGTGTTGAGTTATTAGTTCCTTTAGTGTTTATGGTCATTATCGGTACGGTACTGATTCAAGGTCTGGGGGCAAAGCTAATTGGTAACTTACTTGGTGTACGTGAACCTGCCAGCAACGGGGTACTGATTGTTGGTTCAAACCCAGTGGCATTACTGGTAGCAGAGTCGTTAAGAGACCAAGGTTTTGAAGTATTGGTCGCGCATAACAACTATACCAATATCGCCAAAGCTCGTATGAATGGGCTACGCACTTATTTTGGTAATCCGGTTTCTGACCATGCAGATCGTCATTTAGATTTAATCGGGATTGGACATCTGTTTGCTATGAGTATGGATAAGGAAATGAACACTCTTGCCGAGTTACATTTCCGCCATGAGTTCGGTGAACAGAAGATTTACCGTTTAAAATTTAGCGATGATAAATCGAAAAATGAACGAGATGAAAAACAATCTAGCTTTAAATCACGCTGGTTATTTGGTAAAGATGCCACTTATACCAAAATGGCAAGTATGATCTCCAAAAAAGCACGCATTAAAATTACTAATATCACTGATAGCTACAGCTTTAGCCAATACCGTGCAGATAACAAGCAATTTATCCCACTATATACTGTCGATAAAGAAGGTCGATTGGGGGTAATTACAGATAGCTTTGATAACGAAATCCCTCAAGACCGTAAACTGGTTGCACTGGTGATTGAAGATGAAGTTCAACCTAAAGTAGTCGATGTCACAGAAAAACAGGAGCAAGCTCGTGCTTTAGCAGATGCTCACTTTGAATCAACCGCTAAAGCACCTGAAAAGCGTAAACACAAAGAGTTGCTAGAAGAAGCCATCTTGGGGTCAACCTATACCAATACTGCAAACTTAGAAGCAGTTAAACGACCAGTAGAGCCAACGACTAAAAAGTCAATTGCCTCACATACCAACGGCAATGCACAAGCACCCAAAAAAGCAAATGGCGCACTTGACCCTAAGCGACTACCAGATACTGATGCTACAAAAGACAGTTAAGTTATATATGTGGCATCTTGTCTCATAGCTAATCAGTCAATAACCATAATCCATAAAAAAGCTGAGTCTTAGGCTCAGCTTTTTATTATTATCATTAGCTTAAATTGAATCTTAGACTCTTAAATTCAAGCAATCATCACAACTCACAGTTATGAGAAATAACCTGCCATACTCGCTGAGCCACCTCATCCACATCACCACTGGCATCCACTCTCTGTACTCGCTTAGGGTCTTGCTGATGCTGATACGCATATCCCTGATGCACTCTACTAAAAAATGCCACCGCTTCTTGCTCAAATCTATCAGCCACACTACGTTTTGCTGCTCTTTCAATGCCTTCTATCACTGGCAAATCTAGCCAAATGGTAATATCTGGTAGCCGAGAGACAAACTGCTGAATCAAGCCTTGCACCTTGTCTAAAACAAGTGCATCACCACAACCACGCCCAAAACCCTGATACGCCATACTCGAATCAATAAAGCGATCACAAATCACCCATTTGCCTGCATCTAATGCGGGTAAAATAACTTGCTGTAAATGGTCACAACGGGCAGCAAACATTAACAACAGCTCTGTATCATCACTAATCTGAGTTTCAGGGGCTAATAATAACGTCCGTAACTGTTCTGCAAAGTCACTGCCTCCAGGCTCACGGGTACGCACAAAATCTATCCCTTGCGCTTGTAAACGCTGACATAGCTGATTAATGGCGGTCGTCTTTCCAACACCTTCTGTTCCCTCAAAGCTAATAAAACGTGCGTGCATAACAACTCCAAATAAGACAAGCAATAACTATCAATAAGAATGTAGCACCTAAGAGCATACCAGAGTCACCATCACTTCTGGTTACTGCGACTGCTGGCGAATGACTTTTAGGTACTCTTGGACAGCACGATTATGCTCTGCTAATGTTTTACTAAATTTATGCCCACCTGTCCCCGTAGCCACAAAATATAACGCATCACTATCAGCAGGATGCAAGGCTGCCTCAATAGAAGCTTTTGAAGGTAGTGCAATCGGGGTTGGTGGTAGGCCATCTATTTGGTAAGTATTATATGCCGTTGCCTCATTGATATCTTTACGGCGAATATTACCGTCATAACGCTCACCCATACCATAGATAATCGTTGGGTCTGTTTGTAAGCGCATACCTTGATTGAGGCGGTTCACAAACACTGCTGATACCAATGGACGCTCACTAGCAATGCCTGTTTCTTTCTCGATAATGGATGCCATAATCAGTGCTTCATATGGCGTTTTATAAGGTAAATTCTCTGCTCGAGAAGCCCAAGCTTCATCTAAAGCTTGCTGTTGTATTTGGTATAAATCTGCCAAAATCTGCTTATCTGTTGTGCCTTCAGCATAATGATAGGTGTTTGGGCTAAACCACCCTTCCAGATTATCAACAAACTCACCCTCAGGTGTATAAGCATCAATCCCCAACGCTTGCTTTAATGGCATTTTTGGACGACCCTGCTCATCTAATACTTCTAATGTCACACCTGATGTATTGGCTAAGTTATGATATAAATCTTGTGCCGTTTTACCTTCAATAATCTGTATCTGTACTAAAGCGATCTGCTCGCCCGCCTCAAGTACATTAAGCATCTGCATTAAACTGGGGTTTTCTGGAAGCTCGTAAGTACCTGCATTTAATGGTGTATTAACTTGTGTTTTGATATAAAACTTCGCTAAAGTGGCAGAAAATAAAGGCACAGCTCCCTGAAACTGAGGCAATAAACCATAATAAGTATCCCCATCACTGACTTCTATTTTTTGTGCAGGTTGAGTCAGGTGACCAAATAATGTCTGATAAGTCATCACTGCTAAAAACAGCAACATTAATCCAAACACTAACAAAAGCTGATAGCTTCTTTTTGCAAATATAGAGACATCATCTTTTCTATATTTTCTGGGCTTGCCTTCACAAATTAGAGTGCTGTCTTTGACTGGTACGCTATCTTTACTTTCTGGTTTTGTGCTTGATGCTATCGCTTTTGATGTGTCGTTGTTAGACAGATGAGCCGTTTCAGGTATCTGGTCGTTTTGGTTACTCATATGCAGATCACAGAAAAAAATTTGCTAAAATCTAGCATTGTATGGGTAAGTTTTCAATGGGTTTTCACAATGAGACCATAAAAAGCATTATTACTTCGCTTCACAATCTATCATCATGTTAAACTAATTTTTTCTCAAACAGACTAATAAATGAGCCAATGAACTTACAATTTAACCAAAGTTTGGCAAAAAACTATCGCTCAGCATCACAAATTATCAGAGTATTAAGTGAAGCATGGGTAAAAGATAATGGCTACTGCCCTCTTTGCGGTCATTTCCCTTTAAACGGATTTACTAACAACAAGCCTGTTGCAGACTTTTTTTGTTCACATTGTCATGAACAATATGAACTTAAAAGTAAAAAAGCTAAATTAAGCAATATCATTAATGATGGGGCATATGCCACCATGATTGAGCGCATCACTTCTGATAATAATCCTAACTTCTTCTTTTTGACTTATTCTCCACAGTTTTATGTCAATAATTTTATTATTATTCCCAAACACTTTTTTTCTACTGAAATGATAATCAGACGAAAACCCCTACCAGCATCAGCAAAACGGGCAGGCTGGATAGGATGTAATATTGATTTAAGAAAAGTTCCTGAAACTGGTAAGGTGTTTTTAGTTAAAAATCAAAAAGTTATTAATCACGATACTGTAAAGCAACAATTTCACAAGACACTCTTTCTACGCCAACAAAAACTAGAAGTAAGAGGCTGGACGCTATCTGTTCTACATTGTATTGAAAAACTACCAACTCAATTTACTTTACAACAAGCATATGAATTTTCAGAGATTTTAAAACAAAAGTATCCAAATAATAATCACATTAAAGCCAAAATACGTCAACAACTGCAATTGCTCCGTGACCATGGAATGATTGAGTTCCTAGGTAGAGGAAAATATAAAAGACTCGAAAAAAGTTAAACACAAATAAAGTCTTTTATAGATGGTTTCTATCCTGCTCATCCCTGTCATTCCAAAGAGGTAGCAAACTACTGGCAACTATGCGGTCATGGTAGATATGAGGTGGATATTCATCATCTATCTCATCATCTATCTCATCATTTATCTTAAAAAAGTGCTGACCATCAAAATACGCTACCAAACGATTTTTAACTGTATGATTCCACTGCCATAACATTGTAAAAGGATTGTTCACTGGTTTAGTAAATGCTTGAGAGCAAACAGTGAGAGAGCAGGATATTTCCTCATTAGGAGTAATATAAACGCCTTGCTTTTTTATTTCGTCCGCATTGTTTGCATATTGATAAATACCACCATAAGCAATAAATTTTTTAAAATCAGAAAAATAGATAACACCAACTGCCTGTGATGTCCAACTGTCAATATGGGTTATCTTATTTGGATTTTTTTTGCAAGTCGACATAAGTCATCAAATACACAATAACGACGATACATCAACGGTAAGCGGTTATCTAAATAAATAGTACTCATTTTTCATTCTATTAAACAATTAATTTGAAAAAATTATTGATCAATAAAATATTTCAAACAACCTTTACTTACAATAATAGATCAATTGTATAGAACACTTGCGTAGGCAAAAGTTATCTTATTATCATCAACGATCAACTCAGCCACAGGCATAATGCCTCGTACCGCATTACAAAAAAACAAGCCTGTTAACCTTGTAATGTCCTTATCTTCCAAATGTCTTTCTATGATGGGATAGGTAGTCTTATCAAAACTATCCATTAAAACCTGACGCATTACACCATTTACACCAGAGCGGTCTATTGGTGGTGTAAACCACTGTGCATCTGTTGCATCTGTATCTAGTTGATAAAAAACATTACTCATTGTTCCTTCAACCCAATACCCGAACATATCCTGTACCAGTCCCTCTGCTAATGGGTTTGACAAATGAGCAGGCATTCTTGCTTGCTGTTGCTTTAACTCAGCACTTGCCAAGACATTATCCAGACGATTTAATGTTTTTAGTCCAGCTAGTGTGGGAGGAATACAAGAAATTCTGGATTGCAGGGTCATAGCAGTAATAGCAGGTTGAATAGGGACTTCTGCTAAAATTTGGGAGATTAAAGAATAAGGTAACTGGGAGGCTAATAAATTTGTTATTTTTGGTGGTGGCTCTGTTGCCCATACACCAATATAAATATCACATCCATTATCCGTATCATGAATAGAAAATCCATAACCACGTATATTTTGTGCTTGGCGTGTGACAATGACTTTTATCATGCCTATATCAATGATACGTGCATAATAGCTAATGTGTTGCCACAATAAAAGTTGTTGTGATTTAGGCAAATAGAGCTGTAGGGCTGTTGCATGAGTATGAATACGGTGCTGATGATATTTCTGCCAATAGACCTTACCAGCTTGTACTTTCATGGTGCTAAAAAAACCATCACCATACGCTATTGCCCGATGACTAACTGGCAACAAGGGCTCGATAAGCTCAGCATCATTAGTTTTATCAATATCACTGCAATCATCAGTGACTGACTCTGTCTCTATTACCTCTAGAGCTTCAGGGCTAAAACGAAACCAACGCATTTTAGGTATAAAATGCGCCCTACTCTGTTGAAAAGCCACTGGTGAGGATAAGGCAGAGTTCATCACTGAGTACATCAATTTATTTTGAGAAAAAGATTTTAAGTGTTTGTGAGTGGTGAGTCATTATCAAGCCACCACGACAAACTTAAGTTAAAATACGCTTAATATAGGTTCTAAGATTATTTTTTCAAAATCAACATACAGCTATAAAACTCACATTTTGCCAGTTCAACTTGCTGTCCACCCACTTCTTTATTTTTAACAATCTGTCCCATTAAAATATTTTCTACCAAAGCACCACCACTTTCTCCCATCAGATTATGAGCCAATTGATAGGCTTTTTTGGCATGCTCAATACTGGTTTTCTTTTCAGCATCTGAGTCTTTAGGGTTGGCATAATACCAGCCAATTTCCAAATAATCATTTGAATCTATGATATCAAGATAGGGATCATTATCTTTCACAAAGCGATATTTTGTCGCAGAATTACTGGCATAGTCTAAGCTGTTTTCATCACTACTGGTCACTGAGCCAAAAACTTTTTTCATTTTATCAATTTCATTGATAGCATAAGTATCACCACTGCCTGATGACCAGCTTTTTGTATCATACACAACGGGTGTACCCTGCTCATCTGCATTGGTTGCTTGACCTGTTGTATTCGTCTCTTGCTCAGCACTGCTACTACCATTGACTTCAACTGAGGCTTCTTTTTCCGTATCTGCCTCTGGTGTGACACTATCAGCTTGTTTATTACAAGCAACCAGTGCAAAGCTCATTACCCCTACCAGCAAAGAAGCGCTGATACCCTTATATAAAGAAGCAGATTTTTGACTGCTGGTATGAAACCATGATAAGCACTGATTGGCAATATGCGACTTTTTAATCATAGTGAATCTCAACCTTCTTGAATAGTTTGCATGCTACGATAATATAAAATGATGACAAAATAAGCGAAAACTACCTTATTGGAGGTATCATAAGTATCAAGCGTATTTATAGACGCTTTTTCTTATTATTTTTCGTTTATGTTCATCTAAATCATATGATATAAATATCAGGTATTTATCGCTATTAT
The DNA here is from genome assembly GCF_020662265.1 of Psychrobacter sp. I-STPA6b. Lineage (GTDB taxonomy): Bacteria > Pseudomonadota > Gammaproteobacteria > Pseudomonadales > Moraxellaceae > Psychrobacter. Next base: position 105,691 of record NZ_VEWM01000070.1, read on the forward strand.
CCTGTAGTGTACCTAAGTTCTTTTAATTTAACTATACCTAGTATTTATCACAATATCAGTACTATTTCGCATACCTCACATTGTATATGTATATTTGTTATTATTGCTTAATATATCATCAATAAAATAAGCCAAATCAATCAAGATATCAATTCTAATTTAGGAAGCTCAAATGACCCAGCATTTTATCGTTATTGGCAATCCCATTGCCCATAGTAAATCCCCTGACATTCACCAAAACTTTGCCCAGCAAGTTGGCTTAGACATTCGTTATGCTCGCCAATACTGCCCTGATGATAAAGACAGCTTTACCGCAGTGGTTGAGGCATTTTTTGCAGGTGGTGGTGTGGGGGCAAATGTCACCGTACCTTTTAAACAGATGGCATTTGAGCTATGTGCAGGGCGAGGTGGGCTATCCAATCATGCCCAAGTTGCAGGGGCAGTCAATACACTACTGCTTAAAGATGGGCAAATCTTTGGTGATAATACAGACGGTCAAGGCTTGGTCAATCATATTATGCAATTAGGCTGGCAGTTAGAGGGGGCAAATATTGCCATTATTGGGGCAGGTGGGGCAACTCGAGGCGTTATTTTGCCGTTGATAGAAGCAGGAGTCAGGCAGATAAGTATTGCCAATCGCACCCTAAACAAGGCTGAAACACTTGTCCAAGAGCTACAACATGCCAGCCCACAAATCGCCCAAGCCAAGATATCCGTATCCACCATTGAGCAGTTAACTGGGCAGTTTGATATGATTATCAATGCCACGTCTATTGGGCTATCAGGTGACATGCTACCACTATCTGATACCCTAACTTGCAACCATGCTTACGATATGATGTATGGTCGAGAATTGCCCTTTTTACAACACTTTACTAAGCAAGGGGCAACAATCTCTGATGGTTATGGTATGTTAATTGGGCAAGCAAAATTAAGCTTTGAGCGATGGACGGGGAAAATTGTAAAAAATACCCTAATATAAAAAGCAAATCAGCTAAGTAACTAGAAACTCAAGCAATATCATAACTAATATTTCTCAAACACCTGTTCACCAATGAATAAAAGTTATTGGTTATATTTAATGTCATAGAAATTGTTTATACTAATTTATATAGAATCATTATTGTTATTCTCACCATACTAAACTCACAAGCACAATGAATAAGGACTGATATGTTAAAGTACAAAGCCCCCCTACGTGATATTAAATTTTTGATTAATGATGTGTTTGATTTTCAGACACACTATAAAGACCTAAATAATGGCGAAAATGCCGACCCAGAAACGGTCGATATGATTTTGCAAGGTTTTGCAGATTTTTCTGAAAATGTACTTGCACCGCTTTACCAAGAAGCAGATGCTGAAGGCTGTCACTTTAAAGATGGTGAAGTGACCACCCCCAAAGGCTTTAAAGAAGCCTATGACCAATTTGTCGAAGGTGGTTGGCAAGGTATCTCTTACCCAGAGCAATACGGCGGTATGAATCTGCCCATGTCACTAAACCTTATCAAATCTGAAATGATGGGCACGGCAAACTGGCCGTGGGCAATGTACCCTGGTTTATCGACTGGTTGTATCAACACCATGATGCAATATGGTACACAAGAGCAAAAAGATTTATATCTGCCAAAACTGGTGGAAGGCACATGGTCAGGTACAATGTGTTTGACTGAGCCACAATGTGGTACCGACTTAGGACAGGTAAAAACCAAAGCCGAACCACAAGAAGATGGTACTTATAAAATCAGCGGGACGAAAATCTTTATCTCAAGTGGTGAGCATGACCTAACTGAAAATATCATTCATATTGTCTTAGCCCGCCTTCCTAATGCACCAAAAGGTACAAAAGGTATCTCACTATTTATCGTACCTAAGTTTACCCCAACAGAAGATGGCGAGGCAGGCGAGCGTAACGGTGTGACTTGTGGCTCAATTGAACATAAAATGGGTATCAGCTCATCATCGACCTGTGTGCTAAACTTTGACGGAGCGACAGGCTATCTGATTGGCGAGCCTAACAAAGGCTTAAAAGCCATGTTTACCTTTATGAATACAGCCCGTATCGGTACTGGTATTCAAGGCTTGGCTCATATGGAGTTATCTTTCCAAAACGCCCTACCCTACGCCAAAGAGCGCCGCTCTATGCGTGCATTATCAGGTACTAAAGAGCCTGATAAAGTCGCTGATGCCATCATCAATCATGCTGACGTTCGCCGTATGCTATTGACCCAAAAAGCATTTGCTGAAGGTGCTCGCTCAATGATTTATCATGCAGCTCGCTATGCAGACAAAATGGCTCAAGGCGTTGCCACTGGCAATGATGAAGAATTTGAAAAATGGGATGATAAATTAGGCTTTTATACACCAATTATCAAAGGCTTCTTAACTGAGCTAGGTATTGAAGCAGCCAAACATGGTCAGCAAGTCTATGGTGGACACGGTTATATCAAAGAATGGGGCATGGAGCTGATTGCTCGTGATGCTCGTATCGCTACCATGTACGAAGGCACAACGGGTGTACAAGCATTAGATTTATTGGGTCGTAAGGTTATCTTACAATCTAAAGGTAAGGTCATTCGTGACTATACTGCCAGCATCATGAGATGGTGTGGTGAGTATGCTTTAGATAAAAACATGCGTCAATTTGTCTGGGCATTGACCAAGCTATGTGCTGAGTGGAACACCCTCACTGTACGTCTTATGCTCATGGCTCGCAAAGACCGTGAAATTATCTCGGCTGCCTCAGAGGACTTTTTGATGTACTCAGGCTATGTGATGATGGGCTACCACTGGGCAAGAATGGCAGCCATTGCTTATGACCGCCTAGAAAATGGTGGTACAGAGTCACCAGAGTTCTATAAAGCGAAAGTACAAACGGCTGAATTCTACTTTGACAAAATCTTGCCTCGCACTTCAGGGCTTGCTGAAAGCATGGTTGCCCCAAGTGAGAGCATGATGGCAATGGATATTGAGAGCTTTGCGTTTTTAGATTAATTCATTCTAAGTCATACATCTGTATAAAACCTAAAAAAGCGTCCAAATTGGGCGCTTTTTTACTATCTATCACCGATAAGGTATTTTACAAACCTTCAATCCAGCGTATGATAGTTAGAATATGTCATTCATAATAGTAACTTATGCTGACAAAAACTTAAAAGCAGATTATTAAAACGAATATTTATCCAAAATAGGAAGGTCACCATAATAGCTCCTTCCGCATCATATTAGAGGTGTGATTATGCGAATGACTCCTACTGCCCTACTTATCCTATCATTAGTCGCTGGTAGTTTATCTGGATGCAAGCCACCCACCAATGACCCTAATGTCCTATATTCAGAAGATCATGAAAATCCCCTCAAACAGCTAGAAACTGATAAAGACATTGAGCATCATCAGTTTGATTATCAGCAGGCATTTTATGTGCCTATTTATTCTGATATTTATGTTGATGAAGATAATCCCAAAGTATTGCTATCAGCGACTTTGAGCATTCGTAATACCAGTCTACATGACAGCTTATATATTACAAAAATTGACTACTATAATACCAAAGGTGATTTTGTGCGCTCTTATTTGGATAAGTCCATTGAGCTACCACCAATGGGAACGCTTAACTATATCGTTGAGAAATTGGATGATACAGGCGGTTCTGGTGCAAACTTTGTGGTCAATATTGACAGTCCCAACGCTGAGTTTACTCCAGTGATTGAAGCAATCATGATTGGCAATTATAGTAATAAGGGCTTTTCATTTAAAACTGATGCTGTGCCGATTTCACTATAACAATTTCATAATAAGTCAAAAAGGACTAAAATTAGATAGTAGATAATTTGATTGTCAAGCAAATGAGGTCAACACCATAGCGGTTTAGCGCCTCTTTGACTAACGATATATAAGCTATATATCACCTCAATAAGTAGTGACACAGCATATAATGATAAAAATAAAATAATAAGGATTAGTTATGATAAAACCTTTTAAACTGCTAACAATATTAGGTATCTCACTCCTTAGTCAGCTTGGCTGTGCGACAACACCAAGTGACACGACCAATAATGATGCTACATACCATCGTATGGCTGATATGCCTGTTGATAACGCTATGTTGTCATCTCCATCAACAGCCACTGTTATACATTTTGCATCAGGGGCAATCAGTCAAAACATAACAGGCAAGTTATTACCCCAACAAGACGCTCACTGGTATCAATTTTCTGCACAACAAGGGCAGTATGCCATTATCAACCTAACACAAACAATGGCTCAGGGTGCAACTGAGATTGCTAATGTTGCTGACTTACATTTTCCGGATGGAGGGCAAGATGGGAATAAGGGCGGTATCATTTATCAAGGCTGTTTACCACAAACTGGAAATTATCGCTTGCGTATAGCCCGCAATTTGATGGCAACTCATGGCGGTATTGCCAGCTATCACGCTGAGGTCATTGTATTGCCTCGCTATGCCAGTCAGTCACTATGTTCTGCTCATTCCTAAACAAATATGTAACGACACAAAACACCATTATAAAAGCTGTTTGTGATACACCTGTGCAATTTCTAACACCTCCACACATAGCTGTACGCTCACCCGATTGGATTTGTGTATCATCAAATGCTGTTTTAAGGTCTCACTAAGTGCAGAAGCCAGCTTTTGTTTTACCTGCTCATCACGCCCTGCCAGCAAACGTAACTGCACATAAACAAACCCTTGCGTTTGTTCATCATCTTCCACCCCAACTAAAAATGCTTCTATTGGTAAAATACGCGCCTTAATGTCATTGGGTTGCCGAAACTCACCGCTATCCCATAATGCTTGATTTAAAGCTCTTAATAACGTCTCAGGCTGTTTAATAACCACGTTTGCTGTGGCTTGAATGGTCAAATGTGGCATATTTTTATCCTATTATTTAGGGTATTTAGCAATTTAAGAAAAATATTGGCTTAAGGGGTATCTTGGGTAATTTGAGCAAAACTGGCTGACAAACTCTCTGCAAGCTGGTTTGGTGGCAGTTCAATCTCCAACCCACGCTTACCAGCACTGACAAATATCGTTGTTTGTGGCTGAGCCGAACTGTCAATCACTGTTTTAAGTCGTTTTTTTTGTCCCAGTGGACTCACGCCACCGAGTACATAACCCGTACTACGCTCGACCTTTTTCGGCTCTGCCATTTGTACCTTTTTACAGCCCAATGCCTTTGCCATTTTTTTAAGATTTAGCATTGTCGTCACAGGCAACACTGCCACTGCCAACTCACCTGACTCGTTTTCTACCACCAATGTTTTAAACACCTGCTCACCTGCGACATCCAGCTTCTCGGAAGCTTCAAGTCCATAGGATTCAGCACTGGCTTCATGTTCATATTCATGAAGTTGGTAATCTAATTTTAATTTTTTAGCAAGTTTCACAGCAGGGGTCATGGTAATATATGCTCCTTTTTATAATTAGTGACCGATAGATTTGACAATAATAGTAAATTACCATAACGTCATCTCTATTATGCTATAACACATAAGGATTAATAATCAAATGAACAAACCGAGCATTCAGTGGTTTCCAGGGCACATGAACAAAGCCCGTAATGAAATTAAAGAAATCATGCCCCAAATGGATGTGATTATCGAAGTGTTGGATGCTCGTATTCCTTATAGTAGCGATAACCCAATGGTAGCTCAGTTACGAGGGGATAAACCTGTCATTAAAATCCTTAATAAATCTGACCTTGCTGACCCACAGTTAACCCAGCAATGGCAAGATTATCTGGAGCAAGAAAACGGCGTAAAAACGCTGACTTGTGAACAAGACAAAAACGCACAAGCAAAACAAATCATTGAGCTTTGCAAAAAACTTGTCCCCAATAAAGTGGGTACAGGACGACAAATCAAAGCCATGATTATGGGTATTCCCAATGTTGGCAAATCTACTCTGATTAACAGTCTAGCAGGACGTAGTATTGCCAAGACAGGTGATGAACCTGCCGTCACTAAGTCGCAACAACTTATCAAAATTGATGACGACATCATGCTTTATGACACCCCCGGAATGCTGTGGCCAAAAGTAGAAAACCCTAACTCTGGCTATCGTTTGGCAAGCACAGGGGCAATTCGAGATACCGCCTTTAATTATGAAGACATCGCCAGTTATACCGCCGAATATCTATTACAAGCCTATCCAGAGCTATTACAAGCCCGTTATAAAATAGATGAGCTACCTAAAAATGACTGGGTGTTTTTGGAAATGGCAGGTAGAAATCGTGGTTGTATTCGCTCAGGCAATCAGGTCGATATGCAACGTATTTCTGAGATACTAATTAATGAGCTACGCAGTGGCACAATTGGACGTATTACGATGGAAACGCCTGAAATGCGAGAGCAAGAAGAGATTTTAGTCGCTGAAATACGGGCAAAAGCAGAAGCAAAAAAACAAGCCAAACTGGAAGAAAAACGGCAACGTAAATTGCGAGCAAGGAAGAATCGGAAGTAAAGAATAGAGCTTAAGCCATACTTGTACTCGCTCAATCCCAACCATGCTAAAATAGCCTGCCATATTCAAACAACTGTAAATACCATCAGCCACAAGGATTTTTCTTGCCAGCTACGCTTCCCAAAACCAAATCCAAAACTGATTGCCCACAGACCAATTTCTCTCAAAACAGCAAAGCCCTAGACAGCTTTGCTCCACATATTTTGGATTGGTTTGCTGATAATGGTCGTCATGACCTACCGTGGCAACAGCACAAAACCGATAATCCAAATCCCTATATCGTCTGGCTATCAGAAGTCATGCTTCAGCAAACGCAAGTCACTACTGTTATCCCTTATTTTCAGCGATTTATTAGCTCATTTCCTACGGTGCAAGACTTGGCAAATGCCGATTGGGAGATGGTTGCTGAGCATTGGGCGGGGCTTGGCTACTACGCCAGAGCCAGAAACCTGCACAAAGGGGCAAAGCAGTTGGTTGAGATTATCAATAAGACTGGCAACTTTCCACAAACCGTCGATGATTGGGAGAACATCTCAGGGGTAGGACGCTCAACGGCAGGGGCAATTGTGGCGATGGGCTTGCATGGCTACGGGGTGATTTGTGATGGCAACGTCAAGCGAGTATTGACACGTTGGGCAGGCATTGATGGTGACATTACTAAATCGGCAACCAATAAACAATTATGGGCTTTGGCTGAGCGCCTAACCCCTGCTGGACAAAGTGGCGAGTTTGCCCAAGCGATGATGGATATGGGGGCAACTTTATGCACTCGTAACAAGCCAGCTTGCTTATTATGTCCACTACAAAATGATTGTATCGCCCATCAACAAGGGTGCGAGACGGCATATCCTGTCAAAGCTAAAAAACAGCCCAAGCCAAGCAAATATAGTCATGTTTTATTATTAAGCAATCCACAAGGGCAGATGTTGTGGCTACAGCGTCCTGAATCTGGGATTTGGGGTGGGCTATGGAGTTTGCCTTTGCATTTTCTAAAAAAAGAGAGCGTACAAAAAACACAAGGTAAAAAGGTATTAGCCACAGCTAATGATGATAAGACTTATGAGGCAGAGTTTACCGTTGCTGAACAAATTATTGATGCCTATTTAGAGAAACATTTAAATAAAAACTTAAATAAGAGTCTCAGCGATATAACTACCCATAAACAACCATTTGATAAAGATACTATCAAACACACTTTGACTCATTTTCATTGGTATTTAATGCCCATCACCATCACTTTAGATGAGACACAAACTGATGAATTATCCAAGCAGTTAGCAAAGGCAGATATTGTATTTATATGGTGCGATGATAGCCATGCCAAATCTTTGGGACTGCCCAAAGCGATGCTCAAAGTCTTGGCAACTTTATAACTATTCAGAACTACCATCACACTGTTAATGTATTAAGGTAATGTATTAAGGCTCTCAGCTTAGCTATTATGAATGATTACTTATCCAGTTTTGCATTAGCTCAATCTCAGCTTGTTGGGCTTTAATGATATCTTCTGCCAATTTTCGCATGGCATCATCTTTACCATATTTTAGCTCTACCTCTGCCATCGCTACTGCTCCCTCATGATGCGGTAGCATGCCTTTAGCAAAAGCCATATCAGGGTCAGGCTCACTAATACCTGCCATCATATCGCCATGCATTGCCTGCATACTGTTATGGTAAGCCTGTTGCATCGCTTCGGTGTTGTCTTGTTTATCTGTATCAGGATGCTCCGCTATCCAGTTTTGCATCTGCTCGATTTCAGCTTGTTGGGCTTTAATGATGTCTTCTGCCAATTTTCGCATGGTCGCATCTTTACCATATTTTAGCTGTACTTCTGCCATTGCTACTGCCCCTTGATGATGCGGAAGCATCCCCTTAGCGAAAGCCACGTCAGGGTCATTTGCCATCATGCCTGCCATCATATCGTCGTGCATTTTTGCCATGCCCTGTAGATAGGCTTGCTGTACTTCATTATCAGCATTGACTACCATTTGCGACATATCATGATGGTTATGATGGTCATGAGCATGCTCATCTGTATTCACCTCACTATTTTGCACTGGAGCATCTGGCGTTTCCACCGCTTGAGACTGTTCAGTATTTGTTGCCGTGTCTGTTGTTGTATTACTTGGCTGACAAGCACTCAAAAATAAAACTGAGCCACATAAGCAAGTGAGCAATAGATGGTTTTTTTTATATAACATGATAAACTCCTAAATAACTATCAAAGCAATTATCAAGAGAAACTATCAAATGTAACTGTTGATTTTTACTTCTGTTGCTGTAAATGACAAGTATGGATGCACAGCATACACCCTATAGGTTACGCTATTTTATTGGATTTGCAGGCATTATATAACCAATTTTCTAAGTGTATAAATAAGTAGCCTATTTTATAGATATTTTATCGAGAAATGATTATGACCACGAAAAACTCCTCCATTTATTTATTTTGTCTTTTGTTGCTTTCAGGTTGTGCAGCGCACCAACCTATCAAACAAACAACAATTACTCATCACTACCCTCAGCAAAGACAAAGTCAATCTCATCAACATAGTACATCGGCTCACCAACCAGCTCAAACTCATACACCTGTTATCATTCAGCAAACGACTACCATTACTCCAATAACAAAACCACAGACTCCTTCCACCCAAACTCAAGCGTCTCAAGTCCAAGCTCCAACCAACCACAATTATGGCAACTTTGCAGACTGGAAGGCTGACTTTTCCAGACGTGCAATTAATGCAGGCTATAACCGTTATGCAGTACAACAGCTTATCAATTCAGCTCAGCTTAATCAGCAAGTACTTTCATTAGACTCAGGTCAGCCTGAATTTGCCAAAATGCCTTGGGAGTATGTGGATTCAGCAGTCTCAGGAGGACGTGTTAATAGAGGAAAAAATAAATTTGCGGAACAACGTAGTTTACTCTCACGTTTAGAAACTCAATATGGTGTTAATGCAGATATCATTGCTGGTATCTGGGGTATGGAATCTTCTTATGGGGCTGTCACTGGTAATAGCGATCTACCCAGCGCTTTATCTAGCCTTGCCTATGATGGCAGAAGAAGAAGCTTTGCTGAGTCACAGCTATTAGCCATGTTACAGTTAATTCAGCGTGGTGATATCTCACCTTATGATCTCAAGGGTTCGTGGGCTGGGGGTATGGGGCAAACTCAGTTTATTCCTGCCACATGGCTAGAGCAAGGCGTTGATGGTGATGGCGATGGTCATCGTAACCCATGGTCAACTGCTGATGCACTGTCATCTACTGCAAACTACCTACGCAATTCTGGCTGGGTACGTGGCTTAGAGCCCTTTTATGAAGTACAGTTACCAAGCAATTTTGATTATACTTTAATTGGTACTAAGATGCCGTTTTCACAATGGCGTAATCTTGGTGTTATTCCTCTCACCAGTACCTATATGGATGCTAATACACCCTTAGAGCTGTGGCTACCTGCTGGTCAAGATGGTCCAGCCCTACTACTTAGCAAAAACTTTGATGTTATTAAAGTTTATAACAATTCATCAAATTACGCATTAGGTGTTAGTTTATTAGCCAAAGCCATCTCTGGACAGGGTGGCTTACAAAAAGCATGGCCACGATATGAACAGCCACTTTCGACATATCAAGTTAAGACATTGCAACAGCGCCTGACCAATGCTGGGTATGATACACGAGGTGTAGATGGTATTATCGGTACCAATACACGCAAAGCATTTGCCCGCTGGCAGGCCAATAATGGACAAATCCCTGATGGCTTTATTTCTAAACGTAGTGCTGGTTCATTGATTTGGTAAAACGGTATTTATCTACTGATAAACCATATTGATATCAATGATTTATGTATTTAGGGTATAATAAATTTCTGTTACAGATTCTTATTATACCTTACAAAAACCTTATAATAACATTAACAAATTCTTAAACTTATTGTGTTATTTTAATAATATTACTTTTTATTTAATCAGATGCTATATCCTCTTCAATATTGATATTCAAATAAAATAACAATGTATAGCAATTATTCTAACTTTATCTTTATCATCCAAATTTATATAGCCCTGCTTTAGAAAATCAATCAATGATTTCATCATTTTAATACTATAAACATGAAACCAAATATGACACTATAGGAGGATTTTATGAACTTTATTCACCAGTTTGGACTGACATTTATGGCATTTTTTGCCATTATGAACCCTATATCCAGTTTACCTGTTTATATCAGCCTCACTGCTGATGATGATCCTAAAACAGCCAAAGCCATTGCCAGAAAAGGGCTGATTTTAGCATTTTGCATTACTGCTATTTTCGCCTTAGGTGGACAATATATTTTCTCCATGTTTGGCATTACCTTACCAGCACTTCGACTGGCAGGTGGCTCATTAGTATTTTTAATTGGCTTTCACATGTTGCAAGGTCAAAGCTCTCCCACACATCGTATTACCTCAGACCATGACAACTCGACTCAATCAAATGCGAATAACCCTAATAATACAAATCAACAAATCACCGACCCTGATAAATTAAATGTTGCCATTTCACCATTAGCGACGCCTCTATTAGCAGGTCCGGGAACAATTGCCACAGCAATGAGCTTAACGGCACACCACACCATGACAGATATGATGATCACCATCTCAGCATTTGGTGTACTATGTGTTATTACCTATGTACTGTTTTTATATAGCAAAACCATTGTTAAACTCATTGGTGACAATGCTATGAATGTCATGACGCGAATGATGGGACTTATCTTGGCAGTCATTGGCGCACAGATGCTCATTTCAGGATTACAAGGCGCTTTTAAAGTGCTGGCTTAAAATTCACCAGCGACTTAGCTTAGTTTATTAGTTTAATCATTACCAATAATAAAAGCTGGCTTATGTGGTTGCTTGACGTAAGCGCATTAAGCCTTCTTGTTGCACAGTGGCAACCAATTTACCATCTTGCCAAAACTGTCCATGATTCAATCCCTTAGCATGTGATGTGGTATCACACCACATGTCATAAAGTAGCCACTGATTAAGGTCAAAGGGACGATGAAAATGCATCGAATGGTCAATACTGGCAGCTTGTAGCCCCTTGGTCATAAAGCTAATACCATGAGGCATCAGTCCTGTACCCACCAAGTAAAAGTCTGAGGAAAATGCCAGCAAGGCTTGCTGTATTGCCGTTGGTTGCTCTCCTAGCTCATGTATGCGTAGCCAGTTTGCTTGTCTGGGGCGCATAGGCTTGGGATTAATAGGGTTACGAGGTTTAACAGGTTTTATTTCAACATGGCGATGGCGCATAAAACGTGCTTTTAGTGCATCGGGGATATCCCCCACAAAAGCTTCTTTTAGACGTTGCTCTGTTAACAAGTCTTCTGGTGGTGGATAAGCTGGCATCTCCTCTTGATAATCTAACCCTCCCTCCATGGGAGAAAAAGAGGCAATCATAGAAAAAATCACCTGCTCAATCAGCTCTCCTGTTTGAGACTCCTTATATTGCACAGCAATAACTTCTCGAGCAGATAGGCTACGCCCATCACGCAAACGTCGTACTTGATAGATAACAGGATGATTGATATTGCCACTACGCAGAAAATAACCATGAAATGAGTGGCAAGGCTTATCTTCATTTAATGTCTTGGCAGCAGCCATCATTGCTTGTGCTAGTACTTGTCCACCAAAAATACGCTTTCCCACATAGTCATAACTTTGCCCTTCAAAAACATCTTCTTCAATCTGAGTAATATTTAGTGTGTTTAGCAGTTGCTCTACCAATGCGGCATAATGAGGAGTATGTTGGTTCTCAAATGACATTTGTGACATAGATGATTACTCTCTAACTAAAATTAGCAAATGAGGTGGTCATAGTTCATAAAAGGTATGGTCAAAATCATATGGCTGCTACCTTAACAGCTTTTCAATAAATTCGCCCTGACTGTTTAGTTTTATTTAATTTTTCGCAATAAATAGACAGTATTTTACCTGATAAACGGTATCATATGGATAGAAAACTGAGCGTACAAACGTATCACTTTATCTAAAATTATGGCATCATAGACACATCTTTTTTACTATAGTTTGACGATTACTCATGCTTACTAAGATTTTAAAAAATAGTCTCCGTAAACCCTTAAACGCCCTAGTTGGCTCACAAAAAAAACGACATACATCCCAAGACAGACCATCGGTGATTCCAGCATCTGGACGCTCTGTCAATCAGCTGTATCGCAAACTATCTGGACAAGCATTAAGCGTAGCAGTAAAACCAAAAGTTTTTGGTGAGCTACCTGAGATCAACCAAGATACACCAGCATTAACTTTTTATGTATTACAAGAATACTCTCGTTCAAACAGTATCCTAATTGATTTACAGACACATGAACATCGCTTACCTCCTGCCTTGGTGGCAGTAAAAGATGAGGCGCATCATATTCACGAAAATGCTGCCATCATATTTTTACATCATCCACATGCGACCGAGTCTCAAATATCTCCAAGACTACATCGTTTAGTCACCGCCTGTCTACAATACCCAGAGCTAGAGATTAATATTGTTCCTGTTTCTATTTTATGGGGACGTGCGCCAGAAAAAGAAGACTCCTTATTCAAACTATTAATGGCAGATAACTGGGAAGACCCTAGTATTACCAAACAACTATTTAACATTGGGGTGATGGGTCGAGATACCTTTGTACAATTTCATCCTGCACAATCCCTGTGCCAACTAATTCAAACCATACATAGTGCAGAGTGTACGGATAATGCGGCTATGCCTTCCACAAGCAAGGCTTTAATAACAGCCCCACAAGCCAATCTGGAACTCACTCGACTTGTACAGCAAAATCTCCGACACTACTTAGATAAACAACGTGCAACCATGCTTGGTCCAGACTTATCTGATAGACGCAATCTGGTCGATAAGCTTATTTATTCACCAGCCATTAAGCATGCTTGTGAGCAAGAAGCAGAAAGAGAGAATATCAATCTACGAGATGCTCGCCGCATTGCTCGCGGCTATGCTGATGAGATTGTGAATGATTACTCATATCCTATCATTCGTTTTTTTGATCGCTTTTTAACATGGTTGTGGACACAGCTTTATGATGGTGTTGAAGTGCATCACTTTGAGCGAGTTCGAGAGCTGGCGACAGATCATGAGATTATCTATGTGCCTTGCCATCGTAGTCATGTGGACTATTTGCTACTATCCTACGTCATTTATAAGCGAGGGTTAAGCATACCTTATGTGGCAGCTGGCAATAATTTAGACGTACCAGTTTTAGGACCTCTATTACGTGGTGCCGTGGCATTTTATATTCGCCGTAGTTTTCGAGGTAATGCCTTATACACAGCGGTACTACGTGAATATTTACACACACTAATTACCCGTAACACACCCATTGAATACTTCATTGAGGGTGGTCGCTCACGCTCTGGGCGCTTACTACCCCCTAAAATGGGAATGCTGGCAATGACGGTACATAGTCAGTTACGTCATAGCAATAAGCCAGTGGTCTTTATTCCAACTTATATTGGCTATGAACGTATCATGGAAGGTGGTACTTATATTGGTGAACTTAAAGGCAAACCAAAAGAGTCTGAATCTATCATGAGTTTGCTAAAGGTCAGCCGTAAGATTGAACGCATTTTTGGGCACGTACATTTAAGCTTTGGTACTCCCCTGCATCTTAGCGAATTTATGCGAAAATTTGATGTGCCTGCCGATAGCTTGCCTGCTGATAGGACCGACACGCCATTAGAGAACAATGCAACTGCAATGATTGACAATATCGGTGTCAAAATCATGCAGCACATTAATAAGGCAGCTGTGGTTAATCCTGTTTCTCTGTTATCTTTGGTACTTTTATCTGCTCCTAAAGCAGCCTTAGATGAAGATATCTGCCGTGAGCAAATCGCCCTATATCAACGACTTGCCAAAGAACTACCCTATGATAGCGATACCACGGTAACAGATAAGTCACCGCAAGCTATCATTGACTATGGTATCAAGCTAAAACTGATAGAACGAACCCCACATATCCTCGGTGATATCATTCAAATTACAGATAAACAAGCACCATTACTCAGCTATTTCCGCAATAATATTCTGCATGTTTTTATCTTGCTGTCTTTCTTAGCTGCATTGGTTGCCAGAAATAACCGTATTGAGCGCAAACGCTTAGATACTATCGTTGTACAGCTTTATCCATTTTTACAAAGTGAGCTGTTCTTATACTATCCTGCCCGTAACCTAACAGAAATTGTCCACCAAAAAATTGATAATCTGATTGAACATGGACTAATTATCGACCTTGGTAATGATATGCTTGGTGTACCTGAGATTAATAGCAAACCTTACCAGCAACTTGCTGTATTAGCCACGCCCATTGAGCAAAGCCTTGAGCGTTACTTTATGACTCTTGCACTATTAGCACAACAAGGCTCAGGTAACTTGACTGCACAACAAGTGGTTGATTTAGGGCATCTATTAGGTCAACGCTTGTCTGTACTCTATGCTGATGGTATTCCAGACTTTTTTGATCCTGCATTATTTACCAGCTTTGTTAATGCACTTATCCGTCTGGATTATCTACAAAAAGAAGAAGAAACAGGTCTACTAAGATTTGACCATCGTATTCAAGATATTGCCCGTCATGCTCGCTATGTACTCAGTCCCAGTATGATGCAAATCTTGGAGCAAGTCGCCAGCTTAACGGATGATGAAATTGAACATGCCATCACTGAAATTAACAATAAGAAACAACGTAAATTTAGCTTAAAACGCTAAAGTTTCCGTTTCTATAAAGGCTTTAATGAGGTAAAAATATGTGCAATGCTTGTGGAATGAACCACTTTGACGATGATGACATTGATTATGATGATGAAGAATTGATGGCAAGTTTAGGAATAGATGACTCAAACAGTGCATCTAAATTAGCTACTGTATCTACAAACTCTAACCAAAGCAGTCCAAATACAGCATCAATTTTTGTGGCTGTTAATAATGTGAGCACTTATAAAAGTGGTGTGTCATTAACTGAATAAAAAATTAACTTCATAAAAATTTGACTGGGCAAAATAAGTTAGAGTAAATATTATGCAGTTTTTTTTAAGCACCAAAAGCCTGAATAACAAAGCCATTTTGACATCTTTGCTAATGGCTAGCCATGCCCTTATGCCCAGTCAAGCTACTGCTACTGACAATCATCTTCCTTTAATTCCCAGTCACATCCTTCAATCAACAGAAGAAGATTTTCAACAAGATGCAGATATTATCAGACTGCAACATTTAAAATACTGGGTAACGCAAATAGAAGATTATCAACAAAAAACAGGGCATTATCCATTCCAAGGTCAAGCAGATGTTCCCATTTACGTTTTTGTTGCCACGCCACAACAACAAAAATATATTACCCAAGCACCTCCACCACCTGCCAAAACTTACTCAATGAAAAACTTTGTCGATACATTAGAGGCAGGATTAGGTCATCAGATTGATGAGTTTTATGACCCTCAATATGCACCCGATGTAAAACCCAATTTTTATATGTATATGGTCGATGGTGATAACTACTATTTTGCGGTGCATACCCATCAACAATATCCATTTAGCAAAATCATTGGTCGCAATTATAATAAAATAGAAGTATCTAATATCTATAATAACAGTGCTAATTTGGTTCTACTCTCTAATCAATTATTCCCGTCACCATCTTTTAATCAAGCAGTAACAATGCCCATCAAAAAGGAAGGATTTTTTAGACAACGTGAAAATAAAACCTTGCATATCAGTCAAGAAAGTAACCAGTAGCACTTTTTATTTCTTCTACTTATCCAATCGCCAATAGCCCTTAATCTGATTGTTTTTTAATTGCATTTCTCTATGGAAATTTGCTACCATCTAGACTGATGATGTAATAGTTTTGTATTGAGCCAACTATATATGCACTCAACTATAGATAAGCAACCTTATCTAAGACTTTTTTAACCTGACCCCTCCCTGTCGTCATGTTTACGACAGTTAATTATGAATGAGAAAACTTTTGATGATAACCAATTTACTGGCGATTCAAATTCTTTAACCTCCAAAATCAAACCTTCCTTACAACCTGCTAAAACGCCAATTTTTGACTTTGATAAGCAAAATCCTTGTCAAAATAACCACTGGCTAAACCCTGCCATTGCTGAATATCAATCCTTATCTGATAGTGAAAAACTCACCTTCCAGCAAGCCTATCAAGACTTTAAACACCCCTTTATTGCCGATTATCGACTCGCTAAGCACTACCCTGAGCGTCATAAACGCATACAACAAAACCCCACCAATCTCACCAATCCTTATTGGCAGTGGGTCGTTCGACATGAATTACCAGCATGCGACATTCGTCAGTTAATCCATGACGACACCTTAACTAACCGTGATACACCATTTGATAAAAGAGTGCCACTGTGGTGCTTTGAGCGTATGGGGCAAACTCATACCACGTTACCAGATGGGCGAATTATCTTTATTGGTGGCGAGTTTGATGACAGCTATGACCCTGATTTTTGTATTTATAATGATGTGGTGGTCAAATATCCTGATGGTAATATCGAAATTTATGGTTATCCAAAATCCATATTTCCGCCCACTGACTTTCACAGTGCCACACTGGTTGGTGATGAGATTATTATTATCGGTTCGCTCGGTTATCCTGAAGACAGACGTTTTCAAACGACGCCTGTTTATGCGTTAAATATCCATAGTTATACCATCAGAGTGGTTGAAACACATAACAATATCTATCCCATAGCATGGATAAATAAACACACCGCTACCTTAAAAGACAAACAAATCATTATTAGCGGTGGACGGCGACTTGGTGAGGATACGCCATTGCTGGAAAATATTGATACATGGGCATTGAATTTATCCACCTTAAAATGGAAAAACCTAAGTCAACGACAACCTCAACGTGCTTCTCAAACACCAGTCAATAGACAGTGGCAACAGTTTTATGTGATACGAAAAGACCAGCAATTTTTGCATATTGATGAGATAAAAAATTTGCTTGATTTAGAGGAACAATTAGCCAAAATAGACAATGACACCTCAACTGAATATCAGCAAATAAACACTGAATATCAATCGACTGTTCAACAACTCACTGAAGCGTTGGGCGGAAAGCCTGATTTGCATAGCTATCAAAGTTTATGTATTCCACCAATTCACCATGACATCATCAGCCATGATTATGAGGATTTACATGCCGATGCAGTGGTAGAGATTGATGGTGTACGCATTCGTTATCAGTGTGAATACGATAATATCCAAGTGGTTATAGAGGGGCAATTAGCAGAGGATATTGTCGAGTTACTACAAGAGAACTTACGCCATAAACTGACAAAAATCGAAAAAATGGCGTGTGAGGTGGTAGAAGTAGTGTAAAACTTTACTCTTCCCCTAGCCCTCTGTTTTTAGGGACTTCTACTTAAAAAAACCCAACCACCTGTTGAGCTGTGTATAGGGAACAGACAGGTGGTTGGGTTGTTTTATATTGATGATATATTTTATAAGTGGACAATTTACACTTGTATTGCATCCATAACTCAATAATTATGAATTAATAATAGCTAAAGCTCTTTCATTCTCAGGCTCTAACT
The DNA here is from genome assembly GCF_020662265.1 of Psychrobacter sp. I-STPA6b. Taxonomy (GTDB): domain Bacteria; phylum Pseudomonadota; class Gammaproteobacteria; order Pseudomonadales; family Moraxellaceae; genus Psychrobacter. Next base: position 123,815 of record NZ_VEWM01000070.1, read on the forward strand.
CCAAAAGTTTGCTGGCATAGTACTTCTTTTGTTCTTCAGTCAATACAATTTCAGGTGGACCACCAAAATCTAATATAGCACGCAGGGTATTAGTATTATTACTATCCAACATATGTGCTTTGATTAAATAATATAGAGACAGTTGTTGAGACCCATCAATATAATGATAAAAAAACTGGTACAGAAATGAAATCATCTCAAACCAAAAAGATATATTTCTTTTATATGCGACTTCAACTATCAAACCTAAAGCAAATAGCCCACAGTCATCTTTTAAATCAAAAAATAATTTTTTTACTGATTCTTCATCATTCTCAAGGCTTATAAGTACTCTAAATATACTTTCATATTCATTATTTAGAAATATTTCTCTATGGTTCATAAGAGATCCTAATTTTTAACCCAACCTATACTAATGAAATAATTTCCACTACTATCAATAAAGCAGGGTATCTCAACAGCTTTGGTTACACCATTATGAATTAATAATAGCTAATGCTTTTTCATTCTCAGGCTCTAATTCCAAGAGTTTGGTAGCATAGTGCTTCTTTTGCTCTTCAGTTAATATATAATCTGGTGCTTCACCAAAGCTTAGGATGCCATTGATCAAAGAAATATCCCTAGGCTCTAACTCATGAGCTTTGTTGTAATAATATAAGGCAGAGAAAGTGGCACCCTCTAAGTGAGTTAAAAATGCTGTACATAATACTCCTAATTTAATATACCAAAAAGCAGTATTTTCTTTCTTCGCAATTTCTTCTAAAAGAGTTAATAAGTATATACCATAATCCTCAAAGTTGTTCATCATGAATGCAGTTACACCATCTTCATCTAACGCCATAATGTAATCTAATATCTCATTATGCGGTGAAAACCGTGATAATTTATATTCTTCCATTTTAATTTTGCCTTTGATATGAATCTTTTACTCAGCATAATACCTAAGTGGTAATAGAAGGGCAATTAGCAAAGGATATTGTCGAGTTACTACAAGAAAACTTGCGTCATAAACTGACAAAAATCGAGAAAATGGCGTGTGAGGTGGTGGAAGTAGTGTAAAACTTTACCCTTCCCCTAGCCCTCTGTTTTTAGGGACTTCTACTTAAAAAAACCCAACCACCTGTTGATCTGTGTATAGGGAACAGACAGGTGGTTGGGTTGTTTTATATTGATGATATATTTTATAAGTGGACAATTTACACTTGTATTGCATCCATAACTCAATAATTATGAATTAATAATAGCTAATGCTTTTTCATTCTCAGGCTCTAATTCCAAGAGTTTGCTGGCATAGTGCTTCTTTTGCTCTTCAGTTAATATATAATCTGGTGCTTCACCAAACCATAGGATGCCATTAAGCAAAGAAACATCTCTAGGCTCTAACTCATGAGCTTTGTTGTAATAATACAAAGCAGAGTGATTAGCACCATCTATATAACATAAATTCGCCGTACACAGTGCCCCTAACTGAATGTACCAAAAAGAGGTATTTTCTTTCTTTGCAATCTCCTCTAAGAGGGTAAGCATATATAAGCCATAATCTTCAGTATTTTGTAGTATAAATGATACTACCCTGTCATTATCTAACGACCTCATATAGTCTATTATTTCATTAGAGGGCGAAAACCGTGATAATTTATATTCTTCCATTTTAATTTTGCCTTTGATATGAATCTTTTACTCAGCATAATACCTAAGTGGTAATAGAAGGGCAATTAGCAAAGGATATTGTCGAGTTACTACAAGAAAACTTACGCCATAAACTGACAAAAATCGAAAAAATGGCGTGTGAGGTGGTGGAAGTAGCGTAAAAGCTAAGCTAAATTGTGCAAAATTTAAGTGTTGTAAAATAGCCATTATTTTGCAACACTATTTTTTTATCATCAAGACTTACAAACCATGCAACTAATCATTTTTATTGGTATTCAAGGGGCGGGTAAATCGACCTTTTTTAAACAGCAGTTTAGTGATACGCATATGCGTATTAATGGTGATATGCTAAAAACTCGTCGTCGTGAGCAGATTTTATTTGAAGCGTGTTTAACCAGCAAAACCAAAACCGTCATTGATAAAACCAATGCCACCCCAAACCATCGCCAACCTTATATTAGCCAAGCGATTGCTCATCATTTTGAAATCATTGCTTATTATTTTGATTGCCCGTTTGATGAAGCATTGGCTCGTAATAATGCACGCACTGGCAAAGCAAAAATCCCTGAGGTTGGGGTAAAAGGCACATTTAAAAAACTAACCCCACCCAGCTTTGAGGAAGGCTTTGATAAAATTTATCAGGTACAATTAATTGATAATGAGTTTATTATTAATGCCGTTAATCCACAATCAACTGAAAATGTTACTGAGCAATAATGAGAAATAACCATGCGCTTTGAAGAGTTAGATAAAAAACTACGAGTTTATGAAACCGCTTATGATTTGTGTATTCCTCCAGAGGTGTATTTAGTTGTTCGCCTTGATGGGCGCGGTTTTACCAAAAAAACCAAAGAGACTTGGCAACTGCAAGCCCCATTTGATATTCGCTTTCATGAGGTGATGGTAAAAACCTGCCATCATTTGATGAATTGTGGCTTTAATGTCATTTATGCTTATACTCAAAGTGATGAAATTTCGTTGCTATTTCACCCTGACGAGGACACCTTTAAACGCAAGCAACGCAAAATCAATTCGGTATTGGCAGGTGAAGCCAGTGGCTTTTTTAGTTTGACCTTAGGCGATTTGGCATGCTTTGATGCCCGAGTGTGCCAACTGCCCAATAAAGAGCTGGTCAAAGATTATTTTTGTTGGCGACAAGAGGACGCTCATCGCAACAGCTTAAACGCCCATTGCTATTGGCTATTACGTCATCAAGGGGTCAATGCAACTGAGGCAACCAAGCAGATGGCAGGCAAACCTTTAGCCAATAAACACGAGTTGTTATTTGCCAATCAGATAAATTTTAATGATTTGCCTAATTGGCAAAAACGAGGCACAGGATTGTATTGGGCAGAGGTAGAAAAACAAGGCTTTAACCCAATGACTAAGCAACCTACCACCACCACTCGCCGAGAAATTGTTGCCGATGAGCAGTTATTATTGGGTGAGGATTATGGGCAGTTTATTTTGGGGTTATTAGAAAATAATTAGGAAAAATTTAAAGTATTATTCATTAAAATCTAAGCCATAAAAAAGCAAGCCACTGATACCATAACTGATACAGTGACTTGCTTTTTACTTTACAGAAACAGCTTATACTACTTATATAAACTATTTACTAATCTTTTTATATTTCATACGCTTAGGTGCGGCATCTGCTCCCAACTGCTTTTTGCGATACGCTTCAAACTCAGAATAGTTCCCATCAAACCAGATAGGACCTTCTTCTTCAAACGCCAAGATATGGGTAGCAATACGGTCTAAGAACCAACGGTCATGCGAGACCACCATCACTGTACCGGGGAAGACTTGAATGGCTTCTTCTAATGCACGTAAGGTTTCGACATCAAGGTCATTTGATGGTTCGTCAAGTAAGATAACATTCGCCCCTTGTTTGAGGGTTTTTGCCAGTTGCAGACGGTTACGCTCACCACCAGAGAGACTACCAACACGTTTTTGTTGGTCTTGACCTTTAAAGTTAAAGCGTCCGATATAAGCTCGGCTTGGCGTTTCATACTCACCAACTTTAATGATATCCAAACCGTCAGACACTTCTTCCCAAACTGTTTTATTATCATCTAAGTTGTCACGTACCTGCCCAACATAGGCAACGCTGACACTTTCACCCAACTCAACACTACCTGTATCTGGTGTATCTTTGCCCGTAATCATATTAAATAAGGTGGTTTTACCCGCACCATTAGGACCGATGATACCAACAATGGCCGCAGGTGGCACATTAAATGATAGGTTTTCGTAAAGCAGACGGTCACCAAAAGATTTTGAAATATTATTCACTTCGATGACTTTATTACCCAAACGAGGACCGGGTGGAATATAAATTTCTGCCGTTTCATTGCGTTGCTGGAACTCTTTGGAGTTTAATTCCTCAAAGCGTTGAATACGTGATTTAGACTTAGCTTGCTGACCTTTTTGATTTTTACGAATCCAGTCAAGCTCTTGTTTTAATGCTTTGGCAAAAGACTCTTCTTGCTTTTGTTCTTGCTCTAAGCGTTTGTTTTTCTGCTCTAGCCACTCAGTATAGTTACCTTCATAAGGATAGCCATGACCTCGGTCAAGCTCTAAAATCCATTCAGCAACATTATCTAAGAAATAGCGGTCATGGGTAATCGCTACAATCGTGCCACTGTAATTTTGCAAGAATTGCTCAAGCCAAGCAACTGACTCTGCGTCCAAATGGTTGGTTGGCTCATCTAATAGCAACATATCAGGGCGAGATAAAAGCAGACGGCATAAAGCGATACGACGCTTTTCACCACCAGATAGCTTGCTTACCTCAGCATCCCAAGGCGGCAGGCGCAAGGCATCAGCCGCTTTTTCTAGCTGTGTATTTAGGTTATGGGCGTCCCATGCCTGAATGATGTCTTCCATTTTGCCCTGCTCTTCTGCCAATTTATCAAAATCAGCATCCGGTAGGGCATATTCTGCATAAATCTCATCAAGACGTGCCAGTGCATCTAGTGCCTCACGCATACCATCTTCGACATTACCACGTACATCTTTACTTTCATCCAGCTGTGGCTCTTGGGGTAGATAGCCGACTTTAGTGCCAGTCTGGGCGCGTGCCTCACCACTATATTCTGTATCCACGCCTGCCATAATACGAAGCAAGGTAGATTTACCCGCACCATTAATCCCTAAAACACCAATTTTGGCACCGGGGAAAAAGGATAAGTTGATATTTTTTAAGATTTCACGTTTTGGGGGAACAAGTTTTGAAACATTGTTCATGGTATAAATATACTGTGCCATTGACACTCCATTTATCAAGTTTAATTTTAAGGTGTGTTTACTACTTACAAATAAAAATTAGGGCTGGTAACTGCCATTTTGTCAAATAGATACGTCTTTATATTATCGCATATTTACTATCAGATTAGCACCTTAACTTACTTTACTTGTTGGTATTTATGACTTGTGACAATACTAATATAAAAAATGCAACCTAATAAACAACTAAAACCAAGCAAAAAATTATCTTTATTTCTCTTATTATATCTATTACAGTAGAGTAATGGCGATGCCATTTTACAAGGATACATTATAAGGTGTAACTCATGAATAAACCTCTAACCATCACTCATAATGACGCACAAAACCGCTTTGAAACGACTATTGATGGACATACTGGCTATATCAGCTATCAAGAGCAAGATGATACCCTTATCTATGATCATACCATTGTACCTAGTGAGTTAGGCGGGCAAGGTATTGGCTCAGCATTAGTAAAAAATGCACTAGACTATGCCTATGCCACTAACAAAAAAGTCATTCCTCAATGCTCTTTTGTGGCAGCCTATATTAAAAAACACCCTAAATATCAAGACCTACTACTATAACTCGCCTCTAGTACTGCTTATCCGTAACAGACAAAAATCATATTAATAGCGATATTCTGAACATAAGATTGCAAAACTTCTGCAATCTTATCAGAGGCTAAACAAATAACCTGTTTCCCTTCTATATTAGAATAGCTCAATACCTTAGAGCTAACTTGCCTACACGCCTTGTCAACCCTATCTTGATGACTGGATTTTTTGATTTTATCTTTCTTCTTATCTTGTAGATTTTCTATAAAACATTTTATAATGCCTTGTTTATATTAAGGAATTATGAAAAACAGCAGGGATTATGCTGTTTTAATTATCTTACAGTTTCAGAGTATGGAGAACTTTTATGCTATCTACAAGCTCCTCACGTTTATTATTGGCGCTACTTTCATCATCTCTATTTTTACTTACTGGTTGTTCGAACTCGACCAACAACACTACCCAAAGCAATACCGCTCAAAGTGATAATACAACCCAGCAATCTGCATCAAAATCTACAACCAATAATAAAGCGCAAGAAACTGCCAATACGAGCCCTGATAATAATAAACCAAATTATGTCGTAGCAACTGTCAAAATCTTTAAGCCATTTGTATTACGTGACGAACAACTCAAGCTAACGGGCTTTGATATCGATACTCTCAATGCCATTGCTAAAGATCAAAATTTTAATATTACCTTTGCCGTCGTGCCCAGAGATGAAATATACGAAGGGATTATGGAACATAAATATGATATGGCAATTTCAGGCATATCTATCACACCAGAAAGACAGGAAACTATGCAGTTTAGTGAGCCATATTATCATTCTCACAAAGCCGTACTCGCCAAAGCAGATAAGCCTGAAATTACCAATCTAAAAGACCTAAGCTCATATAACGTCTCTGTCATTGCCAATGGTACATCTGCTGAACTGATTGAAGATATTATCCCTGACAAGGCTCATATCCAATATGTTGAGACACCATATAGAACTATCGAACAAGTTATCCAAGATAAGTCAGACTATGCTCTTGGTGATGCACCTGTACTCAGTTATTACGCAAAAGATCTAAACGACTTAAATTTGAAAGTCTATAAAGATCAGCAACTACCAGCAGAGCCATATGGTATCTTATTTGCTAAAGATCGTGATGATGATTTGGTACAAAAAGTTAATTTGGGTCTTAAAAACATCAAAGCAGATGGGACATATCAAGCACTTGAGCAAAAATGGTTCGGTCAATAAGGTGTACTAAATCAGACTGGCAAACTAAGCTCTGTTGGATATCTATCCCATTAAGTTTATATTAATAAGAAGAACAGCGCTGAAACTCACCTTATTTTGCATGAATGAACGGGTTAATATCAGGATATTAACCCGTTCATTGCCTTGACTAAGACTCTACTTATTAAAATCGGTATCTCAGTTCTTCCTATAAAGATGAATGTTCAACAGCTACCATCACCCCTTTGATAAATCTTATCTTTACTGTATACCAGACATAGTAGAGAGCTATCTTAATCATAAGAAACTGTCGTTGCTCTATCTAGCAAACAAGCATACATAATATTTTTGTTAGCGACGTTGCACAAAACAACGCATAATAAATCTAAATATCACATCAATACCATAGTCAATGTATGTCGGTTTGGCTATAATGAACTCAAATTCATATAGAAAGTGTCAAACAAAGACTCCATTAAACAAATATTTGTATAAAACAATATGAAAGCTTTGCCATTTCTATTTTTATTTCTTAATTAGATGATTAAAAGGATACACATATGAGCCACTTAACCGATGACCAAGTTGCCTTACAACTACAAGACCTCCAAGGCTGGCAACAAGAAGGCAATAGTATTGTAAAAACTTTTGTTTTTAATGATTTTATCGAGGCCATGAGCTTTATGAATGCTGTTGCCTTTCATGCTGAAAAGCTAGAGCACCATCCAGAGTGGAAGAATATCTATAATGAAGTCATGGTACGTTTAACTACTCATGATGTTAACGGTATTACAAGCCATGATATTCGACTAGCAAAACGTATGGAAGAGGTGCTTACACCAAAACGACCAGCTTAATTAGCTTGTAAACTTTTGGCGTATAAAACTTTGTCTCTCAACTTGATAGCTAGCTAGCCTTTCTATGGCAAACTTTAAAACACATCTAAATGGCGCATTTGCTGTCAGTGGGGTACTTAGCCTAATCAGCTATAAAGCAGGGCTACTTGATAACCATGAGTTTCTAATTTGTGTTGCTATTGGTACAGTAGGTGGACTGTTACCTGATATAGACTCTGACAATTCAACACCGATTAAACTTGGGTTTGATGCAGCATCGTTAATGGTCGCTTTTATACTGGTGATACACTGGCGTAGCTCTCTGTCCTTACTCTCACTATTTGCATTGTGGCTCTCTGCATATGGCATCATGCGTTATGGTGTCTTTTCACTCTTTACCAAACTGACTGTCCACCGAGGAATTATCCATTCTGTGCCTTATATGGCAATCTTATCGCTAGGATTAGTCTGTATTAACTTTTATCTTCTGGGTACACCTACCATTACTAGTTGGTTTTATGGACTGTTTTTATTCATAGGGGCAATGGTACATTTGGGTTTAGATGAGGCGTACAGTGTTGACTTATTAAATCGCCGTTTAAAACGCTCATCAGGAACAGCGATGAAGTTTTATCAACACAAACAGCAACCCTACTATATGGTACTTTATGCACTACTGGCTACTTTACTTTTTATCGCACCACCATTTGCCCCGCTTTGGAATCACCTAACTGATCCTATTACTTGGTTTTTACTAAAAAAAGGACTACTACCACAAGAGTTTTTCTCTCAACTAATCAGTATCTTATAACGCCAATCAGATCGAAAACATTCAACAATAATACACGCATTGATATGAATCCAAATACTCCCTGCCCATGCTCTCAACATACTTATAGTATTAATACCTTAACAAGAAGCTATGCGGATTGTTGCCAGCCATTACACCAATCATTCCAAACAGGACAACAATTTGCCACCACTGCCGAACAGCTAATGCGCTCACGTTACAGTGCCTTTGTCTTGCAAAATATTGATTATATCGTAGCGACCACATTACCAAGCCAACAGCCATTATTGGATAAATCGGCAATTAAAACTTGGGCAAAACAGACGGATTGGGCAGGATTAGAAATCGTTCATCATAATCCCAAAATTGGCAAACGCCATGCTCAAGTTGAGTTTAAAGCGTATTTTACAACCGCTGAGGGCTTACAATGTCATCATGAACTATCTACCTTTGTAAAAATAAAGGTAAAAAGTGGTGATAAAATAGCGGAAGGAAAAGCCCTAGAAAAATGGTTTTTTGTTGACCCAACGGTAAATCTATCCATAAGCCAAAAACAACCTTGTATTTGTGGCTCAGGGGAAAAGTTTAAAAGATGTTGTGGGCAGTTTTTATGATTTTTTATATCAAGTCTTCTAAGAAAGTATTAACCATTTATTTTTACTGAATCAATATAATAAGAACCGTTAAAGTAATAATGACAATGGCAATAATCATAAATTTTTTTATCAATCTACAAAGACGATTTAACTCTTTATCATATAATAGCTCATACTCTCTTGACCAAATAAAATCTATCGTTAAAAAATTAGGTCGAGGATATCGTCTCCATATACTAGGGCGACCTAATTGTTTAAATTTTTGTGGGTGGTGTGTTTTTAATCTTTTAAATAATAAACTGATTAAAATATTCCAAGCTATGATGAGTATAAATAATAAACAAGCCATCACATCTGATAAGCTAGACACAGCTACACACTCGCCCCAACTTCCCTAGCAATAGCAATGCCTTCTTCAATGGTTAGATATTTACGCAAACTTGGCGTATCTCGATGCAATACTTGCCCATCTCGGAAAATTACACATTCATTGACCGCAAGCTGTTGCCAATCCTCATTTTCAGTTAACGGAATGGTCACTAATATCGTGGTTTTATCATTATCACCCGTAATATCTTTAAAATTAATCGCCATGTCCTCATCAGCCAGACGTGCCTCACCAAAGGGAGCTTGGCGGGTCAGATAAAACAGCAAACTGCCTGCATAAGCCAATTGCCAATCGCCATTGGATAGCAAACAATTAAACAAACCATTAGCAGACAAATAACGACATTGAGCGGTCAAAAAAGCAAACAAAGTTGCCTCATCAGGGCGTTTTTTAAAGGTGGATTTAAGCCGATTAATCAAATAACAAAACGCCATTTCCGAATCGGTATTGCCGACAGGTTGGCAATATTCAGCATTGCCATTATTTTGCAAACGCTCACAACGACGCACGAAGTTGCTATTCATCTGACCATTATGGGCAAATACCCATTCCTCCCCCCAGACTTCACGCACAAAAGGGTGCGTATTTGCCAGACAGTTTTTGCCTTGGGTGGCTTTACGAATATGAGCGATGACATTAGTGGCTTTGATGGGATAATTGTTAATCAAATCGGCAACAGGCGATTGACTGCTGGGCTGATTGTCATGAAACAGTCGCAACCCTGTTTTGGTTTGCATACTGCTACAGTCGGCAGGCTCAAAAAAGGCGATACCAAAGCCGTCCTCATGGTGGTCTGTTAGCCCACCACGCTTGCGAAATCCTGCAAAGCTAAAGCCAATATCAGTTGGCGTATTGGCGTTCATTCCTAAAAGTTGGCACATTTATTCATCACCATTATTACTATTATTTCCAAAGTCACTTTCAAAATCATCATCAACCCCATCAGCAATGCTATCCAAAATACGCTTAGCTTGGGCAAATTCTTCTTGTTGCACCCAAAGCACTGCTCCAGAGTTCATGCCGGGGATAGCACTTAATGCCTGCATAGACACATGAATACCATTATTTTTTAATAAATTGGCATGCAATTCACCTTGAATATTGGTGTCATATTGTGCCAGTTTTTGCCAGTTATCTACTTTATCGCTCATATTTCTTTCCTTAAAAAATAAATTTAATTACCACCAAATCCTTCTGACCAATCCAGCTCATTAATCGCATATTTAACAATAACAAAATCATTAGGATAATCTTTAAATCCTGTCTGAGTTTTTAATTGTTCTACTGCCATTTCTGCTTGCTGTTCACTATCAAAAATACCAATTATTTTTAACCTTGCCATATCTTCTTTATCGGTATCTCTATCAGGCAGATGCTGTAATAAATAAACATATTGAATTTGTGCCTGCGACTTTTCCACTTGTTCCCAATGATAAGACGCTAGACGCTTCATCAAATCAGGATTTTTGACCATAATATTATCGCCAGTGCGACCTTGTTGGCGATTGTAATAAATGACGTTTAGGCGTAACAACCAAAAAATCACTGACGCTTGAGCAAGCATGATTGGCAAGGCTTTGCTCTCTGCGGGAGTCAATGGGCGTTGGCGTTGATAACCCCGTAAAAAGGCGTGTTTTTTTGCCTCATCAAATTCAACCTTTTCACCATGCTCAGCATTGCCCCATGTGGTACAAAAATCATTGATGGTAATGGCAATATCCATCACATAATGCTCAACGCTAACCTCAGTAAAATCAAGCAATCCCGTCAATTTTGGCGTGTCTGGCGTGCTATGAAAATCCCATAAAGTATTATCGGCAAACATATCCAAATGACACAAACCTTTGGGCAAACTCGCCAACGGCAACGCCTCATAAGCTGACCAAATATCGTGCATAAGCCTTGCCTCATCAGCAGGCATATATTGGGTTTCGCGGTCACGCACCAAATGCCACGGATACAGCTCTACGCCATAATTTTCAGCAGGGGTTAGCGTGCTGAGCGTCTGATGTAACACCGCCAATGCCTCGCCCATCTGTTCACACATATCAATGGTGGCAACTTTTGGGTGTGTGCCTGATAATTTTGGTACAAGGGTGATGGCTTTGTTATCAAAATAAGCGACAAACTCTTTGGGGTTATTGACTTTAGCAAGCGGTGAGGCAACAGGCAGTTGTCCTTTTAATTGGTTTAAAATCACCGCCATTTTCTCAATTTCGTGCGGTTTACGCTCTTCAAATAAGGTAAAAACGTAAGAATACTCACCCTCTTTATCCTCAGTGGTTTGGATAAACCAGTTAGAATTTTTAATGCCTTGGGTGATGGGAATGGCTTTGGCAAATGCTACGCCAAATTGTTGACAAAAATTTCTGAATTGTTCGGTGGTTAGTTGGGTATAGACGGACATGGGATTCTCTTGAGTTTATTTGCAAAAGTTATGCTTACATTATACCGAAAAGTTGCGGATTGACACCTGTCTATTCTGGTTCTATGTACAATATTAAGTTACACTGTATTCATAACTAAAAAATAATACTACAAGGAAGTGTAATGAATGACTTAAAAACGTCCTCTCAGACATTTACATTTAGCTATACAAAGTTTTTAATAATGGCTATCTCTCTTCTAGCAACAATGATGACTCCTATAATAATAAACTTATGGCAATCATCTATAACACTATGGTCTGCTATAGAGGTTCTTACTATCATAATATTTGTTTTAATAATTGTCTTTTTTTTCGTTATTATTATTAGTTATTATCCCAAAATCATTATCAGTGATGAGAGTATGACTATTTATCATTGGTTCTCTAAAAATACTCAAATTATTTATCAAAAGCAAATTAAAGCATTAATGATTAAAGAAGGCGAAATTGGTGAATTAGGGAATACTATTGAAATGGTTGTCTTAACAGATAGCATGAATATTAATGATAACAATGAAAGTAAAATCATTAATATTTTTACCCATAGCTATATATTAAAAGGCTTTAATAGACAGCAGTCTGCTCAACAGTTACAAGACGAATTGATTAGCTTTGTTGGTGACCCTGATAAAGTTACTGATATTCGAGCCAAACAAAGATTGGATAAATTTGAATTGGGTGCATGGGCGAGAGTATTGGTTTGTTTTGGTTTTGTATATTTTTTGGCGATATTTTATGTGGATATGAACGTATTAACAGCTTGGCATTTAGGCGAAATGCCGATGACATTGCCTCGTATTGGCTTTTTGCTAATAAGCTGTATCACCTGTTATGTACTTTTTGAAAACCATCGTAAATACAAACAACCCACCCAAAATAAATATTACACGTTAATTGCATCTTTAGTGATTGGGGCTGTTTGGGGTTGGCTATTGGGCAGTAGTTATAAGTCGTTTATACATTGGCAAAATGAGCAGACAGCAAATAGCCAAACTGTGGTTTGTGATATGCTACTTGATGATTATGACAAAGTCCGTAATGAACAACGCTGGGAAATACAATCTGATGACTGCCCAATAAAAGATAGACGATTATATTTTTATGGCTCTCGTGAAAGACTGATAAACCCCAACTTAAAAGAAGGGCAGACCTATAAAATTCCTGTCAATCTTGGCAAATATGGCGATATATTTATTCAACCGGAGGAATTTCAAAACCAATAAGAAATAAGAATCGATAATATAGACAAATTATTTACAAGTGAACTGTTAATCAAAATGAGAATTTAACAAAATCTCTAACGCTTTATCTCGTCCTGTAACTGTCAATCCTTGATGAAATTGCGTCTTCACCCATCTTTTTTTAAGGTCATATTCAGGGCTATCAGGTAAATTATATAAAGATTTATCATCATCAATAATCACAAAATTTTCATCAGGATTGTTGGCAACCCATTGCAATACTTCATCACAACGATTTGCCAATTCTGCAAAGCTTTGAGCTTGGTTTACTTTAGTGATTTTATTGGTAACAATACCCCGATTGTTAAACAGTTTCAGCCACTGCACCTCATCATAATGAATACGGTGGGTGGTGGTAAGCACGATATCGGCTTGAGTTTTGGCTAAGATGTGTGCCAAATTCTGCACACATTTAGAATTAAATGCCATAAACCCATCATCTGCTTGTTCAACTGCTTGCCAAGAGGGTGTGGTAACCATCACCCCATCAAAGTCTAATAATATTTTCATGTTTGTTTTGATGTTGATAACAACAACCCTGCACCAATAAAAACCACCCCTGTTAGCCGATTAAACAGCTTTGCCCGACCTTGTTTAAGTAGCCATGCTGATGAGCTTGCCCCCATATAAGAATAGAACAACAACCACGATAATTCTAATACTACAAAGGTACTCACGAAAATTAGATATTGCGGTAACATAGTAGAATTTGGGTTAATAAACTGCGGAAATAGAGCGGTAAAAAACAGGATGGCTTTTGGATTACTCGCCCCTACCATAAAACCACTTAAATAGTGTTTATAGAAATCGGTCTTATTTTTTTGCTTATATTGTTGCTGATGTTCTGGCGTGTAATGGTTGGCATTATTAAAAACTTCTTTATAAGAGGTTTGTTTTGATAATAAAGATTTGATACCCAGATAAATCAAATAACCTGCTCCAAGCCATTTAATGATATTAAAAATCAGCTCTGATGAGGCGATAATCACCCCAAGTCCTGTAAATGATAAGGTCATGATAATGGTGATGGCAGTTAAGCTACCCAGTGCAGTCATCGCTCCCACTCGCCAGCCTGCTAGCACACTTTTACTCATGCACAATAATGAGCTAGGACCGGGAGATGCGGTCAAAATAAGCACCGCCAATAAATAGTAAAGCCATACTTGTAGGGTCATTGCACAGTCCTTGTTAATTTAGTTTAAATCTGCGTATTTCACAGATTATACGCATTTTTAAGCCATTATTTTTGTTAAAATAGCGCCATCATTTTTGTTTACTCTATTTATTTTTATAAACCTAAGGCGATTTTCTATGCTTGCAAAACGTATTATTCCCTGCCTTGATGTCGATAATGGTCGTGTGGTCAAAGGGGTGCAGTTTGTCGATATTAAAGACGCTGGCGACCCTGTGGAAGTAGCAAAACGCTACAACGAGCAAGGGGCAGATGAAATCACCTTTTTGGATATTACTGCAACCTATCATGGGCGAGAAACCACTTATCATACCGTTGAGCGTATGGCAGAGACGGTATTTGTTCCATTAACTGTGGGCGGTGGGGTGCGTCAAGTGGCTGATATTCGTAATTTGCTTAATGCTGGAGCGGATAAAGTCGCCATTAACTCAGCAGCAGTGTTTAATCCAGAATTTGTTGGCGAAGCGGCAAATCGCTTTGGTAATCAATGTATTGTCGTAGCGATTGATGCCAAACGAGTAGCAGATGTGGTCGATAGTCAGGGCAAAACTCAACCACGTTGGGAAATTTTTACTCATGGTGGGCGCAAACCCACTGGCATTGATGCCGTTGAATGGGCAGGTAAAATGGCACAGTTTGGTGCAGGTGAGTTATTGGTGACCTCAATGGACGGTGATGGCACACGCAAAGGCTATGATTTAGCATTGATGAAAGCCATTACTGATAGCGTTTCTGTGCCTGTGATTGCTTCAGGTGGTGTGGGCACGCTGCAACATTTAGCCGATGGTGTACTACAAGGTGGGGCAGATGCCGTGCTGGCTGCCAGTATTTTCCACTTTGGCGACCATACGGTCGGTGAGGCAAAACGCTTTATGGCAGAGCAAGGCATTGAGATGCGGTTATAAACCAAAACTACCAAATAATACCGTCTAAACAACCTTATACTATACAAGATGATATCAGGTTTATTGCTCATTTATCACCAAACGAATCATAATATCTGCAACGACTATCATTTAGGACTCATACTGTGGTGCGTTAGCGCTTTATAATCCCCTCGCACCACAAAAAATGTTATCATAACCGCATTATATTTTATCCCTAATTCCAGCCATTTTATTGCTCACTATTAATAAACGGCAAACTGAGAGACCCTTATGAAAAATCTACAACAACAACGTGACGACATTATCCACATTGATGGCAACTTACACGAAAACACCAACGCTCGTATTGGTATCGTTGTTGCTCGCTTTAACAGCTATATTGTTGAATCTTTAGTTAATGGAGCGATTGACACCCTATTACGTCATGGCGTACAAGGTAAGCAAATCACCATCGTACGAGTACCGGGTGCTTTTGAACTACCCATTACTGCCCAAAATATGGCAGAAACTGACCGTTTTGACGCCATTATCGCGTTAGGTGCAGTGATTCGTGGCAGTACACCACATTTTGACTATGTAGCGGCTGAGTCAGCAAAAGGCTTAGGCAGTGTGGCGATTGACTATAATATTCCTGTGATTAATGGTGTATTAACCACTGACAGTATTGAGCAAGCCATCGAACGGGCAGGTACTAAAGCTGGTAATAAAGGCAGTGAAGCGGCAATGGTGGCACTAGAAATGGTGGCGGTATTGTCACAGTTAGATAATAATGAGGTTATTGATTAAACATCATTGACTAATCTATCACTGATTAACAGTGCCATTAATAATTAACAATGTCGCTAATCAATCAGTTTTTTAATGTTGTTTTTTTATTTTTTACGTTAAGGTCAATTCATTGGCGTTGTATTTTGAATTGACCCTGCCTTTATTGTTTAATTCATTGTTTGACCATTTTTATTTGACATACTCTTTTACTTGATATAACCAGAGCCACTTAATATGAGCGATACCAGCCACAGCAAACCTTCTCACGCAAATCCGCAAACACAAGATGAAACTCAGCAATCATTTGATATTAATGAGTCTTCTTATAAGACCAGTCATACTGCTGTACGAAAAGCACGCCGTTTTGCCTTGCAGGGGATTTATGAATGGCTGATGACTGACCATCGCTTTGAACAAGACGGACAACGAGAATGGAAAGCCAACGCCCCACATGACATTGCTGCTCGTACTCGTGCCACCAATGCCATGCATACCGTACATTTGGGCTATTATCACCAGATGATGCGTGACATTCCTGAGCAAATTGATGAGCTTGATGAGCTTATCAGTCAGCACCTCGACCGTGAGCTTAACAAGCTAGACATGATTGAGCATGCCATCTTATTAATCGGCACTTATGAACTCAAATACAGCCTACACATTCCTTATAAAGTGGTGCTTGATGAGGCAATGAAACTCAACACCCATTTTGGGGCAACTGACGCTCATAAACTCATTAATGCTGTCTTGGATAAAATGGCGGTGCAACTGCGTGCCGTTGAAGTCAATGCGGATAAAAGTGCCAAATCTAGTAAGCCACAACCGCCCACCTTAACTACTGATGAAACTGGCTCTGATACCACAAAACCTGAACCCGTAGACACAACACCAGACACAGAATTAGAAAACAAAACGACGGATAGTCATCATACTGCCAAGCCTAGAATCAGTCGTAAAAGCCAATCCTCTGCTAAAGTACAAAAAACCGATAAACCATCATGACCGAATTTGAGCTGATTTACGATATTTTTGCCAAACAATCAGCAACTGCCTCTATTAATCAGATGGCAAAAGTTGATAAAGGCATTGGTGATGATGCCTCAGTAATCAGCCCTGC
The DNA here is from genome assembly GCF_020662265.1 of Psychrobacter sp. I-STPA6b. Taxonomy (GTDB): domain Bacteria; phylum Pseudomonadota; class Gammaproteobacteria; order Pseudomonadales; family Moraxellaceae; genus Psychrobacter. Next base: position 140,766 of record NZ_VEWM01000070.1, read on the forward strand.
TAATGGTGTCAAACTGGTCAGCTGTGTTGATACGATGGTACAAGGTCGGCATTTTAGTGATGACTGGCAAACAATAGAACAGCTTGGTTTTGCTATTGGCTATAAATCAGTAGTCGTCAATTTATCTGACTTGGCAGCGATGGGCGCAACCCCGCACCATATTTTACTTGCCCTTGCTCTACCCAAACGCTTGGCAACTCAAACATGGCTTACTGAGTTTGCCAAAGGTTTATTTCATGCTTGCCAGCAATATGGTGTGCAACTTATCGGTGGCGATACCACACAACATGATAAGTTGGTTATTAGTATTACCGCTCAAGGTTTTTTACCACCAAGCTCGTCATCAAAGTCCATCTCACCCATTTATCGTGATGGCGCAAAAGTTGGTGATAAAGTCTATGTATCAGGTACGTTAGGCGATGCCAATTATGCCCTAAATCACCCCGATACCACGATTGGTCAACAGCTTGCTCACCGCTTACATATGCCAACGCCTAGAGTAGCACTGGGTCAGGTATTGGCTCAGCAAGGCAAAGCGACAGCGATGATTGATATCTCTGATGGATTGGTGCAGGATTTGGGGCATATTTGCCAGCAAAGTGGTGTGAGTATGCATGTGAATTTGGAAAGTCTACCCTGTAGCCAACCACTTGCCAGCCTAGAGGAAATACCGTTAGATAAGCGTTTATTATGCCAGCTAACAGGTGGTGATGATTATGAGTTGGCATTTACCCTACCTGCCGATGTTGATATTTCCAGCATTGCTAACTTGGCACAGATTAATAACACCCCCATTACTTGTATTGGTAAAGTAGTCGCTACGACAGACTCTTATCACCAACCAATCTTGTTTTATAATAATCAACCAGTCACTGCCAATAATCCTTACCCTTTTAGCCAGTTACCAAATCTGCATGGTTTTCAGCATTTTTAATTGTTATAAACTTTAATTATCATAAAGAAAATAGATAACACGAGCCTACCCCATGACAGATTCTCATCAACACAAACCTGACGTTCGCAAAGCCAACGACTGCCCACCACTGCCTGCTAACGCCAGTGCATTTGATAAACTTATTTATTGGCTTGGCATTGGGCTAGGCAGTGGTATGCCCAAACGGGCAGCAGGTACATGGGGCACAGTGGGTGGATTGATTGTTGCCATTCCATTAATGGCATTAGGATTTGTACCATTTTTAATCATTACCGTGATTGCAGGGATTGTCGGAGTTTATATTTGTGGGCGTACTTCGGACTTAATGGGTGTGCATGATGACCCGCATATCGTATGGGACGAATGGGTGGGTATGTGGATTACTTTATTGCCACTGGTTTATATAGGACTAAAACCATCACTTTTGATAGGAGGTGGTGAAAACTTATGGATTTCTTGGTGTTTATTTTTAGGAGCATTTGTTGCCTTTCGCTTTTTTGATATTTTAAAACCATTCCCAATTAGTTGGCTAGACAAAAAATTATCGGGCGGGCTTGGTATCATGCTTGATGATATTATCGCAGGAATAATGCCTTATCTTATATGGTATCTCATTATTTTTATAGGTATGCTTATTTTTTAGACACAAATAACCAAATCAATATAAAGTTCATTCACTTACAATTTCCCCTATTCATTATTTTGACTTATAATAAATTTGCTTATTCCATTTTTATTGACTAACTTTTCATTTAACAGCTAAGATTTTTTCACTATGAATACAACAAGCACTGCAAATAATAATTCAGACATTCTATCCATCATCATCCTCGCAGCTGGCAAAGGCACACGCATGAAATCGGCGAAACCCAAAGTTTTGCAAACCCTTGCCCATAAGCCATTATTAGCCCACGTTTTGGATACTTGCGGACAGCTAAATGCTGATAAAACCATTGTTGTCTATGGCTTTGGCGGTGAGCAAGTGCAATCAGCGATGAATGATTATGCCTTGACTTGGGTTGAACAAACTGAGCAACTCGGCACAGGTCATGCGGTAAAAGTTACCCTAGAAGAATTACCACAAAATGGTAAGAGCCTAATTTTATATGGTGATGTGCCACTGGTCAGTGAACATACCCTAAAACGCTTGCAAGATAACAATACTCAAGGTATGTCCATGCTGACCTTAACCGTGGATAATCCTTTCGGTTTGGGTCGTATTAAACGAGATGCTGAGGGGAAAATCACCGCCATTGTTGAGCAAAAAGATGCCAGTGAAGCAGAACAAAAAATCTGCGAGATTAACAGTGGTATCTATTGTGTCGATAATGCCTTATTGCACAAATACCTACCCAAGCTGTCGAATGATAATGCCCAACAAGAGTATTATCTAACTGATATCGTCAAAATGGCAGTGGCTGACGGTATTAATATCATCGCCATTGAGCCGACTTTTAATTTTGAGATAGATGGTGTTAATGACCGCATCCAATTAGCTCAGCTAGAGCGTACCTACCAAAGCCATCAAGTCAGTCAGTTACAACAGCAAGGGGTACAATTTGCTGACCCCAATCGTGTCGATATTCGTGGCACATTGCAAGCAGGGCAAGATGTATTTATTGATGTTAACGTGGTGTTTGAAGGCGACTGCGTACTTGGAGATAACGTCTATATCGAGGCAGGCTGTGTCATCAAAAACAGTCAAATTGGTAATGCCTGCTATCTAAAGCCATATTGTGTCCTTGACCAAGCAACTGTTGGTGCAGGCGTAGATATTGGACCTTTTGCTCATTTGCGTCCACAAACAGTACTTGCTGATAACAGCAAAATTGGTAACTTTGTCGAGACCAAAAAGTCTACCATTGGCAAAGGTAGTAAAGTCAATCACCTCAGCTATATTGGTGATGCTGTGGTTGGTGAAGGTGTCAATATCGGTGCAGGCACGATTACTTGTAACTATGATGGCGTTAATAAATCACAAACCATTATTGATGATAATGCCTTTATCGGCTCAAACTCTAGCCTTGTCGCTCCTGTACGTATTGGCAAAACCGCAACTGTGGGAGCAGGCTCGGTAATTACCAAAGATGTGAGCGATGATACATTGGCTGTAGCTCGTGGCAAACAGGTACAAAAAGAAGGCTGGCAACGTCCTTCAAAAAGCAAATAGTTTTTAGGATTAATACATTAGAAAAAATAATGACTTTATAAGGAAAACCTATGTGTGGAATTGTTGGCGCAATCGCTGAACGTAATATTTCAACCATCTTGTTAGAAGGGCTAAAACGCCTTGAATATCGAGGCTATGATTCAGCAGGATTAACTGTCATATATAATAGTGAAAATGGTACTGAGCTACACCGTGAGCGCCAAGTTGGTAAAGTGCAAGAACTGGTCAATGCGGTCAATAAAAATCCTGAGTATTTTCAAGGAAATATTGGTATTGCTCATACCCGCTGGGCAACACATGGCGAGCCTGCTGAGCGTAACGCTCACCCACATGTATCAGGCAAAGTAGCGGTGGTGCATAACGGCATTGTTGAAAACTACGCCACACTCAAACAAGAAATGCTGGATAAAGGCTATACCTTTACCTCACAAACTGATACCGAAGTGGTCGCTCATTTGATTGCAGACGCCTATGAAACGACGAACGACTTATTGCAAGCGGTAGAGCAAGTGCGTCCTAGATTACATGGGGCGTTTGCCTTAGGAGTGATTCATGTCGATAATCCAAATGAACTCATTGCTGTACGTTTGGGTTCACCCTTAGTAATTGGTGTCGGTATTGGTGAGAATTTTATTGCCTCCGACCAGTTAGCATTATTACCTGTGACCAACCGTTTTATGTACCTTGAAGAAGGTGATATTGCTTGTATTACTCGTACGGATATTCGTGTGTATGCCAATGGCAAAGTGGTTCAACGAGCTGTTAAAGAATTAGACGCCAAACAGCACAACGCTGATAAAGGTGAATTTAAGCACTATATGCTTAAAGAGATTTATGAACAGCCCGATGCTGTTGCCCGTACCGTTGAGATGGCAGTCGAAGGTAATGCGTTAAAAAGTGACTTTCTAGCTCCTTATCAAGATAAGCTGGCTAGTGTCAAACATATTCAAATCTTAGCCTGTGGTACAAGTTACCATGCTGGTATGGTAGCAAAATATTGGTTTGAAGGTTTAACGCGTCTGCCTTGCTCAGTTGAGATTGCCAGTGAATTTCGGTATCGTGAGCCTGTAGTTTTAGACGACACCTTGATGATTTGTATTTCTCAGTCAGGTGAGACAGCAGATACCCTGTCAGCATTGCGTGATGTGCAGCAAAAACAAGTGGCAGGTTTTGTTAGCCTTGCCTTATGTAATGTCCCCACTTCATCTTTAGTACGTGAAACCGATATTTTCTTACCAACAATGGCAGGGGTAGAAATCGGTGTTGCCTCAACCAAAGCCTTTACCACACAATTGGTCGCTTTGATGTTGTTGGTACTAAAAATTGGGCAAGTGCAACATAGGCTAAGTGATGAAAAGTTACAAAGTCTTATTAGCGAACTCCATAATTTATCAGGGCAATTGCATAGTAGCTTGACCCTTGACCATGCCATTCAAGAGCTGAGTTCATTATTTGAAAATAAACACAGCACCATATTTTTAGGGCGTGGTGTGCAGTTCCCCATTGCTTTAGAGGGAGCATTAAAGCTTAAAGAAATCTCATATATTCATGCGGAAGGCTATGCAGGTGGTGAGCTAAAACATGGACCTTTAGCTCTTGTTGATAAAGACATGCCGATTGTGGTGCTTGCCCCCAAAGACAGTATGCTAGATAAGCTCAAAGCAAATATGCAAGAGGTACATGCTCGTCATGGTGAACTGTTCGTCTTTGCCAGTGAAAATAGCCAAATTGAGGCAAGTGAGCGACTACATGTGGTCAATGTACCAGAAGTGTGTGAGACCCTAGCCCCTATTGTCTATAGTATCCCTGTTCAGTTACTGTCTTACCATGTCGCAGTGATGCGGGGGACAGATGTTGACCAGCCTAGAAATTTGGCAAAGAGCGTCACTGTAGAATAAAACTTATACCACTCACTGACATGTTTGTCAGCGAGTAATAAAGTATCATACTAAGTAATAAAGTATCATACTGAGTAATAAAGTATCATACTGTTGACTCCCTTAGAATCCCCTGCTAAAGTTGATGTCACTTTAGTAGGGGTTTTTTATGCTCTCAAAAAAACAAGAAAAGTGGATTAAAGAAGGCAGAGGTCAGGGTGAGCTAGCTGAATATAAGCCATGGATAAAAGTTTCCGATATATCCTCATCAGGTCGATCACATAGAGTCTTTGGTCATAAAACAAGACGCACTCATCATTTAATGTCCGATCTAGAATTAGCAACATTTCTATTTCTTGAATGGAATCATGAAATTATAGATATTAGAGAGCAGTTCCCTCTTAAGTTTGATGAGACCATTGAAATTGCAGAGAGTATGCAAGTAAAGCATCCTGCCATTAGAGGTAATATTCATGTCATGACATCAGACTTTTATGTTGTGAGCTCTGATAAAGAGTTTAACCAATTTGCTTTGCAGGCAAAGTATTCAGAAGATCTCATGAAGCCTAGAGTCATAGAGAAGTTAGAAATAGAACGTCGATACTGGTATTCTAAAGGTATTCCATGGCAGATAATTACTGAAAAAGACATACCTATAGCTATTCAAAACAATATCAAATGGCTCTATCCAGAGGCGAGTCAGGATAGGTTTTTTGATTCTCAAGATAGCTTACATTTTTATACTAATGAGTTTGCGAAATGCCCTGATAAAAGCATTATTAACTTGTGCAAAGATATTGATAAAGCTTACTTCAATGAATTAGGTAAATCTCTAAATGAATTGAGGATACTTTTAGGGTTGAGATTCTTTACATTTGACCTTCGTATAGACTTCAGAAAATTGAAATGTAGCGACATTCAAACAAGTAACTCTCACTATTGGAACTTAATGACTGAGGAGCTTCGACATGTTGCGAATCAATGATGTTTATAGCAATCAAGACTTAAAGTATAGAATCTTAAGCCTTTTACCCGAGCATGTCGTTTGGATCGAGATTGATAATACATCTGCACTACCTGAGCTTATATTTATTGATAATTTGATCAACCTGATTGAAGAGGGTGTGTGTTATATCACTGAAGATCCTTACCAAAATTTAATTTTACAAACTCCTGAAGATGGTAGTAAAGCGCAGTTAAAAAGAGATGAGAATTATGAGCTTATTAAACCTATTATAAGTCACCCTCTCTATTACCTTCCAGAAGAACGAGCAAAATTTATAAACGAGATTATTGATGCTAAAAGAAGTACAAAGCAAACACTATATCGTTTACTTCGTAATTATTGGCAAAGAGGTCAAGTGCCCAATGCTCTTCTTCCAAACTATAAGAATTCTGGAGCGAAAGGTAAGAAACGTACTGCCAAAAACAAAGAACTGGGTAGACCTAGAGTCTATAAGAAAGGTACTACTGCCATTATTAATGAAGATATAGAAAGACTGTTTTCCATTATCATTAGTAAATACCTCTTAAATGATAGTAAGTATACAATTGTTTATGCGTACCGAAAATTTAAGACAATGTATCGTTCTCTGAATCCAGAAGTTAAAGAAGAGGACTTTCCTAGTATCTGGCAGTTTAAATACTTCTATAACAAAAACTTTACTTCTGTCCAAAAACTTAAGGCTAGGTATAATAAAATCAGCTATAACAAGGATGTAAGGCAGTTAAGGTCAACGGTGAACACACAGGTTCTAGGTCCTGGCTCACGTTATGAGATAGACGCAACAATTGCTGATATATATCTAGTATCTGATTCAGATAGACAAAGTATTGTAGGTCGTCCAGTTATCTATTTTGTAGCAGATGTGTTTAGTCGTATGGTAGCGGGCTTCTATATTGGATTCGAAAACCCTTCCTATGCTACTAGTATTCAAGCTTTAGAGATGGCAGTAGCGGATAAACAAAGTTACTGTAAAAAGTATGGTATTAATATCACATCTGATGATTGGCCATGTATAGGTTTACCTGATGCGATACTTGCAGATCGTGGTGAGTTATTGGGTCATCAAATTGAAATATTAGAAAAAAGTTTTTCAGTGCGAATAGAAAACACACCTCCTTACCGTGGTGATTTAAAACCTATTGTAGAGCGATACTTTAAAACCATGCAGGCAACATTTAAACCTTTTGCTCCAGGAGTAGTCACAGGAGTTACAGAAAAAAAGAAAGGAGGAAAAGACTACCGTTTGGATGCTACTCTAACAATTTCAGAATTTAAAAGAATAATAATTAATTCAATTTTAATGCATAACAATTCTCATCAATTAAGACATTATGATAGAGATAGCGATATGCCTCCTGATCTAGCTATGGTACCTATTGAGCTATGGAGCTGGGGGCTACAGAATCGTACAGGTAAGTTACGTTCAGTGTCAGAACAGGCTTTATATGTTGCACTATTACCTAGAAAAAAGGCTACCTTATCAGACTTAGGTATTAAGCTATTCGGTAATTATTATATTTGTTCTGAAATGAGGGAACAGGGTTGGTTACATCGGAAAAATACAATTAATCGACCTAAGTCTCTTGAAGTTGCTTATGACCCTTTAGATGCGGATACAGTCTATATTTTTTATGAAAAGGACAGTCTTAATTATTGGAAAGCTCACCTAACTGATCGTTCTAGGGAGTTTAAAGGCTGTAGCTTTTGGGAAGTTTGGCAAATTCAAGAAGAACAGAAAAAAACTACTGCTAATCAGGAGCTTAAGAGCAGTTTAGCATTAGAAGAGCTTGAAAGAGAAAATGAGAGAATTATACAGGAAGCAATCAAAGCTAAGCCAAAATCACTTAATACCAAATCTAATCAGTTAACTAATATTACTCATAACAGAAAAAAAGCAAAAGATGATGAGCGTAAAAATAGGCAGAAAAATAAAAATGAAAAAGGAAAGTTGATTCAACTACCTATTGGGATAACAAATAATGACAAGAAAAACTTAGATTTAAGTGATGAGGATTTGGCTCTTAAATTCCCTGTCTATCATGATGTTTTGTCTGACGATGATTAATTAAAAAATATTGAGATTAGCTATGATTAATGCAGTTTATAAGGAAAGCTTTGGTAGCTATAAAGGCAATCCATTTATTGAAGCATTACCTAGTATTCTAGAACCGAAACAGGTAGCTCAATATCTAAAAGGTAGTGTTGATTTTAATCAATCTGACTGTCAGGCTTCATCGTCTATTCGTGCTCACTTGATTTCTCAAATGATGGGGCAGTTTTTCCAACCCATTAATCGTCATATTGATCTTGAAAGAAAACTATCAGTGATGATTCGTGAAGGGTATGTGGGGCGTAATCCAACAGATGGATCTTTAAACACGCATCTTCAAAATGGTTATGAGCGTTTAATGTTAGGAGAAGATAATGCAGTCCGATTTCCTACGGTTACTTCCACCGCACGTAGTTTAGCTTTTATAGGTTGTTCGGGTAGCGGTAAAACAACCACACTTAATAAGATTTTATCTACTTACCCTCAGGTTATTTATCACCCTAAATTTAACTTTACTCAAATCGTTTACTTAAGGGTAGATTGTCCCCATGATGGCTCTCTTAAAAGTCTTTGTCTTCATTTCTTTAGAGCAATTGATCAAGCATTAGATTCTAACTATGAACAGAAGTATGCGTTAAAACGTCACAGCGTAGAGACCTTGCTTAATTTAATGCGTCAAATATCTAATCATCATGCTATCGGTCTATTGGTAATAGACGAGATACAGCACCTGAGTGTTAACAAATCTGGTGGTGCTGAGAAAATGCTGAATTTTTTTGTGACGCTTGTTAATACAGTAGGTTTACCCGTAGTGATGGTTGGAACACCAAAAGCAAGATTTATCTTCGAAGGAGATTTAAGATCGGCTCGTCGTGGGGCTGGATTTGGTTCAGTTTTTTGGGAACAAATGGCTAAAGAAGCAAATATGACTTTGTCAGATGGCAGAGTATACAAATCTGAATGGAATAGCTTTACCGATAACCTATGGAAGTATCAGTGGTTAAAAAAAGCAGACATTATATTGTCTGATAATATCCGAGAGTGTTGGTATGAATTATCTCAGGGTATTTTAGATATTGTGGTTAAGCTTTTCGTCCTTGCTCAATTTAGAGCAATAGATTCAGGATTAGAACGTATTACCGTTAAGCTGTTGCAAACTACTTATGATGAGGACTTAAAGCCTATTCATCCTATGATTGAGGCATTACAGTCAGGTAGATCAGATAGGATCGCTCAGTTTTCAGATCTGGTAGTACCAAATATTGATAAAAAATTATTACAGCTTCAAAGTAAGCTAGATCAAAAAAGAGATGAATTTGATGAAGTATCAGAATATCAAGGTCATGAGTTAAGTATTAGATTGCATCGTATACTAGTCGATATGGGGAAAGACTCTCCTCTCTTAGTTCCAACAGTTAAAAAGGCAGTTTCTGTGCTACCCAAAGCTACTATGGAAGATTTAATGCCCATTATTTTAGATTGGTTGAAAGAAACTAAGATAGAGAGTAGCTCTTTAAAAGATGATTCAAAAGGGAAAGAATCTATAAAAAAGCCAAAGTCTATCAAGCAGAAAGACTGGCACACTTTAGATTCTAATGACTTACGTTTTCAGTTCAACCAAAGAGGTAAGAATGAAACATTTTATAAGTATTTAAAGGCTAATACATCGTTAATTTTTGATATTAACGACTGGCTACCTAAAGTAGGCTAATATGATTAATCTTCCCATGCCATATCCTGAAGAATTAATCTATAGTACAGTTGCTAGATATAAAATTAGGGCTGGATTAATTAGTCCAAAACAGTTATTAGATGACGTATTTGAAGATAGAGGTGTTGTTGCAACAGTCGATTTTCCCTGTCATTTATCTAAGATTATGAGCCACTATTCTAATAATCTCTTTAACCTCAATGACATTGTATATCAGCACACACTTTTTCCTCTATATGCTCCTTTTATTCCTGAACTAAGAAGACAAGATTGTTTGAAGTGGATAGCTGGGCAATCACAAGGCTCTATTCATCTATCTATAGGTAGTAATGCTTCAAGACTACCACCTTTAAAATATATTCGTTTCTGTCCACAATGCTTGAATGAGCAGTTTAAAACTCATGGAGAGTGGTATTGGTCTCGCATGTGGCAAATTTCAGGAATAACCTGTTGTATTAAGCATGGAAAATTAGTGAATTCTTTAGTTAGATATCGCCCTAGCTCACGTCATGATTTTATTGCTCCCACTCCACAAAACTGTATTATAAAACAACAAGAAAGTATCAGTGAAGATGATAGATTTCTTACCTCTAAAATAACTGAGCTTTTATCTTTAACTGAACAAACTTCAGCTACTTTTGAGCAATGGACTACATTTTATCAAAATTTAGCTAGAACGCATGACTGTATCAAGGGCACTCAGCAGATTAATCATGCCTGTATATTAGAGAAAGTGAAAAAAAGATGGTCATTAGAGTTTCTAGAGTCAAATAACTTAAATAAACTTGATAGTGAAACAGGTTGGCTTCGAAATATTTTTCGTAAACATCGTAAGTCATTTAGTTATATGGAACATATTGTTGCTATTGAATCTCTATTAGAAAAAGAATGGTCTTTTAAAACAATATTAGCTCAGGTAAAAAGCCGACCAAGTAAAGAATATGGAAAAATAATACAAACAGAGAAAACCTTCAAGTCTGATAGTAACTTAGTAGAGGCTAAGCGAAATATTTGGATTAACTTAATCAAGACTAGCCAATCTATTAAAGATACTAGGAAATCCAATCAAGCACTTTATACATGGCTATATAGACATGATAAAACATGGCTTCTTAATACTAATAAAAAATATCATACCTATTACACTCCTGTAGGTACAAAAGTTAACTGGTATAACAGAGATAATGAGCTTGTGCGAAAATTGATAAGAATAAATAATGATACTGTCTGGGACTTGCAAGTACCTCGTAAATCAAAAAGATGGTGGATAAAACAGATAGGTTCGGTCTCTATGATTGAGAAAAATTTTGATAAATTACCCTTAGTATCAGCCTTTCTAAATAAATACTGTGAAGATGTCAGTGACTATCAGATTAGACGATTAAGCCGTGTGTTAATTGATAGCTTATTAGACAAAAAAGCTCTACAGTGTTGGGAGGTATTAAGACTAGCTGGATTAAGTGATGAAAGAATTAGCCCTGAGTCTAGTCGATTTCTAGCAAAGGCGCATAATATTGTGAACAATCAAATTAGCAAGGTGAGTATATGAAAGTGGAATACTATCCAGAAAACTCCCAGATATGGTATGTTGCTCATCTTTTCAAATTTCACAATTTAAAGACTTGGAACATTGACCTTTGCATAAAAAGTGGTCAGCAGGAACAGGTATTACATACTAGACTGTCAAATTTGCCAGCAATTGCAAAAAGACGTTTTATAAATCCTACTGATGGTCAGGCTCGTAAAGCTGGCTATCCATTTAATCTGAAAAATATATCTACTTCTAATTGGCAAGTGGGAACTGATTTAGAAAGTGGAGGCAATACTTTTGTATTTGACTACATCCAATTTAACGATACAACAATAACAATTCATATACCTCAAATTGAGTTTGCCCGAGTTTTATTTTTTCATAACGCTTATCTTGCCCGAAACTGTATAGATCAGAGCATACTCAGTAGAGAGTTTTGGATTCAAGAAGTTCAGAAAAATTCAATACTAGTAAATATTTTACCAACAAACTCTCTATCTCTAAAAACCTTTGAAAGTGAGAGTCAAAGACGCTTATTAGCTTGGGTACTAATAGACGATAATGCTCGCGCCTCTTATGAAAGTATAGCTAAAAATTTTATTAAAGGAGTAAAACAAACTCAAGATAAAAAGATGTGGTGCTTTAGTTTTAATCCTCCCAATTTAGAGGATATTTCGCTCGAAACTACAGGTTGGCTGGATAAAAAAACTAATAACTACTATGTCTATGAAATTTTAGGCATTAGTAATATTCCTTCGTCATTATCTCAAAAAGTACAGTTTTATAGTGATAAGTTCAAAGTTGGTAAAAAAGGTAGCACTAAAAGCAACAGTGCTAAGCCAATTGGTTCAAAAGATAGCGATACTATTGACGATCAGCAAGAACCAAATATTGATACTAAGTTAAAAAAAATAGAGATTCCAACAACCTCTTTTAGTTTTGCAAATGCAATAGAAACTCGAAAAGTTATCAAAAAAAGAGTTTCTGGTACAAAAGGGCTAGAAGCTGAAGAGTATGAGGAATTAGTAGAACTGGATCTTAGTGCAGATGAAGCCATAGTTGATGGTACTGCATGCCAAGCAGATTTCTCTGGACTTGACGATGATAGTGACGTTTTAGAACTTTATATGCAACGATTTGAAGCTTTTAAACTGTTAATAAAAAGGCTTTCCAAACACCCAGCTATTGAATGCACTGAGAGATTACATTTTTTACCTGCTGTTGGACGTTCTAGGCTACATAGAACAATAGACGGAAATAAACGCTCTATACTTGAGGTTAGAGTTAAAACGGATACATCTCAGTTTGTTATTTTAGAAATAGATACGAGTGATAACTCTAAACCAGTGTCAACTTTGATAATAAAGGTTGATGACATCAATACTTGGAATGAACATATTGATGAGGTATTAAAGATAATTGTTAAGAGGTCGCTACGCTGGCCGAAGATTAATTATCTCAAAAAATTCGGCACTGTACGCACATTAAATCACCCTCAAGGTATATTAGAGCTTACAGAGGATAGTGAGGAGATTATTAGCTGGCAACATAGATTAAACCAAGCCTTAAGTATTGTTTAGTGTGCCCTACTCTCAGATATAGAGTTTCATAAAAATAATTTAAGTATTTATTATGAATATTTTAAAATAACTGTTTAATATCAATATCTAATGCATCACATATTTCATATATTTTCTTTAGGGTAACATTTTTCTCACCTCGCTCAATATTGCCCATATAACTACGGTCAATATTGGCCAACTCAGCTAACTTTTCTTGTGAAAGTCCTTGCTCTTTTCTAACCTCACGTACTCGCTTACCAAATGCTATTACCCTATCATCTTTAGTCATATTTATAGCTACCACAACAAAGAAATAGCATTATTTGCAATGGTTCTATATAATATCTACGGACTATAGTCGGTATTACAGGGTAATAATGGAAACAACAGTAGAATATCAATCAAATATCACTGAAACACATAAGATTATCTGTAAAAAATACTGGTTACGAGCAGATGGTAAAAAAAATAGTTATATCTATAGTTGCCAAGATATTGCTCAAGAATTTGATATGAAGAGTCAGGAAGTAACAGAGATTGTTAAACAGAATTCTTGTTTAAAAATTCTTGGTCGTAGGTGTGTTGATTGTGGAGCTATCAAAACTTGTTATACACGTACAGAGTTTACCGAAACCAAGCTAGGTAAGAGAAATAACTGGCAGTGTGACAGTTGTCAAATTGCACTACAAAAGCAAAAAGAGCAAGAATATTTAGAATATTGTTTAGAGCAAGAGCGAATTAAACAGCAACATAAACAGGTACTCATAAATAAAATGGGGGAATACAGAAATTTTCAGTTACGTCATATACCTTCAGTATCTGAAATTGATGTGCTTACTAAATTATTGCTTGTATTAATTACTGAAAGTTGGGGAGTAAAGAGCTTTCAAAAGACCATTTCTTTACGTGATAATTTGTTAATACCATTGTCACCATCTAATCAGTTAGATATAAAAATAATAGAAAATTTATTCAAAGAGAATGTGTTAATACTCGGACTTCAGCAAAATATAAATAGTATTGAACTTAATGAATATGCTGAGCTGGATATAGACTACCAAACAGTTCGTTTAGACATAGCATATCCTTTAGAGGTTATGATACAGCTTAGAAAAGAGGTCAAGGAAAACAAAGAAATTGCATATCAGTTAATGAATATACCTATGTTTAAGTATTGGTGTCAGCGAATACAGCTATCAGAGTGTGTAAGCTATTTAAATGCCCAATCAAGATTAAATAATTTAACCCCTAATGTTAGTCAAAATATGTTGAATCTACTTAAAGAATGTTTAACTAAACTATCAGTATCAGATATGTATTATGTTATTTGGAAAGCTGTTGATAGTGCTAAGGAATATGCAAAACAAACAGGCATTACTAGACAACGTGCTTCAAACTCTATTCAAGGTAATATAGAGAGGGTCTTTAAAAATATATCAACAGGGCATTGGTTTCGTAATCCCTCACATCGTAAATTAGAACACCCACAATCTGCTGTCGCAAAAGTATGTTTTGACTATATTTTTGGAGTAGAAGATGGTGGATTTTATTACACATTAAATGAACTTTCTAATAAATTTGAAGAACAAGATAGTTGTAAGAAATCAAATTATTCAACATTAGCAAATGTTCAATATCTAAAGAAGGATATTGAAATAAAACGACACTAATTGACGCTTTATTAGGTTCTTGTACTCTACTTGATATTAAAGTTTGTTATATTATAAAGGTCAGTTTTTATAGCTAATTTTATATGTCACTAATCACAAAAGGATATGATATGAAAAAGTCACTCATGCTTGCCACACTTTGTTTGGGAGCAATGCTAAGTAGTACCGCTAATGCTAGAGATAAAGCACCTCAAATGACTGATTATGGCTATAAAGTTGATGCTATTGTTGATGGCTATCATATTGACCAATGTAGCCCTGATTTAGAGGGTAATATTGATATGTGTAGCCGAACAATGGTCAATAAAGTCAAAGAAATTGCAAAATACCCAGCAAACTTTGGTAAAAATTCAGTGCTATTTAGATTTTGGGATAGTGGTCTGAATTATTGGGTTTATGGTGCAGTTAATAAACAAACCAAAAATATTTTTGTATACCCTAGAGGGTTACGAGCTATGCAAGGGAATTTGAAAGATGTCAAAATTACCTTAGGCAAAAATCGGGATAGAATATGTACTGCTGGTGATGGTGTCATGATAGAAGGTACACAATATTCAAAATCATACGATGATACTTCTAATGAAGTAGATTACTGTACACCTTATAGTGATTCGGAAGGGTTTGGTCAAACTTTAGAAGTAGATAGCAAAACGAGAAAAGTTATTCAAGAAGTATGGTATTAAATTTTACACACTAAAATATAATAAGGAATTGATAATGAAAACCAAGCAAATGCTATTAGGATTAACCCTTACAATCATGACTATAAGCTCTGCTAACGCTAAATCCACTTCTACAGATTGGACTGCAAAATTGAAACCAATGACAGAAGGCTGCGCTTCTGTAGAGATGTATAGCTTATCACAAACTCTTAAAGAATCTATTGTCAATCAAAAAATGGAACATCAAAATAATGAAGAAATCACCACTTATACACTAGAAAATGCAACAGCCTTTGGTCAACCACTATCTAAAATTGAACAAATGCAAAGTCTTGAATGGGGACATATGAGATTATACTTTAAAAACAACCAATTTATGTCTTTACGTTCACAATTTAAACTACCAGTAGATGATTATGGTGATGTTGTAAGAAATGACACAATGGGGTATCAAGTTGGCGAAGGAATGTTAGTAGTATCATTAAGGTTTGATGGCGAACAAAAAACTATTACTTGTGCGTATTAATTGATAGAACACTTGTAAAATTTATTATTAGCTCTTATAACTTGTTACTTAAGATTAATAAAATAGGTGCTTTTGCACGAAGTATAATAATCAAGCATGCTTCAAACTCTATTTATACTATTTGAACCATAGTTCGGATAAAATCCAATTTAAGCATTTGATTTGAAAGCAAATTATTTTTCAATCACTCAAATACTCTATTAAACTAGAAGTGTTCTGTAAGTTTTATTCTAAGTTTATAGAGGCTTATATTCTATAGTTTTTGATAATATTAGGTTGAGCCTAAAATATTGACAGTTATTATCCCAAATTCAGGATTAATTATGTTTTTCATTGCATTGAAGTGGCTATAGTTTTCTCCCAACTATAATTATGGCGTGTATAAAATTCAAATAAGCGGAAGCCAGATATAAATACAAGCAAGGATAATAGCAGCCCCATAACTTGCCTTTAGCTTATCATAGCGAGTAGATATTCCTCTAAAGTTTTTTAACCTGGCAAACGCATTTTCAACTAAAGGACAGCAACCATACAAGTACCAATCTAAGTTATCGTTATCATTCTTATAATTTGACTTAACAGATATGACTGATAAAGAAAAATTGTAGTGGTCAAGTAATTTTAGACACCATTTAAGAGGATTTTATTAAAAAACAACCTATCTTTCTCAGTAGGTGTTAAATTGTACTAGCTCAAACCTAATCTGACAGTACCCCCAAATTGACGGTCAAGATGTCAGGTTATATTTGAGCTAAATTCTTTTGTGCCCAAACGGATTTACCCTCAGTAAGCGTTTGCATAGGTGTTCTACCACAGCACATCTTACCTTGATGAGTTCTTTCATAATTATAATAAACAAGCCAATCATCTAAATCAGCTTGTAGAGACTCTAGATTATCGTAAATCTTCTTTCGAAAAGCAATTTGATAAAACTCTTGTAAGATAGTCTTATGAAACCGCTCACAAATACCATTGGTTTGCGGGGATTTGGCTTTAGTCTTAGTATGATCTATATCATTGATAGCCAAATAAAGCTCATAATCATGTTGTTCTACCTTACCGCAATACTCAGTACCTCTATCTGTTAATATTCTAAGCATCGGTAACTCATGCTCTTGATAAAACGGCAATACCTTATCATTGAGTAAATCAGCAGCTGTAATCGGTGTTTTGGTATTATATAACTTAGCATGTGCTACCTTCGAATAAGTATCTACAAAGGTCTGCATATAAACACGTCCAACGCCTTTTAAATGACCGACATAGAAAGTATCTTGTGAGCCTAGGTAGCCTGGATGTGCTGTTTCAATCTCACCAGATGCTTCATCGTCTAGTTTTTTCTTTTCAAGTGCTGATATTTGCTCATCAGATAAGAGGATGCCTTCGGCTTCTACTTTTGCCTCTAATGCCTTTAAACGTTTATTGAAGTTTTCTAGGTTGTGTCTTAACCATATAGAACGTACACCACTGCCTGAAACAAAAATACCTACTTTTCTAAGTTCATTAGAGGTTCTGTGCTGACCGTGAGCAGGATAGTCTATGGCATGTTGTATGACAGCTTGTTCTGTGGACTCATCAACTCGATTCTTAAGGTTAGGTACTCGCCTTGATTGATTCACTAATGCGCCTATACCGCCGTTGTCTGCCATTTCTTTATAGCGATAAAAGGTGTCTCGAGAGACCCCCATTATTTTACAAGCTTTAGAGACGTTACCTAGCTCTTGAGCTAAGTTTAGTAAGCCTGCTCTGTGTTTGATGATTGGATTACTATTTGTGCTAGAATGGTTCATGTGTGTTATTCCTTATTTGATAAAGTTTAGACATCTTCATCAATTTGGGTAACACACTCTTTTTTAAAGTGTGATTGTCAGATTAGGTTGAGACTAGTACA
>NZ_VEWM01000064.1 GCF_020662265.1 Psychrobacter sp. I-STPA6b
CATGATGATGGTCCTGTTCATGTTGGTCATCTGGGGTGGGCTCGCGACGAGCACGTACTCGCTGATGAAAAACCCCGATGAGACCTCCGGGAAGCTCGGCGACAATCCCGAAGCCACCGATGAAAAGCTCTACGATCAGGGTTATTAAAAGCAAAGGTGCTTCAGAGATCACACTATTCTGACCGAATAGTGCACAATAGTCCGTGATGATGAAATCCTCTTCCGAACCAGAACCGGGGCGCGTGCCCGGTTCGCTCGCTCCCCTCAGCCAAAAACATGCGAGTCAGCTGGCCAATCGCGATAACGCCGACGATGTCATGGGCGTTCCGTATTACGCCCATGCGCCGCTAACCGAGGCAAGCCGTTCGGCGTCGATAGCCGTGAATATGAAGCGCTTAGCCTTGTGGTGTTTGCGGTTCCTCGCGATTGCCTTGGCTGCGTTCCTTCTCTGGTATGGGTTAGGTCTGATC
>NZ_VEWM01000088.1 GCF_020662265.1 Psychrobacter sp. I-STPA6b
GGTTTATAACCGCACCTGCAACAGAGCTACTGCTACTTGTATCTAAAGTAATAGTACCACCTGCACTAGGTTTGTTAAAAGCAGTTACAATTGAATTTGCATTGATTGTCTGTGAACCAGTTGCAGCCACTGTATAACTATTACTGATGAACGTTACCGAGCCAGTAGTATTCACATTTAAATTAGTGAACGTGTTGTTTGAAATACTAGCAAAATTGTTTGCAGCAGTAGCACCTGTTAAATTGATGTACGTGTTACTACCAGAACCAGCTGTACTATATACAATACCTCTAAAATCATTACCGTTGATGTTATTTACGGTAGCAACTGTATTGCTTGAAGTAATACCTGTTAACGCACCTGAGTTTGCAACTGCATACGTCATAAAATCTCTGGCAGAAGTACCTAAACTGTTTGTATTGATGTTAACAGAAGGTGTTGTGCCTGTCATCGCTCCAGAAGTATTCAC
>NZ_VEWM01000021.1 GCF_020662265.1 Psychrobacter sp. I-STPA6b
GGGGGAAAGGAAGAGGAAAGAAAAAGAAAGGGGGGGGGAAAGAAGGAGGAGGGGAAGGAGGAAGGGAAGAGAAGAGGGGAAGAAAAGGGGAAAGAAGAGAAGAAAGGAGGGGGGGGAGAAGAAGGGGGAGGAGAGAAAGAAGAAAGAAGAGGAAAAAAGGGAAGAGAAGGAGGGAAGGGAGAAAGAAGAGGGAAAGGAGAAGGGAAAAGAAGAAGAGGAGGGGAAAGAAGAAAGGAAAGGAAGAGAGGAGGAGGAGGAGGGGAGAAAAGATGAGGAGAAGAAAGAGGAAGAGGGAAGGAGGAGAGAAGAAAGGAGAGAAAAAGAAGGGAAAGATATGGATTAGTAAGTAGAAAAAGGAAAGTGAGATGAAATAAAAGTTAATATAAAATAATGGTATGGAAAAAAAGAATTAAATAGGAAGGTAATTATAAAAATTCAAGCGCTACTTAACTGGCATCAACATGGTGT
>NZ_VEWM01000128.1 GCF_020662265.1 Psychrobacter sp. I-STPA6b
CGTATTAACGAATTAATCAGTCATTATCCTGCAGATAAAAAGAAATCGGCATTAATCCCAGTTTTGCATGAAGTACAAGATGCTCATGACAATTGGTTAAGTGTAGAATTACAACAAAAAGTCGCAGAAATTTTGGAAATTCTTCCAATTGAAGTGTACGAAGTAGTAACTTTCTATACGATGTTTAACACAAAACCTGTGGCTAAATATATGTTCGAGTTTTGTAGAACCTCTTGTTGTGCTACTCGTGGTGTAGAAGATTTAATGGATTACGCTTGTTCTAAATTGGGCGTGAAAGAAGGAGAAATTACTTCAGACGGCTTGTTTCAAGTAGTTGGTGTAGAATGTTTAGGCGCTTGTGGATATGCTCCAATGTTGCAATTAGGCGATTTTTATCACGAAAAACTATCAAAGGAATCCTTCGATAATTTGATTGAAGATTGCAAAGCAGAAAAAATAACTTTACAC
>NZ_VEWM01000027.1 GCF_020662265.1 Psychrobacter sp. I-STPA6b
TTTGCTCTGTCTTGCTATCAGAGCCGCGAATTGTCTTTTATCAAGGTCAGTTTTTACCCGATGCTATGCGTGCGGAGCGCCTGTGTCGGCAAGAGCTAGAATGCGCTATGCGCTCTGAGGGTATCAATAATCATGACGATGTGGAGGCTATTGTATTTGAGACCGATGCCAAGCTAACCGTCATTCCACGACAAAAATCTACTGATAATGTTAAGACCGATAGTGATAATCTGCCAATCTCTCAGACTATCGATCAATTGGTAAAGCGTTAATAATTGACTTTTTGAAGACCATTGAATGC
>NZ_VEWM01000030.1 GCF_020662265.1 Psychrobacter sp. I-STPA6b
CACCTCGGACTTGATTTATCACAACACGACGAACGTTTGTAAAAACCTTTTCTACTATTTTTTGGGCGTGACCCCGATAGAAAAAATCGGGGTCGGGCTTCCGTTCCCGCTTTTTTTGTGGGGCGAAAAAAAATCGCCCCACAAAAAAGAGCTCCACTCAAGCCCTCACGCAAACAACCACACCGCTCCTGAACCGTTCGCACTAAAAAATTTCTTTCGCAATCTCCTTAATGTTTTCCGCTTTCCCCATCGAGTAATAATGCAGCACCTCAATTCCTGCCGCAATAAGTTCCTTACTTTGGGTGGTGCACCATTCAATTCCCACTTGTTTCACCGCTTCAGGCGTTGATGCCCGAACGACTTCCATAATCAATGCATCGGGCAAATCTACATTAAACCGATGCGGAATCAAGTTGAGTTGTTTCTTGGTAGCAATAGGTTTCAGCCCCGGAATAATGGGTACGGT
>NZ_VEWM01000097.1 GCF_020662265.1 Psychrobacter sp. I-STPA6b
GTACTTGCTTTCACTCCAGTTCAGATTAAACAAATTTGTACTTGAAATAATAAAAAAGAGATTACTTTTGTTTTTAAGGGTTTAAAAATTGTGATTGTGGCTGCGTTATCGCTTGCGCCAAATTTTTAAACATAACATTAACTTGAAATACATTTTTAAAAATGAAGCAATTCTTTTTTACAACAGTTCTTTGTCTATGGTTTTTAGGCTCGGTACAAGCACAGCAGTTGCAATCTCCAAACGGAAAAATGCTAATGGAATTTGCATTACAAACCGATGGAACGCCAACCTATACCTTAGCCTATAAAAATAAAGCGGTAATTAAAACCAGTAAAATGGGTCTTGAGTTGAAAAATGACAAGAAATCATTACTAAATGATTTTACGGTTGTTGACCAAAAAACAAGCACTGTTAATGAAAATTGGCAGCCTGTTTGGGGCGAAGTTGCCACAATAACAAATAATT
>NZ_VEWM01000053.1 GCF_020662265.1 Psychrobacter sp. I-STPA6b
GTAATAAGCTAAAGACTCAGGCAACTCAATCTCAAAATAGATTGAGCGAGCATCTTGGCGACGCTGGCTGATAATACCGACACCATCGACATGACCAGAGACAATGTGTCCGCCAAAACGAGTGGTAGGCAGCATGGCCTTTTCTAGATTCACTTTGTCCCCTGGTTTCCACCACTGCATGGCCGTCTTAGCTAGAGTTTCACGTGAAACATCTACGGAGTAGCTTGTGTCAGATAATGCGACTACTGTCAGACATATCCCATTTGAGGCTATTGAGTCGCCAAGAGATACATCAGTTAAGTCTAAAGCAGCGGCTTCTACGGTCAGACGAATATCACCCCCTAGCGGAGAGAGGGCTTTTATCACGCCTGTACTTTCAATAATACCAGTAAACATATGCTTCCTTTATAAAGGTTTGAAATATTAATTGCTGCCGCCTTAACTGCGTTAAACCAGCATAGATT
>NZ_VEWM01000007.1 GCF_020662265.1 Psychrobacter sp. I-STPA6b
GTAGCGATGGGCGATCTCCGCGTTGGAAAGCCCCTCCGCCATGGCCTCCAACATCTCTGTTTCCCGCGGCGTGAGCTCCGCCAGCAATGGGTCCGGTGCTGACGTTGCCGGTGCGGGCCGGGCAGCGCCACGAACGTACGTCTCGAGCAGCCGCTGGGTCACCCTCGGCGCCACGACGGCGTCGCCGCTGGCCACCACCCGGATCGCCTGGATGAGCTCCTCCGGTGCTGCATCCTTGAGCAGGAACGCAGACGCGCCAGCTTGGAGCCCGGCAAACGCGTACTCATCAACGTCGAAGGTGGTCAAAATGATGACGCGCGCTCTCGAATCCGCAGCACTGAGGGCCCGCGTCGCTTCGATCCCGTCCAGGACGGGCATCCGGACGTCCATCAAGACGACGTCGGGATCCAGTTCCTTGACCAGCGACACCGCTTCCGCGCCATTGGAGGCCTCCCCTACAATAT
>NZ_VEWM01000060.1 GCF_020662265.1 Psychrobacter sp. I-STPA6b
ACTACATCTTGCTCTTGTTTTATTGCAACATCATCAACTGAAGTTGGTAATGTTTTACCTTCCCAATTTGTAATTTCAGACCAATTATTATTGGTAACACTTTTAAAATGTTTTTGATCGTTATAAACCCACATTCCTCTACCAAAAGTACCGACATAAACATTTCCATTACTTTTACTTACTTTAATGTCACTAATAATAACATTTGGTAAACCAGCACCTAATTTTGTCCAGTTAGTAGTTGTATTATTGGTATAATAAAGACCTAATTCAGTTCCTACATAAATAGTTTCATTGCTTTTATTAGTGTCTAATATTATTTTTTTCATGATAATGTTAGGCATATTAGCACTTATATTTACCCATGAAGCACCATTATCGGTACTTTTATAAATTTTTTCACCAGCATTATACGATGCCACTGTTGCATAAACAATAGCTGTATTTGGTACGGCATACACAC
>NZ_VEWM01000069.1 GCF_020662265.1 Psychrobacter sp. I-STPA6b
GACTAAACTGATCGCTTCAAGCTTGAACTCTCGGCTATATCTTTTGCGTTTACTGGTCATACTGTTTCTCCTTTTTTACTGGTAGTATAACCTCTTATTTGTTGTCTAACTTTATTATGCCACTACAATACGGGGGTTGCGTCTGACTGAGGCGATGATGTTTTTGTAGTCTATAAGGTGAAAGGTGGGGGGCTGTTTGCGCTTGTGCTCATAAAAGGCGATTTGTTGGGTGCTTTTGATAAGCAGTAGTTTGTTATGGTATGATTTTTTTTGTTTAAATTGTTTGTAGGTTATATAGGGGAGATAGCCTTGTATAGATAAAACTCCTAAAAATAAAAGAACATCAATCCACTCTAATTTATCAAATGAAAAAAATACTATAGATAAAAAAACAAAAAGCATCTGCCCAAATAACCAACTAAAGGCATATACCATTAAAAACCCTACCAACTGCATAGAGTTGATGATGGGATGAAATAATAGATAGTTTGGGTTTATTTCATGGATATCTTTGCTAAGCTTTTTAATGCTGTGTGTTTTTTCTCGGTAGTCAGGAATATCTTGCTCATAAGGTTTGGTGAGCTGTTGTCCAATGGGGTGCTCGTTATTCGGTGGGTTATATATCATGGGGACAATTCACCTCGTAATTCACTTTTTATCATTATCCCACCTTAGCTGTTATATTCAATCACTATACTGATAAATAAAAATAAGTTTATTGCGATGGCTATTATCCAACGGATATTGACTTGCCAATTCTTACCTTTAAAGGCTTTTTCGGCTTGAGGGGTAATCGGGGCTATCGGATATGGGTTATTTTTTCCATCCCATGTAAGCAGTTTTTTGACTTCTGGGTGTAAGATGGCTTGTTTGCTACATTGGTAGTTGTTGCCTTGTAGTAGATGTCCTAGGACAAATAGTGAGCTAAACATAAGCATGATTATGATACCGCCACCGCTATGCTTTTTGTTGAGTATGTCTTGTTTGCGATAGATGATGTCGCTATAGGCAAATAGTGAGCCACTGGTGTCTGCTGGATAAGCTTGACATATTTTAGGGTCTATTGGCATGTCTTCGGCTGGGCTTTCCATGTAGGTGCGGATAAATGCCCAGTGTACATGTGGGTCAGCTCGAACGTCATGTAATCTGATATGGTGGGTGATATTTCCTGTTTCTTCGTCTGCAACGTATAGGTTTAGGGGGGTGTAATTATTGGTTTGCATGGTGTGTATTTCAGCTATGATGTCTTTATAGTCTACTATCTTTAGCTCAAATGGGTATGAGGGTTTAAAGAAATATGATATTGGACGATAATAATAAGCGACTTTTTGTTCTTTTTTTAAAAAGTAGTATTGGGTGCGAATGGGAGTTTTGCGGATTAGTTGGTAGAGTAGTAAGAATAATGGTGTGCCAAAAATTAGCACCCAGAAAAAGGTAATTATAATGTCGAAATAGCTAAATTTATTAGGTATAAATACAACTTTACCAATATCATCAAGGAAAAAATGACATAACCAAAAAGTAGAAAAATAAAGCCAACCGATACCAAAATAAAAATACCAAAAATAACTGGGGAAAAAGGTCATATAATCAGGATTGATATTGGCAATTTCTTTGTTTAAAAAGTCCACCTCTGCTTTATTATCTAGCAAACTTTTATCTATCTCTTGGCTATAGGGTCTTTCAAGCGTGGTTTGCAACTCTCTAATATGTTTTGCAAGTTCGCTGTGTTTGTCTTCAATCATTGGTGGTTAGTTCCTGTTAAGAGCATCTCCCCCACCCTAACTATTAAAAGCATATATAAATGCACCAAAGAAAAAAGCATTGACCACGATAGCTATTATCCAACGGATATTCACTTGCCAATTCTTGCCTTTAAAGGCTTTTTCGGCTTGAGGGGTAATGGGGGCTATTGGATATGGATTGTTTTTTCCATCCCATGTAAGCAACTTTTTAACTTCTGGGTGTAAGATGGCTTGTTTGCTACATTGGTAGTTGTTGCCTTGTAGTAGATATCCTAAGACAAAGGCACTGCCTAAAAACATCATGGCTATGATGCCATCTCCTTGGTGTTTGCTATTAAGGTCAAATGATTTGCGAAATTTGATGTCGCTACAGGCAAATAATGAGCCACTAGTGTCTGCTGGATAAGCTTGACATATTTTAGGGTCTATTGGCATGTCTTCGGCTGGGCTTTCCATGTAGGTACGGATAAATGCCCATTGTACGTGAGGGTTGACATTGTAGTCCTCTAGTTTCATATGGTGGGTGATGTTTCCTGTTTCTTCGTCTGCAACATATAGGTTTAATGGGGTGTATGCTTGGTTATATTTGTCTTGATGTAAGTCAGGTATGATGTCTTTATAGTCTACTATTTTTAGTTCGTATGGTTGCTTTAGTTTCCATAATGGGCGGTAATAGTAGGCTATTTTTTGTTCTTTTTTTAAAAAGTAGTATTGGGTGCGAATGGGATTTCTACGGATTAGTTGGTAGAGTAGTATTAAAAAAGGAAGAAACATTACAAAAAAACCAAATAATGATATTAAAACATTAAAAATAGTCCATTCATCTAAATAAAAATATTGTATATCGGCAATTAAGCTAATGACATAAAATGATGTCGAAAAATAGACCCAACCAATAGCAAAGTAAAAAAGCCAAAAATAGGCAGGGAAGAAAGTCATATAATCAGGGTTAATACTACTAACTTCCTTATTTAGATACTGTATATCCGCTTGACTATCAAGCAGACTACTATCTATTGGTTCACTATAAGGTCGTGCTAATGGTTGTTCTAGTTCACTAATATGTGTGGCAAAGTCGGTATGTAGTTGCATGAGTTATCCTTTTCCCCACCTTAGCTATATTTATACAGATAAGATTTAATATATTATTCAAATTATTATTCAAATTATCTAAGTCTAATTTAAAGGCTGAGGGCTATTTGCCACACAACGAGCAGAGGTAGATACATTTTGATTCAACTTAGGATCATTCATTATCAAAGGTGGGTTAGGCGCTCTTTTATATCGTCCAGTCGTTGTCTGTCCGATTGCTTGAATATTACTAGCATCTCCTTCATTGGCATCAACCCCTCTTAGTACTCTTTCTGTACCTGTGGCAGGACCTTGGGGGTTATACTCTGGGCTAACTGCATAATAGTTAGGGTCATACCAGTCTAGCATCCATTCATAGTTTTGATTGATCATGTCATATAGACCCAATGGGTTGGGTGGGTATAAACCAACAAGTGGTACTACTAGGCTGGTATTGTACTTGCTACTTAACGCTTGAGTTTGTTCAAATGACCAAACATTACGCTCTGGGTCTATCAAGCCTGTATCGGTGGGAAATAAGATATACTCTCCTCGGTTGCGAGCGGCATATTCCCACTGGGCTTCGGTCGGTAGGCTCATTGGTACTGCTAACTGCTGTCCCAACCACTGGCAATAGCTCTGAGCGTCATACCAGTTAATCCCTGCGGCGGCATTGGGTTGCCGTATTTCTATTGTATATTCTTGCAAGCCCACTTTTTCCTGCCCTGTTGCCATACTATAGATATCAAAGTCAGCATAGGTTGCTTTGTAGGCATTCATGCTAAAGCTATCTAGGGTAACTGGATGCAATGGTTTGTTTTCTGGATATCCTGATAAGGGGAAGCCGTCAAAGGTTATTTTATGTCCAAAGTCGCCCATCTCAAAGCTACCACCTTCTATAAAGCGCATATTGGCTTTTTGTTGGGCTAAGAATTGCTCTAACTGCTGTTGTTCTTCTTGGGTTAGGTTGTTTCGGGTTTGTGGTATGCCGTTATCGTCTAGGTGTACTTCTTGGGCACAGGCAGTTAGTGATATATACGAGATACAGGCAAGTAAGAGTGTTGGTTTTAGGCTCATTATTAATTTATTCTGTTGTTTGTGTTAATTTTAAGTATACTTACTGGATTAGGGTTTGTCGAAATTAATAGACACGGACACTTATTAAGTTTAAGGTCAAATTTAAAGTATTGATGGATAAGACATCATATTCACTCTAGTTTAAAGGCTGAGGGCTATTTGCCACACAGTACACCTCTAAGATAAGTTTTTTTGCATGACTTTTATTCTGTATGTAGCTCTTGAGTATGACTTAGTGCTGCTTGCAGTGGAATACATTCTGTGGTCTTTTGTGATTGATGGGGCTGACAATATGCAATAGGTCCTTCTATATATTCTTCTTGAACTTTTGCTCCTCCAGCATCTTTGGCTGTGAGATAGACTTTTCCCATATCTATATATCTTTTTTCTTCAAACGAAGATGTTATTGTGGTCTGTGCTTTATTTGTACTAAAAAAATTATTAATATAATAAGACTTTGTAATGTACTTATCACTGATAAACTCTATAGATGACATAGATAGATCCTGTATATCATGATAGTTTGGTGCTTTGACTCTATATTTATACTCTATTGCTGGAATATAGAATAAACCATTAGCATCTGTAATATCCAAGTCCTTTGATGTTATCCAAACTTTTACACTCTCTATAGGTTGATTGGTTTCTTTATCAATGACTTGTCCTTTTATCTCAGGAGTAACATATATAACTTCTTGTTGACAGCCCATCATGGATAAGCAAATTAAGATGAGATATGGTTTCATTAGTGAGCATTCCGTTTTCATTGCATACATGGCTGTAATATATCCACTTCGATACTATCCTCTTCAAAGTCCAGTTGCTTATATAGACAGTCTATTTTTTTGATAAGCTGTTGCTCTTCTGCTTTGCTTAAACTTTGTGCATCATTATAGTTATCTTTTGGATAGCGATTAAAGTCTAAGGCTAAGCCGTATTCTCTACGAATGTTATAGCGCAAATAGTCTAGTCTTATAGTTGTTCTTCTAATATCTTCAGGAAGTTCATTTTTATCACAAATACAGATGTTCTTAAAATGAGTGATATAATGAAGCATCTGAGCATCTCCTGCTTTAACCATTAGCTTAGGGGATGGGTAATAAACTGACGCAGAGCTATATCTATTCCATGCTGTACCATATTTACCTCTAACAAACTCCATATCCCCCTCTTTTTCTAACGCTAGCAAAGAATCATAGCTATTCTGTATTTGCGATGAGCCATTAATAGTCTGCCAACGGTTTGTCGCTCTATTTAATATAGCTTCACTATCTTCAAACCTCTCTTCTTTTTTATTAGTGTCGTTATCATGTATTACAGTATCATTCACTTCTGTACTTTCTATTAAATCTGTTTGCTCTGCTATAGATGATATCTCAGCTGTAGATTGGTCATTTTGATTATCAGTTGTACAGGCAACCAAGACAAACAGCACGCTGCTAAGATAAATTGGTTTTTTCATAATTTTACTCTGTGTGAGGCTCTTGAGTATGACTTAGTGCTGCTGGCAGTGGAATACATTCTGTGGTCTTTTGTGATTGATGGGGCTGACAATATGCAATAGGTCCTTCTATATATTCTTCTTGAATTTCTCCTCCTCCAGCATCTTTGGCTGTGAGATAGACTTTTCCCATATCTATATATCTTTTTTCTTCATAGGAAGATACGGTTCGCTCTCCAGTTGCATTGATAGTAGGCAAGTCTCCAACGGCATATGACTTTAATTTATAACCATCTGCCATAAACATGAGTGATGAATAATTATAATAACCATACTCATAACGTTTGGGCGGTGATACTCTATAATGATACTCTGCAGGGGGTATTAAAAATTGTCCTTTTTCATCACTTATATCAAAGTCACCCGAACTATACATGACTTTGACATTACTAATCGGCTGCTCTGTCATTCTATCTATCACTTGCCCTTTTATTTCAGCCGTCATGTATTCTACTTTTTGTTGACAACCCATCATGGATAAGCCAATTAAGATAAGGTATGGTTTCATTAGTGAGCATTCCATTTTCATTGCATATATGGCTGTAATATATCCACTTCAATATTATCACCTTCAAAGTCAAGTTGCTTATATAGACAGTCTATTTTTTTGATAAGCTGTTTAACTAAAAGAAAATTTACAATGAGATATTATCTGCAATTTATTTACGTTTTATTTTTTAGTTTCTTTTTAACATCTTGTAACGCTTATGATAAGGTAAACTCTACTATGCCTGAAGAACCATTATATATTGAACTTAATATGACTGCTGAAGAGATGTACCAGCGTAATCCTGAATACAGAGTCTTTCAAGAAGCTGATGCTCAGCCTATGGGGGTTACTTTTCAGGGGTATAACTTTCCAAGATATAAAGAACCTACAGTCATTATCAAATATCCTAATGGTACGTTAAGTGTTGATGGTGTAATGTCCATATTAGCGTATGATGATAACAAGCAAGAAAACTACCAGCTTTCTAAAATTAATCTTGGATTTTTATTCAATCATGAAGTAAGTGGCATCTCAGACAAAGATGCCTACAGCAAAATGATGAGTTTTTTTCAAGAACTGCAAGATAAAGGCTGGGCATACTCTCATTCAAACGATGTACCTAGGTTGACCGCTAAAAACAGTTTTATATTTGCAACAACAGTTAGAAAAAGTGACAATTAGCTAGAAACAAAAAAACATAGTAAACACTAAGATTTATTATAGACATAACAAAGAATACTAAATTAACTACTAATAACCCATCACAAGAAGCATTATTATGAAACTATTAATTTTCAGCCAATTACTATGGATATATAGAGACCAACTAATGAAGTTATTTTTACTTATATTTTTGATATTCTTATCAGGATGTAATGTGTGTTCAGATGAAATTAGACCTATTATATACATTAAGAACTTTAACAACCCTAAAGAAGAAAGAACATCCTCATTAATGAAGCTTAATTCTGATGGCAACATATTATTAAAATATAAATATAACAACTCAGAGTATGATAATAGAAATTATAATACTGTTGTATATTTTGAGGAAAGCCATAATAGAATAAAGCCCAACTATATATATAAATTTCAATATGATAATGATGTCTATTTTATATATGATATCAATATACCAAACAGCTCCTATCATAGTGCATGTTTTTTAGATATTACCTATAAAATAAATGAATGTCACAATACTGGATTTGAAATAAATATAAACCCAAGCTGTGCCATCCCTGCTGATCAAGCTAACGAATATTTTGAGACTAAGATTAAGCCTTATTACAAGTAAACTACTTGTAAAATAAAATTAATACTTAAAAAACTATATACTACCGACTCAATTTATTACATATACATAAACTTCCTCTTGATTAATGACTACCACGAATGAAAATCCTTAATCCTAAAATACTCATGATAGCTATAACTCCTTGCCTTTTTTATATTCATATACAGCTATGGCAACGAGTGTATTTACTCATGAAGAATTTGAAAACAACCTATATAATGAGTTAAGCCTTGAAATTGATAACAATTTTTTGGATTATAAAAGAAAAATAAAAAATCAGGATCATACTACTACTAAAATTAAATTTCATAATTTATTGCCAAGCAATATTACAAGGCTAGAATTAAGGTCTGAACTGTTGGGTGAATATATTTATGTTGGAGAATACAAATCAGAAATCTTCGTAAACATACCTAATTATGCCTTTGAAAAGGGTGGCTTTGATTCTCTCATTATTTCTTTAAACAATCCTTCAAACTTTGAATCATATACAATTCAACAAGAAGTAGCTTACAAAACATGAAAAAAAGATAAAACGGTAAATATATATTTCTTACCATTAAAAAATTAGATGAGGCTTCAGACACTTATTATGGATATACAATGCAACTGGAATAAAAAAATTTAGGGTATTAACAATAGAATCACAAATTAAGATAATGGCAGGTTGGCTATGAAAAAACTTATATACTCCTCTAGATAAAGGTCCGATTGGGCGAGATTTTAAAGGTTTTCAATTCCCTACAGGCAGCAAAGTAAAAGCCATATTTAATTATCCAAATGGTCAGTTATTAATAAATAATATCAGCTTTGTTAATGTATTAGATGACACTAGGGTTAAGAACTATCCCCTACCCGAGTTTACTATTACTACCTTTCTTAGAGGTAAAAAACATAATTATATTACCGATCAAGAAATTTATGAGCAAGTACAAGATATTTTTGCTCAATTAGAGAAGCAAGGCTGGGAGTATAATTTTGCATTAGAAGCGCCAAGAATTACACCTAAACATGCTGTAGACTATACTATGGCAGGTGGCAATGCTTCTTTTTTAGACTTTCGCTATCCCTTAACTTTTGAGCAATTTAATCAAATTACGTCCTATTTACATCGATGGTATTTGCGTCATGGTACAGATACTTTTTTAGAATTAGAAATGTGGCGTAATGTCGAAGATAATGGGGATACCACAGTATTATTTGCTTATAAATTCCATGATGAATTACATGAAATTTATCGGCATATACCAGTAGAAGAACAATCATATGCTATCAAGAGCTTTCATGATATATATACCAAGCCACCTTATAACTCTAGATTATGGTCTGAATCTTCAGTTGTAGCCAAAGACATACCCATAGATAAAAGCATGACCAGCCATACCTTTTCGCTAGTCAAAAAAGAAACAGGGTTTGATACCGCCAAAATGATTAATACAG
Organism: Psychrobacter sp. I-STPA6b; assembly: GCF_020662265.1. Taxonomy (GTDB): domain Bacteria; phylum Pseudomonadota; class Gammaproteobacteria; order Pseudomonadales; family Moraxellaceae; genus Psychrobacter. Next base: position 8,622 of record NZ_VEWM01000069.1, read on the forward strand.
ACCCCTATAAAATTACTTATGAAGAGTTTAGAAAGCGTTCTGACGCAGGGGAAGACATGCCCCCTTATTATGAAAATTATTCTGAGTCGAGATAATAAATGTTACCTAACAGGACAACCTTGCCCACACTCTGGATATGAATGCACCACACCAAAGTGGAGGATAAAATATAATGCGTCTAACTGCCTTTAAACTAGCTATCTTATCGTTGCTCTCAATACTTGTTTTTATCACGATTCAATATAGGCAAGAAAATCATAAAACCACGCCTCCTCCACAAAACGTCACTCTACACTTTGGGCAACAAGGCATTGAAGATTTTAATAGTTATACTGGAGGGAAAATAGACAAGCAACCTGCTGGTATGAGCTTTTATGATTTATATTGGACTCCACCTAATTTGGGTACTGTTAATATTGTTAATGACAAAAATATCTTCACTTTAAATCATGTTTTTTCTGTTCTAGGCAGTCGAAATAATGACTATATTACGAGTATCGATATTGATGCTGGTCTTAATCAAGCAGAGTTTGTCAATTCAAAAGAGGCTTATTTGGCTTATAAGAATTTAATGACGCAGATTAATCAACAAGGCTGGCAAAACTATTATTACCACTTCGAACCTCATATTGCAAAGAAAGACAATCTAAAGTTTATACAGCAATACCATACGGTCATTGATCCTAGCTATATTCTAAGCTACGAAGAATGGTTAGGTTTATTTAACGGTAAAATTTATCAAAGCCTTTATTATAATCTGTATCTTGATGGAATCATTCTAGGTATTACCCTTGAAAAAACAGGAGCTAACGAAGTAGAACAAGAACAGTATATTTGCATATTCCTATCCACCTATCCACCTGTTCTTATCCATGTTACCCATGATGACCACTCATTCTAAACTGAGATGAACAGCTCAACATATCATCATAAGATATAAAATCTGACCCTGCTCTAAAAAGCTGTTGGATTCACATAATAAGTGCAATTTTATTTGAAAGGATACGGATAGGCATGATAAGACTAGCATTTTCTTTTACCACAAAGGAAATTGCCATGACTTATACACACCACTGTTACGTCGTCAAACTCGCTCGCAGTACCTGCTTTTATAAAAACAGTTACATCTTCGCTCGTTTTCCTTGTAATAGTATTATCTTGAATTGACTATAAAAGAATCTTCTAATTAAAAAGGTTAAAATTATGAAAAAAACAAGACAAAAGATTAAGATTTCTATCTATGTTATCTCTTTATTTTTGATCGTTCTTATTTATATATTTTTCTCAAAAATAAATGATTTTGAAGGTAGAATGGTTGAAAAAATTCGTACAGATAATGAAGTTGGGAAAGTTTACAAGTTGAATGAGTTTATGACATCTGCGACCTATAATTGGTTTGGAGGCGTTGATTATATTGATATAAAAGATGGTTTTGATATAGAAAGTGATGACGGCTTTGAAAAGTTTGTCTTTTGGAAAAATGATAGAGTGGTTAAAGTGATTAAAACTGACATAATAGGTATGGGTGACCTAAGAAGAAATCAAGTTTTTCTCGACTTAGAATCAGGTAGTGTTGGCGCCTATAGATGTAAGCCTAATTCAAGTATAGAGGTGACAGATATTTACCAAGATAGTTTATACTTTTATATAAGGCCTTTAAACTGTTTGAAAATAAAATAATGTGGTAATAAATACATTATCAGTAAAACTATAGTCAGTTCAAAATAAAAATGTTATATAATAATACAAAAGATAAACCATAGAAAAGCCCATGACTTACTCATTAGATTTTCGCAAACAGGTATTAAAAAGCCTAGAAGATGGTATGACCTTTACCCAAGCATCTGAATTTTATAACCTGAGTCCTACTACCATTCAAAAATGGAAGAAACGATTAAAACCTAAAACAAGCAGAAATACAAAACCTTACAAGATATCAGATGAAGCTTTATTACAAGATATTGCTGATTATCCAGATGATTACCAATATGAAAGAGCTATACGTCTTGGTTGTAGTGCTACAGGTATCTGTGAAGCAATGAAACGGCTACCAATTACTCGTAAAAAAAATACCTAAATCATCCAAATGCTTGTTCAGTTAAAAGAGCTGAATATCAAAAAAAACTAGATAAGTATATTGCTCAAGGCGTTGCCATAGTTTATATGGATGAAGGTGGTTTTGAACAAGAGATTATCAGACCTTATGGTTATACTCTTAAAGGACAACCCTGTATTGATAGCTTTAACTGGCAATTAAAAAGACGTACTAATGTAATTGGTGCCTTATATAAAAAAACCTTATTTGCTATTGATTACTTTAATCAAAATATTAATTGGAAGTGTGTCTATGACTGGTGCAAGAACACATTAATACCCAGTCTAAAAACAAAGTGTGTCATTGTTATGGATGAACGAGGATAAGCAAGTGTCTGGGGTACACTTTCCCGAAATGCAAGGCGAAGGCTGTGCCTGAGTTGCCAGTTTTCATAAGAATATTCGTATACAGGAGTTACTAAATCGACATAAACACCGTTTATTATTTTTACCCCCATATAGCCCTGATTTAAATCCTATTGAGAAGAAATGGGCTCAAGCTAAGTTTTTACGTCAAGGTTGGATTGGTATCGATTTATCCAAGTTGTTTTATGATATTAATCCTAACCATAACTCTTTTGTTTTGAGTTGACTATAGCTAGAAACAAAAAAACATAGTAAAAATTAAGACTTATTATAGACATAACAAAGAATACTAAATTAAGTACTAATAAACCATCACAAAAAGCATTATTATTAAACTATTAATTTTCAGGCCAATTACTATAAATATATATAGGATAGCTAATGAAGTTTTTCTTACTCATACTTTTGATATTTTTATCAGGATGTAATGTTTGTTCAGATAAAATTAGAGCTATTATATACATTAAGAACTTTAACAATCCTAAAGAAGGAAGAACATCCTCATTAATAAAACTTAATTTTAATGGCAATATGTTATTAAAATATAAATATAAATATAAATATAATAGCTTAGAATATAACAATAGAAAGCATATTCATAGGAAAAATTAAGATACTGATTTAATAAGCAGTGTTTCATTCAAAGCAATGAATAACAATACACGAAAACTGAATACAAAAAACCTGCTAAGTGTGGATTTTTTGCTAACTTCAATTCAAAAATTTATCAACAATATATTAAACAAAAAAGCCAACCACCTAAGTGATTGACTTTATTGATAATATTTGGTGGAGATGGCGGGAGTTGAACCCGCGTCCGCCAGCATTACGCTCATGAATCTACATGCTTAGTTTCTGTCTTTAGCTTTAACCTGCACCGACCCGACAGTCAGGGTGGATTAGGCGAGTCTCTAAGTTTGAACCCAAGTAGGTGAGACGCCTACTTAAGCGAACCCATATGCGTGCGCTTCAACTCGGCTAACTGACTATGGGTAATCAGCAGCGGAGTAAGCAGGGTTTAAGCTGCTAGAGCGTAAGTTTCGTCGTTTGCGACTATAACAATATATGTTTGATTAACGAGAGGACATATACTCTCGACATGCATCATTGAGTTTCATTACCAGCGTCGAAGCCAGAACATCCCCAATAAGAGAGCCATTATAACTCATTATTAACAAAACATCAAATATATCAAGATTTTGATATGACAATATTAAAAAGGGAATCAACAACTTGCTGACTCCCTTTTTTTAATGCCATATCTTTATACTACAAACTTAAAGATTAAGCATCTTGAGTTTGTGCATCATCTTCTGACAGGATGGTCACTAAAATTGTAGTAAACACATCATGGTGTAGTTGAATATCAACATTGTATTCACCAATCTGACGGAAAGAGCCTTCTGGCATTTTAACTTCAGAACGGTCTACTTCTAGTCCAGACTTTGTTAAAGCATCAGCAATATCGCGAGTACCGATAGAGCCAAATAGCTTACCATCTTCACCAGACTTCGCACGCATGATGACATTGACGTCTTTTAATGCGTCTGCACGAGTCTGTGCTGCTGCCAACTCTTCAGCTTCGATTTTTTCAAGTTCAGCACGGCGTGCTTCAAACTTTTCAACGTTTGCTGGTGTAGCAGGAAGAGCTTTACCTTGTGGAATTAGATAGTTCCGACCATAACCTGCTTTCACATCAACCGTTTCGCCAAGCTTACCGAGGTTGACGATACGCTGTAATAAAATAACTTGCATGAGTCACTCCTAAGTTAGTGGGCTTACTGATGGTTATCAGTATAGGGTAACAACGCTAGGTAACGAGCCTGCTTGATAGCAGTCGCTAACTGACGCTGATACTTGGTTGATGTACCAGTGATACGGCTAGGAACAATTTTCCCATTATCACCAATATATTGCTTCAATAGCTCAACATCTTTATAGTCGATGTGAGTAATACCTTCAGCAGTAAAACGGCAGAACTTGCGGCGGCGGTAAAAACGTGCCATGTGATTGCTCCTTAATTAGTCTTCAGAATCGTCATCATCATTATCGTCATCATCTTGCGAATCGTCTTGTTGATTACGATTGTCGCTACGACGATCAGCTTTACGTGCGCGTTTTTCATCGGCATTTTTCGCAAGCTGTGATTCTTCAGTAATGGCTTCATCACGGCGAATAACTAGACTACGAATGATTGCATCATTGTAACGGAAAAGCTCTTCAAGCTCAGCTAATGTATTACCATCACATTCGATGTTAAATAACACATAGTGTGCTTTATGAATTTTTTGGATAGGATACGCTAATTGACGGCGTCCCCAGTCTTCTAGACGATGGATAATGCCATTGTTATCTTGAACAAGCTTAATGTAGCGTTCTACCATGCCGACCACTTGGTCGCTTTGGTCTGGGTGTACGATTAACACCACTTCGTAATGTCGCATTTATGGACTCCTTACGGATTAGTCAGCCATTGACCCTATGTCAATAGCAAGGAGATTTATAAAAAAGAATACTTTGATTTTAGTTTAATTAACAATCAAAATTACCCTTCTGTTATAAAGCGGTGCATTATAGCAAATGATTGCTTCTGTTGCAATAATTAACTGCTTTAACATGATATTAAGCTTGCTCTAACTGTCTTTGACTATCTGCTGTTGCTTTAACAACATAAGTTTTGGCAACTTTATCATGGATACTGCGGCGCTGTTTATCACTCACCATCACAGAAAAGTCTGCTAATAATATTAATATACCAATATACGGCAAGTTATAAGCAATATTAGTCAACACAGTACGAATAAGAATAATATTAGTGACATTTGGAATTTTTTTAGTGTCAAAATCCAATATTTGTATTCCCATTGCTAGTTTACCCAGTGTTTGCCCACGTTTGATTAACATAGTCACCTGAATAGCCATCAGTGCTAATAACATAAGTGTAGTCATTAGCACTAAATGTGATGGAATGCTTTCAATAATTTGACTAAATGCTGTATAGTCAGTCGATGCCTCGATTAATCGCATCAAATCAAAGCCTATACCAGATAATAAAGGAACTAAGCAAGAAAATGCTAATAACTGATCAATAATAACTGCCAAAATTCGACTACCAATAGTAGCAATTTGATGGGTTTCTTCTGGACGTAATTCTTGTTTTTTAATAGAGATTTTATTTTGTGCATTCTGAGGATATAGTCTCTCAATACGACTGCGCTGTTCTTGTGTCTCTGTACTTGGTTGAGGTTGAATATTTGGGGCAACATGACCTTCAGGATTATAATAGAATGTTTCATTGGTCATCGTACCAACACGTTGCCAGTTTTCCATGCCTTCATGCCACATAAGGTCACTCAGCACGACTTCACCAGAAGCAAGCATATTATTCAGTTGCTCTAAGCTATAAGGACCAGCTTGTACATTATTTCTAGCTAGATAGATTTGCATGAGTCATATTATCCTTTGTATTGCTATTTCACCATTTATTATAGCGTATCTATGCCAAATAAAGAAAAGCGATAATGAGTTACATTATCGCTACACAAACAGTGTTATAAAAATTTCATCAATCATAAGCACTGATTGAAACCAGACTTTTAAGATATAGAATATCTAAACCATAGAGCATCAATCCAACACTGACTGTCTATCAATATTCTCTATTTAAGACACCGTATTGGATTGAGCAAACTTGAGTTTAGATATCACCTATAATGCGCAGTTTAGTTTGGTTTTTCATTAGCTAAGAAGAACCATGTATCCAGTACTGAGTCTGGGTTTAAAGAAACTGAGCTGATACCCTGCTCCATTAACCAGTGTGCTAAATCTGGATGGTCTGAAGGACCTTGACCACAAATACCAACATATTTTCCTTGGTCACGACAAGCTTTAATTGCCATTGATAGCAGTTTTTTCACTGCTGCATCACGCTCGTCAAATAGATGCGATACGATACCTGAGTCACGATCTAATCCTAGAGTTAACTGTGTTAAGTCGTTAGAGCCAATGGAGAAACCATCAAAATATTGCAAGAATTCATCTGCAAGTAGTGCATTGGTTGGTAGCTCACACATCATAATAAGCTCTAGACCATTTTCACCACGTTTTAGACCATTTTTTTCAAGAATCTCAACAACTTGTTTTGCTTCATTTGGTGTGCGAACAAATGGAATCATGATTTTAACATTAGTTAAACCCATATCATCACGAACGCGTTTTAATGCCTGACATTCAAGGTCAAAACAGTCACGGAATGTTTCTGAAACATAGCGACTTGCACCACGGAAGCCTAACATTGGATTCTCTTCTGATGGCTCGTATAATTTACCACCAATTAAGTTGGCATATTCATTTGATTTAAAGTCTGACATACGTACGATGACAGGTTGATCTCTAAATGCCACGGCTAAGGTTGAGATACCTTCTACTAATTTGTCTACATAGAAGTCAACTGGCGACGCATAACCAGCAATACGCTCATTAATGGCTTGAGTAATTTCACGTGGTAACGTATTCATGTTTAATAGTGCTTTTGGATGCACACCAATCATACGGTTAATGATAAACTCTAAACGGGCAAGTCCAACACCTTCGTTAGGAATTTGTGAAAATGCAAATGCACGGTCAGGGTTACCAACATTCATCATAATTTTGAATGGAATTTCTGGCATAGACTCAATAGAGTTAGTTTGGATTTCAAAGTCCAATAAGCCCTCATAAATAAAGCCAGTATCGCCTTCAGCACATGAAACTGTTACTTCTTGACCATCTGTCAAGATTTCAGTTGCATTACCACAACCAACAATCGCAGGAACGCCTAACTCACGTGCGATAATCGCAGCGTGACAAGTACGTCCACCACGATTGGTGATAATAGCAGCAGCACGCTTCATAACGGGTTCCCAGTCAGGGTCAGTCATGTCTGATACTAGAACATCACCTGTCTGTACTTTATCCATTTCATGAATACTATTAACAATGCGTACTTTACCTGAACCAACACGCTGTCCAATTGAGCGACCTTCACACAATACTTTTGCATTGTCACTATTGATAACATAGCGCTCCATGACATTACGGTCTTGACGGCTTTTGACTGTTTCTGGACGTGCCTGTACAATAAAGATTTCACCTGTATCACCATCTTTTGCCCATTCAACATCCATGGCATGACCATAGTGTTTTTCAATGATAAGGGCTTGTTTGGCAAGCTCAGTCAACTCTTCACTTGTTAAAGAAAACTGTAAACGATCTTCTTTTTCAACGTCCACAATTTTAGTTGATTTTGTGGTACTGCCATCATCGCCATAAACCATTTTTTGATGCTTACTACCAAGGTTACGACGAACAATGGCTGGTTTATCTTCTCTTAACAACGCTTTCGAGAGATAGAACTCATCAGGATTCACTGCTCCCTGAACAACCATTTCACCTAAGCCATAACTTGCTGTGATAAAGACCACTTCATCAAAGCCACTTTCTGTATCTAGAGTAAACATCACGCCAGATGCACCTGTTTCTGAGCGTACCATACGTTGTATACCAGCAGACAATGCCACTTCAGCATGCTCAAACCCTTGGTGTACACGATAGGCAATAGCACGATCATTATATAAAGAAGCAAATACTTCTTTAATAGCAATCAATACATTTTCAATACCACGAATATTTAAGAAAGTCTCTTGCTGCCCAGCAAAAGAAGCATCTGGCAAGTCTTCCGCTGTTGCAGATGAACGTACGGCGACAGCAATATCTTCACCACCACTCATTTTCTCAAATGCAGCACGAATTTCTTTTTCTAAGCTCTCTGGTAATGGCTGTGCAATAATCCATTCACGGATTTTTTGACCTGTTTCCGCCAACTGATGAACATCTTCAATATTCAACCCTGCCAGCTCATTATTAATCTTTTCAAGCAAACCTGTTTCTTTTAAAAAGTGGTTAAACGCTTCAGAAGTGGTGGCAAAACCACCTGGAACACTAACACCTAGGTCAGAAAGGTGGCTAATCATCTCACCTAAAGAAGCATTTTTACCACCAACCTTGTCAATATCGTCTTTTCCAATTTTGTCAAGGGTTATGACTTGAGGGTTTGCAGTTTGTTCAGTCATGATAACTCCAGAAAATAAGGTTATTTTTTTAAATTATAACGCTAAATGATGACGTTACATAGTCAAAATTGTATTTTTATGCAACATCAAGATAATTTGTGACTCAATTATCCATATAAAAATACAAAAATTCATTATAAAAACAAATAGTTATATCAAAACATGATTATAAATATTTTCCAAAGTAGATATGCTAACATTGATTGGGATTGTTCGTCCATTGCAGGTATAATGGTCAACATCATGTTTTTATGTGAATTTAGCACTACTTTATCCAAGCTAAGGAATCATATCAAAGGACTTTTATGGAATCACCGTCATCATTAAGTACTCAAAAACCCACTATTCAAAATCGTCAAGCTTTACAAAACAATCAACAATATCCTATTCGTACTGCATTTTTTATTTCAGATGGTACAGCCATTACTGCTGAGACACTAGGGCGTTCTATATTAAGTCAGTTTCATCAGATTCCTTTTGAAACACGGGTGATTCCTTATGTCGATACCATGGATTTGGCAGAAGAAGCCGTTGCACAAATTAACCTTGCTTATCAAAAAGACGGTGTCTTACCGTTAGTCTTTGACACCATTGTTAACCCTGATATTCGAGAAAAAATCAACTCAGCACAAGCGTGTAATCTAGATATGTATGAAGGTCTAATTGGACGTATTGCTGAAGAAATCGGTGCAAAGCCAGATGAACACTCAGGACATGCACATGACAATGTAGACTCAGAAACTTATAAATCACGCATTGATGCAGTACACTTTGCTTTAGACAATGATGATGGCGCACGTACTCGTCACTATGATATGGCAGACATTATATTAATAGGGGTATCACGCTCAGGAAAAACGCCAACATCACTTTACCTAGCCTTGCAGTTTGGTATTCGTGCGGCCAACTACCCCCTAACAGAAGATGATTTATATGACAATCAACTTCCCAAGTCGCTAAAACCACATCGAGACAAACTATTTGGGCTTGTTATTGATACTGATAGACTGGTAAAAATTCGTAATGAACGTCGTGCAGGTAGTCGTTACTCCAGCTACAAGCAGTGCGAAGAAGAACAACGCGCCATTCAAGCAATTTATATGACTCAAGGCATTCCTAATTTAAACGTCTCTGAGATGTCCGTTGAAGAAATTGCTACTCGAATTTTACAGATTACAGGCTTAAAACGGCGTATTGGCTAGGGCTAGCCAGCTACAAACCATGCAATCAATAGTACTATCTGCTATATACTACCGTTTAGTCCTTTTAGAATTTAATAGTACATAAATTTTTATTATGTTGTTTTAATTATATGAATAGTAACTTTATTAGTTAAGTTAGTTGATAATTTTTTCATTGAAAGTAAATCTTAGTATAGTAGAGTGACAGACTTATGACACACAACCTAATACGACGTATTGGTGGTACTTGCCTTATTTTGGTGGCTTTGACAGGATGCCAAAGTAGTCTTTTAAAAAAAGAGCCTGTACCAGAACCCTTATATATTCCACAACTGACTGTAGGTGATAGCCAAATATTAACAGTATTGCCTGGTCGTGTACCATGTAATACTGCCCTACCCATGCAATGTCTGATGGTAAAAACTTCTGAATCAGCAGAGTTGTTTCAGATTCCTTATAATTGGATTGAAGGCTTTGACCCTATGCCTAATATTGAATATACCATCAGTGCATCGCCTATGATAGATAACAAACAATTGAACAGTGAGACGCAAGGTCTGACAGGACACTGGGTACTTAACCGCATCATAAATCAGCGTGTTCTCAGTGTGCAGTAATCATCTATTGTTGTCACTCAAATGATGATTCTAACTGTATGACGCCCCTTAATGCCTTAACCAAACTAAATATTTGAGGATATTATGCCAAAAAAGAGAAAAGATGACGAAGCCAACGGTATCAAAGATAACATAGATACCAACAGCCAGAAAACTGATACCAAGGAGGTAAGCAAATCCAGCAAACAAAAAGAAAAAGCAGAACGTATTGAGCAAACTTATGAGCAGATTGAAGATGATCTGTTACAGCACCCTAACCTAATCAGTCCTCTTGATAGCAATCGTATCCAAATTAACTCTGGTATCACACAGGATTCAAAACGTATCAAAGGCGACCATCATGAATTTGAATATGATGCAGTCGTTCTAGGTGCAGGTCCTGCAGGGGAAGCGGCAGCCATGAAACTGGCAAAGTCAGGCAAAAAAGTCGTGGTTGTTGACCCTCGTGAACAAGTCGGTGGTAACTGTACACATGTCGGTACCATTCCTAGTAAAGCCCTACGCCAATCCGTTTTCAATTTAATTAACTATCGCCGTGACCCTTTATTTTCGCAAGGTCTGGATTACTCCCAAGTACCACTAAATCGTGTCCTCTCTAAGGCTCGAAAAGTCGTTCGCAGCCAAGTCGATACCCATACTCGTTTCTATGAACGCAACCGTGTCGAACTACGACATGGCTGGGCAAGCTTTATCGACAAACACACCATCCGTATTGAGTTAGTTGATGGGACAGGATTTGAAGAGCTGACATTTAATAAAGCAATCATCACAGTTGGTAGCCGTCCTTATCGACCAGACTTATTAGACTTCGACCATCCACGTGTCTTCGACTCTGATAAAATCCTACAAATGGACTATGTGGTCAACAAAATCATTATTTATGGTGCAGGAGTTATTGGCTGTGAATATGCGTCTATTTTTACTGGTTTAGGATATAAAGTTGACTTAATCAATAACAAAGGACAACTTCTAAGTTATTTAGATAATGAAATTAGCGATGCACTGTCACATGACTTTAGACAGTTTGGTGTACTCGTCCGCAACAATGAAGAAATCGACCACTTAGAGACCCATGATGACTGTGTTATCCTCCATCTCAAAAGTGGTAAGAAAATTAAATCCGATGCTATTTTATGGTCAAATGGACGCTCTGGTAACACAGATGGCCTCAATCTCGAAGCTATTGGTTTACAAGCAAATAATCGTGGTCAACTTCAAGTAGACGATACCTATCGTACAGCTATTGATAATATCTATGCGGCAGGGGATGTTATTGGTTGGCCTTCACTAGCATCTGCTGCTTATGACCAAGGACGTTGTGCGGCTGCCTTTATGATTGGTGAAGAAGATGCTGAGCCAGTCTCTAGTGTTCCTACTGGTATTTATACCATTCCTGAAATCTCAAGTATTGGTAAAACTGAGCAAGAACTTACAGAAGAAAAAATACCTTATGAAGTTGGTCAAGCCTTCTTTAAACATCTCGCACGTGCGCAGATTATTGGTGAACGTACAGGCGTCTTAAAGATACTTTTCCATCGTGAAACTTTAGAAATTCTTGGTATCCACTGTTACGGTAATCATGCTTCAGAGATTATTCATATTGGACAAGCTGTGATGAAGTGTGGCAATACTCTAGAATACTTTATCAATACAACATTTAACTATCCGACTATGGCAGAAGCATACCGTGTTGCTGCCTTAAATGGATTGAACCGTATATTTTAAAATATAGTTGATTAAAAAATTAACTATGTTAGATTAGGATATACCATTATTACTTCTAAATTAATTATCTGACCTTATTTTTGCAATAATCTTAGATAATTTTTAGACAAGTGATGGTATATCCATATGACTATCCTCATCTTATACCTAATAATAGGACGATTAGGAATCTAGATAACACAAGGACGATATTTTGAAAACACGTACCCTGACTACAGCGATAAGTATGGCTGGAGCTATTTTTGCTCTCTCCACATCGGCACATGCCAGTGAATATTATAACTGCTCTAATCCTACTGGATGTCAGCCTGTATCATCTGTCACCCCTTCATCTGATCTTAATAAGACACAATACCCTGTCATACTGGCTCACGGACTGGCTGGCTGGACAAGACTCTTTGGTATAATTGATTACTGGCATGGGATTCCAGAAGCCCTGATGTCAAACGGTGCAGATGTCTATGCAACAAAAACGTCAAGCTTACATGATAGTGAATATCGTGGCGAGCAACTACTACAACAAGTCAAAACTATTACCGCCATTACTGGAAAACAGAAGGTAAATCTAATTGGACATAGTCATGGTGGACATGATATTCGTTATGTTGCAGCGGTTGCTCCAGAATCTGTCGCTTCAGTAACCTCTGTTGCCTCACCACACCAAGGCTCAAAAATGGCTGACTGGGTGGTAAAGACTGTCAAAGAAGGTAGTGCTAAGGACGGTTATGCACCAGGAGAGTTTAACCTTGGTTCAAAAGCTGCCATAAGCTTTTTCAAAATGGTGGGTAATGTCATGGATATTGGCTCCGGCATTTCCACAGATCAGCTACAGGAGCAAGATGGCTGGAAAGCTGTAAATGCCTTGACCAGTGATTATGCCCAAACCTTTAATACCAAATATCCAGCAGCTATGCCAACCCATTACTGTGGAAATCCTCCAAAAAACTATAAAATCAATGGGGTTGCTTATTACTCATTCAGTGGGGTCAACGCCTTTACCAATCCTTTCGATCCAAGCGATTATATACTTTCTCTTACTGCCATACCTTTTGACAAACAAGACAAGAATGATGGTCTGGTCTCTGCTTGTTCAAGCCGTCTAGGCTATGTTATCCGTGATGACTATACAATGAATCACTTAGATTCAGTGAATCAAGTATTAGGTATTGTTGCTTGGGGTAGAACGCAACCTTTAGCCATCTATCGTCAGCAAGTTAACCGTCTAAAAAATGAAGGCTATTAAATCATAATAAAGAAAGGACTAAAGAGGATACTCAGCACTTTCTGTAAAAAATACCACATGAATAAAAAACGCACCTACTTAGAGGTGCGTTTTTTATTGCCGTTAATGCTTACTGCTAAGAGCCATTCGCTGATTCTAAAGCAGGTTCATTAATCTCAACCTTAGTCACTGTCCGTAAATATTCAATATAATCTTGAAGCTGTGTTTGACCTTGATTATCTCGAATAATACCAGCAGTTCTTTGTTTCTGTTCATCAGAAATTTGCTGTTTACTTTGTCTATCAATCGCATCAACGACCAGCACTGATGCACCCATTTCTGTCGCTTGAGCCAGTGCCAATAACTTACCCGGTTGTGTATCTTCAGTGAAAGCAACTGTTTTCTCTTCTTGACTCAATATCGGTGATTGACGATTTACCATGCCAAGATTGTCAAAGCTGACAGACGTACTATCCATACCCTGTGCTGTAACTTGCTTAGCAACTTCTTCTGCCTTTTGTAAAGCCAAAGCACTGGCTTTTTGTTGCACCAACTGACTTTTAATAATTGGTGTTGCCTGCTCTAAGTTCAAAGGCGCTACTGGTCTATAGTTTGTTGGCTGTACCCAAACAGTACTCTCCCCAACATCAATACTAGGACTAACCCCTTGATCCTGCAAAGTAAACTCATCAAAAGCAGCCGTAATCACAGTTGGTTGATTCAATACACTATTATTATCAGTCTTAGTATAATCTTTGATTTGCTGTATTTTAACATTTTCTTGTTGTGCAATATCCTGCAAACCATAACCATCAACCACCAGATCATTAATCTGCGTTACTTTATCCGCATAAGCTTCTGCACGCTTATAATTCAATGCTTCTGCTTGTAGTTGCTCTCGCATACTCTCTAAGCTTGGCACAGACACATCATTTTTCGTCACTGTAAATAACTGATAGCCAAAAGTAGTTTTTACTGGCTCAGAGATTTCACCAATCTCTAGCCCCTCAATAACTTGAGCAACTGCATTGGCATCTTGCCCAAAAATATCTGGATTAAATGTACCTATACTACCACCTTGTGCAGCACTAACTGGATCATCAGAATACTCTTTAGCAAGGTCACTAAACTTTTCACCTTTATCCAAACGGGCTTTTAACGTCTGTATTTGTTTTTCAGCATCATCACCTGTCAATAAAATCTGACTAATCTGGCGATTATCAAACGCATTATTTCTTTGTTTGAATGCTTCATATTGTGCCTTAATATCTTCTTCTGTCACTGGTCCTACATCAATACTGGCAGGAGATATAGCCAAATAATCCAAATCAACCATTGCTTGACTTTTTAGCTCATTTTTATGTTCATGATAATAAGCGGTAATATCAGCATCTGTAATAGAAACCTGATCAGCAAAATCTTGCCAATTAAATCTATGGATAAACATTTGTCTACTTTCTTCTTGCAAATCAAGTAAACGACTTATTTCCGCCATAGGGTATATTGCTGTCCCTACAATGCTAGCATTCAGTTGTACTAAGCTTAGCTGTTCACGAAACTGTTGGAAAAGTTGCTCTTTAGTGATTCCTTGTTGACGTAAAAAATAGGCAAAACGGTCATTTGAGAATGTACCATCTTCACCCATAAACCGTGGTTCTTGGCGTAATAAGCGTGTAATTGTTTCATCTGATACTGTCATACCAAGCTTATTTACCTGTTGACGCAATAAAGCACGGTCAATAAGAAGCTGTAATACTTCTTCTCTTAATACTGCTTCATTAATCTGACTAGCATCTATACCCGCCTCTAGCAGCTCATGCCGACGATTATTAATGGCATTCTGATAGTCACTTAAGGTTACGCTTTCATCACCAACAACAGCAATTTGGTCTAAATTACTACTACCAAAAAAATAGCTTTCTATACCTAATAGGGCTAGAGGAGAAAGACATAAAAGGAGAAAAATGCGACCAGGCCAGCTTTTTAAAAAATTACGTAAAGATTCCATAATTATATCGACAAAATAAATAAATGATTCAATCCGCTATCATACGGCAAAAATAATTTATATACAAAAATTTATCTGCTACAGTTAGCTTCTCTCCTATAGCAACACCAATACTTATCTACTTTTATCTCCAAACCATATATACATATACGACAGCTTGAAAATATCACCATATATCTAACACGCCATAAATATACAAAAAAACGCACCTAATGGCGCGTTTTTTAGCTAATTGTTAAAGCCTGACAATATAACATAATGTTGACAGACTAATAGATGTTCTTTTGGCTTAATGTTAGGTTTTGATAAGTTTTTGCTGTATCACAAGTTGCTTTATCAAAGCAACTATATATCAACCATCAATACAATACAATCCATCACATCTATCAATTATTCATATAGGTAGTCTATGGCTTAATTTAAACGATCTTTCAAGCCTTTACCTGCTTTGAACCCAGGTACTTTGCTAGCTGGAATAGGAAGCGGCTCACCTGTTTTAGGATTGCGACCTGTACGAGCTTTACGCTCTTTAACACTAAATGTGCCAAAGCCAACCAAAGAAACGGTATCACCGCTTTCTAGGGCTTCACCCACACTTTCCATCATGGCATTTAGAGCTTCAGCTGCTTGAGTTTTGTTCAAGCCACTTTTTTCAGCAATACTATCCACTAACTCTGATTTATTCATGAAAACTTTCCTTCAAATTAACAAATTGGGGAGGGTGACAAATTTTATCGCTTAATACCCAATTAAGCAAGATTTTAACTGGATTAGTCCTCATTTCACCAACTTTACAAGCTAGTAATCACCATTGTGAACCAAATCCTAAGTTATATGGCAAGTTATAACAAGGGTACTATATTTGTGCAAGCAAAATTACATAAAATTTCGTATCTTGACACTGTATTCATTATGAACGCACTATTTTTGAGATATATTATAAACTTTATTCTTGCATAATACATCTGATACTGATAAATAGTCATTTCATCATATTTCATCTGTCTGACTCACAATGTGTTATGATGCGCCATAATTCTATGATGATACATTGTCAGGTATCGTATTGAGACACTAACCACTTCTAATATTTTCAGTAGGTTTTTTCATGGATCAGCATTCAATATCCCAGTCTTTGTTAAATGTCATTTTAGTATGCGCTGAGTCTGCTTTGACTTTAGTATTACGCTTTGACCCAAAGCTACGTCAAGCTGCTTACCCACTCACCAAAAATACAACCGTTGTCAGTATCCGAACTTATTTGCCCCATACACAAATTTATGCCACTTTTACCAGTAAGGGTGTATTGCTAGATAGTGAGCTACCAGCTGAACGATTAGAGCCAGATGTGGTTATTAATGCTTACAGTACACAACTTATTAATGCCTTAGTCAGTAATAACACCAAACAAGTTGAAAAACTAGCGATGCGAGGTGCTAGTGAAACAGTGACTCAAGTACAAAACTTCTTTATGCAACTTGGTGTCGCTAGTTTATTGCAAGGGTTACTTAAAAACTTTAAGCACAACAAGACAAGTAATACTGAAAAACCTGAGGAAAACTCTTTAGAGAAAACTAAAGAGATGTATAAAACCCGCATACAGGAACAACAAAATCAAATTAATGCGTTGACTATTGCTAACAGACATCTAGAAATCAGTCATAAAGAGCTACAAAGCAAACAGAAAATGACCATAATAGCTCTGATCATTGCCATTATCATTGCTATCATCTCATTTATTGTTCGTTAAGTATTATCAATGCTATAGCGAAAAAGAAACAACAGATGATATATAAAAAATGCTTATGGTTAGTATTAAAAAAATGTTACCCAAGCAATCTTGACTATTTTACTCAGGATTAATTATAATACGCTTACCAGAAAGTCTTGTATGAACTGCTGTTACTGTCGTTATGGATATGGATCTCAGTTTTATCTGACTTTCTAAAATCCAAACTATAGTAACGGCTTAGCTAATTTCACTAAAGCCATTAAAGACTTCATATTAAGGGAGATAGGTAATGCGTTTAACAACTCGAGGAAGATATGCTGTCACGGCTCTATTGGACTTAGCATTGCAAGATAACGACCCAGAGTCTGCCGTATCTCTATCTGATATTGCAAAACGCCAATCGATATCCATCTCTTATCTAGAGCAGCTTTTTTCAAAATTAAGAAAAAACGGCTTGGTAACGAGTACACGAGGAGCGTCGGGAGGCTACCATTTAGCAAAGCCTTTAGAGCAGATAGATGTGATGACTATCATTTCTGCAGTTGATGAGTCAGTTAATGCCATGCAATGTGAAGGGCGTGGCGACTGTCAAGGCGGTGCAATGTGTCTAACACATGATTTGTGGTGTGCTTTATCAAATCATATTGAGCAGTACTTGCAAAATATCTCGCTAGCCCAATTATTACAGATGGAGCATGTCAAGGATATTTCTATTCGCCAAAAACTTTTACTTGAAAAAGCTTCTTTAGAAGAAGCCACAAACAAAGACATTTCTACTATTACTCTTATTTCTGCCAGCGAGGTTACCCCAGCATGAGCACCCAAGAACGACCCATTTATTTAGACTATGCCGCAACAACTCCTGTTGATAAGCAAGTTGCTCAAAAAATGATGCAGTATTTAACATTTGATGATACGTTTGGTAATCCAGCCTCACGCTCTCATGGTTATGGCTGGCAGGCTGAAGAAGCTGTTGAAAATGCTCGCCAACAAGTTGCTGATTTAGTCAATGCTGACCCACGTGAAATTGTTTTTACTTCTGGGGCTACAGAATCTGATAACTTAGCCATTAAAGGTGCTGCACACTTTTACCAAGGTCGTGGTAAACATATTATTACCAGTAAAATTGAACATAAAGCAGTGCTAGATACTTGTCGTCAGCTAGAGCAAGAAGGCTTTGAAATCACATATCTTGAGCCAGAAGTGGGTACAGGTGTTATCCGTCCAGAGCAGGTTAAAGAAGCCTTGCGTGAAGATACCATCTTGGTCTCTTTGATGATGGTTAATAATGAGCTCGGCACATTGACAGACGTTGGTGCTATTGGAGAGATTACTCGTGAAGCTGGTGTGGTCTTCCATGTAGACGCTGCTCAAGCTGCAGGTAAAGTTGAAATTGATTTGCAAACTCTAAAAGTAGACTTGATGAGCTTTTCTGGACACAAAATCTATGGTCCTAAAGGTATTGGTGCTCTATTTGTTCGTCGTAAACCACGTATCCGCCTAAAAGCTGAACAACATGGGGGCGGTCATGAGCGAGGCATGCGTTCAGGTACACTGCCCACACATCAAATCGTTGGTATGGGTGAAGCCTTTGCTTTGGCAAAAACACGACTACAGCAAGACCGTGAGCATTCACAAAAGCTCTATGACAAGCTATGGAACGGTGTTCAAGATATTGAAGAAATATACCTAAATGGTGATAAGACACATCATGTTCCTAACATCATTAATATCAGCTTTAACTTTGTTGAAGGTGAATCATTAATGATGTCATTAAAAGATTTGGCAGTTTCTTCCGGTTCAGCATGTACCTCAGCAACTTTAGAGCCATCTTATGTATTACGTGCAATCGGTCGCCCTGATGAGTTAGCTCATAGCTCGATTCGCTTTAGCTTTGGTCGTTATACCACTGAAGAAGACATTGACCGTGTACTTTCTGAGATTCACCAAGCTGTTGATAAACTGCGTGAGTTATCACCTCTTTGGGATATGTACAAAGAAGGTATCGACTTAAACTCTGTTGAATGGGCTGAGCATTAATAAACTGAACTTTGATAAATAGATTAACAAATAGACGAATGGCTAACTTGTTATTTTTAAAATGATAATGACCAGTTGTTATCAATCAACAAGTAAATAAGATAACTTTTTAGCATACATTGCATATAATTTATTTATCATACTGATTTATAATATAGTTGACTTAGTGCTGAGTTGTATCAATAATGCCACAACTCAGCCTATAGACTCATTAAGTTAAATACCAAATTCTAAGATGGCTACAATAGCTATCTATGTTGTAAGTCTACTTCAATATTAACAGACATATTTATTAATTGATATTGACCCCAAGTTTAATGAATATTGATGAGGTTTTCTCATCAACAAACCCAGGAGATAATCATGGCCTATAGTAATCAAGTAATTGACCATTATGAAAACCCACGTAATGTTGGTAATTTTGACAAAAATGCAAGCAATGTGGGTACAGGTATGGTTGGTGCTCCCGCTTGTGGCGATGTTATGCGCTTACAGATTCAAGTTGGAGATGATGGCGTTATCCAAGATGCTCGCTTTAAAACTTATGGATGTGGCTCAGCTATTGCCTCTAGCTCATTGGTCACTGAATGGCTAAAAGGTAAAACTTTAGAGCAAGCACAAGAGATTAAAAATAAAGAAATCGCTGATGAGCTGGCTCTACCACCTGTAAAAGTACACTGCTCAGTATTAGCAGAAGATGCTATCAAAGCAGCGGTGAATGATTATCGCAGCAAGCATGCTAATAAAGAAACAAATACTGAAGCTTAATCTATTTAGATAAGCCATGGTTCATTTGTAACTGTGCTTATTTTCTATTTTTTATTTTAAGGGTTTATCATGATTGAACTGACTGAACGAGCAGCAAAACATGTCTCCGACTTTTTAGATAACCGTGGTCACGGAGAAGGTATTCGTGTCGGTATTCGTACGGCAGGTTGTTCTGGTCTGGCTTATGTTCTAGAGTTTGTCGATGATCCTGAGCCTACTGATGAGGTTTTTGAAAGCTTTGGGGTCAAAGTCTTTGTTGACCCCAAAAGCATGGTCTACCTCAATGGTTTACAAATGGACTATGTCACTGAAGGTCTAAATGAAGGCTTTAAGTTTACCAATCCAAACCAAAAGGGTGAATGTGGCTGTGGTGAGTCATTTACGGTTTAATGATTATTGACTAATGATTTTTCATCATTATGTTTCTGCTCGATATTATAATGGCATGAATATTGACTGATACCACTATTCATTTTTAAGTACCATTTTCAAGTAATATAAGCTAAGTAATTAAGTGGGTTCTTATGTCTCATAATACAGATACCAATGCTCCAATGCCTCAGTTTGATAACTTTTTTGCTTTATTTGAACAGCCTGTACAGTTTCAAATATCGCAAGAGCAGTTAGAAAAACGCTTACGCACCTTGCAGCAACAATATCACCCAGACAATCTACAAGATAAAAACTCTCACCAGTCTGTTAGTGAGAGTGAGCGCCTTTCAGCACTGATTAATCATGCGTATCAAACGCTCTACCATCCAGATACTCGTGCCAGCTATTTACTTGAAATGGTTGGGCAAGATGCGGATTTAAATCATTCTATCTCTGACTTAGACTTTTTAGATGATGCCATGGAGCTTCGTATTGAAATAGATGAAGCCAATGACCCACATCAATTACAGTCACTACAAACAACTGTCGGACAGCGTATTGAGACGTTTTCTCAGCAGTTTGAGCAAGCTTATAACCAAAACTCATGGTCAGATGCTATTGATGCAACACAAAAGCTAAAATTCTTAGTTAAGTTGCAAAAAGATATTCATCATCAAATTGATGAGTTGCATCAAACAGAAGATGCAGATGACGATGATGATTTATATTTGTAGCAATAATCATTTAACAACCTTGATGAATAGGTTTTTAACTATTCATTTATGATTAAGTTAGGTATTACAATATTTAAAATTTATTGTTATCTCTACAAAAGTTATCATCATGAAATATCGTTGCCACCATAAAGTATATTTTTAATATCAAAGCCGTTCGCAGTCGTTCGGTTTTATTTTTTTAATTTCCAACCTCCTTCTAATTAATTGTTCTGAGAGTTCTATGTCCTTATTACAAATCGCCGAACCACAACAAAGTACCAAGCCTCATGCACATCGTTATGCTCTCGGAATAGATTTAGGGACTACTCGCTCTATCGTGGCAGTTGTCCGCTCAGGCAAGGCTTCAGTTATTGATGCACCAGAAACTGAAGACACTCTACTACCATCAGTCGTGTACTATGGTGCTACTAGCAATACAACACCTGACTCCCCTGTTGTTGGACAACAAGCGCTACAACATCTACGAGATGACCCAAGTAATACCATCGTGTCTGCCAAACGTTTTATGGGACGTAGCAGTGATGATATTAAGTTTTCTCATCCATACCAACTTTCAGGACAGCAAGGTGAGATGCCCGCTTTTGTAACAGCACAAGGACATATCTCTCCTGTTCAAGTATCAGCAGATATCTTAAAAACTTTGGCTCAACGAGCATCTCAAGCATTACCAGAAGATAGTATTGAGGGTGTCGTCATCACAGTACCCGCCTACTTCGATGAAGCTCAGCGCCAAGCAACCAAAGATGCTGCTAAAGTCGCTGGATTAAAAGTTTTAAGACTTTTGAATGAGCCAACAGCAGCAGCCGTCGCTTATGGTCTAGATGCCTCAAAGCAAAAAGATGATGATAAAAGTCATTTATATCTTATTTATGACTTAGGTGGTGGTACATTCGATGTCTCTATTTTAAAAATGACGGCAGGTGTATTTGAAGTGGTTGCCACAGGTGGAAACAGCGCCTTAGGTGGTGATGATATTGACCGTCTTATCGCAAACTGGTTATTACAACAAGCTGGCGCAGACCCAAAAAAAATTCGTAATGAAGATAAATCTTACTTAGCACAGCAAGCCAAAGCCTATAAACAGCAACTGTCTGATACAGATGACATTACCGTAAATGTTGAAATTACTCAAGACAATCAAACATTACATTGGCAAGGGAAGCTGACCTCTACCCTACTACAAGAAATCATACAGCCTGTCACTCGTAGAACCATTCGTGTCTGTGAGCAAGTATTACGTGATGCCAAATTAACTAAGGCAGACTTAGATGAGGTCATCTTAGTTGGTGGCTCAACACGTATGCCCATCATTCAACATATTGTGGCTGATTTTTTTGACAAGCAACCACTGTGCCACCTAAACCCTGATGAAGTGGTTGCACTTGGTGCAGCGCAAACAGCACAGCAGCTCATTAGTAATCATAACAATGACCATGTATTACTACTTGATGTGACACCCCTATCATTAGGGCTAGAAACTATGGGAGGCTTGGTAGAGGTTCTTATTCCTCGTAATACACCTATTCCTGTTACCAAACGCCAAGTTTTTACAACCTATCAAGATGGACAAACCGGAATGGTTATCCATGTAGTACAAGGCGAGCGTGAGACTGTCGAAAACTGTCGTTCTCTAGGACGCTTTGAGCTATACGGCATACCACCAATGAAGGCTGGGCTGGCTCGCATCGAAGTCACCTTTAGTATTGATGCTAACGGTCAGCTCACTGTCAGTGCAGAAGAAACCACCACCAATACAAAAAGTCAAATTGCCATTACGCCTTCTTATGGACTCAGTGATGAGCAAAAAGAACAACTATTAATGGCTGGGTTTGAATATGCAGAAGCTGATAAGCAAGCGCGCAGTCTTATTGAAACAAAAGTTGAAGCTGAACGTGAAATCTTAGCATTGCAGTCTGCAATGCAAGAGTTTGCAACACTACTTAATGAACAAGACCAAAATGCCTTAAAGCAGGCCATAGACTCATTACAGCAAGCCATTAGCAGTGATGACTTAGCAAATATAGAGCAAGCTCAAGCATCTTTAAAACCGCTTAGTGATGAGTTCGCTGCTCGTATCATGGATCAAAGTATCCAACAAACCATGTCAGGAACTAAGGCGACCGACTGGTAATACTAATAATGAATGTCTATTATTAGTCACGCAAAAATGACATAGCAATATCCAACCCTTTAGCCCTGTAGCAATATGGGTATATATGACTCACCTAAACGTATTTAGGTAGTCTACTTTAAACATCATTCACTTTTAGCGACTGGATTTATACCATGCCAAAAATTACTGTTCTGCCCCATCATGACATTTGCCCAGAAGGTGCCGAAGTTGAACTAAATTCTGGAGATAATTTGTGCAAAGCTCTGCTTAATAAGGGTATTAAAATTGAACACGCTTGTGAGATGTCAAAAGCTTGTACCACTTGTCACGTTGTGATTCGTAAAGGCTTTAATAGTTTAGAAGAGATGGATGATATCGAAGCAGATTTGCTAGATCGTGCATGGGGGCTAGAGCCAGACTCTAGATTATCCTGTCAAGTGATTGTTGAAGATGAAGATTTAACAGTTGAAATTCCTAAATATACCCTAAATCATGCTAAAGAAAATCACTAATTAATGCTGGCATCACTGGCTTGAACATAGATATTCAGCAGGTATGATAGAAAAAAGGCACTATCTTTGTTCAAGATAGTGCCTTTTTAATAAATCGGCTTTAAATGAGTATCGCTTATCACTACACTTGTATTCATGCATCAAATATTAAACCACCTTATCTCTGCATCTGTGTTAAAGCCTCCTCCATAACACTACTGCATCTGCCAATCAAAAGGCATCTCTTTATGTCCTCGTAATGCCATCATTAATGTTTGTTGCATCGCAGATAACACCTCTTTAGTATAAGGTACAGCAGGTGAAACACCCCAAATAGGATTTGGCCATGCTAAGTCGTTTTGATAACGGACAATATGGTGAAAATGAAGCTGTGGCACTTGATTGCCAAGAGCAGCCACATTCATTTTATCTGCTTGAAATACTTTTGCCATTTGACTAGACAACCAGCTAGACTCACGTAAAAACTGTGCCTGATCGGTTGCAGATAGCTCATAGATTTCTTTAATACCAGATACCCGAGGGACTAATATTAACCACGGAAACTGGCAGTCATTAATCAATCGACAAGTAGATAGGGGGAAATCTCCCACTAAAAAGCTATCTTGTGCAAGTGTCGGATGTAATTGAAACATAATATCTTCTCTAATAATTATATAGATTACTCATGCTGAGACATATTAAGGGTGTCATTTTAGAATGATGAATAGAGTCTACTAAAAACTTACCCTGTTAAGCCAATATTTACAGGATATAATTATGTTTTATGTTTATATAAAAAGTACATTGATATTCAGCAGACTCTAATACCCTCAAGTCCATAGGACTATTTTATCAGGTATGTCCCTTATATCATAGCATTTCTGTGACAGACTTAAATAAAGATAATTTTCCTAAAAAAAGACAGCCTTTGTAGGCTGTCTTTTAAATTACACTGCCCACAAATATTTTGTGGCTCAGCGTAATGATTATTATTGTTTTTTATAGTGTCTGACTGACATTTTATTGTTATACACTGACATAAATTTATTATTAGTTATAAACAAAGTTTTCAATCAGTCCTTATTATTATTATCCCTCAAAATTTAAGTTTATTGGCAACGCTTATAAGAGACGTAACTCAACATTTATTCATGGTACTCATATCATATTCATCCTATCCTAATATTAAAAATAGATATAAATATTTCTCTAAATAAAACAGGATTTCTTTCAATCAACATACTGTATATCTCAAAAAATATATACATCTAATTTAATATTTATTAACTTATACTGTTACTATGACACTAATTTTTATCGATGAATAGTTTAAATATTATTCAATACTTTATTAAATTATTTATTTTTTAAATCAATACTACCATAGTGGATTTAAACACATTCGTCAGTATAATACCATTTATATGGTCATATATACATGCTTTTAGTATGACATAACATAACATATTTAAACAAAATACGTGCATTAACCAAGTATTATTGTATTAACTATATTATTAGTCTGTACTTAATAGATAAGATATAGGCAATCAAACTAAATAAAGTGAATATAATTATTAGATAAAGACAATACTGCTTAATTCCAAACATTATTTCACTTTTAAATCATATCTATTAAAGTATATTTACTAATCTAATATTAATGATTCTTATTAAATTCTAACGAATATTTCTTATAAAGTATATAGAAAAGGTGATAAAAACAACTTTTATGGTGTTTATAAAAATTTAAAACAAAATCTAAGCTCATACCTGTTCAAAGATAGAAAAATAAATAAGAAAACATCATAAAAGTCAGACAGACGGTATATTTAAGAGGAAAACTGGATTTCAAGAAAGTTCAAATGCTGTTTGTATAAAGTTATCAGCCATTATTTAAGACAATTAAAGCGGATATAGTCAATCTAATATGGTTTCGCCACAAGGCAAGGGCAAGCAAGTGAAGTTGTCACTGTTAGTATAGAAAATAAGGTTAAGACTAAAAATAGCACCTAGGTCAAGATGCTAAAAATAGATAATGATAAAAAAGATAAGTTATAACAATACTGTAACAGTATAAATTAACTGGGGTTGACTATGACTCAGTTGCTTCTTCTATGACATGTTTGGCAAAATGAGACAACAATTGACTAATCATATCAATGCGCTGTTGTGGCGTTTCTAGCTTATCAGGGTCACTATAACGAATCCCTGAAGCCCCATTCATACGATAACGCTTACCATCTGACTGAATCAACTTGATGATGGCTAACGCATCCACAGGGGTATCAGGCGCAAATTCTAGCGTTAAGCTGTTTGCATTGGCATCTATTTTATAAATGGCCAGTGGTTCAGCCATAAGACGTAGTTTATGAATGGCAAATAACTGCTTGGTTTGCTCAGGTAATGTACCAAAACGATCTATCATTTCCGTACGTATGTCTATCAAAGCTGACTCATCTTCAGCATTACTGATGCGTTTATAAAATAGTAGACGTTGATGCACATCATGCAAATACTCTTCCGGTATGAGCGCTGAGCAATGCAGATTAATCTCACTGGTCAGTGATAATGGCGTATTTAAGTTTGGCTCTTTACCTGCTTTGATGGCTTTGGTTGCACGCTCAAGCATATCCATATACAGACTAAAGCCAATTGCCTGCATATTACCACTTTGCTGTTTACCTAAAATCTCCCCTGCTCCACGAATTTCTAAGTCTTCGCTTGCCAGCATAAACCCTGCACCTAAAGTATTGGCTCGTTCAATGGCAGTGAGACGTTTTTTAGCATCACCTTTTAGCCCTTTAATAGAGGGGACTAAAAGATAACAGTAGGCTTGATGGTGACTGCGTCCAACCCGACCACGCAACTGGTGCAACTGTGCCAAGCCAAATTTATCAGCACGCTCAATGATGATGGTATTGGCATTAGGGACATCAATACCAGTTTCAATAATCGTGGTACAAACCAAAACATTAAACTTTTTATGATAAAACTGACTCATTACTTGCTCTAGCTGGCGCTCATTCATTTGTCCATGTGCAACACCAACACGAGCTTCTGGCACTAACTCACGGATATTTTCTGCCATGCGCTCAATACTAGCAACATCATTATGTAATATATAAACCTGCCCACCTCGTAACAGTTCTCGCAGTATTGCCTCTTTCATCAGTACGTCAGTTTTTTGCATAACGAAGGTTTTAATCGCCAAGCGACGAGCTGGTGGTGTGGCAATGATGGACATATCACGCATACCAGACAGTGCCATATTTAAGGTACGAGGAATCGGGGTCGCTGTCATTGACAGACTATCAACATCACTTTGTATCGCCTTAATACGCTCTTTATGACGCACACCAAAGCGATGCTCTTCATCAATAATCATTAAGCCCAAATTGGCAAATTTGACATCTTTTTGTAATAGCTTATGCGTACCGATAACGATATCCACTTTACCATTCGCTAAATCTTCTAAGACTTTATCTTGATATTTTTTACCACCAAAACGAGATAAAGTTTCAATACGAATCGGCCAATCCGCAAACCTATCTAAAAAGCTATCGCCATGTTGACCTGCCAGTAACGTTGTGGGAACAAGTACCGCTACTTGATAACCACTATTAACGGCAATAAACGCCGCCCTCATGGCAACTTCAGTTTTACCAAAGCCCACATCACCACAAATTAAGCGATCCATGGGCTTATTTTGCTTCATATCATGAATCACAGCATCAATGGCATATGCCTGATCAACGGTCTCTTCAAATGCAAACTGACTGGCAAATAACTCATACTGAGGCATATCAATCTTAAAGTGGATACCCTCTTTTGCTGCTCGCCGTGCCTGAATATTTAATAGCTCAGCAGCGACATCATGGATTTGTTGTAGCGCTTTTTGCTTGGCTTTATCCCATTTCCCACTACCAATTTTATGTAATGGAGCTAAAGCAGGGTCACCACCACTATAACGGCTGATTTGTTGCAAATTTGCCACTGGTACATAAATGCTGGCATCTTCAGCATATTTCAGGTGAATAAATTCCTGCTCACCATCGCCTGCATCTAATGTCATCAAGCCATGATAACGACCAATACCATGCTCAATATGGACGACAGGACTACCTTCAACCAGCTCTGTCACACTTTTTACCAAAAACTCTTCAGAGACATCACTATGTCGCCGTCTACGTGTCTGTAACACCTGCCGACCAAATAGCTGTGTCTCACTAATAATGACAAATTGCTCTTGTAGCACAATACCACGCTCAATTGGTGCAACAGCTAAGCCAACCCGTAATGACGTTTGTGATGTTCGCTTTGACTGTGATGCTTGTGCCTGTGAAGTACCTAAATTATCCTGTAAAAACTCAGAAAGACTGTCATAAGAAGTAACGGCTATTTTACCTTTAAACAACTCCAGCAAAATTTCTCGTCGCCCTGCCGTTTCTGCCACTACCAAAACAGGCAGACGTTTTTCAGCACAGTCTGTGACAAACTGTAATAAATCTGCCAATGGCTCAGACTTTTGGTGAGTCACAGGCAGACTTGGTGGCACAACTACAGGTAAAGTAACCTCTCCAGAGTTACGTTTCTCACCATCATCAAAAAGTTGTATATCTGACTGCTCACTCAAAATGACTCTAGGATAACGGTTTAAATGCTGATTTAAATCATTATTGGGAAGATACAGTAATGATGGTGCAACTATTGGCTTGTCAATATCATGACGACGCTCTTCATAGCGACGCTGAATTTGCGACCAATAATCAACCTGTGACTCATACACTCTCTCATCAATCACAAATAGCGCATCTTTGGGAAAATAAGCAAAAAGATTACCTTCTTGCAACCAGTTATCTTGCTCAAAGAATAGAGGCTGATAATACTCTAAACCACTACTAGCAATCCCTGACATCACATCTTGATGCAGCTCGAACTTACGACTACTAGCATTTGGGAACATCGCTGCAAAATTAGTACGGAAGGTCTCCCTGCCCTCATCTAAAGGGAACTCTTTGGCTGGCAAAATCTGAAACTGGGTAATACGCTGAGAAATATCAGGCAATTTATGCAATAGTGATAAAGATTCATTGGCAATACTACTATCTTTGCCTGATAATAAATCTTCTAAATCTTGCTGTGTTAATGTCCGCTGTGTTTGCGGATTGAAAAAACGAATGGTATCAATTTCATCATCAAACAAATCCAAGCGCAATGGGAAGGGTTGACCCATCGCAAAAATATCAATCACACTACCACGTACCGCAAACTCACCTGGCTCAAACACATTATCCACTGCCCGATAGCCTGCCTTGGTCAAGCGCTCACGTTGAAAATTAATATCAAACTTATCACCAACGCTTAAATCAAAATGCTGACCAATTAACCAGCTTGGTGGCGCAACACGTTGCATCAATGTCTGCACAGAAATCAGCAAAATACCAGATGTTGGCATCTGAGTTAATAGATTAATACGCTCACTAACAATATCCTGATGTGGTGACAACTCATCATAAGTTAAGATTTCCCAATCTGGAAACACATAAGCGTCAACACCACAAAATGCCAACTCAGTTTCAATCTGATTGAGCTGATTTTGATTATATGCCACAACAACTTTTAGACGTTCTGCCACATTCGCCACAGGACAATCTGTCAAACTTGCCAGCCATAAACTACCTGACGCCCCATAAGTTGGCGCTAGTCTACGCTTTAAAGAATGTTTAATAGGAAAGAGTTGTTGGTTGACTGCCTTAAAGGCTGTCGTAATTGGTGTGCTAGTCATGATAAGCTAATGTTTTATCAAAAATATGCCCCTATTATACGAACTTTTAGCCTAATCACCAAAGACTCAAGGCGTTACTATTTGTATAGCCTGTTCTATAGGGTCTATTGAACATTTATCAGTCTAACGGGGTGAAAGCTCAACAGAACCTAGTCAATTTAATATCACCACAAGACAACTGAGTAAAGGTAGTACAGTAGTACATTGAGTGAGACTAACACCGTGGTGTATTGATATTAAGCAGACTATACAAACCAGATTCTGCCAGTAGACATATCAAAGTAAATTAAGGAAAGAAAAACAAGAATAGAAATAAAAAGGATAATAGAAAAATAAGACTTGCAACAAAAAGGGGTATAAAACCATCAAACATAGTCATACCCCTTATCAGTTTTGTAATAGCAAACTCAAACTATTTAAAATCTGCTTTTTATAAGATAGATGTTTATAAGCATAAGATAACTATAACAATGGCTCTTCACTGGCAATCATACCATTATTATCAGCATACAAATACATACCAGAGTTTAATACCATATCTCCAAAGCGAATCTCCAAATCTGTCTGTCCTTCGCCACGTCTGGTAGATTTTCTAGGAATACAGCCCAATGCCATCACGCCAATATCCATCTGTGCCATATCATCAACATCACGTACACAGCCATAGACCACCACACCAGCCCAGCCATTATCAATGGCAGACTGAGCAATCATATCGCCTAATAATGCACAGCGCATTGAACCGCCACCATCCACCACCAAAACCTTACCTTCACCTTTTTCATCTGTACCTTGGCTATTAAGCAACTCTTTGACTCGGCTATTATCCTCAAAGCACTTCACAGTCACAATCTGCCCACAAAAGCGCTCTTTGCCACCAAAGCTATAAAATGACTTCCCTTCTATATTTGGCAAGCACACTTGAGAGTTGGGATTAGCATCTAATAAATCACAGGTAATGAAGTTTTCTTTATTCATTGTAGACATCCTATTCTCCTTGTCTTTATTGGTTTATTAATATGTAATACAACATATCTTTATAAGATTAAGATTTTAAGCGAGTCATCGCAAGCATTTGTTTATTTTCGATGATGGTTGTTTGTGACTGTTGCGTATCTTGCACAAATTTTTGACGCTCATACAGTGCATGAGCAGTCATTGCCATCGCGGCTGCCACACGTTGCACTGAGATTGGATGTGCTGATAAAGACTCTGATAATAAAGGGGATACCAGCTTAAATACCTTTTGCGAAGCCGTCTCCAAAAAACGTCCTTTACGCTCACCCAACAGCAAAGAGGGACGGAAAATCACAAACTGAGCAAAACCTAACTGCTCAATTGCTGCTTCCAGCTCTCCTTTAACTCGATTATAAAAAAAGCGACTATGCACATCTGCACCCAACGCTGATAATAAAAAGAACTGAGGCACAGCCTTATCACGACAGCTTTGAGCAAAATTAAAATTCATCTCAAAATCCACCTGACGAAAGGCTTCCTCACTGCCAGCCTGCTTTTTTGTTGTACCTAGACAACTAAACGCATCTGTATCACTACCAATACTCAACCCACTAACAACCTCCGCGATATTGGCAAAATCATTTACCTGATAAAACTGCATATGTTCATTCATCACTTGTGGTGAACGTCTGGCAAGTACAATAACTGTCTCATACAAAGATGCCAACTGTTTAACCAGTCTTTCACCAACCATCCCTGTTGCACCTATTATAATCGCTTTTCTTTGCATAATTCTTCTACTCAACTTACTCATACTGATGATGGTTAAAACCATTATTTAATTTTATATTGTACTGAATCTATATTTTTTCGCATCATAGAAACTGTAAATTGTTGTACTACAATCTCTCACAACAACGAGTCTTGATAAAATCAATTGTGCATAAATTAACTATTTGCTATAATATGTCGCTTTACATCAGTTACGTTTATTATTCCAACCGCTGATGAGTATGGTAACACCCATTGACTACTTATAGATGAATCGGCTGCTCATCCGTCATGTGTGTCCATAGACTATGGCTTAAACCTTAATTATTCATCTATTGATCTATCGACACAATGTGCAACCAGCCTTTGAGAAGTACCATCCTCTAATCACTCTCATCAGTGCTGGATAACACAAACGTCATGGTTCATATTAGCATTTTGCTATTATATATTTAGCTCATTTTCCAAGGAGATACTCGTGGCAAATTCTGCACAAGCTCGTAAACGCGCTCGTCAAAACACTAAGCGTCGTCAACACACTGCATCACAGCGCTCTATGATTCGTACTTATATCAAGCGTATTGATGCTGCTATTGCTGACAAAAACTATGAAGCAGCAACTGAAGCCTATAATAAGGCAGTGCCTGTGATTGATCGTATGGCTGATAAAGGCATTATCCATAAAAACAAAGCTGCTCGTCATAAAAGCCGCTTAAATAAAGCAGTTAAAGCACTACAGGCGTAATTCATCATATTTAACACAACAAACCAGCATCTGGTTTAATATTGTGTCAATCATGATGATTATCCATAAAAACAAAAGCCTAGGTTAAATACCTAGGCTTTTGCTATATTGGCTGTAATATTAACCAATCACATACGCTCAAACTTTCAACATATAAATACAAATAAAGTGTCATCAACACCAATCAGTACAGTCTAAACCCTACCTAGACTCAGATAAATAAATCACACACCAAACGCTCATAACACTGCCCACGCCAGATAAAATGAGCTTTTGCCTGATCTAATGGGGCATCATCAAACCACAAAAACACCCCTTCCATCATTTTTGGCCAATCATTCCAATCTATCTCATCAACTTGCATCATTACCGCTAAAAATGCTGATAATAACGTATCATGACTGACTGCTAAAGTTAGATGTCCATGTTGTGGTTGATGATGATAAAATAGTGACAAAATATCCAAGCCACCTTGATAGGCTTGTTTAGTACCTTCAATACTCCCAGCCAAAAAACGATTGATAAAGTTTAATGCACCAATTTCCTTAAAAATAGCACTTGCCTTTTCTGGCTCAGTCACCAAGCTACCTGGCTCTACCAATAATGATTGATGAGAAATATCTCGACTAATACCTGCCCCCTCTTGCATGAGTCGTGCCGTATCAATACAGCGCTGAATAGGGCTAGAGATACTATCCACATCCATAGAGTAATTAAGATTATCTGACAACCAGCGTCCCCAAGCTTTTGCCAATACACGACCTTTAGGCGTTAAAGGTAACTGATAACTGGCAAAGCCATTACCATCAGAACGCTCTCGCAAAGAGTGGCGAGTGAATAAAATCAAGCGCTCATTTTCTGGTAAAAGTCGTACAGAAGCCATCATACTTTCAGGAAGATGAGCGGGTGCTGGTGCAACCGGAGGATGTGAAGAGAGATTTTTATTAAGATAAGTCATACAGATAGAGTAACAAGTTTTCCATTAAAAGGCTTTGATTCTAATATAAAA
Source organism: Psychrobacter sp. I-STPA6b (assembly GCF_020662265.1). Classification (GTDB taxonomy): domain Bacteria; phylum Pseudomonadota; class Gammaproteobacteria; order Pseudomonadales; family Moraxellaceae; genus Psychrobacter. The sequence goes on from NZ_VEWM01000069.1 coordinate 41,468, forward strand.
AGTCATTAATTATCATAGACTACCATAAAAACCACTAGAAGATATGGTAATAAAAATAAAACTTAAACACAGACTACCTTTGACCAATCAAAATAAACACCTGTACTACTCACTTCACCCGGGTAAGCACGCGGATTCACTACCACACGGGTATTACCTAGCTGATAATCAAATGCCTCATGTGTATGTCCATGTACCCATAGTTTAGGTGCCCATGGCTCATACATCCATACTGAAAAGTCACTAACAAATGCGGCATTGCTAGATAAGTGGGCATATTTTTTTGAAACCGACAAAGGGCTGACACTATGGTGTGTCACAACCACACACTTTTGACGCTCATCATAAGCTTGCTGTAACGCATGATAAAGCCACTGACGATGTTGGGCATGAATCTGCATGGATATCTCTGGAGAGAATAATTCACTACCTGCCCGAATCTGCTGATAATCGCGCATAAAAGCCATAGCAGACGCTATGGTTTGCTCATCTGCCTGATACTGATAATCAGTCCATAAGGTACACCCTAAGATACGTACATCTGCAATATCAATACTTGAACACTGTAAAACTTTAACTCCCTGAGCATGCTCTCTAGAAAAGTTATCCCACTGTTTTAGTCGCTCATCAAAACACAACACATCTTCGCCAAAATACTCATGATTGCCAGCAATGGTAACAATTGGTTTTGCCAATCGTTCAGCTTGCTCTTGTAACCAAGGCATACCCTGATCACTATTTGCAGTATCACCTGCAACAATAATCACTTCTGCAGAAGTATGAGGAATATCCCCCATCGCTTTACCACGATGAGCATAACTATCAATATGTAAGTCACTTAATATCTGAACTTTCATAATATGTTATCTTAAAGATATATAATGAATAAGAAATAAATATTCAGAAAAAAAATAAGGCATATTAGATATTCAAACATAAACACTATGTTGTCTGAATATTGAATATGCCCAAATAAGAAATTAAATACTATTCAGTATCCTATCTAGTTTTTGATTAGGGTCTTGTGCTTGAGTGATAGAACGACCAATAACCAAATAGTCTGAACCGTCAGCCAGTGCTTGTGCTGGAGTACAAATGCGCTTTTGATCATCTTGACTATCTTCTGGTAATCGAATACCCGGTGTGACTAACTTAAAGCCCGTACCACACACTTCTTTTAGCATCTTAGACTCTTGCGCTGAACAGACCACACCATCTAAACCTGCTTGCTGTGTCAACTGTGCTAAACGTTGTACTTGCGTATTTATATCTGCATCAACCCCAATCTGTTGTAAAGACGCTTGTGTCATGGAGGTTAATACTGTTACCGCAATTAGCAACGTATCATAGTTACCTTCTTGTAAATAGCGCTTTGCCAACTGCATCGCATCCAAACCTACGCTGGCATGCACATTCACCATCCATACGCCCATATCGGCTGAGGCAAGTACAGCTTGTGCCGTTGTATTAGGAATGTCATGAAACTTTAAGTCTAAAAACACCTCAAAATCTCGCTTATGAAGCTCTGCAATCACAGCAGGTCCATAACGAGTAAACAGTTGCTTTCCGACTTTTAGACGACATTTTGTTGGATCTAAACTATCTGCCAATGTTTGTACTTCTACCAAAGAAGATTTATCCATTGCCACAATTATTGGAGACTGACATAAAGAAGACATGCGAACGATATACACTCCATCTTACATAAAACAAAAAATAAAACCTAGGGAAAGTAAGATAACGACTATTTTATATGGATTGTATCATCCTCAGATATTGCCATTATCTCACTTACAAATCTACTAGGCATCAAATAGCATTTATTATCACAATAATTAATGCTTAGTTAAATTATTATTCACTGGACTGGTTGGAGCTGGAGTAACCTTATCTTTATCACCAACAAAAACGCTTTGGTCAACAGAAGGTGAGTTTGCCTGACGATCAATTGCAATATTTGCCTGACGCAATTCTTCTTTTAAACTACGGTTTTCTTTATTTAAACGACCAATTTCCCATTTGTTTTGTAATACTTTAAACAGTAGTAATGCCAATAGCAGACCAATCAAAACACCAAGCCCAAGACAAATAATTAGTAATAAGCCCAGATTCATACTTGGCGACTGTGTAAATAACAAGTTAACAGCAACTTCATCATTATTGACCAATACCAAACCTAAAGAATACCCAAAGATTAAGAATAAAATGACCATGAGTATAACGCGCATTACAACCTCCAAAAATTACTATAGCTCGCTCAATACAAAACTGTTACATCATCAAACTCGCTCGCAGTACCTGCTTTTATAAGAGCAGTTATACCTTCGCTCGTTTTCCTTGTCACAGTATTATCTTGAATTGACTATATGTTATCAATATAAAAACTATTATTAAGCAATAACATTATATCTGTAGAGCTTTAAATATATTATGTCATTATTAAATATCGATACCTATTATACAACAACCTTATAATAGGTTTTGCCACTGAATATGACATACCTGATATTAACAATCCTTATGGATTATATAGTAAAGTTACCTTTGAGCCAGCGCTATTTTGTATCTTCTATGCCATCGGTAGATTTTTAGGTATCTATAACCTAATCACTATCTTATTGACCACAGCATCGCATACAAAAGACCACATACAAAAGATGGATGATGTCATCTAACATCATGATAGTACACTTAATATATATCAATATATAAACGTACTATTCACAATAAGACAACAGCATCCATCTATTAACTATAATAATGATAACTTAAACTGCTTACATCCAGTTATTTACTGCCTCACGTAATGCTTTTCCAGGTTTAAAATGAGGAATTGACTTAGCTGGTATTGGAATATTTTCGCCTGTTTTTGGATTACGTCCAACTCGAGCTTCACGATGATGCAAACAAAAACTACCAAACCCTCTCACTTCAATTCGCCCATCATCTGCCAATGTATCTACCATTAAATTAAGTATTTCACGAACTGCCAAATCAACTTTCTCATCAGTTATAAAATCACAGTTCGAAGCAACATTGCTGATAATATCAGATTTATTTATCACATCTTGCATATTTACCTCAATAATATTGTGCATGTTCTTATTCGTTGTAATGTTCTATTACAGCACCCGTAAATTTAGTATTAATCAATCATCTCTGATACTTACATAGCTTGCAAATAGTAGCAATGCTTTCCCCCATCAGCAGTTTGAATATCAGCATTAATGGACGATAATAATAATTATCGTAGTATGACATATAGCCAAAGATGACTAAAACAAATACAAAGGTGACCAAACGCTAACAAAGTGCATATAATACAGACTGTACAGCAAACCAAAACAACACTGTAGCCGTTTCGTAGCTCTTTAACTATAGCTTGGTCATAAGCATCAGCATATATCTTAATACTAAACAAATGACAGGATAAATTAATCAGTAATCCACTTTTTAAGATATCCTAAATATATAGAAAGAAAATAATAACGTATAAATCAGATTGATGAAACCCAATTTTCTAACATCTTAGTATATTTTAAGAATTATTAAGCTTTAAATCCTACTTTATAATAATAAACTTTAGTTGAAACAATGACCAATCCCTTATTATCTTATTGTTATTTTGAGCTTATTTTGTCATTTATGATTTAAAAATCTAATGATAAATAATATATTCTTTTATAAAACTAAAAAAAGAGCAACCGAAGTTGCTCTTTTCTTTTATTAACTAGTACAAACTAGCTATCATCAAAATATGATAATTAACTAAAGCTTACTGCATTTGCTCTTTAATCAAGTCACCAATTGTTTTTGGTTGTGCTTCAGCTTCTGGAGCAGAACTGCTAAGCTCTTTAATTGCTTGACGCTCTTCTGCTTCATCTTTCGCTTTGATAGACAAGCTAATTGCACGAGACTTACGGTCTACACTAACGATTTTCGCTTCAACAGTATCACCTTCGTTTAGATGCTTAGTTGCATCTTCAACACGGTCACGCTGGATTTCTGAAGCACGTAGATAACCTTCTACATCATCAGCCAATGTAATCACAGCACCTTTAGCATCTACTTCTTTCACTGTACCAGAAACAATCGCACCACGGTCATTGCTAACCAAGTACTCATTGAATGGATCTGAGTTTAATTGTTTGATACCTAAGCTAATGCGGTTTGCTTCTGCATCTACTGACAATACCATAGCTTCTACAGTATCACCTTTGTTGTAGTTACGGATAGCTTCTTCACCGGCTTCATTCCAAGAGATGTCAGATAGGTGAACCAAACCGTCGATGTTGCCATCTAAGCCAATAAAGATACCAAAGTCAGTGATTGACTTGATTGTACCAGTGATTTTGTCACCACGGCTATATTTCTTGTCAAACTCTTCCCAAGGGTTTGGTAGAGTTTGCTTGATACCTAGGCTGATACGACGACGCTCTTCATCAATATCTAGAATCATAACGTCTACTTCATCACCAATCTGTACAACTTTTGATGGGTGGATGTTCTTGTTGGTGTGATCCATTTCAGATACGTGAACCAAACCTTCAACACCTTCAGCAATCTCAGCAAAACAACCATAGTCAGTTAAGTTAGTAACACGTGCTTTTACAATGCTACCAACTGGGTAAGTACCACCAACATTGTCCCAAGGATCTGTACCAAGCTGTTTTAGACCTAGGCTAACACGGTTACGCTCACGGTCAAATTTCAATACTTTTACTTTTAGGTCTTGACCAACTTCAACAACTTCTGATGGATGCTTGATACGACGCCATGCCATATCAGTGATGTGTAATAGACCATCAATGCCACCTAAGTCTACGAATGCACCGTAGTCAGTTAGGTTTTTGACAATACCATCAACTTCCATACCTTCTTCAAGCTTGTTAAGTAGCTCTTCACGCTCAGCAGAGTTTTCTGCTTCCATAACTGCACGACGGCTAACTACAACGTTATTACGTTTTTGGTCAAGTTTGATAACTTTAAACTCAAGCTCTTTACCTTCAAGATGCGTGGTGTCACGGATAGGACGAACATCTACCAAAGAACCTGGTAAGAAAGCGCGTACTGAACCGATATCAACAGTGAAACCGCCTTTAACTTTGCTTGAAATTGTACCTTTAACAATTTCGTCATTTTCAAACAGTTTTTCAAGCGCATTCCATGTTTCCACACGTTTTGCTTTTTCACGAGACAGCAAGGTTTGACCCATGCCATTGTCGACAGCTTCAACCACCACGTCAACAGTATCGCCAACTGCTACTTCAAGCTCGCCATCGTCATTTAAAAACTCTTCACGAGTAACAACGCCTTCAGACTTTAGACCAGTGTCAACAGTAATCCAGTCACTATCAATAGCAACAACAGTACCGCTGATGACCGAGCCACGCTCGATATCAAGACCCTGTTCTTCTAGACTCGCTTCAAATAGTTCAGCAAATGATTCCATTATAAATACCTTTATATAGCCGTAGCCTGTCCAGCACAGTACGGTTCAAATTAATGACACTATAAGATAGATACTGGTTTTTGATCTTATACTGTCATGTAAAAAAGTTTAATATTCAATTGGTTTAACTAAAATACTATCAAGATAAGCATATCTTAATTAATTATTTATACCATATCAGCCATCACTATTCTAAAATTAAATGTAAATTTTAAAAACAAATGCCTTGTTGCTCACAATAAGATTTAATCTTTTCATAAACTACCTGAGCATCTAGTTCTGAGCTGTCTAATACCAACGCATCTGGAGCAGGCTTTGAGGGTGAGGCTTGCCTATTTTCATCACGCTCATCTCTTGCAACAATCTCAGCTAATATCTGCTCATAATCAGCTTTTTCACCTGCCAACTGCAACTGAGCCACTCGTCTTTTCGCTCGTGCTTCAGCCGAAGCAGTTAAATAGACTTTAACATCAGCATTAGGGAATACCACTGTTCCCATATCACGACCATCAGCAACTAAGCCTGAGTGGTTTGCCATACGCTGTTGCAAGTCTAATAATGCTTCTCTTACGGCAGGAAATACAGCAACTTGCGAAGCATATCCACCCACTGTTTCAGTACGAATCTTACTTTCGACTCGTTCACCATTGACATATATTTCTATCAGATTATCTGCTTCATTTGCAGTAAACTGAATATCTAATGATTGAGTCAATATTGCTAGCTTTTCTTCATCAAGTATGGGGTTACCTGCTTTATCAACGTTTGATAATAGTCCAGCTTGATAAGCCTGCAAGCCCACAATACGATATAACGCACCAGAGTCTAGCAGTTGATAATTCAGTGCTTTTGCCAGTTTGAAGCATACTGTTCCTTTACCAGAACCACTTGGTCCATCAATAGTAATGACTGGATATTTGGAGGAATGCGTCTCAACTGTCATAAACAACTACTATTCTTAGCTTAAAGATGACTTACAATATAAATAGGGCAATATTGTAGCAGAAGCCAAACGCTATCACTAGGCTTTTCTGCATTCTAATGCAGAAGATTTATGTTTTTTTGTGATTGCATGTAAGGCTCGACGTTGCTTAAAGAACTGTTTGAGTAATATTTGGCTATCTTTTGCCAATAATCCAGCACGCACCTGTATACGGTGGTTATAGAAATCCTGAGAAGTTAAGTTCATCTGACTACCAACCATGCCTGCACGTGGCTCATGTGTGGCAAAGACAAGCTGTGATACTCTTGCATGTATCAATGCGCCAACACACATCGTACAAGGCTCTAATGTCACATACAAAGTAGTATTGAGAGGCAATCGGTAGTTATCTAGTTGTTGACACGCATCACGTAATGCGACAATTTCTGCATGAGCACTGGGGTCAGACAATGCAATGGGTTGATTAAATCCTGTTCCAATGACTTGGTTATCAAAAACCAACACAGCACCTACTGGCACTTCACCCATTAAAGCACCTTGTTGTGCTAACTTTAAGGCTTGGCGCATATACATAAAATCATGGGGTTGCCACAGCGACAACGCCCTACTTGCAGAACTCATATTACTATTATCAACCAATCAATGATATTACTGGGTCATATCCTTCAAGATAGAATCCAAAGCCTTACTGAGGCAACTGCCAGTCAATAGGGGTTTTGCCATGCTGTACTAAGTAATCATTGGTTTTAGAAAATGGGCGTGTGCCAAAGAAACCACCACGATTTGCACCCAGTGGTGAAGGATGAGTTGCTGTTAATATAAGATGTTTATTTGTATCAATATATTTCCCTTTTTGCTTCGCTTTACTGCCCCATAAAATAAAGACTACATGCTCAAGATGCTCATTAACCACATCAATCACTGCATCAGTAAACCGCTCCCAGCCTTGACCTTGATGGCTACCAGCCTGCCCTGCCTCAACAGATAAAGAGGTGTTTAATAATAGCACACCTTGTTGTGCCCAATGGGTCAAATCACCATGTCGAGAAGGTGTCGTTCCTATATCATCAGCCATCTCTTTGAGTACGTTATTCAACGAGGGAGGTTTAGGAATAATTTTAGGTACAGAAAATGCCAGTCCCATTGCCTGTCCTGCACCATGATAAGGGTCTTGCCCTAAAATAACGACTTTGACATTAGATAAAGGCGTTAAATCAAAGGCATGAAACATTTGGCTGGCTGGTGGATAAATGGTCTTCCCTAATTGATATTGTTGCTTTAGGAACTGACGTAGATTATCCATATTTGTACTGGTTAGCTCATCTGCCAATGCTTGTTTCCAATCTTCTGGCATTTTTACTTGTGCCAAAATAGCTTGTTTTTGCTCTGTAGTTTTTACAGAGTTTACAGGTTGATTTGTCATAATATCACTTTTATTTATATTGCTAGTTACATTACTATTCTAAGCACTTCTAACAGATTTAGCTTTCCATCAAAGCATCATTGTGCTGTACATGATGCTCAGTCACATTAAGTAAAATACGACTGCCACTAGCAGATGCTTGGTTGTGCTCATCAATCGCCGTTTCAGATGCACTTTCTTTGAGGGTAACATGAACAATACCACCCTCTGCTAAATCTCCAAACAGCAACATATTTGCCAATGGTTTTTTAATTTCATCTTGAATCAGACGTTGCATTGGACGAGCGCCCATCAAGCGGTCATAACCTTTTTGAGCCAAATATTCACGCACCTCATCATCAATCTCTAACGTCACTTGCTTATCATCCAACTGAGCTTGTAACTCAACTAAGAACTTATCCACTACAGAAACAACAATGCTTTCATCTAGTGAATTAAATTGAATTGTTGCATCCAAACGATTACGAAACTCTGGTGTAAATACTCGTTTCATTGCTTCATTATTATCACGACTATGATCTTGTTGCATAAAGCCCATCGAAGCTCGGCTAATACTCTCAGCCCCAACATTGGTAGTCATAATCAATACTACTTGTTTAAAACTTGCCACACGTCCATTATTGTCTGTTAATGTACCATGATCCATCACTTGCAATAACAAGTTAAATACATCTGGATGTGCTTTTTCAATCTCATCTAACAGCAATACACAGTGTGGATGTTGATTAATTTTCTCAGTTAATAGACCACCTTGGTCAAAACCAACATACCCTGGAGGTGCACCAATAAGGCGTGAGGCAGTATGAGCCTCCATATATTCTGACATATCAAAACGAATCAACTCTACACCCATCAGTTTTGCTAACTGTCTTGATACTTCTGTTTTACCCACACCTGTTGGTCCTGCAAACATAAATGAACCAATTGGCTTATCAGCTGGTTTTAAGCCTGCACGAGATAACTTAATAGCATCTGCCAAAGTCTTAATGGCTTCATCTTGACCAAATACCAAACGTTTTAAATCTCTTTCTAAATGCTCAAGCAAAGTTTTATCGTCACTTGAAACTGATTTTGGTGGAATACGAGCAAGTTTTGAGATAATGGTTTCAATATCTGCCACATCAATCACTGGTATTTCAGTTACTTTTTTCTGTTTATTACTGGCACTTTTTTTGATATTTTCTTGATCAGCTTCATCATTATCAAATGATAAATTACTGCCAAATATATCGTCATCTGTCTCTAAATCTAAATTTGTCACATCATCAAAGCTACCAATATGATTAAATTCATCTAAAAGTGCTTCTTCATCTGAGACCTGACTTTGATCTGGCACAATACCCAATCGTTTATAAGCCCCTGCTTCATCAATCACATCAATCGCTTTATCAGGTAAAAAACGCTCGTGTAGATGTTTTGTTGACAAATGGACAGCACTTACCAAAGCTTCATCTGTATAAGTGACTTCATGAAAATCTTCATATCGAGGTTTTAGCCCACGCAGTATTTCAATACTATCTTCAATACTTGGCTCTTTAATATCAATCTTTTGGAAACGACGAGACAACGCATGATCTTTTTCAAAAACTTGACGATATTCTGTAAAAGTTGTAGAGCCAATACAGCGTAACTCACCATTTGCCAGTGCTGGTTTGATAAGGTTGGATACATCCATATTACTACTCATAGATGAACCAGCACCAATAATCATATGAATTTCATCAATAAATAAAATCGCATTTGCTTGGTTTTTTAATGCTTCTAATAACGATTTCATACGCTTTTCAAAGTCACCTCTGTACTTTGTACCAGCAATTAATGAACCAATATCCAAGCTATAAATCACACAACCTTGCAGTGGCTTTGGTGCTTTGTCATTGATAATCAACCACGCTAAGCCCTCAGCAATAGAAGTCTTACCAACACCCGGTTCACCAACTAACAATGGATTATTTTTCCGACGACGACATAATATCTGTGCTGTTCGTTCAATCTCTTCTGCACGACCAATCAAAGGGTCTGTTTTACCTTCTGCTGCCCGTTTATTTAAATTATGAGCATATTCTACCAATGGATCTCGGCTAGTTTTTTCAGATTTCACACCAGCTCTAACTTCTTCTTCAGTTGGTATATTCTCTTCCACTTTATCTTGTCCATGTGACAAGTACTGTGTCAACTCTAAACGACTCACGCCCTGCTTTTTCAGCAAATAAACAGCATATGTATCATGCTCAGAAAACATCGATACTAAAATATCTGACCCTTGTACCAAACGCCCTCCACCAATAGATTGCACATGAAAAATAGCGCGTTGCAATATACGGTCAAAACTTTGGGTTGGCTGAGGCGACTGCTCTATATCTGCATCTAATGTTGGTGTATGCTTATCAATATAAGCTTCCAGCTCTTGACGCAATCCTGCTGTATCTGCACCACAAGCCTTGAGTGTTGTTGCCGCATTATTATTTTCTAGCAATGCTAACAGCAGATGTTCAACGGTGAGATATTCATGAGACTTTTGTCTAGCCAATGTCATGGCTAAACGTAAAGACACTTCAAGATGGCGACTTAACATAGATTTTTCCTACTATTCGTGGATGATAATACGATACCACTATCCGTATTGTGTGAGTCAATTATGATTATACTTAAAGTACAACTCTAGTCTTTTATTGGATGTAGTGAAAGAGTTTAAAACATTTCTATAATGTTGGTAGTCCAAATAAAAATCAAGTGGCAATAAATAATGTTATATCAATAATCCAAAATATAAGCAATCTTCTATTTCTTTATAATAATTTGACTAATAATTCTTGGATTCACATCTACAAAATGAATATCCTTAAATAAAAAAAGACAGCATCAGCTGTCTAAATGAGGTTCAATTTGTGTGAGAAGTGGATAGCCTTCTCGACGTGCCATATTATTAACTTTTTGTGCTTTGGTCTCAGCAATGTCTTTGGGATATATGCCTGCAATACCTCTACCCTGATGATGGATATTCAACATAATATCCACTGCTTGCTCCAAATTATGACGAAACTCTGTTTGTAAGATATCAACAACAAAATCCATCGGCGTATAATCATCATTATACATCACCACAGCATACATCGGTGGTTTTGCCAACTCAGGATCTGCTAATAACACATCTGTTGTTGCTTCTGACTCATTACCTTGATCATGTAAGCGTATAGGGCTTAGAGGATAATGGCAATATTCTACAACTTGCGACATATATCCTCCTCTATTATAAATGTTTTTAATATTAGAAAGGTTATCTGGCATAAAATGTAAATAGTTAATATCCATATGTTTTATATACTGTCAGTAAGAGATCATAATTTAAGACATGCCAAATCACACATCTCCAATACTTCATATATCAGATTATATCTAACTACTCATCTGTAATAGGACGCTGATCTGGCTCAGGGATCTCTGCTAGAGACAATGGCATATCCTTAATTGGAGCAGACAGTCGCCAGTTATACAACTGCTCAACAGACTCACCACCTGCACTCAGGTTTAGTTTCACCTGCTTCGGTACAAATCCTTCAGGCATTTTAAAACGTCCTCGAATATGGCTAACCCCCTTAATATCATAACTGCTCGGATCTAAAGGCACAGAAACCAGACTGGTTTCATCCAATAAAGTCAAAGTTGGATTTAAACGTTTTTCTTTACCATCACTGGCAAGCATAGCAACATCAAAACGGTATTCAAAAGCATGCTCAGGTAATGGCTGAATCATAGCACCTATAATCTGTAAGGGCATCCCACCCTCTTTTGCCAAGGCCTCTGCATACACCTTATTAAGCTGTTCCAACTGTAAATTCTTGACCTCTAAATCCTGCTGTGCTTGACGCTGGTCTGTCAAGTTACGCAAACTGATATCGCGCTCTTGAATGGCCGCATCCAACTCTTTTTGTGCAATTTGAGCCTTTAGCTGCAAAGCCTCGATATCATCTTCGGTCATCTCGATACCTTGTGCTTTGATTTTGGCTTGACTTTGCGCGGCTTGATAACCGCGGTAATAACCAAATTTATGGGCGAAAACCATAGTAATTACAGCAGTTAATACCACAGCTAAGGCAAATAACAATAAGATATTCACACTATACCCAAGCTGTGCAATACGGGATGATGGTTTATTAGAAACAACTTGTGGCATCGTAATGTAACTCATAAAGTAAATACAGACTAAAATGGCAACGTATTATACTTAAAAAAATACGTAAAACCCATGTTGATATTCTTAAAACCTACAGAACAACAGATAAAATGTGCCTTTATCTAGGGCACTATTGGCGTTTGGGTCAATCCCAATGTTTCATCCAGACCAAACATTACATTCATATTCTGCACCGCTTGTCCTGCTGCACCTTTTACTAAGTTGTCTTGTACTACTAAGATTGTTGCTTCAGCACGCTCATTATCCTGATGAATGCTAATCCGCAAACGGTTACTGGCTCGTACACTGCGTGTATCTGGTAGCTGCCCTTTTGGCAATACATCAATAAATGCTTCGTTTGCATAAGTTTGCTCAAATAACTGTTGCAAATCAGTTTGTATACCAGCTTCAGTCAGCTCTAAATGAATGGTGGTAAACATCCCACGTATCATAGGAACTAAATGTGGTACAAATCGAATACGTTGAGTAAACTCACTGGCTAAAATTTGGTGTATGCCTTGCTCAATCTCTGGTAAATGACGATGCCCTGCAACCCCATAAGCACTAAAACTATCTGTGGTTTCAGCATAGTTAAGAGATAGCTTTGCTTGTCGTCCCGCACCAGACACACCAGATTTTGCATCTATAATAATACGCTCAGTAATCAGACGCTTATGTGCTTGGTTCTGTGCCTCAATAATGGGTTTTAAACCTAATATGGCTGTGGTTGGATAACAACCTGGATTACCAATCACTTGTGCTTCTTTAATATGGTCTCGATTGACTTCTGGTAAGCCATATACTGCTGACTTTAAAAGCTCAGGACAAGCGTGAGTATGCTGATACCATTTTTCAAACTCAGCTAAAGACTGTAGACGAAAATCTGCAGCCAAATCAATGACCTTCACACCTGACTGAGCCAACGCTTCTGCTTGCTTCATTGCGACACCATGTGGCGTTGCAAAAAATACCACATCACATTCAGATAATCCATCTAAAGTATGACTATCAGAGCTTGTATCACTAAAGACAATATCTGTTATGCCTCTCAGACTAGGAAACACCTCTGCTGCTTTTTTGCCAGCTTCACTACGAGAAGTTAATCTTAAAATCTCAACCTGTGGGTGTGCAGTCAACAGTCGAATAAGTTCGACACCTGTATATCCCGTTCCACCAACGATGGCTGCTTTTATCATTTCTACCTCGATTTGTCTGTGTCTTTTTTCAATGAATATAATATTTTATACTACTAACGCTATATTATGTGATATTCATGCACTGCATCTACAAAGGCTTTGGCATGATCAGGGTTTACCCACTGGGTAATACCATGTCCTAAATTTGCCACATAACCTGTTTTTTCACCTGTAGAATAAGCATCATCTAACATAAGAAATACTGCTTTTTTAATATCTTTGGGATCAGCATATAAAGTTGCAGGGTCAAGGTTGCCTTGAATGGCTTTACTACCTTGCAATTTTTTGTATTTACGTGTCAAATTACGTTGCTCTTCAGATAAGATTTTACGAGCTTTACTCAAAGACATCGTCCAGTCTAAGCCTAACGCATCTGCCTGACTATCTGCCTGTACATCCAGCCATAATCCACCACCTTTTGTAAATAACACAACTGGTACTCTCGGATGACGCTCTTTTAACTCAGCTACAATACGACGGTTATAATTATGAGAAAACTCAACAAACTGTCGATGTCCTAATGCACCACCCCAGCTATCAAAAATTTGTACCACTTGCGCACCAGCAACAATCTGGGCATCTAAATAATCTGTGACCGCAGTTGCTACTTTATCTAATAGTTGATGTAGAAACTCAGGCTTTGCATACAACATTTGCTTGGTATGACGGTAGTCTTTTGAACTCCCTCCCTCGACCATATATGTCGCTAATGTCCACGGACTACCGGAGAACCCAAACAATGGCACTTGTCCATTTAGCTCTCTACGGATACTGGTCACAGCACGCATAACGTAGTCTAACGAGTCATTAACATCCAGTTTAGGTAAACGCTCTAAATCAGACTGCTCACGTACTGTATACTTAAACTTAGGTCCTTCTCCAGCCTCAAAATAAAGACCCAAACCCATTGCGTCTGGAATGGTCAAAATATCGCTAAATAAAATTGCTGCATCCAGCTCAAAACGACGTAAAGGCTGTAAAGTCACCTCTGTTGCACGTGCTGTGTCTTTACACAAACTCAAAAAGTCTCCTGCCTCAGCTCGAGTCTTTTTATATTCAGGTAAATAGCGTCCTGCCTGACGCATCATCCATACAGGAGTCCTATCTACTGGCTCAAATCGTAATGCCTTAATCAAACGGTCATTTTTCAATGGTGCAAATTTAGGTGTAGCTTTTGCTACTGAAGATGGCTCAGCCATATTTAATCCTTATAAAATTAAATTCACAAGTTATTTTTCTAATACGAAAACTTGTCATTACTCAACTGCTTTATGGCTTATGCCTTAGCGGTTATTTTTATCTAGTTATTTTAAGACATTTTATACTCTATTGTTGATTAAACATATCAATATTAGACTTTATCAATAGAGCCAAATACCTCAAGCCTCCATACCAAAATGCATTATCATAGTATATATTTAATCACATTTTAAGAGGGGTTAATTTAAAAGGCCACATGAGGCTTACTAAACAATACTATTAACAGCAAAATACAAATAAATATAGCAAGTAAGCCAGTCAGTGTGGCACAAAAAACAGCCCCATGAAACATAAACGGTAACTTGAAGCTTATCAACGACTATCTAGCACCTTAAATAGTCAACTATTTTTATACATGAGTGTTCAACACACTCTAATGTGCAAACAACACATCTAGTTGATATATTTAGTTTGATAGTATCGCCATATCATCACGATGTACCATGACCACACGCTCTTCTGTTTCTCCTAGTATTTTATCAAAATCCTCTGTACGCTCACGGGCAACACGTTTTGCTTCAGCAGCAGCAAAGTTTACCTGACCCACAGCCACACGCTCACCACTGTCTTGGTCAACAATTGCTACCACATCCCCTTTATCAAAATCACCTTGAATTTCTACCACACCAACAGGTAGCAAACTTTTATTACGATTGACAATCGCATTTACTGCACCTTTATCAATCATCAATGTACCTGCCATACGTAAATGTGCTGCCAGCCATTGTTTTTTGGCAATAATTTTATCTTCCTGATTGGTCGTTAGCAATGTACCGACAGCCTCTCCAGAAACAACACGAGTAATCACATTGTCAATGCTACCATTAGCCACCACTGTCGGACAGCCACCCATTGCTGCCAAACGTGCTGCTCTAACCTTGGTGACCATACCGCCTCTACCTAACTTGCCACCATCTCCTGCAATATCAAATAAATAATCTGCCATTGCACGCTCTTGATGGATGAGTTTCGCTTCTGGATTATTGCGAGGATTATCAGTAAAGATACCCTCTTGGTCTGTCAGGATAATATATAAGTCTGCCTTGACCATCGCCGCTGCCATTGCACCCAGTGTATCATTATCACCAAACTTAATCGCATCCATTGAAATGGTGTCATTTTCATTAATGACTGGTAACACGCGCCAATCTATCAACTGCATCAATGCACTGGCAGTATTTAAATAGCGCTCACGATTAGACAGGTCTTCATGAGTTAACAAAATTTGTGAGCTTTGTACTCCAGATTGAATCAGCGCTGACCACCATGTCTCGATTAGGCCCATTTGCCCAATAGCAGCACAGGCCTGTAACTCTTTTAGCTTCTTTGGTCGCTCATCTAACCCCATCCGTACCACACCTTCAGCCACCGCACCAGATGAAACCAACAAAACTTCCATGCCTTGATTATGCAAGGATGCAATTTGTTTTGCCCATTCATAAATAGCGGTTCTATCCAATCCTTTACCATTGTTGGTCAGTAATGATGAACCAATTTTGATAATCACTCGACGTAATTTAAACTCCCGTGAGGCATTATCAAAACGCTTATCACTTTCCATATTGGTGGATACAGGTTCTTGATTATTCATTAAAGCTCCCTTGATATCTAAAAAAGAATTTCAAAACTAAAAGAAAAACCGAGAAGAAGTTAAAAAATGACAATAAAACTATGGCGCATAAACCACTTCGACATCACTGTCATCATCGTCATCTGGCATATCAGCACCTTCACGCTGTGCTTTTTTCGCTGCTCGGTATGCTTCTTTTTGTGCTTCAGTATTAAATCGAACTTCTGCTTCAAGTCGTGCAAAACGCTCACGTTGCGCTTCAGCAAAGATAGGATCTTCCTCTTCACGCTCACGCTCACGCTCAATCTCATTCATTAAATGATATTTGACAGCATCAACACCTTCACCTGTCAGTGTTGAGGTACGAAAGACCATGCCTGTCCAGCCAAGCTCTGCAACAATATGTGTACATAGCTCATTTAGCTCTGTACCATCAACCTGTGCTACTTGGTCTATTTTATTTAATACTAAAATTTGTGGTAGTTGAGCCAGCTCAGGAGAAAAACGCTCCAACTCATTTAAAATAACACGGGCATTTTCTACTGGGTCACTACCATCAATAGGCATAACATCAACCAAATGTAGCAAACGACGGGTTCGTGCCACATGCTTTAAAAAACGAATCCCTAGACCTGCACCTTCTGATGCTCCTTCAATTAATCCTGGAATGTCTGCCATCACAAAAGAGCGATGCTGTCCAATATCCACCACCCCAAGATTAGGTACTAATGTAGTAAATGGATAGTCTGCTACTTTAGGCTTAGCAGAAGATACTTGGCGAATAAAGGTAGACTTCCCTGCATTTGGCAAGCCAATTAAACCAACATCAGCAACGACTTTTAGCTCTAGCTTGATTTTCTTTAACTCACCCTCAAAGCCTTTAGTTGCCTTACGTGGCGCTTGATTGGTTGAGCTTTTAAAATGGGTATTACCCAAGCCACCATCACCACCTTTTGCAACCAAAACTTCCTGACCCTGCTCTGTCAAGTCACCAATAATATCACCCGTTTCAGTATCAATAATCGTTGTACCAATGGGTACTGGCAAATAGATATTATCTGAACCTTTCCCAGAGCAGTTTTTACTATGCCCATTTTCACCACGCTTAGCTTCATGGCGACGAGTATAACGGTAATCAACCAGTGTGTTGGTGTTATCATCAGCAACGACAATCACATCGCCACCCTTACCACCATCACCACCGTCTGGACCGCCTCTTGGCACATATTTTTCACGGCGAAAACTGACAATACCATTGCCACCATCACCTGCCTTGACAGTTACCACGGCTTCATCAATAAATCGCATCGGTTGTTACTCCAGTTGTTATCATAATAAACTCAAAATGTATAAAATAAATATATAAAATTCTTGGGGTGTCTTTTTGTGAACATACATTAGCATATATATCCCTACCCTAATTACTTGGGCTTACCTAAGTAAAAGTAGGTCAATATAGGGTTTATTGAACATTCATCTTCATAGGAAAAATTTAGCCAATTTTTATATAAAAGTATAAAACAGCTGTATTCCTTGTAAATATTAGCCTAACGGGGTGAAAGTTCAACAGACCCTAGTATGAGTTACTAATAAAGAATGCCCGAAATCCTAGTGATTATCGGGCATTATAACAATAAATGACGATAGGTTTTATGTAAACTTAGACCATTCGTACCATGACGTCATGGCATCAAACAATTGTAGCCCAGCTTTACTATGATGATGGTACGATAAAATGACTGTTAACAGTCTAAATAGAGACAGTCCAACTCATCATTAAAATTAAGCAGGAATTTGTTTATAGTGAATACCTGCCATCTGTGCCGCTACACGCAATACCTGAGTGCTATAGCCAACTTCATTGTCATACCAAATATATACCGTCGCATGATTGTCAGTCACAATTGTCGCTTGTGCATCAACAATACCTACTTTTTTAGTACCAACAAAATCTGTAGATACCGCTTCTGTAGAGTCTGAATAATCAATCTGTGCTTGCCATTGATGGCTATGCGCTGTTTGCTCTAAAAACTGATTTAACTCAGCCACATCTGCTGGTGCTGTTTTTAAGTTTAGATTTAAGATTGCAAGACTGACATTTGGAGTTGGAACACGAATTGCGTTACCAGTCAGTTTGCCTTCCAGCTCTGGCAATGCTTTACCCACTGCCTTTGCCGCTCCTGTGCTAGTAATCACCATATTTAACACAGCACTGCGACCACGGCGGTCAGATTTATGATAGTTATCAATCAAGTTTTGGTCATTGGTAAATGAATGAATGGTTTCTACATGACCATTTTCTACGCCGTATTTGTCATTTAGCACTTTTAATGTTGGCGTAATGGCATTAGTTGTACAGCTAGCTGCACTAACCACTGCATCATCACCAATGCTTTCATGATTGACACCATAAACCACATTTTTAATATTGCCTTTGGCAGGAGCAGTTAATAAAACTTTTTTTGCACCTTTGGCTTGTAAGTGCTTAGATAAACCTGCTTCATCTTTCCACTTACCAGTATTGTCAATAATTAAGGCATCTTCAATACCATAGGCAGTATAGTCAATCTCGCTTGGATCATTAGCATAAATAACTTGGATAAAGCGACCATTAATAATGATGCCGTTATTTTGCTCATCCACCACAACAGCACCTTGGAAATGACCATGAATAGAGTCACGCTCTAATAAAGAAGCACGTTTTTCCAAGTCATTGTCGGCGCCAGGACGAACCACGATGGCTTTTAACTGTAATCCTTTATCAGATGCCATCTGCTCTAATAATAGTCTGGTTAAGATTCGACCAATACGACCAAAACCATATAAAACAACATCAGAAGCTTGGTTTTTTGCACTTTGTTGCTCTGCTGTCTTCGCCACCTGCTCAGCAATGTCTAACTCATTTGCCAAAAGCTGACCAACATCAACCTGAGCCTGTACTAACTTCTCTTGTTGTGCCAGTGTTTGTACTGCTTTTAGCACCTCATCAACAGTTAGTGTTACTTGACGATTTTTTGTGTTTGTAATGAGTGCCAATTGGTTACTGGTTGGGATATTGGTTAATGCTTCACCAAACAAGGTAACTTGCACATCTTTTTCATCATTTAATTGGTTTAATAAGCCAGTCAACTCATGAACTTGCTTCTCTTGATTTTTGTAGTTGTTTAGATAATCCTGATGGCGTTGGCGTAATGCAGTAGCGTTACTCACAATAAGCATCCTTATATATAAAGTAGTGTGAAAAGAAGGAATACAAACCTAATTGGTCTGTAATTTTATAGCATAATTTGCTCAGTTACCAGTATACAAAACTTGATAATGCAATTAAAAATAATACTTATAAAATACACCAATTTCTCAATATAGCTTAACTCTTCTTAACATAGGATAATGAATCATGCTTTCATTTATTATTTATCATTTATTATCTTGCACCTCATCATGATAGATGGGAACACCTAGTGTGTGAGTAACATAAGTGTCATGAGACATTTGAGAGTTATAATTATCTGCTGTAGAAGGATTAGCAAAAGCACTATATGCCGCTAAGGGGATAATGATTGCCAATGCAATCGCTGTATGCTTGAGTAAGCTATTCATAAAATAGCGCTGAGGTAGTTCAGATTTTAACGCAGACATGTCTGGTTTATTAAAATCAGGAGGACGGCGACCTTGTTGGGGCTGATATACCTTTTCAGAATCAGAGCTATTATCCGTATCTGTAAAGGTTTGTGTATTTCGTCCTTCATCATTGTTATGGTTATGACAATTATGAGAACGACGATAAGTATGACTGTTGTCAGTGTTCTTCATAGCATCAAATTTATTTTGGGTAATATATTCAAATTTATGTCTACCTTGTCAATGCAATTAACAATATAAATCAAAATATAAATACAAATCATTAAATTTGTATTTTCTAAACTGACTTATCTTGCTCATTTAGATAAACTCTCATTATTGCAATAAATACAGTCTAGAATATTCTGTTATACGACGCTATATAAACTATGTGTAAAAACGCAACGGTTTGTAAACCTCTGCTACGTTTTTTAATATTTTATTTTTCATTATCACGCTGTGTTGAGTTTTTACAAAACTGACGAATACCAGCTACTTTGTCTGCCCCATATTGACGTGCTAATGCTAAATCATCAGGTGATAAGCCACCCAAGGCAATGACAGGAACTTCTGCCTGATCTGCCAACTTAGAAAAACCCTGCCACCCCAATGGCAAAACATCTGGATGCGTTTGTGTTGCCAATACTGGTGATACAAACATAGCAACAACAGCTGGCAAGCCCTCTGCGATACGCTGTCTTGCTAACTGATTAGCAGAGAGTATACTCAACGCATCATGACAGCTCATGGTCACAGGAAAATCTGCCACCAATGATAAATGAGTCAAAGAAGATACCTGATTAAAAGATTCTTTTTTAATATAGTGGTCACACTCATCATCATATTGTTTTAGCACATATGCTGGCATATGCTGAGCCATGACATACTTTAACAGTGCATCCTGCTCATTATCTAGTATGCGCTGAATATCTGTCACAGATACTATCCACTTTAAATCTGGACGTTGAGTTGCTAAGCCACTCAGCAATGCTAAAATCTGTTTATCGTGTGGCTCACAATCTACTTTTTTATCAGTTACTGCAAGAGTGACATTAACATCTTGATTTTTTCTATCAAGATGATGACGTACATACACACATGCACCATCAGGCAAGCTCTGACAATAATGTGCTAACCAGTATTGCACACTTGCAAACTCTTGTACGGGTTGAGTAATACATATCCTCTCAGGTAAGCGCAACCAATCCAAAATTACTCGATTTGCCTGTGGTAGTGGATACTTGCCTGCTAATAAATCAGTATGGCTTACCCATAATAAAGGTTGTCCCTCTTCACCTATTTTTTTATTTTGCATCATGGTGTATTGTCTAGATGACAAATTCACTCGATAAACATGCAAGCGCACAACCTTATCACCATAATCATGGCTAATAACCCCTAACGCATTGATATACATTTCAGGCTCTACCATGTCTAACTGTAGCCCTATCTCCTCTGCCACCTCACGTTTTAATGCTGATATGGGATTTTCCTGATTTTCTACTTTACCACCAACAAATTCATAGCAATCACCCTGATGTTGCTGAGCATGACGATAGCCTAATAAATACTGATTCTGATACTGAATCACAGCAACAGCAACATCAATATAAGAAGTAGCAACAGCCTGACTTGAACTTTTTCTTGCATTCATTGGTATAAACCTATGTTTTATAAAGAATTATTTAATAAATAACAACTATCTAGTAAATTAAATAGCATTTTTTCTCAAAAAGTGCTTGCAATTATACGGGATATGTTTAATAATTAACTCAAATGATAATCATTATCAACAAAACCAAACGACTGACTTGATAGTGACCATCATTTTAAACTATGGATTTTTCATCTGCCAAACTTACCACTCATACAATGCACTAACTGCATTAGAGTGAAACTTAAAAGGAACTAGCCATGAACAATATCATCTCTCGCTCACTACACTTACGTGACAACCAACTTCCAATGTTGCAATCACAACACTTGTTTGCACTAACCAAAGAAGTACGTATTCAACATGAAGGCGAAGAGTACCGCTTACGTCTAACACGTAACAATCGTCTGATTTTAACTAAATAATGGTACATTTATGATACTTGAGTACTTATAGTGGAATTGAATTGATATATTCAATACATAATTTAAAGATTTAACTTTTATATTATCTTTGGCTTTATCATTTCTTTTCCACTATACATACTTAATTGTTTAACATATTTATTAGACTTAAGATTTATTAACCTTGAATATAGCATTTATTGTGCACGTTATTAATTGATACCAAATTCTTATTTATTAAACAACTATAAATAAAATGTATAATGGAATATTTATTAATTTAAATGGTTAAATAAAAAATAATTATAAAAATTTTGAGGTGGTGGTGATGTAGAAAAGAACATGCCACCAAAAAATAGGGAAGGCATAATAATAAACTGAAATATAACTATAAATAAGAAAAACAGACCAATAATATAATAACAACAACACAGCATAGTAGACTCTCAACACAGCTAAATGATTAGATACGCTCTCATCATTTAGCTGTTTTTATAGTCTCAATTTCAGATAATCAGAAATACTATAGTCATCAATCTAATATGATTTCACCACATTAATTATGCTCAATGTACTACATGCACTATCTACCTTTAGTTGCCTTTGATGAAGTCATACTTGGCAGACTATATTCAATTCAAACTAATACTGTTACCAGAAAAACGAGCGAAGGCATACAAAGTACTGCGAGCGAGCTTGACGACGTAACAGTTTTGTATTGAATCGACTAGGGTCTGTTGAACATTCACCCCGTTAGGCTAATACCTACAAGGAATACAGCTATTTTTTACTTTCATGTAAAAATTGGCTAAATTTGCCTTATTCTGCGTTAATGAACTGGTTAATATCCAGATATTACCTGCGTTCATTGCCTTGACTAAGTCACTGTTTATTAAAATCAGTATCTCAATTTTTCCTATGAAGATGAATGTTCAACAGACCCTAGACATATATTACAAATATCATCCCATTCAACAAACTACTTATCTTAAAACTGCCAACTATAAATCACATCAACTGTTTTTTCAGCTGCTGTTGTTGCTTCAATATAGACGCGTCTGGTTAACTGATAACGTAATGATAGGCTACTTTGAGCATTAAACACACCAACACCATAACGAATATATAAATCTGGTGTAATATATCCTGTCACATTAACGCTAGTATCATTACCCGAACCAGAAGCATCTAAAGTCAGACTCTCTAAGCCAAAGGCTTTACCAATCGAATTTGTCAAGCTACGAGTTCCACTTAATCCAAAGCTTAGACCTGCTGCTGCCAAATTGTTAGTTACTTCTGATTTAAAGCCTTCTTCACTGATTTGGGTGCCACTCGTATTTGTTAAACGTCCTGTTACTAGGGCATTCATCGCTTGCTCTTGTGTCAAACCAGCATTATTAAAGACGGTAATATTTGGTTTTGAAACATTGCCTGTTACCCTAAGACCAACAGTCTGTCCTTCAATTTCTTTGATTGCTTCAATACTTAGTGCAGGGTCACGCACATCACCATTAAAGCGAATCTGCCCATAATTCAAATCAAGATTCTGCCCAAATGCATCAATTTTACTGCGGCGGGATACCTGTATAACACCCAACGCCTGCATAACACCTTGACCTTTTTGTGTAACATTAATTGCACCCGCTAAAGGTAGTGTTGCACCAAAGCCACGGAAACTGACATCTTTACCAAGGTCAATACCAATATCAGCATTAATAGACCAAGGCTTAGATACTGCTAACACTTCATTAATATTACCAATCAAACGTCTATCCAAAACTACCACGTCTTCTGACTTGGTAACCACATCATTACTTGCTTCTGGTGGTCTAATGGTTGCCTCTGGTATTAACACTGCGCCTTCAATGTTGACATATCGCTGATTTGGACGAATGATAATATCCAAGTCTGGGTTAATTTCTGCATACAACAATGGTGGTTGTGCAATAATCAAATGCTCTCCAGCAATACTAAGCTTCGCTTGTAACTCTTGTTGCCAGTCAACTGTACCAGATAAGGTACCTTTACCTGTATCACCACTATTAAATGAGCCTTCAATAACGGCTGTCTGTCCACGCACTTTTGCTTTTGCATTGATGTTACTTAAATTTACTGGCAAGTCCAGCATGGCAATGCGTCCATTTTGCAAATTGACATCACCATAAAATACAGGTTTGGTTAATGTACCACCCAAACCGCCTGCCATGGTTGCATTCCCTTCTAATACTCGCATACCGGGGAAGAAAGGCTTAAATATGGCTAAGTTCAGCTCATTGAGTACCAAAGCACCAGAGATTGGTTTATTTGGTTGATAAGGGTCTACCAACACATCGGCATAACCCCTTGCCCCTTGTCCAGTATTAATATCTGTCCGTAGATTTAACCCTTTTTCAGTCGTCTTAGCAATGAGTGAAACGCGCTCATATGGAATGGAGACTGGGTCACTATCACCATCTTGAATCAGACCTATACGTCCATTATCTGTATATAATGTTGCATTAATATCTGGTTGTCTTCCTTGCTGCCAGCTTAATAATGCCTTACCATTAATTTGTGCCTTCCAGTCAATATCGCTAGGCAAAAATGGTGAAAATAAAGAAGTATTGAGCTTTTGTATGGCAACATCTACTTGACCCCTGTCCTTTGAAACCAGTAGGTTTTTTCTAAGGCACAGCTTACCTGATTGGTTTGTTGCTTCCCAGCAATGTGCTGCTAACTGTAAACTTTGTGCATCTATATCCACCAGCATTTCAGCAGGTTGTTTTTGTTGTAAGGTAGCATATTTTGAGGATATCTCGCCTTGACCAATCACCCCTTTCCACTGCATATCTTGACGATTTAGTCCACCTTTAATCAACGCCTTCACTGTGGCTTGTGGATCAGTCAGTGCAAGTGTTAAGCTATGTTGTTGCTCTGTACCATCAAACACCACATTAAGCTGTTCAAACTTTCTATCAGCCAACTGCAAGCCTTTTGCACTCAGAGCCAGTTGACTAGGACTTTTACCCAGATTGACAATCTTACCTTTTACTTGTCCTTGAGTCAGTATAAAGTTTGACAGTGCCATACGTGCGCCAGTTAAGTCCACATAAATGGTCGGTAGCGCAGAATCTTCTGTTTGTATCCAAGTCAAGCCTCCTTGAAGCTGACCTGCCAGTTGCTCAGATAGCTGATGCAAACTATTAATGTTAACCTGAGCTTGTAGCTGTTGTGCAGTACCATTTGCCACAATTTCATTATCAGCCCAACGGATAGCAAGGTCACGTACATTTAACTCAGGTGCAATTGCCTTAACTTGAGAAACTTGATTTTCTGCATCACCTTTTTGTAATTTTGCCAGATAACTTTGCATATCTTTAGGTAAGTGCAAAGTTGCATCCAAACCACCCGTCGCTACCAATGGCTGACCTTTAAGCTGACCTTGTACATTCATATCACTGATATGAATCTTTTGCACATCATCTTGCCAACTACCTGTAGTTGCAATTTTTCCAGAAATTGCACTGGGCATATCTGTAACAAAATATCCTACATTAAAGTCATTCATGTTCGTTGTAATATCCCAACGAACACCCTGACTGACATCAACGTCTCCTGTGGCAACGATACTGCCTGCATCTCCTATGTGACTAAACTGGCGAATATGGATGGTCTGTGCAGTACCGCCAGCATCTATGACCAACTGTCCTTTTGGTAAATCTGGTGTGTCCAAGCTACCATTAAAAGATACGTCAAAGGCTGATAGATTACCAAACTGACTGCCATCATTCTTCCAGTGTCCTTGCGAGACTAAGTCACCTGATACGATGCCTTGTGTTTGTGGTGCAAAAGCACCAATATTCAGGTTTTGTGCTGTGGCATTAATATCCCAACCAATACCTTGACGCAAGTCCACATCACCTGATGCTAATAGATGACCCGCTGAACCCTCATGTTTAAAGTTTTTAATATGAATCTGTTCTGCCGTACCGTTCACATCAATAGCCAAAGTACCATCTGGTAGACCCTGAGTCTGTAAATTTCCATCAAACTGGGTATCAAAATGACTTAAGTTTCCTGCTAATAATTCGAACTCACCAGCTCCAGTACCATTGACAGTAACGTAACGATACTCTGGTTCTTCTTGATTTTGTGTATTGACTGTACTATCTAACACCGCTTTTAAATCTGATGATAAGATGTTGACACGATGGCGCTGACCTTTTTGCAATTGACGGCGTCGAGTATTGCCATATTGCTTCACGACTGATTTTTGAATATCTTGCATCTCTCCAGATGCGACGATATTGCCTACTAGGTTTGATACGGGCAAGTCAGCATCATATTCTTTTGGTAACAGTCCGGTTGTTTTGGCATCAATTTTCCAGCGTAATGGATGATTGTTTTCTGCTAAGCGAATCTCTCCATGCCCTGCTAAATTTCCCACCACACCATTGTATAGTAGTGAAGGAATGACGATACGATTACCTATTTTATTAACACGTACGTCATAATCACCCTTTGGTGCCGCATTTAACTCTACGACTTGTGCCTTTGCATTTACATTCAAACGGCTACCGCGCATATCGACTATCGCACTGCCATTGGGGCTATTTATTGTCCCAATATCAGGTACATTTTTACGGATTAAGTGATTCCATTGTGCAGATATACGCCATAGTGGCTCATGCCTTGGATTATCAGATACATCTGTTTCGATGATTTTTGCATGGATATGCTCACCATCTTTTTGACGCAAATCTGCATTAATCTGCATGTCACCATCAGCATTGGCATTATTAAAGACCACTGCAAGCTGACCTGCCAGTTTCTCTGGTGCATAAGCAATGACTTCTTCTGGCAAGATATCATTTAACCGATAACCATCACTGGTCACCATGGCTTTTGCAGTAAATGCCTTTTCCCAATCCAACACACCTTTTGCTAATAGCTGCCCATTTGCAGTCACAGCAACCAGTCTATCTATCAACATTTGGCTATCAACGACTTTTGCTCGCCCCTGATAATGTCCACTGGGAATATTTTCTGCACTTAACTCACTATTAATACGCAGATCTATATCAGACAACACCCCTGATGCTGTCAATAAGCCTTGTTGTAAGCGAATATTTTGTGATTCTGCATATGGCAAAGTGACATCATCCCACATTAGTTTTGCTTCAAATGGGGCATTGTCATCTAGTCCTTGAACAGAAAATTCTCCATATACGTCACTGTCATTGTAACGGCTACGCACCTTGCCTACGGTACGTTTTAGTGTACCTGTAGCCATTACATTTAAGGGTGAAACATAGATTTTTTCTAAACTATTGACTGTTAAAACTGCTTTGGCATCTAAAGGATAATCACCTTGTAAGTCTATCTCACCAGATAATCCTGCAATATTAACAATATCAGCATATTGCAGGTTTCCCTGAGCAACATGCACCGTTGTTCCTATCCAGCTTAGATCTTGCGCAGAAACATCAGTGACAATCACCGGCTCTTTGGTTGCCTGTTCATAGGAGATGCGGTTAATCTTGGCAGAGTCTAGGCGTAGATTAACTGGTAAATCTAAAGTACGATAATCAAAAGGCTTGCCACTGGGTGGCTGGTGGTCAATAATTTTTAATTGGTCAATGGTGGCATCTCGCAAATGTACCTGTTTTACAAATATAGCACGCCACCCTATTTTAACCGAGGCTGAATTGACATAAATATCCATATCCTCACTGGGCTTGAGTACTATGTCAGTCACACTCAAACCATCTCGTAAGTTGCCCTCACCATACTTAAGCGTTACCCCTGTTTCACCTGCCAGCTTATCAACCAGAAACTTACTGCCTCCTTCTGTACCTGCCATGATATAAAAGGTCAAACATACCACAACAAATAAGCATAATACGGTTAACAATAATTTGAGTAGAAATGACAACGGATACCAGCGCTGAACAGCAATGGCATCTTTTTCTGCAGCATCAAGCTCTGGCTGCGCAGATACCTCTTGCTTAGAATCTTGAGATGATGGCTTAGAAGACTTAGGAGGCTTGGGGGTCTGTGTCATGATAAAAACTATATACTCGTAGATTCAAAATGGCTTTGCAATATGGCTTTACAACCAAGAACTGCATTGTATCTGTACACTATCAACACTGCGAAAGTTTCACTAGGGGAAATGGCTCAGTAATTTATACTCAGCTACCCATATACTACTAATTACTGCAATGGTGAGCCGATAAAGAAATGCAATCGGACAGGGATATTATCTTCTAACACCCCTGCTGCCACATCCAATCGTACCACACCCACTGGTGATGCCCAACGAAGCCCAACACCCACACCAAGTTTTGTATCGGTTTTAAAGTCTCTATCATAGGCATTCCCTGCATCTGCAAACACTGCCGCACGGAATCCTGGCTTAAACTCGTAATTATACTCAGCACTACCCACTGCTAAGACTTGTCCACCAACTAGATAACCTTTACTGTTTTTTGCTGATAGACTGTCATAATCATAACCTCGAATACTGCGGTCTCCACCAACAAAGAAGCGTAGATTATAGGGTACTTCATTAAAATTGTCTGCCCAAATATAGCCTGTATCAAACCGACCTAAAACTTGATGTTTATTTGATTCACCAAAACTGTGGATACCACTTGCACCGGCACGAATGATACCCATATTCGTCTCAGTCAGCAATCCTTTTGCTCCTGCTTCTAATGAATAATACTGATGTATACCATGAGTGGGATTTGTTAAATTATTAGTCGAGGTTTTATTCAGTGCATAACCCAATAATAATGCTTGTTGATAAAAACTAGAATCACTACGGTTAAAAGGAACAGGTAAATTTTCACGATTAGGACCTTCAATGCCACTATCAAGCTGGTCAAGACGGTAGCGTAATGAGTAGCTTCGATTCCACCCAGACTCTTTACTAATATTGCGTGCTACCCCCGCTTGAATAGAGCGGGTAGCCAAATCAAATGTTCCCTTACCTTGATCAATTTTCTTTTGCTCATAGCTCAGATTCCCTGACAACACATCATTTAATGGATGTTTCCAAGGACGACTGGCGTATACTTTTACCAGCTGATTAACTTTTGACCAACTGGCACTAACACCTGCCTGATAACCATCTCGATTAATCAAGTTATTATCCAAACGACCCACAATACGCATCCCCGTATCTGTACCATAACCGATACCCATCTGTGCATCTCTGGGCTTATCTGCCATCACAAAGACATATAATGGAATAGATTTATCTTCTTTCACTTCTTGAGGTGTTTTACGTCCTGCTAATGTAGGTTGCTCTTCTGGTAAATTGTCTATACTATTTAACGACTCTTCTTCATCAGGTAGTATTTTTTTCGCCAATGCACTAATGCCATTACTTAGCCGTCCAAGTACACCTTGTGCTTCATGTGGTGTTTCATCAAGCACCCTGTTATCTGGTAATAGCATCAGCCTTTCTGCTTTCCTCTTAATAGCTTGTAGTTTATCAGATGTTTCTTCATCCACTGCAAACTCAATAGGCGTAATCTCTTCATCCACACCAGTAGAATCTGCTATGGTCGATGACTCAGCATCACCCAAACTTGCAGATAATGAATTATTTTCTGCTTCTACAGCGTCTTGTTGTCCAGTACTATCAGATACTGTCGATGAACTGCCTGCACTATTATTATCAAACTGTAATACAGAGTCATTATCTGATGCTTGAGCTGGCAATACCACATCAACATTTAAAGTATTAAAATAACGCGTTGCAGATAAGTCATTTCTAAACTGAGTAATGAAAGGCTGATAATACTTATCACCTTGCTTAAATACATATAGCTGACGCAATAACTCAGGCTTCACTGGCAATTTATCAGGGTCTGTTGTCAGTTTGCCAGTCTCCTTATCCAGAGTAAAAAATACTACTTCACCAAATTGATACCGATCTCCTGTACTATAGATAAGGTCTACATCTGCTGTGTTATCTGGCAAAATAATATCAGCCGACTTGTTCAACCAAGACGCATCAAAGAAACCATGCTGACCACTGACTGACTCTATCTCAGACTTTGTATTTTTATAGACGCCTTGATTAAATATTTCACCAACCATAGGTGGTGCATTTTTTTGAATCTTCTCAAATTCTGGTAAGCTTGCACCTTCTCCACGTATATCAACCACCCGAGTAGCGACTTCTACGGGTTCACCTAACTGCTCAATAATTACGTCTACCGTATCTCCACTCCGCTTTACAAAGCGAAGTCGAGTATCATAATAACCCACTGCCTCAGCTGCATTTACAGCTTCTTCACGCAACCGTGGTAAAACTGCATTAAAATCAGAAATGGCTTGTGCAGTAATCTCTTCTAAGGCCGCCTTAATATTTTTAGCAGGTTGATTATCTGTATCGGCTTTTACCAATGTAGGTGTTTGACTAGAATCCGCAGGATCATTTTGTTGTAAATATATGTCTGCATGAATTCTTGGTAGAGCGCCATAACCATCATTGAACACACGATTATAAATACGCTTAACTATATTCTCACCACTACGTATCAATGAGGTCGTTCCTGCATCCTCACTCACTGTATTTTGAGTAGTTTGTGCTTGCTCTGTATCATCTGCATGATACTCTGGCAGATAGTCATTGGGGTCGATACCCTCACTGTCATTAACCTGAGTATCTTGTGTGTTTTCAGCCTGTCCAGTCGTCACTACCTCATGCTGTTGAGAAGCACTACTTGCCGTGTCTTTAGAATGAGCAGAAAGTGTGGATGTATCCGTCTTTCCCTGAGGTACGTCCGTACCATCTTGTACATTATTATTCTCAATACTATCTGACACATTCGTAGTTTGTAGCCCCAGTGTTTCACGATTTGATGGTACTGGCAACGACGCATTATCTAAAACCGTATCATATCCTATTGGTACATTTCTCCCAGATAAGGTTGCCACTGGCTCATGGAACTGCATTGCTTGCTGGCTGGTGATTTCAGCCAAAGATTGTTCAATTTGTTGTGGTGATGCCATCGATAAAGAAAACCTACCTTTATCATCAGCTGGTATCGCTTCTGTCTCAACTCCCACCTTCTGCTGAGGTGACTGAGAAACATCTGGGCTTATCTGCTCTGGATGCTCGAAGGCACTATCCACTGGCTGTGCTGTAGATGGTGTCAAAGTGATAGGTGGCACATAGGAATTTTGCTCGATAGTATGTTTTTGGTAGTCTTCTAAAACCTGTGGATCAATATTCCCTTGCTCTACTGCTTGCTTTAGGCGCAATGCAATTAATGCCTGATTCAGCTGTTCTTTTTCTTTATCTTCAGCACTGATGATGGGAGCAATCTGCTCACTAGCAGAATCCACTACTGTATTCTTTGGCGCTACTACTGTCGATGCTGAGCTTGTAGTGCTAGCAGTGGTAAGGTCGTTACGATCAGCCTGTTGAGCAACCACTTCCCCCGTATGCCCTACCACACTAATGGTAGATAGAATGCAGGTTATACTGGCAACTAATGGTGATAAACGAAATATTAATAGCTGATTTTTTTTCAATTTTACTACCTTTCAATATTTATTGTTTATTGTAAAACACAGCACCGAATTCGTTGCTATCATACCGTGAGAGTTATAAAAAACCTAGTAGAAAACCTAGTAAATCTAGAAAACCTTTTTTATGATAGCAAATCGTTGATTACTATAGTTAGTTCAATCTCATACAGTCAGCTTAAAATAAAATGACCACAAGACAACTGAGTACAAATAGTGCATGAAACGTGTGAGTGATTTATGAGAGATAGATAACTATTTCCATGAGCAAATTTGTATGAGTGACAATCATATGATGATGACGATTCAGCACATCCTCGCATTATTTCTGAATCAGTTTTGTTATGATAGAGTGTTATTGATATAACCATTTCTACTGAATCTAACCTGCTATCGTTTATTAGCGCACTTTAAGGAAGCCACATGGCAACACAATTTAGCTTATTTCGTCATCGTCGATTTACCGCCATGTTCTTCACGCAATTTTTGGGGGCATTTAACGACAATGTCTTTAAACAGGCGCTTATTCTAGTGCTAACCTATACAGCTGCCAGCCAACTAGATACATCTGTTAGCATTCTCAACAACTTAGCGGCTATGTTGTTTATTTTACCGTATTTTTTATTTTCTGCAGTCGCTGGACAATTAGCAGATAAATATGAGAAGTCATGGCTGACTCGTAATATCAAAATCCTTGAAATCGTC
The DNA here is from genome assembly GCF_020662265.1 of Psychrobacter sp. I-STPA6b. Classification (GTDB taxonomy): domain Bacteria; phylum Pseudomonadota; class Gammaproteobacteria; order Pseudomonadales; family Moraxellaceae; genus Psychrobacter. Next base: position 73,401 of record NZ_VEWM01000069.1, read on the forward strand.
ATTATGCTTATCGCTGCAATTGGCTTTGTATTTGAGCTTTATAGATTATTATTTATTGCTCTATTTTTGATGGGAACACATTCAACCTTTTTTGGTCCCATTAAATATGCCTATCTACCTCAAGCCATGCATCGTGATGAGTTAGTTGGTGCCAATGGTGTATTCCAGATGGGTACTTCCTTAGCAATTTTGCTAGGTATGATACTTGCTGGCGTACTGACGCAACTCAATAATTCGCTGTATTGGATTAGTGCCATTGTTATATTGATTGCTATTTTAGGACTTGTCGCATCGATATTCATTCCCAAAACAGCTGCCATGCAACCTAATCTCAAAGTGAACTGGAATATTTTTACTACCAGTATTGATATTATTAAATATGCTTACTCATTACCATTATTATTCTTTATTATTCTTGGTAATAGTTGGTTTTGGTTTTATGGTGCGACCTTTTTAACCCAGACACCGGAGTTTAGTAAAGTCATTTTACATGGTAATGAGTCTGTTGTGATATTTTTACTTACTTTGTTTTCTGTGGGAGTATCTATTGGCTCATTATTATGTAAGACTCTTACAAAAAACAAGGTTAGCTTGCACCTGTTACCATTTGGAATTGCTGGGCTGAGCCTCTTTGCTTTTGATCTTTATTTATCCTTATCTAACTTCACACCCACAGCTCTTACTGAGCCACTACTAGGCATTCAGAGTCTTTGGACAAATATCGAGAACTGGCGTGTCTTTGCAGATTTATTTTTTCTTGGTTTTAGTGGTGGGATATATATTGTGCCACTGTATGCTTCGATGCAAGCATATGCTCCTATCAGTCATCGCGCTCGTATCATCGGTGCAAACAATATATTTAATGCAATTTTAATGGTGTTTTCAGCAGTATTTTCTATTGCAATCCTCAATCTATTTGCCTTAACACTCCCACAGCTCTTTTTAGTCACAGGTATTATTAATATCTTCGTTGGTATATTTTTATATATGAAGCTTAAGAAGTATCGTGGCAGTTTACCAATTTCTACAGAGAGCTAAAAAATCCAGTTGATAAAGCCGTCAATTTATGCACATAATTAGCTCATATAAAGATAAGGTCGCATGATAATCCATACCAACTATAGCTAACCATTTGGTGTTGAGTCAATATAGAATCAGATAACCAAGTGACTGGATACATAATGCGACCAAACATTAAAATGATGAAAAATAACAAGAGGTCATATGCGTTCACAGCCATTTTCTATCGTTGATAAAGCCATTATTGGGTTCGATAAGGCATTACGTGCTGTTATTCCACACTCAAACCCCAGCACTCGCCCACTTCCGGTGAGTAGCGACCATTTACCCGAACTATCCATTGATGAGGCTCGCCATGTAGCTGGACTCATGCGAATTAATCACACAGGCGAAGTCTGTGCTCAAGGTCTATACCATGGACAAGCTCTGACAGCAAAAAATGATATGGTTAGAGAGGCCATGCACCACTCTGCAGAAGAGGAAATTGATCATCTGGTATGGTGTGAGACTCGCTTGCAAGAGCTAAGTAGTCATCCCAGTGTTTTTACACCTGTATGGTATGGACTATCTTTTGGTTTAGGTGCTGCCGCTGGTCTCATTTCAAATGAGTTTAGTTTAGGGTTTGTTGCTGAGACTGAGGCTCAAGTCAGTGAACATTTACAAGATCATATCCAGCAACTACCAGAAAACGACATTCGCAGTAAAGAGATATTACAACAGATGGATATCGAGGAGCTGCAACATCGCGCTGCTGCCATTGAGCACGGTGGAACACCTCTTGCTGCTCCTGTACGCACAACGATGCGCTGGATGGCAAATCAAATGAAAGCAGTTGCTTATCATTTATAACTTGCCCATGTATTAATGTTGATAGAGTTGCTACTTATAAAATTGTAACAACCGTAACAATCGAACGACTGTGTTGATAGATACTTTTTTGTTAGTGTATGCCGTAATGGTCGTTATTATATAGATTATCTTAAGTTATATAGATCGACAATAAACAAGTTTGAATTTAACTAGAGGCAGTTTTCATTTCGCTATTTTGATAATCGAGTCCACTTCAAGCATGCCTCATCAATATTCCAGTTAAGGGAAATTTTTATGACTGTACCCAGTTTTTTGCATACCTCATTAATATCACAATTAATAAAACGTAGCTTATATATCAGCTGTCTTGGGGCTTTTGCCATTGCAACAACTGCTCAGGCAGATACCAACGCCAGTTCTCCTTACATAGATCTCTATCAAAACCAAGTAAACACTAATCAGGCAAATACCAATACTGCTAGCACAGTAGCAGCACCCAGTGCGCGTATTAGAAGCACACAACGTATCACTCCCGTTCGCACTTCAAACCGCCCTGTAGCAACCACCTCTACTGCTCAAGCTCAAGCAGCTCAGCCACAAGAACCAAAAACTCATGTCATTAGACCGGTCTATAATAAGGCGGGGGCTCAAGGGATTGATTTATTAAGTGGACAGTTACCACAGATTCCAACACCTAAGCTATCAGTTAGTGATATTACCTATGTACCCACCATCAAGATTCCTCAAACTCAGTATGGCTCAGAGCAGCTGGACGTTAGTTTAATTGATGATTTTATTGCAGAAATCAGTCCACATGCACGCCATTACCCCCCTAATTTTAATAATGTATCCCAACGCTATTACTCAAAGCTCAAGCTTAAAGAGTTAGAAGAGTGGCTAAGACCTTATGCTGATGCACCCAACGCCTCTTATGACGTACTACTACGTGCAGCAAAGCTAAATGGTATGGGGCGTAATCTTGATTTAGGGTCAGATTTTACAATACGTGCCAGCACCTATGTTTCCCGTGCATTGACTCAACAACCAGATAGTGCCGAAGCAAACTTCCTATATGGAATGATGCTAAGTGAAGGTGGTGGATTTAATGAAAGTAAAAAGTATCTTAACAAAGCTGCTGCTCAAGGATATATAGAAGCTGAGCAAAGCTTAGCTCAAGCGGACTTATTATCTGACCGTCGTGGTGATGCACTAGCACGCCTTAAAAGATTACAGCAACAACAGCCAAATAATCGTCAGATCCAGCAACAAATTGCACTGGTAGAAAATGGCAAATATTATATTTGGGACTTGTCTCAAGACAACTAATTTTCTATCCCTACTTTCTTACTATAAAGCCCTCTATCTCATATACTTTGATAGGGGGTTTTTATTATGACGCTCAAACCAACCTTTCTTTGACTATAGAGTATTTACTCTATACAAAGTAGCATGACTATCGTACTGTAATCCCTAGACTATAGTCGAAGAAGGCTAAAATAGATACAAAACAGCCAAGTAAAGATAGTATGGTTATATATACATAAGGGCTATACCATAGCTATATAGTAGCTCTTAGACTATTTCTTCCCACAGATACATCAACATCATGAGTATGACAACTATGACATTTTTGCAAAAGCTAACAACACTGTTACCTATCATAGTACCATCTCGCCATACTCGGCAGTGCTTATGTGCATTGACCTGTGTCAGCATTTTAACAAGCTGTAGCGTGGTATCTGTCACTGAAAAAACTGTCAAGCAGACCATCGACAAGCAACGTAGCAATATCATTACAGACAAACAGCTTAGCTCTCAAACCAATACGACCTTACTGTCACTAGGAATTGATGATCAAGCCTGTTTGTCTCAGTTTTCTTTATGTGTGCAACAAATTCAAAGCAGTGCCTTATCAGTCAATGAACGCGAAAAACTGGCATTACTAGCTGAGCTGTATTATGCCAAGTCAAAGGTATATGCTAATACAACGGCGTGCGAAGTTTCACTACAACGTCCACCAATCGACCCTTACTATGCCAATGCACCATTGTCTGTAGATGAGCAAACACAAAAAGATGAGCAAACTCGAAACTGTGTCAATGCGTATACCCAAAGCCTACTTTATGCCCTTCGCTATAGCTATGCTTATTTGTTTTATACGTCATTGCAAACAGGAAATAATGAAGAGGATACACAAGATTCTGTCCGATTCTTATCCAGCGACTTGGATATTCAAACCAGAGATATCTATAACACAGCGACTAATGACTTAATCAAACATCTATTCGCTGAACGTCAGCGTGGCTTTCAGTTCATTGATATGCACTATGTACCTACTGATAAAAGCTCAACCACATCAATACTCAAGGAGCAAATGCAGTTTAATATTATCAATCAGGACATGCCCAAACAGTCACCTACACAGCTTAGCCTATACTTACCCAATGATACGGAGTACTTTACCGTACCAACTGTATCAGCCACGTCCACATCAGATAAGTCGCAACCTTCTATAGAAGCGACTGGCACAGACCCCATTAATACTCTGTATTCCAGCTATGAAATGAGCTTTTCAGGATTAAACTCCATTAGTAAACGAGAGGGGCTAGGTGTCAGCTATGTCACGCAACTAACAAACCGTCATACTACTTCTTTAAAAGACTTATTACCTAACAGTCAAGTAATGAATGCAGATAGTACACCAGAGAGCCGAATTCATCGAACTGGTAATTTATTATTGACCGGTGTGGTTATTGTCTCAGGAAATAGCATCGAAGAAGTCATTAATAGTCAAAAAATTAACATCAACCTTTATAACCCTTATCGTACTCATGCTATTAATATTCTAGGTGAAAAGTATGCGTTGGGAGCGAACTTTTCGGCAAGCTATGGATTATGGCTGGCTGAAAACCAACTCAGTGGCGTCGGCTATCTCAACTTGCTTGCACGCCAGCAAAAGCTAGTGCTACCCCAGTTATTTATGCTAGAGCCATATGACCCAAATAAACGGGTCATCATTATGCTACATGGCTTAGCATCAAGTCCGGCAACATGGGTCAGTATTACCAATGATATTTTTAATGACCCAGCCCTACGCGACAACTATCAGGTCTGGCAGGTCTTTTATCCAACAAATCTACCAATCCTAGAAAATCGCTATCAAATCAAGCAACTGCTAGATAGTACATTTGCACAGGTCGACCCCAATGGTAGTCACCCTGCCAGTCATCATGGTATCCTCGTTGGGCACAGTATGGGTGCGGTAATTGGACGGATGTTACTTTCTAATGATGACTTAATGCCAAAACTAAATGAGCTAAATGCTGACCAGCAAAACCACCAACTCAATGGACTGATTCTACAAAGCTTTAATAACCAAAACTTTAATAGCCGTTTTACCTTATCACAGCAACCGCAAATAGATCGTGCAGTCTTTATTTCTGCACCATTTAAAGGTACAAATTATGCTGACAAATGGTTTACTCGAACATTAAGACGCATTATTCAATTACCTCTTGGCTTTATACAGACCATTACAGGGAACTTAACCAGTATCGCAACACAAGGTGAACTGGCAAACAATCCATTAGGTGCGCTATACCTGCAAAATGGCGCCAGTCAGCTGAGCGATAAGTCTTCATTTATGCGTCTTACCAAAGATATCAGCATTGCAAAAGGCATCACTTATCACTCAATCATAGCCAATCAAGACACAGATATTACCGAAGGATTAGCCAACCTTGAGCCAAATCAAACTGTCGTTGATTTATCTAAACCTGTATCTACAGAGAAAACTGCTACTGCTACACCAGAGGTGTCTATAGAGCCAGCAGATAAGACAGTCGTCACCATGCTTGAAGTCCAAGAGCCACTGGATGACAAAGTATCTAAAAATCTATCTGATGGTATTGTGCCTTATCAAAGTGCACATCTGGCTGGTGCAGAAACCGAGACACTGATTACAGGTGGGCATAGTATTCAAGAAAGCCCACAGGCAGTATTGACGTTACGCAAAATACTGCACACCCACTTAAATACACCTCCTGCTCACAACCAAAATCAATAAATATAGATAAGACCTTGCATAACAAACAATTATGATATTTCAATATTTACTATCAGCACATCTCATCAAATTAGCAGTTTAGCTCACTGCTATTTAAGCGTATAATTAATCGCGTAATGATTTGATATATTTGGTTCAAGATAGTTTTGATTCAAGATGATACTACTATGGGCAAGCTAGGCAATGCACAACATATATTCTGTGGTACTCTGCTAGCAAGCTAATAATGTCACTGTTTTATATTAAGCTAACAATATACAGTAATATTATTTATTATTTTTACTATACTCAATTCTGGATATATTAATATTTATTCACTTTGCATGGTGAACCAATATTTAATGAATATGAGTAATTATTAACTAAATGGGCAATACTAGCTAAGATAAACCTTTCACAGAACCTAATACATTAATCTTCAATGACTGAATTATAATAACTTACTGTCATTCATACTAACTCAAGCTCAAGTAATATGGATATAAAAACAGCTATCGGCTATTTAAAAAATAGCGAATAACTGACTCCTATTTATTTGAGATGAACGATCAATAAACTCTAAGGGTAGCCACTATGATTGAACAGCTCGACCCCGTTTTACTTGCTCGTATCCAATTTGCTTTTGTCGTCTCCTTTCATATCGTTTTCCCTGCGTTTAGTATTGGACTGGCATCTTGGTTAACTGTTTTAGAATTTAGATGGTTGCGTACAGGCAACCCCATTTATGCTGAAGTCTATAAACACTGGTCAAAAATATTCGCCGTTGTATTTGGTATGGGCGTGGTATCTGGTGTGGTCATGTCTTATCAGTTCGGTACTAACTGGGCAGTATTTTCTGACCGAGTGGGTAACGTTTTAGGACCTCTGTTAGCTTATGAAGTATTAACAGCATTTTTCCTTGAAGCTTCATTTTTGGGTATTATGCTCTTTGGCTGGGGACGAGTCAGTAAAAGAATGCACTTTACTGCTACTGCATTTGTCGCTGTGGGAACTTTGATTTCAGGATTCTGGATTTTGTCCGCCAATAGCTTTATGCAAACACCACAGGGCTTCTTTATTGGTGCTGATGGACGGCTAAACCCAAAAGACTGGATTGAGATTATTTTTAATCCATCTTTCCATTATCGCTTTGCACATATGATTACAGCAGCCTTTTTAACGACTGCATTTGTGGTTGGTGGAGTTGGGGCTTATTATTTACAATCTAAAAAGCACCAAGCACACCATGAGCATGGTAAAGTCATGTTAGGTATGGCGATGTTAATGGCAGTATTTGTTGCTCCTCTACAAGCATTTATTGGTGATGCGCATGGGTTAAATACCTTAGAGCATCAACCCGCCAAAGTAGCAGCAATGGAAGGTATCTGGGATGATGAGCGAGGCGCGGCACTACGAGTCTTTGCAATTCCTGATCAAGATGAGCAAACCAATCATTATGCCATTGAGATTCCTTATTTATCAGGACTGATTTTAACTCATTCATTTGATAAGGAAGTCAAAGGTCTAAAAAACTGGGCGCCTGAAGACCAACCTCCTGTGATTATCGTCTTTTTTGCATTTCGTATCATGGTTGGTATTGGAGTGCTGATGATACTCGTTGGCATATATAGTGCGTATACTTACCATAAAAAACGTCATTTTGATGTGAATAATAAACGCTTCCACTACACATGGATGCTCATGACACCTTTAGGATTTCTTGCTTTATTAGCAGGCTGGTTTGTTACTGAGACAGGCAGACAACCTTGGACAGTCTATGAAGTTATTCGTACGTCTGAAAGTGCTTCACCTTTGATTTCTTCGCAAGTAGCGACAACTCTGGCAGGATTTATAATCGTATATACCTTTATTTTTGGTGCTGCTACCATTTATATTCTACGCCTAATTGCAAAAGGACCTCAAGAATTTGAAGATCCTAAAGAAGATAATTACTTTGAACACTCTGTCACAGAAGGACAGGGTCTCACTCTCAGTGGTGATAAGTCTCCTGTAAAAGATATGCAAGAGGACATTGACGATGATGAGCTAGATGGAGGACAACGCTAATGTTTAACTTTGGTGATGTATTAGATTTGCCCCTCATCTGGGGTGGGCTGATTGCCTTAGCAGTACTAATTTATGTTTTGCTAGATGGCTTCGACTTAGGCTGCGGGATTTTATTTCCTTTTGCTGGCTCAGACAAAAACCGCAGTCGTATCATGAACTCTATTGCACCCTTTTGGGATGGTAATGAAACGTGGCTGGTACTTGGTGGTGGTGGTTTATTTGCTGCCTTTCCTGTTGCATATGGCATTATCATGACTGGACTATATTTACCAGTAACCTTTATGCTGTTTGGCTTGATTTTACGTGGCGTTGCCTTCGAATTTCGATTTAAGTCCAAACAACGTCGTATTGTATGGGATACTTGCTTTCATGTTGGCTCTGTTGTTGCAGCTCTCATGCAAGGTATCATGCTCGGCGCATTGGTACATGGTCTAGAGGTTAAAGACCGCCTATACGCTGGTGGAACGTTTGACTGGCTAACACCATTTTCAATATTATGTGGTATTGCACTTATTATTGGCTATGCACTATTAGGTGCGACATGGGTCATTATTAAGTCTGAAGATCAACTGCAGCAATGGGCAAGAAAAATAGCCCAGAAAATATTAATCCTCTTTCTTATCTCTATGGTATTGGTCTCTGTTGCTATGATATTTGTGAATGTTGAGGCAACTGAGAAATGGTTAACTTTCCCAACGGTATTTTACTTAGCACCAATGCCAATTATTGTAGCAATCTTGGCATATATCATGAGCCATGACCTAAAAGGAAAACGTGAATATCGTCCTTTCCTATTAACTGTAGGTATGTTCTTTATGGGATATATTGGGTTATGCTTAGCATTTTACCCACATATTGTGCCTTATGCGATGACTTTACATGAAGCGGCTGCTGATGATACTTCTTTATCATTTATGCTAATTGGTGCTGGTATCATGTTGCCAATTATTTTAAGTTACACTGCATATGCTTACTATGTCTTTAAAGGTAAAACCACACATGAACATATGTATTAATGCACTCACTAATATAAAATAAAGCAACTGGGACATGGGTATATTGAGATTGACCATATACCCATGTCAATAACACCTGCACTACCTCTAAAACAAACGGAGAATAAAGTAAGTGAGTAACAGATGAAACTTTCAAAAAAACAGTCCCAATGGGCATGGTTTATTGGACTTTATCTTGGTGGTCTACTTGTTGTGACTCTGATGGCACAACTTATAAAACTAGCAATGGGGATTTAAGTTGCACAAAACATCCTAAAACTTTGCTTGGCGAATGACCAGTTTGCAGATTTATTCAATCCACTGCTCCCAACATATCCAAGGCATTTTTGACAGGAGCAAAACTACGCCGATGTTGTGGCAACACACCATGCTCAGCAATGGCAGCTAGATGTGCCTTTGTAGGATAACCTTTGTGCTTTTCTAATTGATATTGTGGATACATCTGTGCATCCGCAACCACTTGTCTATCTCTTGCCACTTTAGCTAAAACACTTGCTGCCGCCATACTACTGTGACGACCATCACCTTTAACCCATGCCTCAGCCATTATTTGTATCTCAGATAAATCTACTTGCCGGCCTAATCTCAACCAATCAAACTCTGGTAGCTTATTACCATCAATCAGTAACTGACATTTCAACGGCAACTTATCTGCTATTTTGTTAGAATTAACCGCACCGATATTACCCTGTCCATCTTGTTTAGACACTGTAACCAATGCAGTAATCAGTGTCTCCGCACATAGACGCATGGCAGTCATTGTTGCTTGAAAAATATTGAGCGTATCAATCACGCTGGCAGGTATCTCCACTAATACATAACCAATACTGTATTGCTGTATCAATGGAAACAACATCTCACGCTTTTTTTCAGATATTTTTTTTGAGTCCGTCAATCCAGATAAGGCTGTATCAGTTAAAGGTGCTTGACTAATCTCATCCGACCAAGCATCTGGCAATATTGCACCAGCGACCACCACACTACCATATAAAGGACCACGACCAACCTCATCAATACCAATGGTGACTGTATGAGCAGGTGTATGATGTGCTGTATCTTTGCTCATCGAAAGCATCACGTCATCATATAAACGCTGTGTGGATAGTTGACCTGTGATTTGTATCGCCTGCGGTAGATTGATGTCTATCCAACCATCATTCTTATCCCAAAATGCAACTGAATTTAATGCCTGATTTAGGGTGAACACACACAGCCTCTCTATGTTTTAATACCTTGGTTTTTAATATCTTAGCTTTTCAGATATTAGTTTTTAATACTTGTCAGAGCAGACTCAATCTGCACTGCTCTATAATGGATACTTTGCCCATGCTTCTATTACAGCATGTGCAGGTGACTGATTACTTTGTAACCGTAGTTTGGCACTGATATCATCAAGTTGACTTTGCTGTTCATGATAAGCACGTACTGGTAACAGCTTTGTCACTGCACGACAGATATTCTCTCCCGTTGCTTCCTCTTGGATAAGCTCAGGAACGACTTTGTCACCCGCCAAAATATTTGGCAATGATATATAGGGTACCTTAACCATACGCTTAGCAATCTGATATGTCAGCCTATTAAGCTGATAAACCACTACCATAGGGCGACGTAATAACATGGCTTCCAAACTTGCTGTTCCTGAGGCTAAGACGATTAAATCTGATGCAGCCATCACCAACTGGCTAAAATGTTCATGGCTTTGTGTATCATCAAAAACGACCACCACTGCTTCGCGCAACTGCTCATTACGACTATCAATTAAATCTTGCACAATATACTGATGATTCTTATCAATAGTAGGAATAATAAAACATAGATCTTTATCAACCAGCAGTAAGCGCTGAATAGCATCTAGCATCAAAGGAAAAATAGCATTAATTTCACCCCGCCGAGACCCAGGCATCATACAAATTAAATTGCTGATATACTGATGACTCTCATAAAAGAAATGACGCAGCTCGGGATTGCTCCATACCAAACGACGACGCAACTCAACAAAGTCAGTTGTTAACAGCTCAGGTGACAGTGTATGCAATAATGGATGTCCAACACAGATAGCAGGATGTTGATGCTTTTCATAAACCTCCAACTCAAATGGAAATAGACATAGCACCAGATGTGTTGATGTCTTAATACTATGAATGCGCGACTCACGCCATGCCCATATAGATGGACTAACATACTGCACACAAAAGATGCCTTTAGGCTTTAGCTTTTTTGCCACTCGTAAATTAAAATCTGGCGCATCAATACCAATAAACCAGTCAATCTGAGCCTCACAAAAAGCCTGCACCAACTGCTTACGTGCTTTTAGTAAATCTGGCAGATGTCCTAGAACCTCTACCAGACCCATCACGGATAAGCGAGACATTGCAAATAAAGGCTCTAAACCTTCTTTTTGCATCTGTTCACCACCCACACCTATCCAGATGATATCATCACGTACAGCATTCATCTGACGCATAAAATCAGCCCCTAGCCTATCACCAGAAGCTTCACCAGCAACGATACCAATAACCAGCGGGCGCTTTTGCCACTCAATCTGCTTTTGCTCAGTCATCAAGGTACTCTTTCTTTAGATATCAAATTTAATTGTGTTGATTTGGGCGATGGTTATGATATTTTCTAGTATACAGATAGCATTAAAATTAGTATAAAACTACTCTGATATACAAAATAAATAGCATATTAAAGCAAACCAGTATAGCAAAAATTTATTTTACTTATGGCATAAATTAAGGCAATTCAAAGGGCTAATGCTTGTCAACTGCCTACTTTATCCTCATAATAAAAACAACCATCAGATAACAAAAGTACGATAACTAAAAAAATAGACTAGATGCTTTTTGCATATTCTGTTATCGTCTGCTGTACTAAGGTTATGAAATTTTGTCATTTCTATTTTATATTATCTATTGATGATAATATCAATATGCTAGGCTCTCTTGACGCTATAGTCATATTACTGTGGTAAGATAAGCAATAGACATGCAAAATTCAGCATTTTAGTATCACTATTAGGCTTAACTGATAGGTTTAACCATTGTTTTTGAATATTCATCGCTTTTTATTCATATAATTATATGAATAAAAAAGTATGTTGAATATGAATATACCGTGTTAATGCTTTATTTAGCCAATTTTTAACAAGCCAATATAAACAGGCACAAACTTATGACCAATCAATCCATTACTCATAATGTAGACATCGACGACGTGAATATCGAACAGTTCATTCCTTTAATGACACCTGCTCAACTAAAAACTGAGCTTCCCTTATCAGAAAAAGCACATCAAACCGTACTAGAGGGACGTAAAACCATCCAAAATATTCTAGACGGCAAAGATAACCGCTTACTTATTGTCGTTGGTCCTTGCTCTATTCATGATGTCAAAGCGGCACATGAGTATGCTGATAAACTCAAAGTGTTAGCCGATGAGTTGCAAGACAGTATCTTTGTAGTGATGCGGGTATATTTTGAAAAGCCACGTACAACGACAGGCTGGAAAGGTCTGATTAATGACCCAGATATGAACGATAGCTTTGATATCGAAAAAGGACTGCGCACTGCTCGTAAGCTTTTATTGGACTTAAATGAAAAAGGTCTACCTTGTGCCACAGAAGCACTAGACCCCAATACACCACAATACATTCAAGACCTTATCAGTTGGTCAGCCATCGGTGCTAGAACAACCGAAAGCCAAACTCACCGTGAAATGAGTTCTGGACTATCTTGCCCTGTTGGCTTTAAAAATGGTACAGATGGTAGTATGACTGTTGCAGTCAATGCCATGAATGCAGTGAAATCTGGACATAGCTTTTTGGGTTTATCTTCAGATGGACAAGTTTGTATCATTAAATCAAAAGGCAATCCTTATGCCCATGTTGTATTACGTGGTGGTAATGGTAAACCAAACTATGATGAAACTGCGGTGGCACAAGCTGAAAATGAGTTAGAGAAAGGCAAAGCAAATGTCAAAATCATGATAGACTCTAGCCACGCAAACTCAGGTAAAGACCCTTATCTACAACCAATGGTTATCCAAAATGTTGGTGAACAGATTCAAAATGGTAATAAATCTATCATGGGTATGATGATTGAAAGCCACTTAAAAGGTGGACGCCAAAATATCCCAGATGATTTAAGCAAGCTTGAATATGGTAAATCAATCACTGATGGTTGCCTTGACTGGGACAGTACAGTTGCTTCTTTACGTAACTTACGTAATATGATTAAAGAACAACTTGCCAATCGTTAGACCAACGACATAGCACAAATAAAAAAACTGGATAATTTATCCAGTTTTTTTATTGAGTCTACTTTTTATTTAACTTGCAAAGAGATAGCAGAGAGAACTCTGCTAAGTGCTAAGCTGTCAAAATATGTTGCAGACTTTCCAGAGTATTTTTAGAGCTAACTTTACTGCGCAATGCTGTTAAATAGCGTTTTGCAACTACCTGCTGGCTTTGCTCTAATGTATACCAGCGTGCCAGCGCTTGCAATAAACGCGATGCCAGCACAGGGTTGGTTTTATCCAATTTGGCAACAACTTGGGTATATAAATCTAGCCCCTGCTCACTCCATAATAACGTTGGCTGAGACGCCAAGCTACTTACCACAGCACGTATTCGATTTGGCGTTCCCCAATCAAACTTCTGATGAGCAATTAAAGACTCAATATGTTGCACTTGGGTATTTGGATTAGAAGCCTGCACACTAAACCATAAGTCTATGACTAACGCCTCATTAGCAAACCTCTGATAAAAATCTTGTAGATACTCGTCTTTTTTGCTCAAGTCATAAAATATAATCGCTTGTAATGCACCAAGGCGTTCTGTCATACATTTGGCTGTATCATACTGTGTATATGCCCATGACGGTGCTTCATCAATACCAGCAGTCAAAGCCATATCAAGTACCACATTACGCAATGCTCGCTGACCATTTGCCTCTGGTGTATCCACATACTCCTGAATGGGTAACTGCTGATACAGCTTACTTAACTGAGGCTTCAAACGCTCTGCCAGTGCTGTTTTTAACTGCTTACGCTGTTTCTTCACCTGTTCTGGTCGATATTCTGTACTAAAGGCTGTCGCTAACTCACGCTCAGAAGGGATATCAAATAATCGTGCAGTCAACATAGCATCTGTCTGGCTTAACCGTGCAACGGCTTGCTCAATTGCTGATAGATAACTATCCACTTTATGATGTTGTAATAGCACTCGATTGACCAAAGTTTGAGCATGTTGCCACTGATTAAAACCATTGGTTTCATGAGCCACTAAAAAGGCTAAATCTTCATCTGTATAATCATAACTTAACTGCACAGGCGCACTAAAATTACGTAAAACAGAAACAATCGGAGCAGTATTATCTGTTGTCTGAATATCTGTAAATGCAAACTGCTGTTCTTGCTCTGTTAATAATAATACCTCTTCAGCCAAAATAGCACCTGACTGTGAGTCAAACAGTGCAACAGCAATGGGAATCGGCAATAATTTTGGCTCAGCATAACCAGCAACATGGCGAGTCTTTTGAGTGAAACGAATGGTTAAACACTGCTCTTTTGCATCATAGTCATGATATCCTGATACATGTGGTGTGGCTGGCTGGGTATACCAAATTAAAAAGTCTTCAGCTCTCTTATCAGCCACACTCAGTGCTGATAAAAAGTCTTCCACTGTCACAGCTTGTCCATCATAGCGCTTAAAGTATTCATCGGTACCACGACGGAAGCCTTCTTTTCCAAGCGTATTTGCAATCATACGCACAACCTCAGCCCCTTTTTCATAGACTGTCGTGGTATAAAAGTTATTAATCTCCACAAAATTATCAGGACGAGGTGGATGCGCTAATGGACCAGCATCTTCACTAAACTGATGCGCACGCAATGTCGCAACATCATCTATTCGTTGCACAGCAGGTGATTGCTGGTCGGCTGAAAAAGACTGGTCACGATAAACCGTAAAGCCCTCTTTTAAACATAACTGAAACCAGTCTCGACACGTAATACGATTTCCTGTCCAATTATGGAAATACTCATGAGCAACAACTGCTTTTACATTAAAGCTACGATTATCCGTTGTTGTCTCAGGACTAGATAGCACACATGCCGTATTAAAGATATTAAGACCCTTATTTTCCATAGCACCCATATTAAACTGGCTAACGGCAACAATCATATAACGGTCTAAATCATAAGCACGACCATAGTTTTTTTCATCCCAAGCCATGGCATCTTTTAATGCTTGCATAGCGACATGACATTTTTCAATATCATACGACTTTGCATACAACTCTAATAAAACCTCTCGACCCTCTATCGTCGTATAATGATCCTGCATCACATCCAAGTCAGCAAAAACACAAGCAAATAAATAACTTGGTTTACGTGTTGGGTCTTCCCATAGCGCATAATGACGATGCTCACCCACCGCACCCGAATCAATCAAATTACCATTTGCCAACAAGGTCGGGAACTTTTTATCTGCCTCTAAACGAGTGGTAAAGGTTGCCAACACATCTGGTCGGTCAGGATAAAAGGTAATCTTACGAAATCCTTCAGGCTCACATTGAGTCACATACATTTGCTCAATATCAACGCCTGATGCCTCTTGCTTATCTGCTTGATCTCCAGCTAAATACAAGCCTTCAAGCGCTGTATTCTTCTGTGGCTCAATACGCACCTGAATATTTAAAGTAACCCTATCAGGTGCTTGATGAATAGATAACCCTTGCTCATCTAACGTGTAATCCGCCTCTGTCAGCAAGCGTTCATTCATTGAGATACTAAGTAGCTGTAAATCTTGTCCCGCCAGCCATAACTCACCCTCATGCTCACGGTACATCACCAATTGGCTATCAACCAAGGCATGATCATCAAATAACTTAATATCCAAATCAATATGCTCAACTGCAAATACAGGAGGCTGATAATCTTTTAAATAAATTTTAGTTGGTGTTGGCTCATGAGCAGGTGCATCTGGCACATCACTGTCAATCACTTGTTCATCTACTACTGTATTTGCTGTACTCATAATCTACCTTGCCTATGTTAAATGGATTCTTGTCTTATAATAAATAAGGGCTATCAACCATATTAGGTTATAATGGGTATGTCATAACATGAATACAAGCCCTAACCTTTCATCAAAAAATTAATATCATCTTTATGCCAAACTCCCAAGATAATCAACAAATTACACCCATCTTATACCTTGCCATGAGCCATGTCGCAGACATACTGCAACAACATAGCTCAACTTCTCAAACCATAAGCACTGACACTGACTCATCCAAAACAGATAATCCAGAGCTAATAGCAACAGAAATAGAGCAACCCACTTCTTACTTATTTATCTGTGATGATACTTCTTTTATTGATGCTCAAATATCTGCCTATTTTAGTACCACAGCTAATCAGCGAAATCAGAATATTCAACAAACTGCAAATACACTACTGAATATCGCGCCACAAACGGATGTGCCGACAACAATAAGCCATCAGCAACAAATACAGATAGTAACTGAAGCAGAGTTTTTAAACATGCCCTATCATCAACAGTATGATTTTGGATGTTATATTGATGTTACTATTCTTCAATATCTGCTCAAACCCTATTTATCAACAACATCGCCACAAACACCATCCACACTCCCCAGCATCACCACAGAAAAACGCAACAAAATTGCGAATATCAGCATCCGACTACGTGACTTATTTGCTCGCCAAAGTGTGATTGTTAGCAATAAAGAGCTGGATTTACTCGCTTATGGCTTTACCCGTCTAAAAAATATGGCTCAGCCTAATAGTAATCATATCAATCACAGTACGCAGAAATCCACCACATCCTCTGCCATAGCCCCTATAACAACGCCACTGGCACAACACCTATCCATATGGCAATTTAATCTATATGACTATAAATACCGACCAGACTGGCTAAATGCTAAATATTGGGCAAATCCAGAAAATTTTGATAAATATCGCTGGTAACAGAAATAATATGACCAATAGATAGCTAAAATTGTATTTTTAGCACCTAAAACCCATTTATTTTTCCATCATATACCAAAACTACTTGTCTAAAGATACAAACTTTGCCATTATCTACACAGCAGTTTACAGTAAGACTACTTACAAAAATTAACATCAAGTTTAATATGAGTCGTCATTCTATAAATATTCATTACGCCAGCGTCACACACGCTCAGTTAATAGATATTTGATTTGGCACATACCAAAACTATGATGTCACCAGTTTTACTGAAACAAAGATATTTACTTAGCTGTATTGTGACTAGTCTATCCTACTAATACGTCTTGGATTGGATGACAATGTGAAGTGAAGTAAATACGGATTAATTACTATTATTAGAGAACGTTGAGGAAATGTATATGCAATCTATTGCCAAACTTACCGCCCTATCAGTACTATCAGCTGTCCTTGCTATTACCACTGGTTGTGCAACTAAACGTGCGAATACTTCAGAAGTTGTTGTAGCACCAATGGGTATTCCTGGTGGCTCAATCTATGGTAGCGGTAGTGGACTGGTGTCAAACTCTGCAGTTATTGTTAGCGGTTCTGAACAGCTTAATAGCACTGTATACTTCGCCTTTGACAGTAGCGCACTAGATACACAGGCACGTATGATACTAGATCAACAAGCAGGCTTTTTAAATAGTAACCCAAGCGCACAAGTTTTGGTTGCTGGTTATACCGATGAGCGCGGTAGCCGTGAATATAACCATGCTTTAGGTGAGCGTCGAGCTCAATCAGTCAAAAGCTATTTGACAACTCAAGGTGTAGCTGCTTCTCGTATACAGACCATCAGTTATGGTGAAGATGACCCAGCAGTACCTGGTCATACTGAACAAGACTACGCACTAAACCGCCGTGCTGTTTTATCTTATTAATAAATGAACATCTTATAGCTAGAACTAGTGTTAGTATTGTATTTACTACAATCTGGTTATGTTGATACAAGTTTCGAATGTATCACTAAACAACTGAGTTGACTAATAATATAAAGCTGTTAAAAAAGACCCATAAATAGTGGGTCTTTTCTATAATATAAGCTCCAAAATATCGGCTTAACAGTTAGTACAATAACAACATGATATAAGACACTATCTGATTTTATGACTACCAACCCTACATGCACTTAATAAATACTGAGTTTATTGCATTTACTGATGATGCTACTCCGACTACTTTTTCACACACGAACGCTAGCCTATGGGTTGCTATCGCACAGTTTGATTCTGTGACAACAGCTAACACAAAATTAACACGTCCACAGCTACATCAGGCACAACGCCAAGCTGTACGTCAACTACTAAAACAAACTCTAGAAAAGCTTAATATCCAAGATACGATTGATAGTACTACCTACCCTTACCGATTATACAAAACACAATATTACATCTGCTTTAGTCATTCACAATACTGGGTCAGCTGCGCCTTACACAAGCAGTTGCCTATTGGCATTGATATTGAAAAAAATATAATTAAACATAGCATTGCTCAACGCTTCTTTCATCAAAGGGTATTAACCAAATATACTCAATTAGAACCGCAATATCAGCCAACTTATTTAAAACTATGCTGGATGTTGGCAGAAGCCTGCCTAAAAAAAGAAAATGGGAAGCAACTGGCTACCTATCTACAAAGAGATCATACCTGTATTGCTCAACAACTCATTTGTTTCTTAGAGTATCGACAAAACGAGGCAAATAAGATAGAGCAAAATAGTATATCCATCAAAGCTCAAGACTTATCAAAACAATACCAGCATTTAGCAGCCATTATCTATCTACCCTATTCTTCACTCATCATTGTCATATAGTCATAACAATTCTCTTAATTCTAAGAACAAAAAGCTTGGAGAATAAAAAAAACGACCCGAAGGTCGTTTTTTTATAAGCTCATAAGTACTATTTAATCAATTAGAAGCGGTAAGTAACACCAACTTTAGCGATTGGGTACCATTTTAGCTCATTGTCATTGATTTTTTCTTCAGCCGCATCTTCGAAGTTACGTGCATTTGCACTATCAGCTACAACTGGTGCACCTTTTACAGTTACGTCTGACTTGTAATCACCCATATAAGCAGCACCGGCTTCAGCAAACATACCCCAACGGTTGTTGATGTTTGGACGGAATCCAAGGGTTGCATATGGTGCTAAAGCATTTTTGTTTTTAGCTTCAACTTCTACAGTAGTTCCAGTAGGAACAGTATAGTTTACATCATCAATACTAATAGTTGCTGTCTTACCAGAAGTAGGTGTTAATGTAGCATTGATTTCATTACGAGGTACCATAACACCCGCGCCAACTGTCAACCAGTTTTTCAATGGACGCATTTGTACGCCAAGGTATGGGTTGCTAGATTTAACGCGGTAATCTAAAGTACCTTTAAAGTCATCATATTCTTCACCAAGTGCTTTACCCCAGTTAATCCAAGAATCATTTGCATCAAGGTCAATATCACCATCGATTTTCATGCCAGACCAACCAGCTTGAAGCTCAGTTGATTCGTTTAGACCCCATGCAATATTTGCACCGTAGCCTAGAGTACCGATTTCAGCACTAACAGCGGCTGGATGAGTCGCTGTATCAAATAATGTCTTAGTAGTACCAACAACAGCGCCAGCGGCATTGCGTACGATACCATTTTCAGGGTTGTATTCATAAGCTTGTGGCTCAGCTGCCATTGCTGCAGTTGTGCCTAATACTGCCATTGAAATAACAGATAGTTTGATAAGTTTCATAAAATCTCCTCAAATTATGACAAATAGTAGTGACCTTAAATAAGTCATTTACCTCTCCTATAGTCATCACGCACTATTATAGATATTACTAAAAATTATACAACTGATATCTATCTACTGCATTGTCTATAGTAAAGGAAATATAGTGATAAATTTATAAACTTATTAATATGCCACCTGTTTACGAGAGCATATTAAACCTTTTTTATGCACTAATGTCACCCCCAAGCTGTCATGTTTTATTTAAAGTTCTGTAATTTTTGAGTATATCTTGTAAGTAGTTCTTGCTTATTATATAAGAAATGATGCTCAATTCACTATATTTGTGATTTTCAATGTGATAGTACGGTGATATTTTTATAGAATATCTAAATTCAAAAAAATAAAAAACACTCTATTTATAGTAAACAGAGAATCGTGCGGACGTGACATCACCAGACACATCTATTACAATAGCGACTACTGAGAGGTGTTGCATCATCAGTATTTTTAGTCACTTTATCATCTTTTATTGACATTAATAATATTATGATTGACTTAAATCAATCATATATCAGATAAAAGATTTAGCTAAATTTACTTATGTCAGGCTCAGTGTGCCGTAATATAGTCTGTATCATTAAACTAATTATATTCTTAATTTTATATGGTTTGATTATATACTTATTACATATTTTTAAGTTGTTAAGTAATATCGAGTTTTTCTAAGTAGCTTTCAAACCACGTTAATGTTACCTACTGTCATTTTAATAGTTCTAAACATATATGGTTTTAAAGTTATTTAAGAAAGTTTAGAAAATAACGGCATAGATTAACGACACCTGCGTTATAGGTCTTTATTCACTTAATATCTTTATTCACTTTCAATATTAGATAGGAGTTTATGATGAACGCAGTGTCATCTTCTAATTCATCAACCACTACCCCCACCGACTTCACTGATTACAAGATTGCT
The DNA here is from genome assembly GCF_020662265.1 of Psychrobacter sp. I-STPA6b. Lineage (GTDB taxonomy): Bacteria > Pseudomonadota > Gammaproteobacteria > Pseudomonadales > Moraxellaceae > Psychrobacter. The sequence goes on from NZ_VEWM01000069.1 coordinate 94,090, forward strand.
GATATTAGCTTGGCAGATTATGGTCGCCGAGAAATCTCATTAGCAGAGGCTGAAATGCCAGCATTGATGGGCATTCGTCGCCGCTATCAGGCTGAGCAACCACTCGCTGGTGCAAAAATTTTGGGTTGTATTCATATGACCATCCAAACCGCTGTTCTGATTGAAACATTGGTTGCGTTAGGTGCAGAAGTTCGTTGGACATCATGTAATATTTTCTCTACCCAAGACCATGCTGCCGCCGCTATTGCTGCTGCTGGAATACCTGTATACGCATGGAAAGGTGAGACCGAAGAAGAATACGAATGGTGTCTACGCCAACAACTCCATGCAGGCGGTGAAGCTTCAGGTCAGCTATGGGATGCCAATCTTATTTTAGATGATGGTGGTGACTTGACTGCTTTGGTACACAATGAGTATCCACAGTTACTTGACAATATTCATGGTATTTCTGAGGAGACAACTACTGGTGTACACCGTCTACTAGATATGCTCAATAAAGGCACTTTAAAAGTACCTGCTATCAATGTAAATGATGCGGTTACTAAGTCAAAAAATGATAACAAATACGGCTGTCGCCACAGCTTAAATGATGCCATCAAACGAGCCACTGATATGCTCTTAGCTGGTCGTCGTGCGCTGGTCGTTGGCTATGGTGATGTTGGTAAAGGCTCTGCACAAAGCTTACGCCAAGAAGGTATGATTGTACGTGTTTCAGAAGTAGATCCTATCTGTGCCATGCAGGCATGTATGGATGGTTATGAAGTAGTGTCACCTTATATTGATGGTAAAAACACCAATGATGGCAGTAGCATCAATACTCGTCTATTACAAGATACTGATTTAATCGTAACCACTACAGGTAACTATCACGTTTGTGACCGCCATATGCTAGCAGCATTAAAATCTAGTGCAGTCGTCTGTAATATTGGTCATTTTGATACAGAGATTGATACACAGTTTATGCGTGATAACTGGCGCTGGGTTGAGATTAAACCGCAAGTACATCAAGTCTTCCGCTCTGATGCAGATGAGGATTATTTAATCTTATTAGCAGAGGGTCGATTGGTCAATTTGGGTAACGCAACAGGGCATCCTTCTCGTGTTATGGATGGTTCATTTGCTAACCAAGTACTCGCACAGATATACCTTTATGAGCAAAAATTTGCCGAATTGCCAAAAGATAGCCGTGCAGAGAGCCTCTATGTCAAAGTTTTACCCAAGAAACTAGACGAAGAAGTAGCCGCTGCAATGGTTGCTGGGTTTAATGGCACTATCACGCAACTGACGGCTGAACAAGCTGATTATTTGGGTGTGCCTGTTGAAGGTCCGTTTAAAGCTGATGACTATAAATACTAAGCCGGTTGGAGCAGATCATGACAGCCAAGCCAACGTTTTCTTTTGAGTTTTATCCCCCAAAGACCTCTGCTGGTCAGGAAAAGCTGGGGACGACTTTTGATGAGCTTAATGCACTATCACCCAGTTACTTTTCAGTGACCTATGGAGCTGGTGGCTCTACACGTGAGCGTACACTAGATACAATTAATATGCTTAAAAAACATGGTGCAACCGATATTGCACCGCATATTTCTTGTATTGGTGATGATAAGTCACAAATTGCTGAGCTGCTTGAATACTATCAGTCGATTGGTATCTCGCGTCTGGTGGCATTACGTGGTGACTTGCCTTCAGGGCAGGTCGGCATGGGTGAGCTGCCTTTTGCTCGCGATTTGGTCGCTTTTATTCGTGAGCAAACAGGCGATGCCTTTTATATTGAAGTCGCAGCTTATCCTGAGATGCACCCACAAGCTCGTAGCTTTGCCTCTGATGTACAGAACTTAGTCAATAAGTATCAAGCGGGTGCAAATGCAGCCATTACTCAGTTTTTCTTTAATGCAGACAGCTATTTGTACTTGCGTGATGCGCTAGAAAAACAAGGTATTGATACACAAAAACAGCCTCTAATTGCTGGTATCATGCCCATCACTAGCTCATCAAGTCTGGTACGTTTTGCTGATAGCTGTGGTGCGGATATTCCTCGTTATGTTCGTAAGCAATTGACCGATTTTGGTGATGATCGCAAAGCCATTCGTGAGTTTGGTTTTGAGGTAGTATATAAACTATGTGAACGCTTAATAGCGGAGTCTGTGCCAGCGCTACATTTCTATACGATGAATAAAACTGAGCCAAATCGAAAGTTGGTTAAAGCACTTGGGCTTCAATAGTCCTCAAGCTCAGGGTCTATTGAACATGGATTTTCATAGGGAAAATTTAGTTACTTTTACATAAAAGCAAAAAGTGGCTACATCCCATGTCAATACTAGCCTAACGATGTAGAAATTTAATAGACCCTATATTTATATATTATTATCTATACTACAGACACACCTTAGTTATTTTAATTAAGGTGTGTTCCATTTTATGGGTCACTTTTTATTATTTTAATTTTTTGGCTATTTTTAGGGTCTGTTGGTGTTTTATATGCGACGTTTTTTTTACCTTCCAGAGCTTCTATCTGCAACTGATATCAAACCATTACAGCTTGGTCAAGCACTAACAGTAACAGATACTATTTTTCATCACTGGTGCCGTGTTTTAAGAGCGAAACAGGGCGAGTGTGCCACATTTTTTGATGGCTATGGTGGTGAATATGATGTCAGACTAACTGATATTCAGAAAAAAACAGCACAAGTTGAAGTATTTGCTTATCGAGAAGAAGATAAAGACAATCCATATCGAGTTCATATTGCTTTGGTTATGAGTCGGGGTGAACGTATGGATTATGCCTTGCAAAAGGCAACAGAGCTAGGCGTAAGCAGTATTCAGCTACTCAGTAGCCAGCATGGTGAGGTAACATTAAAGTCACATCAAGTTAGCAAAAAGATGGCGCATTGGCAACAAGTCATACTCGCTGCTTGTGAGCAATGTGGATTAAATCGTCCTCCCCTACTTTTTTCCCCTATCTCTATCACAGACTGGCTAGCAGGTACATCAGGCGAGGCATCTGAGATGTTAAGCCATCTTGTAGATACACCATATTATCAAGATATTCGACCTCAGCTTCCGTGTGATAATACAGAGCCTTTAACACCTTCTTTACGCCTTGTACTGGCTGTGCCATCATCTGATGCCGAACCAGCCACACCTGCAGCAACACCACATCAACCTATCCTTGGGCATCTTACACACTTTGCAGACAGACAAACATCACAGCAACCCGCTCACTTTACTTTATTAATTGGAGCAGAAGGTGGTCTGAGTCAACAAGAGGTCACTTTAGCCATGCAACGACACTTTATTCCTTGGCAACTAGGCAACCGTGTCTTGCGTACAGAGACAGCACCTGTTGTGGCGCTAACAACACTACAAACTCTCTTTTCCATTATTGATAAATAAAATTTATCAAAAGTTATTGAAACCTTATTTACTTAGGTTCATATTAATAGAAGTTACAATTATATTTTAATTTTACGACATGATCTTATAACTGCCTTTAGAGGTTTTGAATAAATTTTAAATAGAGTTACATGGCATTTATTCATTTTCTTACGTATGATGTCAATAAGACCCTTAGGAGTACATCATGGTTTTAGCACCAGAAATACAATCACACCTACTTACCCAGCTTTGTTGTCACTCCGAGGAAAGTATTTTTATTTTAGATCATCAGTTCCACTATGCGTGGGTAAACCCTAGCTTTGAACAAACAGTTGGACATCAAAGCAATTATCTCCTTGGTCGTCCTCTAAGCATTTATCCTCTTTCCGAGCTGCCACTAAAAGACAGTTCTTTATTACGCCAACTCTATCAACAACTCGATGAGAATGGCTATTTTCAACAAGATATTGGCTATCTAAGTGTACATGGACAGCTTATTGACGCCAATATGACCATCTGGCAAATCTCTTATCAACAATCCTGCTATTATGTTGGACTATTGCGTAACACACACAGCAGCAAGTCTACACAACATACTCTATTGCAACTGTCTCATTATAATAAATATACTGGACTACCCAACAGACGCTTCTTTATGACACAGTTGGGTGAGTATATCTTAGATACGTATCAAGAGCTGGTCATTGTACGGCTCAATATTGATCACTTTGATGCTATTTATAGTACCCTATCTGATGAGCAAATCAAGTGTCTACTCCAGCAACTAACTGACCGAATCAATAGATTGTCACTGTCTCGCCTCAAGGTATTTGCTCACTTTAGTTTAAGTGACTTTGCCATGTTATTTGAGGTTGATGATGCCAATAGTATTAGAGAAGAGCTAAAAGATATCATTCATTTATGTGAGTTGCCATTTACTGTTGGTACAGAGAGTATCTATCTGCATTTATCCATTGGCGTCAGTCATTACCGAGAGCATGGTGAGCAGATTGATGTTTTAGTTCGGGCAGCAGAACATGCTTTAGAATATGTCAAACGTCAAGGGGGTGATGGACTATGTTGGTATACTCATGATTTAAACCCCAATGTCTTAAAGAGTATGCGGTTTGAAACCAAGCTCAGACAAGCCATCGCACAAAAACAATTCATTGCTTACTATCAGCCTAAATATCACTTACAGACGAATAAACTTATCGGTTTTGAAGCTTTGGTACGCTGGCAACATCCTGAAAAAGGAATCTTAGAGCCCCAGCATTTTTTACAAACCATTATTGAAAGCCACCTGTCCTATGAGCTTTTCTGCCAAATGTTGCAAACCGTCACTCAGCAAATTAACGAATGGCAAAATATCGATGACCAAGTCATCGTTTGTATCAATGCAGATGCCTCTGAGTTCCGCCAATCTGGGTTTCTACCTTTTATCAAAAATCTACTCACCGCCAACCCTAAATGCAAAAACAAGTTGCATCTTGAAGTCACAGAGTCTTCATTGATGAATAAAGATCAAACAACCATTCAAATTTTTAACCAGTTACATGATTTAGGCATACTGCTGGCACTTGATGACTTTGGTACAGGATACGCATCATTAAGCTATTTATCATTGTATCATTTTGATTTTATTAAGATTGATAAAAGTTTTGTTGCTGATATGGATAATGATAATATTCATCTAAATATCATCAAAGCCATTATTACCTTAGCAAATAATCTGAATATTGAAGTGATTGCCGAAGGTATCGAAAACGCCCATCAGGCTCAGTTACTAACAGAGACTGGCTGTGAATATGGACAAGGTTATTATTTTGGACGACCCATGAGTGCAGAAAAAGCCACATTGCTACTATTACAACAAAAACATTCCTAGCTATTATGATGAGATAGGATGAATACACCCCATAACAACCATCTATACCACCAAAACCCCTGTAAATAATATAGTTTGTCATATCAACAGATGTCAGACACAAATATACGTATGCTCATATCGACATAATCTTGTAGTATGTAGCAATGCTTAATAAACGAACTGTGTTCATTTGCTCGTAGACTCATTCCGTCCAGCATTTTGACCTCTATCACCTTGTTTCTACTTTCTACCACTCTAGCTCTTTTCTTACTTTCTTATTCGTACGAAACCCGCAACTAAACCTAACGACTGCAAAGGTTTACTAATATAAGATGGTAACAGATTGCAAGTTCTGCCCATGACTTATGAGTGCGTGGCATATCCTTGTATATTTTTAGCCAAGCACCTATCTTTTAGCCAGTTATTCACAAAATAATTATGGATATACTCAATGCCACTAATGGCAGGGAAACCAATTTTTTCACTGGTTTGAAGGTCTTAGTATGGCTTTCAATACTGATATTTAACAAATATTGAACAAGGATAAACCCCAATGCAATATAAAGCCCCGCTTCGTGATATGAAATTTGTGATGCATGAGCTACTAGGCAGCGTCTCCCACTATCAGACATTACCCAGCTATGTTGATGTTGAAGAAGATATCATTGATAGCTACCTTGAGGCGGCGGCAAACTTTGCACAAAAAGAGCTAGCTCCGTTAAACCGTAGTGGCGATGAAGAAGGCTGTCGCTTTGAAAATGGCGTGGTAACAACACCAAAAGGATTTAAAGAAGCCTATAAGCAATACTGTGAGCTTGGTTTCGTTTCTATGGCTGCTGATGAAGAGTTTGGTGGACAAGGTATGCCGTTTTCTTTAGCAACGGCAATCAATGAAATCATGGGGTCTGCTAACTGGTCTTTTTCTATGTATCCAGGACTGTCTCATGGTGCGATTCAAACCATTGAACATCACGGTAGCGATGAGCAAAAACGCATCTATCTAGAAAAAATGGTTACAGGGGCATGGTCTGGAACAATGTGTCTAACTGAAGCTCATGCTGGCTCAGACCTAGGAATTATCCGTACAAAAGCTGAGCCAAATGAAGATGGCAGCTTTAGCATCACTGGTCAAAAGATTTTTATCTCTGCTGGTGAGCATGATATGACTGACAATATCATCCATATTGTTTTAGCTCGCCTACCAGGCGCACCTTCTGGTACAAAAGGGATTTCTTTATTTATCGTACCAAAAGTAATGGTCAACGATGACGGCAGTCTTGGTGAGGCTAATAATGTCTCTTGTGGCTCTATTGAACATAAAATGGGTATCAAAGCTTCAGCAACGTGTGTGATGAACTTTGATGGGGCAAAAGGTTATTTAATCGGCCCTGAAAATCGTGGTCTAAACTGTATGTTTACCTTTATGAATGTTGCACGTATTGGTACTGCTGTACAGGGTCTGACTGCCTCTGAAGTCGCATTCCAAGGCTCATTAGAATATGCCAAAGAGCGTTTAGCAATGCGCTCTATCTCTGGTGTTAAAGCACCTGATAAAGTTGCCGACCCTATCATCGTACATCCTGCTGTACGCAATATGCTACTAACAGAAAAAGCCTTTGCAGAAGGTGGACGTGCTTTGGTCTACTATCTGGCATTATTTGCTGATACTGTTGCTAAAGGTGAAGGCGAAGAGCAGAAGTTTGCTGACCAAATGCTGTCTTTATTAACACCGATTGCGAAAGCCTTCTTGACCGAAACAGGCTATGAAGCAGCCAATCATGGCGTCCAAGTCTATGGTGGACACGGCTATATCAGTGAATGGGGTATGGAGCAAAATGTTCGTGATACCCGTATCGCCTGCTTATATGAAGGTACAACCGAGATTCAATCTTTAGACTTATTAGGGCGTAAAGTACTTGGCTCACAAGGCAAAATGCTTGCTAACTTTACCAAAGTCATTCACAAATTCTGTGAAGAGCACAAAGAGACAGATGAGCTTGGTCAGTTTATCCGCCCACTGGCAAAACTTAATAAAGAGTGGGGCGACTTAACCTCTCGTATCGGTATGGAAGCTACCTTAAACCCTGATGCAGTCGGTGCGGCTGCGGTAGACTACATGTACTTTAGCGGTTATGTGACACTGGCGTATCTATGGGCTCGTATGGCTGTCGTTGCGCATGAAGCACTACAACAAGAAGATAATAGTGAGCGTGCATTCTATGATGCTAAAATGAAAACTGCTCAATTCTACTTTAGTAAGCTATTGCCACGCACTCGTACCTACGTTGCCCGTATCGCCTCTGGTGCTGAGCCATACATGAGTATGAAAGTAGACCAGTTTGCATTCTAAAGATAGCTTGTAAAAACTGATTATAGATATAACTTCAAGATATATAACCTAAAGGAAATCTCATGGCAAATTATAATGCCCCACTAGATGAAATGCGCTTTATGCTCAATGACGTTTTTAACGTTGAGCAATTTTGGCAGTCTAATGAAAACCTAGCACATGTTGACATGGATACCGTCAACATGATTTTGGAAGAAATGGCAAAACTGTCTAAAAACGTACTTCTTCCTATCAACCGTACTGGTGATGAAGAAGGCGCTCAGTATAAGGGCGACGGTGTCGTACACACCCCTGCTGGCTTTAAAGAAGCCTATCAGCAATATGCGGATTCAGGCTGGATTGGACTCGGTGGCGACCCAGAATACGGTGGTCAAGGCTTCCCAAAAATGGTAACCATGCTAACCGAAGAAATGGTTTTTACCACCAACCAAGCGTTTGCTCTCTACCCTAACCTAACTGTCGGTGCGACATTGTGTCTACTTGCCTCAGCATCAGAAGAGCAAAAACAGACCTACCTTGAAAAAATGTACTCAGGTCAGTGGTCAGGTACAATGTGTCTAACTGAGCCACATGCTGGAACAGACTTAGGTATCATTAAAACCAAAGCCATCCCTGCTGATGATGGCAGCTACCAGATTTCTGGTACAAAAATCTTTATCACAGGTGGAGAGCATGACCTAACTGAAAACATCATTCACCTTGTATTAGCCAAAACACCAAATGCACCTGAAGGCTCAAAAGGTATCTCTTTATTTGTTGTGCCTAAGTTTTTGGTCAATGAAGATGGCAGCTTGGGTGAACGCAACTCTCTATCTGCTGGCTCAATCGAGCATAAAATGGGTATCAAAGCCTCTGCAACCTGTGTTATGAACTTTGATAATGCCAAAGGCTGGATGGTTGGTGCAGAAAATACAGGACTTGCTTCTATGTTCATCATGATGAACTATGAGCGCGTCACCATGGGTCTACAAGGCTTAGGAGGCACTGAGCTTGCCTACCAAAACGCGGCTGCGTATGCAAATGAGCGCCTTCAAGGACGCAGTGATACTCAAGTTCAAAGCCCTGAAAAACCAGCAGATAGCATCATTCATCATGCAGACGTACGCCGTATGCTACTAAATGCTAAGTCTAATGCTGAAGCATCACGTTGCTTTGCCATGTATGTTGCCAAACAGTTAGATGAATCAAAATACAGCACCAATCCTGATGCTGCTCAAGCAGCAGCGGCTCGTGTGGCACTACTTACCCCAATTGCCAAAGCTTTTTTAACAGATAAAGCATTAGAAGCGACCATTGACTGTCAGCAAGTCTTTGGAGGACATGGCTACATTCGTGAGTGGGGTATGGAGCAAATCGTTCGTGATACCCGTATCTCTCAGATTTACGAAGGTGCAAATGGGATTCAGGCGCTTGACCTACTCGGACGTAAAATCGCCCGTAATGGTGGCAAATACATGCAGAATTTCTTAGCTGAGATTCGTGACTTTGTACAAAATATGAAAGCTGAGCATGGCATTAAGCAGGCAACTTTAGAGGCAGCCGATACCATCGAACACTTAACCAATACCGTTTTAAGCAACATTGGTGAGCGTAAAAATGAAATCAATGGCTGTGCTGTCGACTATCTACACGCTTGTGGCTATTTATGCTTTGCCTATATGTTTGCAATGATGGTCGAAGCATCTTATGATAAAGAAGGTGAGTTTTATGCCAATAAGCTAAAATTAGCAACTTTCTTTATTGGTCGTATTCTACCTCGTATCCGTGCGCATGCTGATATGGTATTGGCAGGTAGCGACCCAATGATGGACTTTGACTTAGCCTATTTTGAAACGGCCATTAGTTAAAAACCATTCCCTCATTTTGTTTGTCCACGATATGAATAAATGAGGCTCATTTCTAAAAACTTAAAAGGTAACTTATTGATAAGTTGCCTTTTTTGTATATTAATCAATCATAGAATGAAACAAATATACACATAAAATAATACGCATCAGCGCAAAAAAGCTACCCATTAACAGAGTAATCACCGTAAAATCTGCTTTTTTATTTCCTTTATATTTTTGTGCCATTTATTTTGAGGATATCACGTGTCAGAATCTAGAAAGTTAGCACTCCTATTACAGCAGATTGCTGCAGTTAGTGATGTTCCTGATGTCCAAATGCTCAAGCGTTTGATTGACTTATTACGCACATCACCCAATCATCCTGAGAAGGCAAACTACAACATCCAGCAGCTCATTGACATACTGCAACAACACCCTGAATATGGGCAAGGTCTTGCCAGCTTTGTGTTACAGCTTTTAAGTCAATATCGTCAGGTTACTTTATATACAGATACAGGTATCTTATCTGACCATGGTTTTTTCTATAGCCTATCACGGCTGATTGGTCATCGCTTTTTACCACTACTACCTGAGCCAGACTCTGTTGTGGAGCTTATCGGCTATCTATTTGACCAAAAAAATGACCTACGCTGGCTAGAGACTATTGAATCGCAAAAATGGGATACCTTAGTCAGCCTGATTGATACTCAAGGCAAAGACCTTGATTTGGTAGCTACCACAAAAAACAATATCTTAAATGCAATCATTATATTGTCATATCGCATATCAGGTATTGGACTACATCCAGACCTAATGACTGCTTACCCACAAATGCTAAACTACTCTGCCTGCTTTGTGGCACAAAACCAAGAAGCGGTTTTATTTGTCAATCGCTACCGCAACAGTCACCAGCTTGATACACACACTGATATTATCCCTGAAGTAGACATTGACCCAGCACCTTTATTAGTCATGCTGGATCAATGTGAAGATGTACTGACTACCATTCGTAAACGCATCTATAAAACAGGGATTTCTATTCGATTAACCAATATGATGCTGCGCTTAGAGCAGAGCTTGCATCGTATCCGTATTCTGACGGAGCTGGTCTCAGACAACCATGCTGACCGAGATAAAGCCATCATCGAGCTAATCGAAGCAACCATTCAAAACTCTAAACAGCGCTATAGCTTTAGCTATTTGATTGATAACAATACCAAACTACTATCCAAAAAAGTCACTGAAAATGCCAGTCGTGTGGGTGAGCATTATATTAGTACTGATAAAGCGGGCTACCGCAGTATGTTTAAAAAAGCATCCATAGGGGGCTTTATCATTGCCTTTATGGCAACTGCAAAGATACTGGCTTATAACTTAGTACTTGCACCCATTGGTCGGGCATTTGTCAATAGTATGATTTATGGTTTGGGCTTTGTCTTTATCCATATTATTCATGGTACGGTGGCAACCAAGCAACCTGCAATGACTGCGGCTGCCATTGCCTCTACCATTTCTGAAAATAAAGGCAAAAAAACCCATCAACTGACCAAACTTGCTGAGCTTATCGTTGATATATTACGCACACAGTTTGTTGCCATTATGGGTAATGTCATGATAGCCATGCCGATGGCATTTTTGATTTCTTTGGCATGGTTACAATACTATGGCGCACCAATGATTGATGCCAAAGAAGCCCATCATTTGCTTGATGACCTCAACCCCATCCGCTCTTTGGCACTGCCTCATGCCGCCATTGCTGGTGTGTTTTTATTCTTATCAGGATTGATTGCTGGTTATTATGATAATCTGGCAGTCTATAACAAAATCGGACTGCGTATTCAACGCTATCCATTACTACTAAAAATCATGCCAACACGCTGGGTTAACAAGTTAGGCAACTTCGTTGAGGACAATCTTGGTGCGATTATGGGTAACTTCCTATTTGGGGTGTTTTTAGGTAGTACCGCAACTGTGGGCTATATCCTTGGTTTGCCACTAGATATTCGCCATATCGCCTTTGCCTCCGCAAACTTTGCACATGGCATCTTTAACTTACCTGCCGATGACTTTAGCTGGTCATTGGTGCTGATTTCACTGATTGGGGTAGCTCTAATTGGTGTGGTCAACCTTTTAGTAAGTTTTGCTTTAGCACTCATTGTGGCATTGCGCTCTAAAAATGTACGCTTCTTTGAATGGCGTCGCTTAGCAAAACAGCTATTTGCACATTTGCGTCGCCATCCTTTAGATTTTTTAGTACCACGAGCCGAACCAATGCAATATGCTAAAATAGACAGTCACGGGCAGATTATCTATGATGATAGTAATATTGCACAAAAACGACAGCAGATTGACAGTAAATATGTGGTACGACGCCTATCAGATGTCAACGTCTTAGATGAAGAGAAAGCACAAGCAAAAGAAGGCTCAAAAAAGCCTATAGATGCCGATGCCATACAGCCTCAACAAGCACAAAAGCAGGTCGTCTTAGACGATGGACTTGATGATAGCACTAAGCATAAAAACAATGCTTCGGTACAGGCAGACAAAGAGAGTAGCACGGGACAACTACCTAAGCCTAAAAAGCCACCCCAACTGCCTGATTAGTAGAAACCTCAACCGCATCAAAAAAGGGCTGGTACTTATCATATGTATTGATAAATACCAGCCTTTTCTTATTAAGCTTTTAAAGCTATAGTCAGCGAAGTTATAAACTGGTACAAGGCAGGTTAGTACAGGTAGTACAGTTCTACAACAAACGAGCCTAACACCGTAACAGTTATTTAAATTAACGAATTAACAAAAGTAGAGTTTTAGTGCATCTTAACTAAAAGATAAATACACTAACCACAATGTGAATCACAACGGATAATCTTACCATCTGATAAACGATAAGCCACCAACTCATTTCCCCACACACAGCCACCATCTAATGCCCGTGCATAAGGCAAATCCACTTCTGCTTTTAAAGCAGCCCAGTGTCCAAATAAAATTTTGCGTTTGCGCGGAACTTGCCACTCAAACCAAGGTCGAAAGTCATCTGGCATCTTATCAGATAGACTGGACTTAAAAGAGAACTCCAATGTGCCATCTTTTTTGCATAAACGCATACGGGTAAAGTAATTTGTAATCGCTCTTAAACGTGTATAGCCATGTAAGTCATCATGCCAATCATCAGCAGACTTACTATATAAATTAGGTAATAGGCGGTCAAGCTGGCGCATACTACCACTTAGCTGAACTTCAACTTCTTTTGCATAACGTCTGGCATCTCGTATACGCCAGTGCGGTGGAATACCCGCATGCACCAATACAGTACGTTTATCAGGAAAAGTCAAAAGAGGCTGTTTGCGCAACCAATTTAATAACTCATCACAGTCAGGTGCAGAAAAAATATCTGACGTTTTATCTTTCTTTTTAGCAGGTACAACACCACGCCAAACAGCAATCAGATTAAGATCATGATTACCCAAAACGGTTGCAGCCGCTCCTTTCTCACACAATGCTTTTACATGGCGCAGTGTTGATAATGAGTCCTCACCACGTGCTACCAAGTCGCCTGCAAACCATAATCTATCTTGCTTTGGGTCAAATTTTAGCTTCTTTAATAAAGCTTGATAGGACTCGTAACACCCTTGTAAATCGCCAATAACATACTGTGCTCGATAACTCATAAACCCTCAAGTGAATATACTGTGTATTTTTAATATATGTGTTCACTATTTTTGTATATTACTATGTATATGGCTATTTATATAATATGAAATATAAATCAATATATTTACCATAATAATAACTGTTCTTATTAAAGCAAATGACCATCACTCAAAAAGCTCAAAATCATTACTTACTGTTTGTTGCTGTTATAACACACCCAAGCTTTGATAACTCTTCATTTTATATTGAGTGATGCTGATAAATATAATTACTTAACGCCACAAACTCTGCCACATCTAATGTCTCAGGACGGGCATTACTATCAATACCTATGGCTTCAAAGTCTGCTTCTTCTAGCGTTGGTAACAATGCCGATTTCTTAAAAATCGCCCGTAAAGTCTTACGGCGATGATTAAATGTCTCACGTACAACGATAGCAAATAGTTGCTCATCATCAGCAACAATTGGTTTATCCACATATGGCACAAGACGGAAAACAGCGCTGGTCACTTTTGGAGGGGGATTAAATGCACCTTTTGGCACAGTCAACAAATACTCTGTCTCACAGTAATATTGCATAATCACTGATAAGCGACCATATATCTTACTACCAACCTCTGCAGTAATACGCTCTACCACCTCTTTTTGTAGCATAAAGTGCATATCGGCAATCACATCTGCGGTAGTCAGTAAGTGAAACAGCAATGGTGTTGAGATGTTATAAGGTAAATTACCCACAATCCGCAGTTTACCTTTTTCCTCACTATACAATGTCCTAAAATCAAAGTTTAGTGCATTTGCCTCTATGATATGAAAATTTGGATGGCTATTTGCACCAATACGTAACCGTAAACTACCTGCCAAATCTCGGTCAAGCTCGACCACACTCATCGCATCTACTTCTGCTAAAAGAGGCTCCGTCAATGCCCCCATCCCTGGTCCTATCTCAACCAAGTTATCGGAACGGTCTAGACGAATACTCTCAACAATCTGACGAATAATCTGAGCATCATGCAAAAAATTTTGCCCAAAGCGCTTGCGGGGCTGGTGCCGAATTGGTTTCATAAATGATGGTATCTTGTGATAAGTAGTTAATATTTAATTAATAGCCTTATTAACAATAAAATATATCGTTCATCTAATATAATTTCACCACAAAGCAACCAAATGAAGATAGTACAAGTAGTACATCGAATGAGGTTAACATCGTGGTAACTTTATATTAGGCAGACTATATTATTGGAGTTTATTGAACTTTCACCTCATCAAGCCAGTATCTACAAGGGATACCGCTATTTTTATTTTCATCTGAAAATTGGCTAAACTTTTCCTATAAAGATGAATGTTCAACAGCCCCCAGCTAACTGGCTGAAAAATAGGTCAATTATTGTAACATAATAGGGTCTATTGAACATTTACCCAATCAAACTAATATTTATTAGTGTTACAAATGTATTTTACTCTTATATGAAAGTTCAGGAAATTTCAAAATCTCTCAATTTCTCTATAGATAATTCCTTATTGCTGACTTCTTGTTGCCATCTCATCGGCTGTTTTAATTGCCTGCCACAAGCTACTTGCACTCGCCTGCCCTGTTCCAGCCAAGTCTAAAGCCGTACCATGATCAACAGACGTCCTAATATAGGGCAATCCCAAAGTTAAATTGACCGTATCACCAAAACCATGTGACTTTAACACAGGTAGACCTTGGTCATGATACATGGCGATGACTGCATCACAATGCTGTAAATGACGCGAGGTAAACAAAGTATCTGCTGGCATGGCTAATGAAATATCAACACCTTGCTTCTGAAACTGTGTCAATACAGGATTGATAATTTCTATTTCTTCCTGCCCCAAATGTCCTCCTTCACCTGCATGTGGATTCAGTCCACAGACCAATATCCGTGGTCTATCAATAGCAAACTTTTGCTGTAAATCTGCCAAAACGATACTGACCGTTTGCTGGACATTCGTTGTTGTAATGGCATCAGCCACCTGACGTAATGGTAAATGTGTTGTCACCAATGCCACACGCATGGCATCATTCGCCAGCATCATCACCACTTTGTCACAGCCACTTTGTTGCATAAAATATTCTGTATGTCCTGTAAACATCGTGCCATCTTTCAAACGTATATTGGCATCAATCAAAACAGATTTTTGTAGAGGTGCAGTGACAATCCCAGCGACCATTTTTTGTGATGCCAGCGTATGTGCTATTTGTAGTTGCTTAGCAACCATATCAGCATTAGCCACTGCTAGTTGACCTGCTTGCACAGCAACTGCACAAGGTACATGCAATAAATAAAAAGCAGCATTTTTTGCATTTGATTGCGTGCAGATAGCCTTATTAATATCAGCATTTATCATGTCAGTATTGAGACTACTATCTAGCTCTAGCATTTGCCATGTCGGTATCTGTGGCAAAGCCCCTTGTTCATATAACATTTGCGCACGCTGATATAACGCATCTTTATCTGCCAATACACAAATAGGACGCTTACACTGTTGTAACTGCGCTGTACTGGCAAGCTGTAGCACAATATCCATACCAATACCCGCAGGTTCACCTGTGGTAATCACTAAAGGTCTATCATTATTTTTCATCACAAATCACCCAAAAAAAGCAAAGTTTTTCTATCAACAGACCCTCTCCAAATATTCATACAACGATGCAAAAATACACACATGGAATGTGATAGAATTTTAATCCATTTTATCTTATAACTGGCTTATCATTGGGTTTTATTTTATGGCAGATTCCACCAATACCGCAAACGACACAGTAGAGCCAACCAAAGAAAAAAACGCACTACTAGAGCAACAGCCACCACATAATATCGACATCGAAAAAGCCTTGTTAGCATCACTGATGAGCATTGAAGAATCCTATGACAAAATCGCTGACATCGTGACCAAAGATGATTTTTATGCACAGCGTCACCAGCATATCTTTGCGGCCATTACTCACCTTGCTATGATTAATGAGCCTTATGATACAGTCATGGTACACGACTGGTTAGAGCAGCAAAACCTATTAAAATCTGCTGGGGGTGATGGTTATCTGGCAGACATACTCAGTCAAAGTCCGGGAACACTCTTTAACCTGACTGCCTATGCACAGCGGGTACGTGAACTGTCCACCTTACGCCAGCTTATTACTACTGGCAATGAAATGCTCAGCTTGGCATTTAACCCAAAGGGACAAAGCATTAGCGATATCCTAGACCAAGTGGAATCCAAAATATTTGCCATCAATGAGCAACATAACAAACGCGCACAACAGAGAGGACCAACAGATGTCAGCTCGGTCATCACCAGTGTGATTGAACAGATTCAAACGCTCAAGTCAAACCCAGACGGTATGATTGGACTGCAAACACCTTTTACTGAGTTAAATAATAAAACTCAAGGGTTACAAGCAGGTGATTTGATTATCGTCGCTGCCCGTCCTTCAATGGGGAAAACAACCTTTGCTATGAACCTTGCCGAAGGTGTGCTATTTAATGAAAACTTACCAGTTATCGTATTTTCGATGGAGATGCCAGCCGAATCTATCGTCATGCGTTTGCTGTCTTCATGGGGCATGATTCATCAAACCCATCTACGCTCTGGGCAAATGAACGAAGATGAGTGGGCGAAGCTAATGAGCGCCATCTCGCACCTACAAGAAAAATATCTATATATTGATGACAGCACTGCCCTACCACCCTCCGAGATGCGCTCACGTTGTCGCCGTATTGCCAAAAATCATGATGGCAAAATCGGTATGATTATTGTCGACTATTTACAACTTATGAAAGTACCTAGCTTAGATGGCAACCGAGTTGGTGAAATCTCAGAAATCTCGCGCAGTCTTAAAGCACTTGCCCGTGAGCTCAATTGTCCTGTCGTCGCTCTCTCCCAGCTCAACCGTAGTTTGGAAAACCGCCCCAATAAACGCCCCATTATGTCAGACTTACGTGAATCAGGCGCTATTGAGCAGGATGCTGACTTGATTACATTTATCTATCGCGATGAAGTCTATAATGAAAACTCAGATGCAAAAGGCATTGCAGAGATTATCATTGGTAAACAGCGTAATGGTCCAATTGGTACCGTTCGTCTTGCCTTTGAAGGACAATACACCCGCTTTACCAATCTCACACCTGAATTTTATCATGCCAATAGCTTTGAGAATGATGAGTAACTTTTTAAATAACTAATTAACCAACTTAGCAAGCAACTGAGTAACCATTGAGTAACCATCTATGCGCACTGCCAATATCACCATCAATACATCTGCCCTAGTACACAATCTGGCCTATGTCCAAAAACAAGCTCCCCACTCCAAAGTATTGGCAATGGTCAAAGCCAATGCTTATGGTCATGGTGTATTAGCCTGCCTACCTGCACTCACAACAGCCAATGCACTGGGTGTGGCAACCTTTGCCGAGGCATTGCAGATTCGAGAAGCTGGCTGGGAAAAACCAATTATTATGATTGAAGGTGCGTTTAGCCAAGCAGAATGGCAACAAACTCAACAACTGAATATCTCTTGTGTCATTCATCATCAAGCGCAACTTGACTGGGCATTGCAAAGCGCATTACAAGAGGCGTCACAAAGCTCACCTCAACTGCAACAAACCATCTGGCTTAAAGTAAATACAGGCATGAATCGTTTGGGATTTTCACCAGAGCAGATTCCAGACATCGCCCAGCAGTTATCTTGTGCTGGTTATCACATTATCCTAACTAGCCACTTTGCTAATGCAGATGAGGTTGACCACCCACTTAATGCTCAACAATATAACACTTTTGACCAGCTTCTACGCCATCTAAAACAACACATCAATGCAAATATCCAAGGCTCACTATGTAACTCTGCGGGTATTATGCATTTTCCAGAATATCATTATGACTGGGTGCGTCCGGGCATCATGCTTTATGGTAGTTCACCCATTACTGGCACATCAGCTCAACAATTAGGATTACAAGCAGTCATGCGCTTTAGTACAGAGCTGATGGCAATTGATAATATCCCATCACAAACACCTGTTGGTTATGGTAGTCGCTTTATTGCGCCACACCCAATAAAAAAAGGCATTATCAGTGTGGGTTATGGTGATGGTTATCCCAGAGTTATCAGTGAGGCTGGTTGGGTCGCCCTACAGCAAGATGGTAACACGTATCATTGTCCCATTATTGGCCGAGTTGCCATGGATATGATAGCCATTGACCTCAGTGCTGTCCCTCATCCACAAGTTGGAGATTCAGTTATTTTATGGGGGCATACTGATACAAAACTAAATGAGACGAATGCTCATGGAAAGCATATCGTGCCTCATGTCGATGATGTCGCAAGTTGGGCGGATACCATTGGTTATGAATTGCTATGCCGACTAAGCAATCGCCCAACACGCATCCGTATATAGAGGTTTTTTTATAATTTGTTGTGAGATTTTTTTGACATAGCAGAGCATTACTAAACAGCTCTGCTATGCTATCTATTTATTTATTTATCTGCTACAGAAGATGGTAAAACCTGTATTCGAGCATCACTAAACATATCCATATCTGGAGCCAGTGTGCGCATAAAGCGGTCAAAATATAGCATCTGTTTTGTTAGCAAGGCAAAATCTCTTGGAAAATGAATACCATGACGCTTACCTATCTCAACGATTTCTAGCATCATTTTATTTAACTCATCTGCCTGCTCTTTACTATTAAATGGCTTGCCACTGGTCAAAGCTTTATCATCTGCCATCAAGCCAACAATCATGCGCTCAAGGTCAAGTGCAAGTCGACTAACATCAACTTGTGCGCGCTCATAAGTCATACCCATATCCACCATATGATGAGCCATCGCCTGATAGTCGCTCTCTTGTAACGCCTGCATCATACCCATACAAGCCTGCCAGCTCTCTGGTGCTAACTTACCAACAATACCAAAATCAATAAACCCAATGCGACCATCTTTTAATAACATCAGATTACCTGCATGTAAATCCGCATGGAAACTATTTGATAGCATCAAACTGGCAAACCATGTATTTAAAGTATCTGCCATTACCGTTGCAGGGTCATCACAATATTGGCGCATGGCTTGCTCATCTATCATTGATATCCCATGCAAGCGACTCATGGTTAACACTCGCTTTGTAGTTAATTCTTGATATACCGTTGGTGCAACCACTTTTTGATTTTGTGTAAATTGTAAAAATTGCTGGAAATCCTGAATATTACTTGCCTCAGCAATAAAATCTGTTTCTGCCAGCATACGCTGACGTATCTCATCAATAATTGGGGCAATACTGGCAAACTTCATTGATGGCATCAACAGCTCCAGCGCTTTGGTCATTGTATGCAACACCCCCAAGTCAGTCTGCATCACTGTCTCAACATTGGGTTTTTGTACCTTTAGCACAACTTCTGTACCATCATGTAACAATGCTCCATGTACTTGGGCAATGGAAGCAGATGCCAACGGTATTGGGTCAATATACTGAAACAGCGTCTCCAAACTCTGTCCATCTTTTACCAGTTCTTGTGTTAACACCTGCTCAATATAGGGATAAGGTAAAGGTGTGGTTTGATCCAAACAGTCCTGAAATGCCAGCACATACTCTCGTGGAAACAATGAGGGTGTACTGGCGATAAACTGTCCTATCTTAATATACGTTGCCCCCAACTGCTCAAAAGTCTCTCGAAGTAAAGTTGCATCAGGCTTCTCACCTTTTGCCACTCGAAGCGCAGACAAGCCTGCCACACTCGCTGTCTGGCGTACACGATTTAGAACATTAAACCCTTGTTTTAACAGATTGGGACGCATAGAAGGAAAGTCTCATAAAGTTAATATGAAAAGTCAGCCATGATACATGGCTAACCAATAACAAATAAATAAAAGGTGATTTAAAAGTTAATTAAAGACGGAGTGATGCCTAACAGATTTAATTAGCAACAAACAGGACAAGCACTGTCTTTTTGGTAGCCAAGTAAACGCTGACGCATGGTTTTACCATTCCATACTAATAACTGACTGGCTAAAGGATTGATTTTACAGCCTAAATACTGCAAAGCAACATTGGCTTGCAAATTACCTATCACTGCCGTTGTACTGGCTAAAACACCTGAGTTTGCACAGTTTTGAGTATTTTGACTGTTTTGAGCATCTGACTCAGCTTTTTCCATTTCATCCACAACCTCACCAAAGACACAATGATAGCACCCTGTCTGCCGTTGTGGCTCAAACAATGCTAACTGTCCTGTCATCGCAATTGCAGAAGCTGATAATAGCGGAATACCAAAACGAACACTTAGCCGATTGAGCAAATCCCGAGTAGCAAAATTATCACTACAATCGAGTATCAAATCAGGAAAATCCCCCGTTGGTAAAGACAGAATATTTTGCGCATTATGCTCTTCTAATCGAGCTACCACATGCGTCACAGTAATCAGCTCATTGATTGCACGCAACTGCCGACTGGCAACTTGTGCCTTATATTTACCAACATCTGTACTGACAAATAAACTCTGGCGCTGAAGATTACTTTCCTCAATCTGGTCATGATCAAGCAAATGAATCCAGCCCACACCAGCTCTTGCCAGCGTTTCAGACACAGGACAGCCCAGCCCACCAGCACCTACAATTAAAATACGGCTATTTTTTAATGCTAACTGTGCCTCAATATCCCAACCATCTAACAATATCTGCCGTGAATAACGCAATAACTCAGCATCATTCAGCGTTGACTCATTCATCGTTTTACTCACTTTTCTTTTTATAACTTAACTGTCTTATAACCTCATAGCTTTATCACTGAACAGCCTGATAACCTGCCAGCATTGTCTCATTTACAACAGCTTGAGTTTTGCCCGTACGATACCATGATCTGTCACACGCTGGTTATAGTCCCATTTTAGATGGTCATTAAAATAATCAACCCGTAAAACCTCACCAAGTGAAAACTTACTGTCTCGTAAAAACTCTTCAGAAACAAATAGCTGATCAATCACCTCTGGCATGCCTTGATATAAATGCGTATATGCCACATCTTTGGTCCAGCCATAGCTGGTCTGCACACGTGCTGCATCAAACAACGCCACATCACGCATGCTTTTATCATAAATCACTTCACTACTCTCAGCCATAAGCTGGGTTGTTACACTGTCTGTGACATCATTCATATCACCTAATAAAATCAAGGGGTGATTGGTTTTATACAATGTCTTAATAATAAATAACCGTATCGCTGCCGCCTCTGCCGCTCGCATACATAAACTGCGTAGCTTTGCACGAATCCGAATGGTAGGGTCATCATAGTCCTCAAGGCGATTGCCTTCAGCATCTCTTAAATAGTGCGGACGCTTACTCTTTAGATGAGCGCTGATAACCGTCACTTCTTGTCCATATATAGATAAAGTTGCCACCAACGGTGGACGATTAAAGCGCTCATAAACCCCATCATCTGGAATACTAATCACAGCTAATGGATCTATTGTCTCTAGTACATGCCAGTCCAGCACTTCAAAGCGACTAATCAAACCTACGGCTGGTGTTTCTTGCGCACCCTTGCCCTGAGTATAGTCACTATTTATATGATTACTTGCCAATGGCGCAAGCACATGATATGACTCAAATCCCAATGATTGAGCCAAGTCAATCAAACAATCTTCATCCCAGACTTCCTGAGTGGCAATCACATCTGCTCTGGCATTGCTTAATAGCTGTGTTAACCCTTGTCTTTTATGCTGATATTGAGACAGAGTATAAGGAGCTGCATTTGCATAGTAAGATCTATTAGGTAACGCCAAATTCAATAAATTTGCAGTAGCGATATAAAATGTCTTATCTTGTTGTTGATGGTGCACAATTTACCTCTTAAATTTTTATAAGTTTTCTAAGTTAATATTACCTACTCTATAGATTTTAAATCTAAGTCTCTATTTTTGGTGTGTCATTACCATAAAATCAAAAACACTTTATATCATACCCAAACCTATCCATAAAAAAACCCTTAAACATGGACGTTAAGGGCTTTTTACTTAAAATTTAATGATGTATTTAGTTATCAAATCATAATCACGTTAAAACTATGATAGTTTATAGTTTTAAATTATAACAAATTATGACTTTGTATGATTACGAGTGATTCTATCCCATGCATCTTTAGTCGCATCTTTTGCTTCTTCCCATGCTAGGCGAGACTCACCTTTTACTTCTTCCCATGATTTTTTCAACTCTGACTCATGCTCTTCAAACTTTGCATCCTCAGGATAGCGATGACGGTTCGCATAACCAACAGCATACGCTGGATGATAATCACGGTCAAAGTCATGCTCTGGCTTATAATATGGTGCTTTTGCATACTCTGCTCGCCAGTATTCTTCCTCACGTGTTGGGTCAATTGCCTCACCCGCTGCATGACCAGCACCACCACCAACGATAGCACCAATTGCACCACCAACCAGTGTGCCTAATGGACCTGCTACTGAGCCAATTGCTGCGCCAGCCGCCGCACCACCAACACCACCAATCGCTGTACCAACAGGATGAGAGCCTGGCTCACCAGTAATTGGATCTGCATTAAGTTCTTCTTTAGTCTCATCTGACATATGTTTAACAACTTTGCGGTCTATTGCATCATGTTTACTCATTTTTTATTCCTTCAATTAGTTTAAAGTTAAATTTATAGAAATTAAAATGATGAATTATAATAAGTTGCTGACTTCAGTATAATTATCAATTCCAACTACACAATGACGATGCTTAATTATATATTATTTATATATCGTCCAAGGATAGCTAAATTTAAGCCTACACTTGGCATAACCAATAAATACGGCATCCTTGCATTGATAGTTAATTCCATCATAGTTGTCCAAACAAGCAAATAATAGGCAGTTTTTGTTAAGTTCTACAATCACTATGATTGATTGAGTTACAACATGTAAGTATTGTTATTTGTTTAAAATATAAACACTATTTAAAGGCATATTTGACTCTGACAATAACAAGTTTATGCTTATAAGATAATAATCCATTTAGGATACATGTAAAATCTGTTGTAATGCAGACTGCCATTTCTGCAAATGATATTCTCTTTGCGCATTTGACATCGTTGGTTCAAAGCATTTTTGTAGCCTCCATGACTGCTCAATGGTATTTTCATCATATATACCACTGTGAATACCTGCCAATAGTGCCGCACCTTTTGCAGTGACTTCTGTATCCACTGGACGCAATACAGGTACCTGTAATAAATCTGCCTGAAACTGCATCAACAAGTCATTGCGACAAGCACCCCCATCTACCCTTAGCTCTGTTAATGCACTGGGTGCATCTTTTTGCATTGCTACCAAAACATCATAGACCTGAAAGGCAATGGACTCTAAAGCAGCACGGGCAATATGTGCTTTGGTTGTCCCTCTATTCATTCCAGTTATGCTTGCTAGTGCATCTGGTTTCCAATGAGGCGCGCCTAAACCTGTAAATGCTGGCAACAATACCACCGACTCACTACTGTTTACTTGATTGGCTAAAACCTCAACTTCCTGACTATTTTGAATAATTCCCAGATTATCACGCAACCATTGCACAACTGCACCTGCCATAAACACACTGCCTTCTAAGGCATAACTGGCTTGCAGTGTAGAGCGAGATAGACTACGCCGTCCAACGTTAATCAGTTTATCAATGGTGGATAATGCTGATGAACTCTCAGTATCCAAGCTTTTATCTTTTTGACTGCTGACATTCTGACTTTTTAGATGACTTTGCCATGCAACAGTTGTTAATAGGTGATGCTGACTAAACTGTGGTTGTTGTCCTGTATTCATCAACATAAAACAACCTGTGCCATAGGTATTTTTTGCCATACCAGCCTTAATACATCCATGCCCAAATAAAGCAGCTTGTTGATCTCCTAATACAGCTTTAATTGGAATTTGTTTGGCAAATAGTCCACTTCTGGTCTTACCAAAATCAGCATCTGACGCCACAACTTTGGGTAATAAACTGGAAGGAATATTAAACTGATCTAACAAGGGCTGTGACCAAGATAATGTATTAATATCTAATAACAGTGTCCGTGATGCATTTGATACATCAATCAGATGCTCACCACCTGTTAGTTTAAATATCAACCAGCTATCCACTGTTCCAAATGCCAGCTCACCATTTTGTGCTTGCCGACGCAACTCAGGGTCATTTTCCAATAACCAGACAATCTTACTGGCACTAAAATAGGGGTCTAATCGTAGCCCCGTAATTTTTTGCAAATCTACCGCTTTATCTAAATGCTCACTTTGCTGTTGTAACCTTTGTATTTGTTGGTCACACCACTGCTTAGTACGCCGATCTTGCCAAACAATTGCAGGCGCGACTGGCTTGCCCGTTTTTTTATTCCAAATAACTGTCGTTTCTCTTTGATTGGTAATGGCTATCGCACTGATATCTGTTGCTAACAACCCTGCTTGCAAAATCACATCATGTGCACAACTAATTTGGGTATGCCAAATTTGCATGGCATCTTGCTCAACATAACCAGTCTTTGGGGTTGCCAGTTGAATGGGCTGCTGTACAATATGTACTGGCTGTGCCGCATCATCAAAAATAATCGCACGACTTGATGTTGTCCCCTGATCAAAAGCCAATATATATCCTGACATAATCATTCCTCATTATTCTTACAATCGAGCCTTATACAAAAGGTTGCTGAATATTTTCTACATTAAGCTAAATTTTTCCTACAGACTTGTCTGAAAAGAGCCAGTATACATGTCATATTTATACTTCAATTTTAACGTTAATGTAGTGGTTTTATACAAGATTTACTATAGTTGTCATTATATCATTGACAATTTAGGCTAAGGTCTGTCATATTAATATGACCTTATATATTTAACAATCCATCTTAACCACTCCATATTCATTTATAAATACTCTTATTAAACTTTTATATCTAATCGTCTCATTATTGTCAATTTTGGTAAATTGCTTTTTTTAATATCTTTACCATTTCCTCTCTAAGGCGACCCCATTTTTTATTCAAAATATCATTTTTTCATACAGTATTTAACTTATATACTTCTTAAACAGTCTAAAAATATATTTATCTTTTCACTATAGATACTATAGTCAACATCAGTTGTTAAAAAGTCAAATTCTCCAATCCACGAATCATAATACTCATATAATGAACAACTAAATAAAAACAAATAAGGAAAGTTATAAAACTTACTAGGGTCTGTTGAGCATTCACCCCGTTAAGCTAGTATTGATAAGGGATACAGCTATTTTTTACTTTGGTGTAAAAATTAGCTGAATTTGTCTTATTCTGCGTTAATGAACTTGTTAATATCCTGCTGTTATTAACAAAAGCTACCTGCGTTCATTGCCTTGACTAAGTCACTGTTTATTAAAATCAGTATCTCAATTTTTCCTACAAAGATGAATATTCAACAGACCCTAAAATCCCTCACACCAATAATTTTCTGTTGTTTCTCTATAGGTAAGTCTAATATTGATAATAATAGCCAAGAATTTTCATGCCTATATTATAACTCATCAAAAGCAACTTTGATTTTATCCATATTTGTTCAATCCCACTTAAAAACTTGATAAATGTAATTACTATCACATCAAAATATTTTAATAGTGATTTCACCATAAGCATCATACTGATAGCTGTCTGTGATTTGTCCAGCTTGATTGGTTAAAACTTGGTTGAACCTAAGCCATCATAACCAAAGTAGCTGGTATTGCCATTGACATTTTGACTGATTAAGTCATCGCCATAGCTGTAGCTGGCTACAGGGGTGTTGTCCTATATTCAAAGTATTCCAAAAATTAGAGTAAAGCTATTCATTAATTTTCTATTGCGTTTGCATAATGGGTTAAGGTCCATTTATTTCAAAGCCATATTTTTCTGGATTCTCAATATAGTCGTCTATGTTATCTAGCATATCTATAACTTCTTCAAGTGTGCATTCTTTATAATAGTAAGGCAGGGGTGAACTGATATCTACCGAAAAACCATAAGGCTGTTTTTCTATAGCTATACGTTGCTGTATACCTGTACATATTAGCTTATTTAATCCTGAGTATATGCCTTTATATCGTTTTTTAGGTCGGGCATCGTGATTAGGATCATGCACTACTCTTGATATATAAAGACAATCTGTTGTGGTCAAGTTTTTTTAGACACTGGTTAAGAGGTTTTAGTTAAAAAATAGTCTCTCTTTTTCAGCAGGGGTTAGATTATCGTTATGTTGATGAGGACGAACGTTACGATAATAACCCCAAATGTAGTCCGTTATATCCTTTGTTGCTTCAGCCTGACTTGCATAGCCATACTTTGGCATCCACTCTGTCTTAAAGCTTCTAAAGAACCTTTCGGTAGGTGCGTTGTCCCAGCAGTTGCCTTTTCTAGACATACTGTGTGTCATCTCTTCACACCCTGCAACAGCATCAGCAAAATACTTGCTCGTATAATGGCTACCTTGATCAGAATGAAACAGCACACCTTTGGGCTGTAAACGTGACTCATATGCCATCATCAACGCCTTACTGGTCAACTCACTATCAGGTGAGTTAGATACTGAGAATCCAATAATATTGCGTGCATACAGATCAATAACGACTGCTAGATAGCACCATCCGCCTTTGATACGAATATAAGTGACATCACCTGTCCAGACTTGATTTGGTGTTATGGGAGTAAAGTCTCTGTTCAATACGTTGTCATATGTTTTGTGTGCTTGATCTTGCTGTTTGTAGCTATGTTTCCTTTGTTTACTGACCAATCCCATGCCTTTCATGAGCTTACCCGCTTTGTATCGAGTCAGTTTGATACCATGTTGCCCAGTGATGATACTACTGATGGTTCTAGACCCTGCTGAGCCTCTAGAGTCATTAAAAACCTGCCGTATCAGTACTTTGAGCTTGACCAGTTCACAGTCTATGGGTATAGGTTTGATACGCCAGTAATAGCTACTACGTACGATGCCAAATAGCTCACATAGCTTAGCTTTGCTGATAGCTTCACCTTCTGGTTGCTCTGCTAGGTTTTTGATTATCTGTATACGTTCAGACTGTCCCCAGCTAGCAGAGCCGATGCCTTTTTTAAGATATCTCTCTCTAACTTAAGCTGTTTGATCTCTTTACGTAGTCTTTGTATTTCTAGCTGTTCGTCTGTGAGGGCTTTGCCTGTTTCTGGGGTAATGCCTTGTTGTTCTTT
>NZ_VEWM01000033.1 GCF_020662265.1 Psychrobacter sp. I-STPA6b
GTATAGTCGGGCTACTATTAAGGGTTGTATAGTTATTAATACAAGCTACAGTTAACACAAGCAGCAGTTATCAGTAATAACGAGGATAATGAATCAGTTAGTAATAACAATTAGACCTGCTTTACGCGGTATTGGTGAAAGATTAACGCCATAAATACCACACCGCCTAATAACTCAATGACGATTGATAGTACACCAGACATACCGAGCAGCTGCTCAAAGATAGTCTGACCCAGTACCAAGCACAGCATGGCTATCAAGCTTACCAATATTAGCCGCTCACTATGAGCCATGCTGTAAGTTATTCGATTGGTCAATGCACATACTAATAACCCTAAAAATATGACGTGGCCGACAAAAGCTGTGGCAGTTGCCACCAAAATAGCGATAGTAACCAATAAGCGCCGTGCCAAAGAGTGATAGTCAACACCCAGATTGATAGCAGGAGCTCGGCCTAGCAT
>NZ_VEWM01000093.1 GCF_020662265.1 Psychrobacter sp. I-STPA6b
ATATTAAACAGAGGCTTTATAGTACGGCTTAACACTGGGATCAACAATGATAAGCGTCAGTTACACGACACTATATGACGCATAAACTTTTTACTTGAATGTCTCTATTAAAGCAAAAGGATTTGCTTACTTTTATGCTCGGCTTAGGTGTTAGAGTGTCAGTTAGCTGGCTTTTAAGACCTTTCTCATAACCGCTGATAGGGCATTTTTAGCGCCTTTGCCATCCTCGCTATTTAGTAAACCACAAATCTGAATTATTAATTCCGCTTTAGTATGATTGTCTATCTGGAAATCTGCTAAACCCTCGACTTCATCAAGTATGTCTAGTGCATCCACTATATAATCAGGGTTGAACTCCGACCGTGCTTGTAGATGATCAGTTAGCTTTTGATTTAGCGTCCTCATGTCTTTAGGCAAAAATATACTATTAAGTAGATGCTCTTTGGCTTGGCTAATAG
>NZ_VEWM01000068.1 GCF_020662265.1 Psychrobacter sp. I-STPA6b
CCTTAGCCGAGGCGAAAATCGCCCGCTCACCCCCGCTGACATAGTCCAGAAGGCCTTGAGCCGCGATCCGGCAACCCTCCGTGTCGTCGACGACGCAGGCCTCTCCGTGGGCCGCGCACTGGGCAACGTTGCCAACCTCATCAATCCAGAAGTCATCGTGGTAGGCGGCCCCCTGGCCGGCCTCGGTGACATCCTGCTCGAGCCCATCCGCCGAGGCCTGACGCGGCATGCCGTGCCGGTCATCGGCGAGACCACCACCCTCACCATGTCTTCCCTGGGCGACCGCGCGGAAGCCCTGGGAGCAGCCGCCCTCGTGTTCCAAAATGCAGGTATCCGCCGAATGTAGACCATTTCGTTATCCGGTAATTGCGTTCAAGACTTGACGACAAGACCTGTGATCCAGTTTACTTTTGGATCAGACGGGTCAGCGTTTTGCTGACCGGACAACGAAGTCATGC
>NZ_VEWM01000045.1 GCF_020662265.1 Psychrobacter sp. I-STPA6b
GGCGGTATTGGCTTTGACGTCAGCGAGTATCTCACCTCAAAACATGGTCAGCCACTACACGAGCTTGGCGAGCAGACGCTAAAAGACCCCAGCTACCGTCCAAAAGCGCAGTCCATCAAAGCGTGGCGTGAAGAGTGGGGTGTGACCTTAGATACCGACTATCAAAGCGATGGCGGCTTACAGAAGCCTGAGCCGATCACTCCTGTGCGGCAGGTATACCTTATGCAGCGCACTAAAGGCCGCTTGGGCGCAGGGCTAAACAAAACCACCGGTTGGGTGCATCGCGCTCACGTCAAGTCACACGGCGTCATGCAAATGGCAGGCGTGCAGTACGAAAAAGTCACGGCCGAGGGTATTTGGGTGACTAACCCACAAGGTCAAAGCCAGCTGCTGCGTGTCGATACTGTCGTGGTCTGCGCGGGTCAAGAGTCAGTCAATGACCTCATGCCCAATGTCGG
>NZ_VEWM01000023.1 GCF_020662265.1 Psychrobacter sp. I-STPA6b
ATCCACCCCAGATGAGTGGCAAATCTAATACTTCACCAAAGTTAAACATTAGCGTAGCCCTCCATCTAGGTCATCATTTTTTTCTAAACTTGTATTGTTATCTGATTTTGTATCTTCACGTGTATTTTCAGCAGGTTTTTGATCACCACTAAGGGTACGCCCTTGTCCTTCAGTGACAGAATGTTCAAAGAAGTTATCATCTTCAAGATCGTCATCAAATGGCTGTGGGCCTTTAGCAATGAGTCTTAAAATATAAATAGTGGCTGCCCCAAAAATAAAGGTATAAACAATAATAAAGCCTGCTAAGGTGGTGGCTACCTGAGAAGAAATATGAGGTGAAGCACTCTCAGATGTACGTATGATTCCATATACTGTCCATGGTTGTCGTCCAACCTCAGTGACAAACCAGCCTGCCAACAGGGCAATAAAACCAAGCGGTGTCATCAACATCCATAG
>NZ_VEWM01000094.1 GCF_020662265.1 Psychrobacter sp. I-STPA6b
CTTTTAAGTTCAATTTTGCTACTTTTGTCGCACTTTTATTCTGAAATAAATTCAGAACCAGACAAATTCTATATTATGAACATACACGAATATCAAGGAAAAGAAATTTTAGCAAGTTACGGAGTACGCATTCAACGCGGAATTGTGGCTAATAATGCAGTTGAAGCTGTAGCTGCTGCAAAACAATTAACTGCCGAAACCGGAACAGGATGGCATGTAATAAAAGCACAAATTCACGCAGGTGGTCGTGGAAAAGGTGGTGGAGTTAAGTTAGCTAAAAACTTGCAACAAGTTGAAGAAATCGCAGGACAAATCATCGGAATGCAATTGATTACACCTCAAACTTCTGCTGAGGGTAAAAAAGTAAACAAAGTTTTAGTAGCTGAAGATGTTTACTATCCTGGTGAAAGTGAAACTTCTGAATTCTATGTTTCTGTTTTATTGAATAGAGCTAC
>NZ_VEWM01000031.1 GCF_020662265.1 Psychrobacter sp. I-STPA6b
CTTTTAAAGCTTCAGCTTTTAACTCGGCTGCTGAACGTTTGTCTTCTAAACTAACTTTTGCCACAACTCCGTTATAATTGCTTGTCGGATCTCCAACATAACCTCTGGCGTAAACAATCTCGGCCTGATTGCCAATTCTTTTCTTCAAACCTTCAAGCGGGGTGATTTCATATCTGGCTTTTAAGGATGAGCTTCCTCCACCAACTGTCATCATTTTAATAGCGTTTTCACCAATGACAGCGATTTTCTTCGTTTTAGAAAGATTGATTGGTAAAATAGTATTGTTGTTTTGAAGCAATACAATTCCTTCTTCAGCAATTTTCAAACCTGCTTTTGCATGCTCTTCTGTACCAAATGATCCGAAAGGCCTGTCTTTGTTCATATTAGTCAGGAAGGATAAACGTAAAATACGGCGTACTTTTTCGTCTAACTCTTTAGTTCCGACTTCACCT
>NZ_VEWM01000016.1 GCF_020662265.1 Psychrobacter sp. I-STPA6b
CCCCATTAAAGCGATGATTGATGCCACTCGCACACCTGGTGTCGATGAGTATCTGGCTGAGTCGCAGCGCCAAGCGGCTATCAAGCGCCTACCTACCTTTGAGACGCAGACTGGTAATGACATCACTCTGCTCAAACGCAATGTGGAGCAGCTGTATCGGCTGCTGGGACTGTCGCTGATCATCTTAATGGCACTATTGGCGTTGGGAGGTCTGCTATGGCTGTCATAGGGGCTATTAATATTGATGAAACTGTGGAGTGTCAAAACTCTGACAACCAGAAACACTGGACCCATTATCCGGTGACCTTGGACAACTGGATAGAGGCATGCCATGAGGAGAAGCTTAAACGTAAGATCTCTTATGCTGAGATCGCCCGGCGTATTAAATACGCCCGCCCTAGCTTGAGCCTTGCGTTGTCCGGCAACTATATCGGTGATACCAAAACCATCGC
>NZ_VEWM01000105.1 GCF_020662265.1 Psychrobacter sp. I-STPA6b
ATGCCGTAGAGGTCTTCACCCTCAAGCAGCAGATCCACGGCACCCCGAAGATGCAGAAGGAGCTCAGCAGCCTTCAATACGATAACAGCAGGCTGCACCGCGAGCTGAAGGCGACCGAGACCAGGGCCGAGCTGATCGCCAAGGAGAACCGCCGCCTGCACGCCATTCAGGACGGCATGGTCGCAGGCGGCCGCACCTTTGCTCGGGAAAACGGTCTGGATGAAAAAGCCTTCATGGCCCGCCTGCAGACGGCAGCACAAAAGGCGCTGGACGAGTTCGATGCCCCGGCTGCAAAGCCCGCCGTCAAGGCGAAGGCTGCGACCAGGACCAGAACGACGCCGCAGCCCAAGGCAGTGGTCGAAGCTGTCGAGCAGTCTCCAAAAAAGAAAACGGTCGTTCAGGAGCGGGTCCGCGAAGAGCCCGTGGTCGAGCACCGGATCAAGCCGAAGG
>NZ_VEWM01000130.1 GCF_020662265.1 Psychrobacter sp. I-STPA6b
ATTTATACAGAAAATACCACGACGAAGAATGGGGAAAACCTGTTTATGACGATGATAAATTATTTGAATTTTTAATTCTAGAAACATTTCAGGCTGGTTTAAGTTGGTACACAATCTTGAAAAAAAGAGAAAATTTTAGAGCTGCTTTTGACAATTTTGATTACCAGAAAATAGCAAAATATGATGAAGAGAAAGTTCAGGAATTGCTACTAGATGCAGGAATTATCAGAAACAAATTGAAAGTACGAGGCACCATTTCCAACGCAATTGCTTTTATGGAAGTGCAAGAAGAATTTGGAAGCTTTTCGAAATACATTTGGAATTTCACCGATGGAAAACCCATACAAAACAACAGAAAATCGATGAAAGAAGTTCCAGCAACAACATTACTTTCTGACGAAATAAGTAGAGATTTAAAGAAACGCGGATTTAAATTTGTGGGTTCAACTG
>NZ_VEWM01000095.1 GCF_020662265.1 Psychrobacter sp. I-STPA6b
ATATATAATATTCCAATTCACTTATTTTTTTTAGTGTATTTTCATGCCACTTTATATATACGTTATATGATTTTTCTTTCTCTATTTCTTGCAATATTTTTAATTTATTTTCATGAATAATAATTTTGTCTGAGAAATCAATACAATCTAGAGGTTTGTTTATATCATTATGTGAAATATCTAGTTTGGTTAAATTAATTAAACTACTAATACTATTGGGTAAGTTGGTTAATTGATTGAAACTGATATCAAGTTTAATCAAATTAGTTAGTTTTCCAATTTCATCGGGTAGTGTAGTTAATTTATTGTTATATATAATTAATCTATTTAAATTAGTCAAACAACTAATATAATTAGTTATTTTATTGAGGTTATTATGCGAAATATCTAGATCAGTTAAATTAACTAGATTGCTAATACTATCAGGTAAGCTAGTCAATTGATTGAAACTGATATCAAGTTTATCCAAGTTAGTTAGACTACCAATCGAATTAGGTAACTCAGTCAGATTGTTACAACTGATATCAAGTTCTTTTAAGTTAGTTAAGTTACAAATACAACAAGGAAAATAAGACAATTCTAGACTACTCAAATCAAGTTTAGTTAACTTAGATAACTTATCAATATCCCTTGGTATTTTAGAATATGGTATACCATGATTATCTGCCCAAGAAATTATGGGGTAATACTTATTTAGTAACATACGTGCCTCTATATTTTGTATGCTCATATTAAAATTAGTCTTCTATACTATGATATAGGCAATCTAATATAATTTCACCATAAGAAAATTAAGTGAAGATAGTATATCTAGAGGGTATGTCGTCACAAGAAAAATAAGGTAGTAAAATAGTGAACCATCCTGATATAGTCAATTCAAGATAATACTGTTATAAGGAAAACGAGCGAAGGTGTACAAGTAGTCATACCAGAGATTGAGTATACATTGAATCAATCAGAAAAGTCTTAATGACATGCATATCTAGTACTATACCGTACCTCTTGTGTTTTATAGCCCTTATTTTATAAGGCTTTCTGCCGATAAAATTTGGGATATGGATAGATACACTCTAATATTTAACCTGTTTTAGCATAGGTTACAGTAAATCAGATATTTCTTAGCTATATATTGTGCTAGGAGGTTAAGTATATTTTGTACTATACCGTACCACTTGAGTTTGCTCAACACAATAATATAAATGTCTTAATGACATGCATATCTTGTACTATACCGTACCGAGGTAGATAAAAAAGTCGCTGTGTTGACTAGTCTTAATGACATGCATATCTTGTACTATACCGTACCTCTTGTATTTTATAGCCCTTATTTTATAAGGCTTTCCACTTATAAAATTCGGGATATGGGTAGATACACCTTAATACTTGACTTATTTTAGCTTAGGTCACAGTAAATCAGATATTTCTTAGCTATATATTGTGCTAGAGATTTAAGCATATCTTGTACTATACCGTACCCCAGACGATTTATGCTTACTTCACACCTTAGTCTTAATGACATGCATATCTAGTACTATACCGTACCTCTTGTATTTTATAGCCCTTATTCTATAAGGCTTTCCGCCGATAAAATTCGGGATATGGGTAGATGCACCCTAATACTTGACTTATTTTAGCATAGGTCACAGTAAATCAGATATTTCTTAGCTGTATATTGTGCTAGAGATTTAAGCATATCTTGTACTATACAGTACCACAAAAGAAAACCAATATATTACATATACTCCGTCTTAATGACATGCACATCTTGTACTATACCGTACTCTTGTATTTTATAGCCCTTATTTTATAAGGCTTTCCGCTGATAAAATTCGGGATGTGAGTAGATGTACCTTAATACTTGACTTATTTTAGCATAGGTCACAGCCACCCAAATATTTCTTAGCTATATATTGTGCTAGGAATTTAAGCATATCCTGTACTATACCGTACCCCGCTATTCTAATAGTTATGGACAGGAATGTCTTAATGACATGCATATCTTGTACTATACAGTACCCCAGACGATTTATGCTTACTTCACACACCTTAGTCTTAATGACATGCATATCTTGTACTATACCGTACCTAAATAATTAATATACAATATTAGGAAAGTTTTAGTCTTAATGACATGCATATCTTGTACTATACCGTACCCATGGGAGAAAAACTCAATGGAACAATCAAACTGTCTTAATGACATGCATATCTTGTACTATACCGTACCTCTTGTATTTTATAGCCCTTATTCTATAAGGCTTTCCACTTATAAAATTCGGGATATGGGTAGATACACCTTAATAATTATTTTAGCATAGGTCTACGCTGTTCCAAAAGGTAAAACTGTTGCCTCTTTACGCCAGCGAAACCAAACCAGTGACCCTTGAGCAGTCGCCCACTGCTTGATGATGCGTATTTGCATCAGCAGTATGTCATGAATGATGGTTTGATTAATCTCGCTATTAAAAGTAGCTTCTAGTTGGCTAGTGTATAGCCCAATCGCTTGATTGGTCAAACGCCAGCCTTTATCTGTATGTTGATAAAAATCCTTAGCTTGTATTTGTTTACGATTAATCAATCTAAGTGCCGTTTTATCAACTTGTACTCGAAACAATTCTATGACGTCATAAACAAGGGTTTCATAGCTGGTATCTTCATGTACAAACCCCAAATAAGGATTAAGACCATGACTTCTTAATAGGGCACTGGTACGAGTAAATAACCAATAATAGCCAAAATTTAATAGTGAATTTAATCTATCCACACCCCCTCTGGCACGTTTTTTACTATAAAAGCTGGCTTGTTGCTCCTCAATAATCAACCCTCGTAGTCGATTATAAAAATACTTATGGGTACTGCCTTCATATCCTCTTAGTTGTTGTAGGTCTTTTGCGTTTAATATACTTAATTTAAACGTTTCAGTATTTAGTAATTTTAACAGTGCTTGATCAGTATTAATATTTGGTAGTGATTGACTGGCTGTTTTTGTAGAATTTTGGTAGTCATCTGATACTTTTTTGTCTAGCCATAGTTGTTTACGATAGCTGTTTTGTACCCATATTTTATAGTTATTTATCTTAGCCAAAATGATGTCTTTAGCTACAGCAAGTTTGGCAGAGGGTGATAATAGTTGATACATTTGTGCTTGCTTGGCACTCACTGAAAAATATTCGGCATTCATAGGGGCAAGTGTACCAATTTGAAACCCCCAATTATTCACCATATGCAGGCTAATATTTTCTCTAGCCAGTGCGCTCATCAATCCTGTAGATACACTATGATTGCCTAATACCACGACTTCACTGATACGTCTAAGAGGCAAGGCTTGTATTAGCCTTTTTTGAGCGACTATTTTGCTATTACTTTTGGTGTTTTTGCGGAGTTTATGTGATGGTTTTTGATAGTAGCGAATTTCCAGCGCACTACCATTAATACCAAGATACATGCCTGAGCCAGTAATAAATACGGGTTTACGCTGTTGAATAATAGGTACAATATGGTGGTCTTGTTTAGATTGAGTATCAAATCGGTAACCTAAAAAATCAAAGCCAGAAGCAATATTGGTAATCGCTGTTTTATCCACAGCTAATGATAACCCCATTTCTGCCAGTGTTGTACTAACCAAAGCAAGTGCATCAGTGGCAGACTTTTGCTGTTTACACAATATTAAAAAATCATCACTATAACGTACAAAAGCCAGTTTATTGTTCTGCAAAGTGGTGTCAAATTGGGTCAAATATAAGTTAGCAAGCGTTGGTGAAAGTGGGCTACCTTGCATAAGCCCTTTTTGGCGTTCAATCAAATTACCTTTAGCGTCAAAATAAGGGGCTGTGATGAGTGTTCGTACCAATGCTATCAACAGTTGTTCTTTTTTGGGTAGTAGATTAGCCAAGCGTATCAGTAATGGCTCAAGAGGTACGTTAGCAAAAAAATCAGCAATATCTGCTTCTACTACCCAATGATAACCTTGTTCTAGTAGAGTAACGATTTGTTGATAAGCATCTTGTCGAGATTTACCTTTTTGATATGCCAAAGAGGCAGGGTGCTGGATGTCATCAATAATAGGTGCAAGTGTGTTATGTACAAGGCGATGTACAACCATATCTTTTTGGTTAAGATGCTCTATTTGACGGATATTTTTAGTGGCTAGTTTCGTGGTGTTTTTGGGTAAGTTACTACTATGTAGATGCCGTATGTTTTTATCAATCAAAACACTTTGGCTAGGTGATGGTTTGTATTGAGTGGTTTTTAGTGCTTCATAGAGCTCTGATGCAAGTTCATTTGTGGTTTTTAGGCTACCATTTTTATTAAACATATCAAACATTGGAACAGTATCATGACGAAGCGTCATATCTTCAAATGCTTTAATGATACTTTTTGGATCAAGTATTTGCTCTTCCCATAACACTGCTCGTTGCTTTGGCAAATGATAGTCAGTTTGGTTAATCAGTGGGGCATTTGCAAATTGTATATAACTTAGCCCATTATCACGTAAGCTTTGTCCTTGTAAATGGATGGAATTTAACGCTTGCCATAATTCTATAAGTTCTGCCCAAGCACCTTTGACATAAAAC
This sequence comes from Psychrobacter sp. I-STPA6b, assembly GCF_020662265.1. GTDB lineage: Bacteria > Pseudomonadota > Gammaproteobacteria > Pseudomonadales > Moraxellaceae > Psychrobacter. The sequence goes on from NZ_VEWM01000095.1 coordinate 4,575, forward strand.
CAACCAATTCTACCAGCATGAGGTTGTTGGTGTAGTGAGCCGTCCGCTTTTTTACCAGATGATTTAGAATAAGTGATGATTTTTTTGTAGTGCATGTCATTTAGATAAACGGGACTTGCTTTTAGTTGTTTTTCGTACTTTTTAAACCACCGTTTGATTTGACCTCTTTGATCTGGAAACCAGTCTTGTAGTCGCTTATAAATATTGTCATATAAAGTAAACTCAATATGATTGGGCTGATTTTGATGACTTTCCTCATTGTCTGCAATGATGTTGGTAGGCATATCTGCATAAATAGCCAACTCAGGCATTATCTTATTATCTTTTAAAGCGTCACTGTTAGTCCTATGGCTTTTCAATACCTGACTCATTTGGTTTAAATATAATGATTTATTAATAATCTCGTAAGTTTTAGCCAGTGAGAATCCAGTATTTTTTAGTGTTAGCCGTACAGTCAGCCAGTTTAGCCACTGTTTGGCAAGGTATGCGTATTGTCCACCAAAGGCAATATGGACGCATACTTCATGATTACTTTTAAGATGAGCTAGTCGAAAGCTATGCGGGTGGTTTTTATTGGATGATTTTAAGATATGTACTGCAAATAACGGATAGTCATCTGATGGATAATGCTCAAGCTTTGCACTAAGAATCCTCTTTATATTGGTAATATCCTCTTGTAGCCTGACTATATTTTGTTTGGCGGTTTCTATGTTTTTAAAATTCTCTTCAAGTTGTGCTAAGGCTTCCTCTGCTAGAGTACTTGAATTTTTTTGTATGTTTTTTTTGAATCGTTGAATATTATTTTGTTCTTTTATGATTATAGAGGTTTTTTGATTAATCTTGGTATTAAGCTGGGCGGAAGTTGTATTAATGGTTTTTAGTAGCCCCATAATTTTAATATAAGCTACTCCTTCTTCAGTGACAGGATTACCATGCCAAATGAAATTTACAATAGCTTGTTGCCAATATAATGTATCATTATAAGTTGTCATAAGTTACAAATCATTTTTGAGTGCAACTGTATTAAGACAAACAGCGATATCAATACAGTTGCTAAGATAGATAATATGGATATCTCATCTTCCCATGAGTCAGTTATGTTTGCAATATGTCATTTAGAGTGTGGTGTATGATCATCACTGCGGATGACGCTAAAAGTTTCTAACTTTGCCTCCAGTCTAATCAATTGCTCTAGGCTTAACTCAACTCCTCTTAGCTCCTCAGGAATGACTAAACTTAAGTGCACATACTTTACTCCTAGTTGATTAATATCTGCGACGATATTAATAGGTAAAGAGCCAATCACAGTGTCGCCTTTGGCTAAATTATCATAACTGGCAAGATGGTTAAGATGTTTATCGTAATGATGTCCCATTGCTTGCATCCATTTTACGGCTCCAACATGTCGGGTTAATAAATAAGTGGTCATAACAACGCTCCTAGTTCTTCGATTATCAGTTGCTAAATTATTTCAGGGTGATATTTGGCTTAATTCTTACTCCTTAGAACTCTGTATCATCGATATCGGTATCAGTACTCTCATCTAATTTAGAGTTATACTTATTTCGAGCAGTTCGCTTGGCGCGCTCTGCCATCTCTTCAACCTCTTTAATCTCAGAAAGGATCTTTCGTCTAGCGTTAAATTTCAAAAAGTTGGTACGTTTCAGCTGTTTTTTTCGATGTTCGTTGACACTCTCATCAATTTTTTCTGACACATCTAATATATCTTGCAGACTGGTTTTACTTGCTAACGCAGATATTACTCCTGTATAATAATCAGCTTGCTCTTTGTATCTATTTTGTTGGACTTGCTTTTGAAAGTCATAATACAACTCATCTTCTGAAGTATTGAGCCTATCAAAGCATTTTAGTTTTGATTCATACACATAGTCGCTTGCCAACTTTGGCATCAGTATCTTAATGCTAATGACTAGCATCTCCGCTAAGATGAGTAAGCCAGCGAAAAAAAAGTGGGTTTTGGCGACAGAAGGATGTCGATCCTTCAACTCCCCCAATGCTTCTGTACGAGCGATCATATCGTTAGCATAATCTGTACTCTTAGTCGCCCTATCTAGCTCTGCTTGAATTGGTGTTAGCATATCTGCAAGATCAGCTTTTACCTTTGCAATTTCCTGTTCTTTTTCTGTAATCTTACTTTGGATCTGCCGACAGTCGTCTCCACATGATGCACCCTCTCCCGAGGTACTGCCACAGATAACACCACTATCGGTTCTAATGGTCTTTATGGTCGTATTGTCGCTACCTTTCTCTTCACGTAAGAGGGTTGTCAGGCAAATACTTTCCTCTTCTAAGGTACGAAGCCGTGATGCAAAAAGATTATTAGTATCAGTGACTTTAGTCTGTAGATTTTCAATTTCTTGTAAACGTTTTTTGTTGCTATTCTCTACTAATATCTCAGTGATAGAGTCATCATAAAAATAATTTACTACCACACTATCAGTAATTGTCACCGATGCAAAAAATGTTAAAAGTAGTCTAAAGGCTACTAATACAAAATTTTTCCAAATATCTTCATGATTCATTGGTATTACAATCATAAATTTTTCTATGATTAGTATCACTAGCCCCCAAAGGATAGCAACAAACCATTGAACTATTTTTGAATCAGTAAAAGTTTCAGCAAAAAAGTAACCTCCTGCACCTCCTATTACAGCAATTATAATTATCCAAATCCCACATAATGCATAAAAAGTAGTAATACGTGGTTTAAAATCACCTGTCGCATCTCTTGTGATTTGATCTGATCCAGAAAAATTTGCAAGTATATCCTTGATAGGTGTGTTAAGCTTCATGGTAGATGACTCCTTTGTCAAAGATAGTAATGAGGCAGGGATATCCTTATAGGTCATCTTTAATATACATGGCTATGGTCATCATGGGCTAAATGACAACCTTGTTATACAAATCTTCTAAAGCAAACTAACTTTGTCAAAATCGCTTAGCTTAATATTTGGATAGTCAGTTGAAAACAAAGTCATCACAAAGTGCCTGACGGTTGTACAGCAAACGAGGAGGATACAGTAGCTGTTTAACTATATATAAACTAGTTTTAGGTTACTAGGAGGTTGGTTCATCGTGATTAGATCTTAAGTGAGTTATTCAAGAGATATCATGATGAGTGTTAGTGAGTCAGATTCTAATCTAACTCACTAGGTACTATACTGATCAATAAACTTTCCAAAATTACTTATAAATCTATAAAGTATGGTTTGGCATCACTTGGCAAGCGTTGTTTTAAGCTTTTAGTTGCCTTTTTTAACAGCTCATCCATCGCCTTTTTCTGTAGCTTTAACTGCTTACGTAAACTTTCTGCAGCAAATTCTTTTGTTTCAGCTTGAGTGTACAGACTATCAATTTCCCCCATTCTCTTATCAAATTTCATGGCAAATTTATGGTTTGACTGTGCAACCATTTCAGATACCTCATCAATACATGATGTAATCGTATATGAAAGGCTTGTAAGGTTGTGCATTGATAGGGTTTGTAAGTATGTTTCAGCTTGTTCTCTAAGAAAACCTATCTTGATTTGATGAGCCAGTTGTTCCAGCTCTTGTAGCTGTTTTAGTTGTTCTTTATAACTTAGCTTATAAAATTCACGTAACTCTGGATCTGGCTTTCCTTGGATCATACGCTTTAATAAATTGGGTTTTTTAGATAACAGTTCCTGCAATTGATTTTTCTTTTTTTCAGGATCTGATTGTTTTAATAGCTCCTGTAGTTGATAGGATGTTGATTGGCTCAATGTATGGCGCTGTTGATCCAGTTGTTGATGACTTTCATTATAGGTTGTAACTGATTGATGCTGATTAGAATTACTCATAGCAATACTCCTGATTGGTAGTTTATAAATATATAGTGTGTAACAAAGTTAATAATTCCCTGTATCTAACTTTATATCTCATCTTCAATGCTATCTTTATGTTCTTCTAAAAGCTTTAGCTGCATTTCAATATACTCATGATGCATTTGCCTGATTTTTTGACTAATCTGAAGTATTTCTTGCATTTTTTTATTATAGTTTGCATGCTCAATTTGTTTACGAGGTTCATTGTAGGTTGTAACTGATTGATGTTGATTAAAATTATTCATAGCAATACTCCTGATTTGTAGTTTATAAAGGTTTAGTGCTTATCAAAGATAATTATCACGATAATCAAACATAGTAATCACATACTCCATATAATTGCATTTATAGATAATCTTTAATATGGCTTTATACTAGCATTGCTATGATCGTCATTGTCTAAATGACAACCTTGTTAAATAAGATAATGTTATAAATAAATTGTTGTAGTAGTGATTGACTGAGCCTTGCTAATCAGTGCTATACTTCTGTTAACTTACTTATAGTTTTTAATACATAAACATACAGGTTTGGCTATGACAGAACATACTTTCCGACCATACACTATTAAAGACAAAGCACTTAAGCAATTTGATAAACAGATTAAAACCATACGCAACTCAACAACTAACCATGATGTTGTATTAAAAGCCTATATCAAGCTAAATCAATATTTACGCCCTTCTGATACCAAAGTATTATTTATTACTGCTACAGCCCAAGCAGAAGCAAATTATTATCTCATTTGGCAATTAATAAAAATTAATGAGCAAGATATCCAAAAAATTGTCATTATTAGTACGGACTTTAGTCGTAAACGTGGTTTTGTGGGTCAATTAAAAAGTCTACTGTCGCTACCACCTTTCTCTCTTGATGCCAACCTAGTAACAGAGCTCCATATCCCTAATGGTAAAGAAGAAACAGATATTAATTTTATAAAAAATATCATTATTGATTGGATATTCACTCATCATCCCAAAGAAATTATTTTTAACATTACAGGCGGTACCAAGCTTATTTCAATCGCCCAAGATCAAGTGGCGACTCTCTCACCTCTTTATTACTGTGCATATCAAAGTAGAGCCAGTAATCAACTTATCTGGTATAACCGTGCTTATAAGAGCAAACAGGTTGAGCAACTTGTGTTACCTGAAGACATCAGTACCAGACTCAAAGCTAGAGGTTATATAAAGCAAGGAGGAACTTCTGTACTTAATACTCTAGATGCACGAGATTATGTTTCTGTAATACATGAATACCTCCAACAAGATTTTGAAAAGACTCAAAGTTTTATTAGTTTTATGAACTATCTTTGCCATGTTAAAGTGAATGAAGAAATTAATAGTAAATCGATGGCAAATAGACAAGAATCCATATTCCCTATATCTATTAAACTTAATTATAATGAAGTTAGTAGATATGATGATTATCTATCTAGTTTATCTGCTGTAGATCAACCTTATTTGGAATATCATTCAGAAGGCTCTAAATTAGTCATTAAGTCTGAAAAAGCAGTACAGTTTCTTGGTGGGGAGTGGTTTGAAGTATTAGTAGCCTACTTTATTTTTCTACATTTTAGCAGTCAAAAACAGCAAGTAGATGTGCAAATCGGTTTAACATTTTCAAAAAATAGTAATGGCAACGAAGTGGATGTGGCATATCTCGAGTCCAATGGCTATTTTAGTTTTTTGGAGTGTAAAACAGTAAACTGGAAAAACAATAATAGCCCAACAACAACAGTAAATGAAAAGCTACATAAGCTTGCCTCTATTGCGAGCGTAGCAGGGCTAAATAGCCACGTTTATTTTGTCAGCTTATATGGACTTACACCACAATCCATGCAAGTTGCCAAAGAATTGAATATTCGTATCATTCAAGGCAAGCAACTCTTAAATTTTACCGATTCATTGATCAAGATTTAGTGATCATAAAACTTTTATTTTTATGAAATAACTGAGCCAAATTTGTAGTAATAGACTCAGCAAGTGACTTCAGTCACTTGCTATTATCAAACAAAAACACTGGTATTGAGAATATTAATATATGTGCTTATTTATCAATCTCAAACCTCATTTTATCAAGTGGAATATATAGCGAATTATTATCAATCGTATGAGTCTTAATACCAATCTCTTCTGCAATTTGTGTAGTAAATTTATTCTCAATATCTTTATTAATTTTAGCAATGATACTTTTTAACTTCTCATCATCCATATATTTAAAAACATCATAAATTGATTTGTCAATACTTGGTTGATATTTCAATAATTTTTCGCACAACTCTTTTATCTCGCGTAAATGGTCATGTAAAGGATTGTCATTTTTAGATAATTCAATTATTGCTTTGTTATCCAGCTTTCTTATGATAATCCATAGATATAATATAAACTCTGTAGCATCAAGTTTATAGACTTCATTTTTAATAGTAATAGAAGCATCTTTTAAATATAAAGTAACCTTATAACTGCTATTTTCATTGTCTATAATTTCTGGATCTTCTACCCATATAATTGAAATATCAGCAGGTTTGATATTACCCAAAAAACTTTGATAATTTTCAGTGCGAATATGTATTTTTTCAGCAATATTAATACCAAATGAAGATATGAACTTATTCTTTATCTTAGAGTAATTTGCTGTAATATCAGAAATATCGTAGGTTCTATTTTGTATTTTTTTATTAAATTTATCAAATTCATCTTGGTAATTTGTTATATCGACACTGGGCGATGGAATGGAAGGTTCTTTTAATTCCATGTGCCGGTAAGCTAGCCAGCTATATATACTAAATTCTAAGGGAGGTAACTTACAGCTTAAATCATTAATATTTATTGTTTTATCTTTTGTATTTATTTTCATTTTTAATGGTCGTAATGCTTCATTAACTACCTCAATGATTTCAGTAAATTCCTGTGAAACTAAGTGTGCTTTATATATTTCTTGAGGAAGAATATATCGTAATCTGATAAACGGTACATCAATAAACCACATCTGTGCACCATAAGCATCTAATGCTTTTCCATTTCTATCATAAATTAGAGTATCTTTGTTTTTTGCAGGATAAAAGAATTCTTGTAGATTCTCAAAATCTTTTCCTACTCTGACATGCGACATACTGTCATTTTCACGACCATATAATGACATGGCATAACCAGCATAATAAGTCATGGTTTTGAGACCACCAGCTATAGACATATGCACTTGAGTATTTTTGTCCTCTGTATATTGATGAACCAGTTTTAAAATTTGATTGGCTGCTAAATTATTTTCTCTTGGTTCTCTTAAGTCTTCTAAAAGATTGCCATCTTCACCTTCTAGTGTATGTAAAGACAAATTATTTTTGATATCAAATTGCAAGTTAAAATCATCCAACATTTTTTGCAAATTGCCCTCACAAAGTAAACGTTTTTTCACCTGATTGATGCCATAAGCAGTACTCATAATATGGATCTCATCTGGTATCCATGCCTCATCAGAGTTAGGCATAATCGCAAGCCCATATAAAGTTTCTGTAATAATCTGTGGACTACCACCAGTTACCATCAATAAAATATTTTTCATATCAAATCCTTATCAAGTATTAATTATACATTCAATGATGCTCACTAATTATGAGCGCTATATTATAGTTGGGAGTTGGGTTTATATTTAATTATGAAAATTTAAACATTGCCCTCAGCTCACCTTGTTTTTTAGGAATAGCTAAACTTCAATACACATACTTTACTCCTCGTTGATTAATATCTATGATGATATTTATGAATAGAGAATTAATAATCATGACACCTTTTACTAAACTATCATATAAATATAATGATAAAAACGAAAGATAATAGCTTAAAATAAATAGATCGTATCTCTTGTCAATTGTGTTCTACTATTGCAATTGCTTTTTCTATCCAGTAATCTGCCCTTCCATCTGATTTTGTAGTACCCTCTCCCCAGATATAACGATAACCTAAAGTGTACATGGCTTCAGGGTGACCATTTTCAGCAGCCTTCCTATACCAATATGTCACCTCATCTTCTGCTACATCAGTAAAACCTTTGTTCCAGTCCATCATATATGCAAGGGTATATTGTGCAGATGGATAACCATTTTCTGCTTCTTTTTTAATCAATGGTACAGCCAACTCATACAGTCCTTTTGACAAATACACTCTTCCCAGCTGAAAGTGCATTCGTTGTGCATATTGCCCCCCCTTTACAGCTTGTAGGCAAGCTTCCAAAGCTTCTTTATGCATGATACGTGGATATGACTTCCTTGGGAAGTTAGTCATTGCTATTTCAAGCTCCACACCTATAATATCCTTAGGTTTCAAAGGGTCATATGGTTCAGCAGCTAGCACATCACAACGAGTATATATCTAACGATTTTAAATAGTTATCAGAAAAGTCATGTTGGATAAAATGGTCATTTTCACTATTATTAGAGGACTGTTCTTTTGTCTCGGTGTTCAGATTACCTTGACTATCAGTACTAATGGATAATGAAGGCGTTTCTGACTTAGGTGCATTAAATGGTAAGATTAACTTATAACTAAGTACCAATATGGCAATTATGATTATTAAACGTAGAAATGACATAAGCTATTCTCCATAGGTAATCTTTAATCTAACTTTATATTAACACCGCTATGGCTCATTATTATATGAATGACAACCTTGTCAAATAATGTAAATTATAAATAAAATATCGCTCTTGACTTTTTAGCGGCTGGAAAAAATACAGGTACTAATATGATAGAAAGGCACTTGGTTATTAATTGCCAGCGTAAATGAATTGTTTTTATTCATACATATTACGTTTGCAAGGTGTTAAAGTAGCATTTGACTTGATCGAGTAGAGGGGTATAACGAATGTTGTTATGTTCGCTGTCAATAAGGGTAAAGACAGCGAATCGTTCAGGTAAGAAATAGATAACTGCTACAGCAAGATAGATAAATAGATGGATTGAATTTCACCTATGATAAAGAACTCAAAAAAAGTTTGATGGCATGAGGTATATCTCTATCAACTCCTTTGCCTCGAAAATACATCCATGCAAGATTTTTTTGTGCTACTCGATTATGTTGCTCTGCACATTTATTCAACCAAAAAACAGCTAAGCTTTCATTTTTTGGAGTGACTGAGCCATCAGCATATAGATTACCTAGTTTTAGTTGAGCAAGTTCATGACCTTGTTGAGCAGACTGCTTAAGTAACTCGATTGCTTTACTTGCATCAACTTTTGTTCCTATACCTTGCAAGTACATATTTGCGAGTTGATATTGTGCAAAATCATCATTTTGATTTGCAGCTTTACTCATCCAGTAAAATGCTTGCTCCTCATTTTTATCTGTTCCTTCACCATATCTATAAGCCAAAGCAAGAAAGTATTGTCCATCATAACTCCCCTGTAAAGCTGCCTGCTTATACCAAAAAAAAGACATTGGTAAATTATCTTTAAGAGCCTGAGAATAATTGCCTAGATAAACTTGTGCTTCTACATGTCCAGCCATATCAGCCTTTTCTCACCAACACATACCAGTTGATAAGTTTTGTTCAATATGATCTCCTTTTATGAGCTTTTTCCCCAACTCATACTGAGCCAATGGAGAACCGAGTGTTGCAGCTTTTAGAAGTAGCTCATTAGACTTTTGAATATCTATGTTAGTACCATTGCCTGTTTCATACTGTCCAGAAAGTAAGAACATAGCTAGAGTATTTCCTTCTTGCGATAGTTTAGTTAGCAAAATATTGCTTTGTACTTTATCGTTATAGGTGCCAGACTCTAAACTCTCCAATGCTTTAGCTAAATAAGACGTAGATGTAAGCTGTTGATTATTGATGTGATCATCAGCCGTTGCCAATGCTAAATTCGATATAGTCATACTAGCAACCATAGTACCAATAACTAGTTTTCTGTGACAGCTTTTAACGAGATGTTGCATAGATAGCCTCATAAGTTAGTAAGTAAGCAGTAAAGTAAAATAATCTTGAACTGTTGATACTATATCTTTTATGTAGACTAGTTGTGATTAATGACAACCTTGTTATTATTATCATGGGTAAGGTTATAAAATAATAATGCATAAATTTTATGCTTTTAGAGTGTCTTGAATGTATAAATTTTATGCCTAGTTAGTGACCAAAAATGTAATTATTGACCTTATAAACGACTTTAAAACACGCTAAATATCATTATGTCGTTTTTCTATAAAACTCTTATAATGTAAGTGTTTGACGATTAATGTATATTAAAATAACTTAATGAAATTTGGTGGTTTTAGCCTGTCACGCCGGGGGTCGCGGGTTCGAGTCCCGTCCGCTGCGCCATATTTCAAAACTAGATTTTAGACTAAAAGTTTAAACAAGTTTCGCCTCAAGTATCCCCTTACTTGAGGTTTTTTTATGTCTGTAGGTTTTTGGTTTTATAGGGGGTTGGTTAGGTTTTGGGTATAATGCTGAGTTGTATTATTGCTTTTAGTGGGCTTGTTTTAAGAATACCTCACTTCTATTTTAAAACAATTATAAAATAAAGTTGGAGGTCTATGGTTACCACATAATGATTAAGATATTTTTAATATTATGTTATATGATGAAATGTTGCCATGTGCCACATATAAACTAAACCTAGACATATATAACGACGTAGCTACAGGAGGTAGATAATGAATAAAGACTATCCACAACTTAAAAGACAAATGAATGAGCTTATATTGGCATATGCTGATGACGTTGTACCAGTAAATCGCAATATCATTGTTAATTTTTTTAAAGAGAGGAACATACCCTGTCGAAAAGATTATATTGACTTTTTAGCAAGATTTGGTGGTAATTACTCTTATTTTTTTAGATCAGAAGGCAGTGGTTATGACTGTACTTTTCAAGAGATAAGTGAAATATATCTTGAAGAGCCACCAGAAGAAATGCCAAGCAATGACTATGCACTAATATCCAACCATACTTTTGCTGATTTTTATTTTATTGAATATAGTACAGGTCATATTTGCCAACCCTATTCTGATAACGAAGGAAATTGGACCTATGAATATTATTCATATAAAGATATTGATTCTTTTTTATGGTGTCAACTGTATTACACCTATTATAAGGAGTTTACAACCCAAGTCATACATCACCTAACGGATGCAGAATTAAATAAATTTTTTATTGACTATCATGATTATTTATTAGTGGGCTTTCCTGATAGCACTGCTGGAAGCTATTTTAAAGATAACAAAATATATGCTCACACATCTAATACCAATATTATTGAAGAGCATATCTTATCTGATGATTTTGTCCGTAAGCTTTATAAGTGATTAAAACTTTATTAATCAGACAGAGAATGAATAAACAATGAGTTATATAGAAGAAGTCGCCCAAGGCAAATGGTATCGACCTGATCTGGTAAAAGGCTATAGTGAAGATGAAATCAAACAGATAGAAGCACTTTATAGCATTTGTATTCAAGGGGAGTTTAAACAGTTTATGCGCTGTATGGGACGCTCTTCGGGTGGGCTATTAGCAGAAAGAACTATGATGCTATATAACTTACAGCCCAGATCACATATGATACGCTATAAGGCTTATAATGATGACCTTTTACATTATAGTGGTTATGACTTTTCCTATAAAAACTCTTTTTTCTTTGCTTGTATTTGGGAAACTAATCTATATTTTTTAAAAACAACTTCTAATAATCCAGATAGAGTCTATCATTATTCAGAAGGTTCAGAAGATATATCAGATACAGGTCAAAATTTTACTGAATTTTTAAAAGGTGTGGTGATACATTATGCCCATAATGGCTCATGGATTTTACAACACCGTTATACTGGAGAGTTATTACCACAATCAACCCATATTGGTGCAGAATATGTGGATGATTATCTAAACAAACAACAGGCTTACATTAATGAATTAATCAAGATTCATCCTAACCGCCACTATGATATCACCCAAATCAAGGGTTATAGCTTAAGTGAAATATCAGCATTTGAACATGTTTACAAAATTCAGATTACTGGACAGCTTAAAGACTTTATGCACTATATGGGGCGGTCATCTGGTGGGTTACTAAGTGATGATTTTATTTTTTATAATAAAATGAGTTTAATAGAAAAAGTGAATTATATCGATCGTACTATAGAGAATACATGGAGTAAAGAGCCAGAAACTTGTCATTATAAAGACGATTACTTTATATTTATGACTTATAAACGAGATAATCATTTCTTTTTAGTGACCAATCGTAAAGATGCAGATATGGTGCATCATTATAATAGCTATGACCTAATTTTAGCCAAAACAGGTAAAACCTTTTTAGAATTTATCAAAGAAGTGATTAAATATAGTTAGATGCTAGGACTGGCTTATAAGGTGGTATTAAAAAAGGCGGATAGTTATCCGTCTTTTTTAATACAAGCAAAATATAAACACTCACTGTTACCCCAACACTGTCTGCTGCCTATGACATTGTATTTATTCAAGCCTATATTACCTTGGCGAGCTATTAAACTTCATCTTGAAGATATAATAGATAAGGCACGTACATTATGGCATATACAGTTAGCAGATAATCATACAATCTTGTTGCAATAACATTGGTGAAATTTACATTCAGACTTTAGGATTTAAGAAAAAATAAACCAAGCTGGGGAAAGTGATAAAATTATAAGGTATAAAATATAACTGTAAGAAAAAGGCTTGATACGGCGTTTTTCTAGGTAAAGTAGAGCTTGATAGTATGAGTGACTCAGATGCAATAGAGGTCAACTAAAGAGGTTAAATAATGTTGAATATGAAGTTTGAGGGCTATTATATTAGTAATGGTCTAAGTCAGAAAATTGCAATTAATATGAACCCTGCCAGTGAAAAAGTTTTGGCTGAGTTAAATAAGTTAAACAATACAAGTACTGGAACTATTATTATGGAAAACCTTGCATCTATAGAAGATATAGAGCCCCTTAGTCTAACAGTATATTTCAATGGTGGTAAATATTTGCTAATGCTATTAGACTACGATGATGAAGGATATCCCAATGTTAGAACTGCCTTTAATCCTAAAGCTTTAAGAGATGATTGGGAGTATATAAATGGAGAGCTTCATAGCTCCACGACGATTATTGATGACTTAGAGGTGGTCAAGAAGTGCTTTTTGGAATTTAATTCTACTGGCGATGTGTCTAAGCAACTTTTGAGCTAGAATATATAGTGAATGAGAAACTTATAGGAAAAACTTAATAATTATAATAAATAATATATATAAATTTAACAATGTAAAATCAACTCAAGTAAGAAACAAAAGTAACAAAGTCCGTTTCAGTTGAGATTAATATTAATATTACATACCTCTAATAGTAGCTTCAAATGTAGTGTCATAATAAAACTAAACAGCCAATAAGAGGTCATACTCACCTAAAAAGTAACTGAGTATGACCCATCAGCACAATAACTTTACCTGAGAATTACTGATGATTTTTATTGGTTATCTTGAATTATACTAATATCTACAGGCGATATAGCTACTTTTTACTTTTATATAAAAACTGGCTATATTTGCCTTATCCTGTGTTAATGAGCTTGTTATTATCTGTTTTTATTAACAAGCTCTATCTATATATTGCCTTGATTCAGTCATTGCTGATGAAAATCAGTATCTTAGTTTTTTCTACAATGATGAAAGTTTAACGACCTTAGTTAGATAGTAGGCTAGGCTATCAGCCCAGTTTGCTTTGTAAAGAGATATCATTACTAATAATATCTGCCAATGTATGGCTGGTGAGTACAGCAATAAATGCTTGCGTTGCTTCCCAAAAAATGGGTTTTAGTTTGCAGACAGGTGTGATACGGCAGTCGGACTTGGTTAATGCCTCATCTGATGTATTTTGACTATCAAAACAAGGAACGATAGCAAAGTCTGGCTCGGTATGGCAGATGACTTCACCAAGGTTAATGTTTTCGGGGGCTTTGGCAAGACGTATGCCACCATTTTTGCCACGAATACTCTCAATATAGCCAAGCTGTGCCAATTGATGAATGACTTTGGTCAAATGGCTTTTGGATATTTGGTAGCTGTCTGCCACATCAGAGATGGTTGCTAGTTCATGTTTATCTGGTACAACAGCAAGATAGATGAGAGTACGTAAAGCATAGTCACTATAGTTAGTTAAGCGCATGGTGATTCTCAAAAGTATCATTTATAATGAATGTTATAATACGTCAATTTTAAGAGCAAGCAGACCGCCATGCTAAACTTTTTACTCATTATTCATCTATTGGGAGCGTCAATATGGGTAGGTGGACATTTGATGTTGGCATTGACTGTATTACCGCCAGTATTAATCCGCCGAGATGTACCAGCATTATTAGCATTTGAGCAACGTTTTGAAAAAATTGGCATGCCTGCCTTATTGTTGCAAATCATCACTGGTATCTGGATGGCACACCGTTTTTTACCCAATGTGAGCCAGTGGTGGACATTAAATAATGATATTAGTAAGTTAATTTGTTTAAAATTAGGCATCTTGACCATGACGGCAATCATCGCCTTACATGCACGTTTTCGAGTCATTCCCACGCTATCTGAGCGCAATCTTAACTTTTTTGCCCTGCATATTATTTCTGTTACTTTATTATCTGTTGCCTTTGTGGTGGTGGGAACGATATTTCGTACAGGCTTTAGCTAGAAGCTAGAAGTTTGTAAATAGCCCAGAGTGTATTAAAAAAATACCTTAATACACTCTGGATTCTATTTGGTTTAGAGAAAGACGCTTTTAAATTATCCAAATAGCCCATCAGTACGAGGTTTTGCCAGCATTGGGATATAGCTGATACAAAATAGCATAAAGCAAGCAATCCAAGCCGTTTGAGCAATCATAATCCAGATAATATAATGCTCCATATCTAGCAGTGGTAAAAATACCCGAAAAATAAAAGCAATAATCATCAATATAAACATGGCATATACAGTTTTTGGTGGCTGATGAATACTACGCCCTGTATGCCCCAACGAAACCCGAGCCATCATTGCAACAGTCATCATGCCGATACCAGAAAGAGCCAATGCGTGGACTGCCAAGCTGTGATTAAAGCCAAGATGGGGCTGAATGGCAAATAAAAAGAAGCTGATACACATCCCCAAAAACGCCAGATACAGTGACCATAATAATGGCTTTTTCCAGATACCGTGATGATACCAGCCTAATAGGCGAATGATATTAACTGCACCCACAGCAAAGGCACTGATGGACATAAACCATTTGTCGGTTACAAATAAGTCACTAATCATAAATGCCACAAAAAGTAGTAAGCTGGCAATATCAAGCCAACGATTATTTTTAACCTCAATCTTGTGTGGACTGTCAAAGCTAATTCCTTTTTCAATAAAAAAAGGAATGACTCGTCGACCAATGGTTAATACCAAACCAAGAATAAGATACAGTCCTAAGTAATCACCAATTTTGACTAAGGACATATTGTTGCTAAATATCCCGACATAGCACAATAAGTTACCACACGTAAGAAACGCAATTTTTGATAATATCCCCATTTGTTTGTATTGCTTGACTGCTAGTACAGCTCTAAAAATTGCGTATGCCATCAAAAGCATAAACCCTGTATCACAGATGCCTGCTAATGCAAACCACAATGAAGGATTTGGCACACCCAGCCCTACCATCATCCATGCAATACGTGCCACCATCCATAGCATAAAAATTCCCAAAAGCTTATATCCATGAGGCATCATAATGCCTGTCCATGTCTTGACTGCTGTCAACAAAAATCCAGCAATAATCGCCATGGTATAGCCATAGAGCATTTCATGTGCGTGCCAATAAAATGGATTGATTTGCCCCACATCAATATTGGTTTTTCCCATAAATACAAAGACCCAGAGTGCCATGGTAAGCATGGCAAAAACTGCACCTGCTGAGAAAAAAATACGAAATCCAAGGTTAAGAATGGGGTGTACAGAGACGGGACGTGCGCTAGGTGGCTGTATTTGCTTCATGCTATGACCTGTAAAATGTTACCTAGAAAGAATATGGCGAAGAGGATAAGGCGTTAAACTTTTTGGGAACAATGATGCAGAAACATTCATTTTAAATGAATGTTTAAGGGTATGACTCACTGCTTTGCTTATTATAACAGTGTTTCAGTGTCTGTGGAGAGTCAAGTTTAAAGAGTTTATGGAGAAGATATGAGAAAGAAAGTTAGATAATATTTCATAAATAGTGATAATTTGATAACAAATTAATACGATTTATATTTTAGAAATAATTATGATAGTAAGTACTTACCTCTTTGGTAGGTAAAAAAGAACTATATTAATTTAATATTTATACTTTAGGAGTTTGTTATGAAACATATTCAATTGACTGCAATTGCATCATTATCAGCATTGGCTTTATTTGGTTGTCAGGCACCTAGCCACACTCAAACAACACAGCCAACTCATACAACTACACAAACACAACCTGTCACTCATAATAATGCGGTAAAACCAATCCGTACATTAAATGCAGTAACTTGTAATGACCAAAGCGTTAACTTAAACTTAAATCAAGGTGGTGTGGCGCAACAGGGTATGCTACAAGGCTATAAGTACTGTGAATATAATATCCCATTACAAGCGGGTCAGCATTTAAATGTTGATTTTGATAGTTCATCGTTGGGTGCTTATGTTATAGTTTATGGACGAGATGACCTATCTATGACTGAGTTGACTGATAATGGCTATACAGCAACACAAAATGAAGTATTGCCTGTACGTGTTTTATTGACTCGTAACGAAGCTCGTAATAATACACAAGTACCATTTAAAGTACAGTTTAATCTAAGATAATATAAACACATCTAGAGCATATTAGCTATATTGTGAAATGAATTGGTTTTTCTTAGCACTTTATAGCTGACACTCAATCGTAGTGAGCCTAGAAATATAAAACAGCAAACTAATTATGGTTTGCTGTTTTTTTGTGTCCTATGGATTTAGAATGACCCATAAAGAAATAGCCATAAGATGTATTTTCATATATTTAGAATTTGGGTATTGTAGCGAAAATCATATGGTAATAAGTAGGTAGTTTGTATGACGGTAAATTTTAATGTCTTATCATTTAAGTTGCGATGGGTGTTTGTTGGGTGGTGGTTTTTATTATTAACCAGCAGTTTGTTATTGGGGTGTCAGCCTCAAGAGAAAACGCAAGCACAAGCTGATACGATAAAAGATGAACAACAAGCACAGCCTATCTCAATTGCAGCAGCTGCAAATTTAGCTGATGTTTTACCTCAAATTATCTCAGGCTATTGTATAGATAGAGGTTTGAATGTTTGCCCTATTGAAACAGTGTTTGCGTCGTCAGGTAAGCTATATGCACAAATTATTGCAGGTGCGCCCTATGATATCTTCTTGGCAGCCAATCAGTCATATCCTGAAAAACTAGTAGTAGAAATGGTAGGTGAGCAAGCTCAGCATCAGCCATTTACCTATACAAGAGGGCAGTTAGCCTTATATAGCACAACGCAGGTTGTTGAGCCTGATGGTAATAATTTAACCTTATTGAAGAATCCTGATTTTAAAGTGGCCATTGCTAATCCTGAGTTAGCACCTTATGGGGTGGCGGCACAAGCATATTTAACTGAGTTAAATTTGTATGATGTGTTAAATAAACAAAAACGATTGATAATGGCAGAAAATATTGGGCAAGCATTTCAGTTTACTAATACTGGGCATGCAGATGTTGGCTTTGTCGCGTTATCACAGATAAAAGGTCTGGAAAATCAAGTATCTGAGTCAAAGGTAGGTCATTATCAAGTGATTCCTAGTAATACATATCCTGCGATTTTACAAGATGGTTTGGTGATTACTAATAATAGTATGGCAGAGGATTTTGTTCGTTATTTGCAGTCAGATAAAGGACAAGCTTATTTTGCGCAGGCTGGATATTTGTCAGTCTTGGAATAATCATTATTTGATTTAATTGAGATGTCATAAGAGGTAATAAATAATTTTGTTGCTATCGTTGTCTGTGTCATTACCTATGTCTTTGCCGATGTTTGCAAGGTTAGAGTTGCTGTCAATGCTGTTGCCATTATGGCTAAGTGTTAAGTTAGCAACTGTGACGGTGCTGTGTTTGTTATTTATGGCGACACCATTGGCATATTGGCTAGCAAAAAAAAGTCAGTCTCAGGTGTTATCTCGATTTAAGGTGGTGATATTAGGATTGGTTAGCTTACCGTTGGTGCTACCGCCAACGGTAATTGGCTTTTATTTATTATTATTTTTTAGTCCTAATTATGGCGTAGGGAAGTGGCTTGCTCATCATGGTATTGGCTCATTGGCGTTTAGTTTTAATGGATTAGTCATTGCTTCTATCATCTACTCTTTACCATTTTTTGTACAGCCTGTTTATGCTCAGTTTGTGCGTATTCCCCAAAGTGTGCATGATGCGTCTTATTTATTAGAGTCCAGAGCATGGCGCCGTTTTTTACGAGTGTCTCTACCGCAGGCACGTACGGGGATAATTTTAGGCTCTTTGATTAGCTTTGCCCATACCATTGGCGAGTTCGGTGTGGTATTGATGATTGGTGGCAGTATTTCAGGTGAGACAAAAGTGATATCCATTGCTATTTATGAGCAGGTGGAGGCATTAAATTATGAGACAGCACATGCAATGTCGCTAATTTTGGTGTTATTGTCAGTTATATTTGTAGTGGCAATTGCCAGTTTTAATAAGAATTTTGAACATCAGTAATAATGTCCTATAAAGTCAAGGTGTTATTTTTTTATAGATGGCTCTGTGTGATAAAAATAGAGCTATTTATACCTTCCAACTTAGTTGCTTCAAGCATTCTATCCTATAGCGATAAGTTTTCAAAACTCTTAGCAATAGATGGAGAAAGTCCTCGTTGTTACAAATATCCTATAAACCATAACTTATGGTTTTATTGTAATTAATAATTATTTATAAATGGAAATACTTTAATATAATCAAATATATACTGTTACTTCCATTCTAATGTTCTATTGTAATTTAAAACTTTTTTTTATAGATTTAACGTAATTAATAACTTTTATGTATTATTTACTCAATCTTTGTGCTACATTGTAGGTAGTAGATACTGCATAAGGATGCCCCTAACTGCTAGATATCTACTTTGATACCGAGGTCATTATGAGTATTTATATAGATAAGTTGTTTCATAATCAGGGCATATGCTGTACTGAAAAATGTTTAAAAGTGTTATCTGGTGTTGAGTCTTGTGATGAAGAGTTGACAGGGCGTGAGCGACAATTTTGCATGCTATTAAAAAGTGAAGATAAAATGAGTCGCCACATTGGTCTAAAAATGATTGATAAAGTTGACTTGGATTATCTGCTGAATACAGGATATATTGAGTTAACCGAACAAGCTATTCAAATGCAGTATCAGAATGAGCGGCAGTCTAAAAATATGAATAGCCTTATGGCAACCCAAGCTTTAACTGCACATAGTCAGGGTAGTGATTTAGAGCTAGTAGATATTGAATATACAGAGGCTAATATCCTTCTAAAAGAAGGTGATGATGCTGTTTCAGCACCATCATCAGTGGATGATATTGATCCAATATTACAGCTTGCCGCTGGCAATATCTAAGCATTTACATACCATCAAAAGGCTCTATTTTTATAGGCTGTATTTTTGAATTTAGAGTCTCCTCTTGTTTTCTACTTGGCTTTTCCTCTAACTATCACTGATTGACTAGTTTTCAAAACATGATTATTTAACCATTATTACTGAGCCATTTGCTCGCTTGGTTAGGGTAAAATTCTTGTTTCCAAATCGGAATGTCTGCTTTAATGGCATCTAATAACCATCGGCAGGCATCAAACGCAGGGTAGCGGTGGCTTGCAGTGACTCCAATCCACACCGCCATATCACCAATGTTTAGCTCACCAATACGATGAATGGCAATGGCGTGTTCAATGTCAAAGCGTTGTTTTGCCTCTTCAATAAGCAGTTTGCCTTGATTCAGTGCCAGTTGCTCGTAGCCATAATAGGTTAAGTGGCTAACCGATTGAGCGTTATTGTGGTTACGTACCCAACCCTCAAAGGTAGCTAATGCCCCGCAACTGTCATTATTTAATGCCTTTTTTAAGCGTCCTTCATCAATGGCAATATCCAATAAGGCAAAGCCATCATTAATGGCAATCTGATACGCCTCGTCATGACTACAGGCAATTTTCATGGCTTGTTGGTGTGGATTGTTTAAGTTTGAATCTGAGTTTTGCAATCCTTGTAATTCTTGCAATTCTGAAGAGTCATTAGACATGATTAACCTCCCGCCACAGGTGGGATAAAGGCAATGCTATCACCTGCTTGAATCTCGCTTTGCCAATCACAAAAGTTATCATTAATGGCGATGCGTAGTTGTGATTGGGATTGTTTAAAGTTGTGTTTGACTTTAAGGGCGGTATACAGCTCGGTTAGGCTGGTGTTTGGGTCGATATTTAGGGTTTCGCTGTCGCAACCTGCTTGCTCGGCAAGGCTGGCAAAGTAAAGTAGGGTAATGGGTTTTAGGGTGTTCATAGTTGATAATCCGATTTTCCGCCTGTTTTCTGTAATAGTTGAATATCACTAATGATGATGTCATGCGATAAGGCTTTGGTCATATCATACAAGGTAAGACACGCCACAGACACAGCAGTAAGGGCTTCCATTTCTACCCCTGTTTTGTGGGTGACTTTGACGGTGGCGGTTACTTGTATGCTGTGGCTGTCGTCTTGATAATCAAAGGTAAGGTTAATGCCGTCAAGGGGTAGGGGGTGGCACAATGGAATCAGCTCGTGGGTGCGTTTACCCGCCATTATCCCTGCAATATGGGCGGTCTGTATGATACTGCCTTTTTTACTCATACCATCATTGTCTTTGATTTGTTGATACACGGCTTGTGGAAATATCACCCGACCCTGAGCGGTGGCTTGACGCTGGCTGGCGGTTTTATGGCTCACGTCTACCATGTGTACATCACCTTTTGCGTCAATATGGGATAGGTTATGGGTTAAGGTGTTGGGCGTTTTTTGCTTATTAATTGACATGATTTTCCTTAGAGATAAAAAGGATATTAGAGTTTAATAACTGACACGCTTGTATAAACTGCTCAGGGGTGTTTATATTGACCAGCCCTTGCCAATCTTTGGGCAAATCAATAGTGATCTGATAAGGCTTGATAAAGCTCATCACCCGTTGTGAGCCTGTGTGCAAATAGTCTAATAACGCCTGTTTTAAAGCGTACGGATATAAGCCGAGTAATGGGTAGCTGTGCTCACTATCAGCAAAACAAAAAATATGTGGCTGATTTAATAAAGGCTTTGTTTGTAAAGTTTGCAAATAAGTATATAACGTTTGCCAAATTTCATTTGCTGTCACCATCGCATCACAGCTCAACACCAATAGATAGGCATTATCTGTTTGTGGCTCAAATTTTTGTTTTGTATTTAGCTTTTCACTAAGTTTCTTATTAGGTTTATCACTGGCAAGCATTGCCCCTGCAATGGCTGATAATGCCCCTTGTCCTGCTTGATAATCATCAATACTGATGATGGGTATCTTACTATTAATAGGTTTTATTTTAGCTAAGAAATTCTTTTGGTTATCAGCAATTAAAATAGGTACACCCAATTTATCAGCGAGCGTTATTGCCCCATCAATATGATGCTCAAGTAAGGTTTGCTTTGAGGGCAACGTGAGTAGGGCTTTATCTGCACCCATTCGCCGAGATTGCCCCCCTGCTAATATTAGTATGGCTTGTAGGTGTATCATTTTTTATTGGTTATGAGCCATGTGATGGATTATTGCGTAAAAAATGTGGCACAAAGTTGCAAGGGCGGGTGCGGTTATCTAGTTGCTCTTTTAAAATACCTTCCCACGCACAACGACACGCCCCAGTCGACCCCGGTAAGCAAAAAATCCCAGTGGCATTTGCCATACCTGCAATGGCACGAGATTGAATGGTTGCCATGCCGATGTCATCTTTGGAGATTAGGCGAAACATTTCACCAAAACCAGCAATCTGTTTATCAAATAACACACTTACCGCCTCAGGCATGCTGTCACGAATATAAAATCCTGTACCGCCTGTGGTGATGATGGCGTGAATATCAGCATTGGCAATCCAATCGCTGATTACTGCTCGAATGTGATAAATATCATCAGTAATCAATTTACGCTCGGCAAGGTTGTGCCCTGCTTGGGTAATTTGCTCAACCAAATAGCTACCTGAGGTATCTTCATCAAGGCTACGGGTATCAGAAACAGTAAGCACAGCAATATTAAGCGGGATAAATTCGGCTGGTTTTTTTGTCATGGGATTGTCCTATTATATGAGTTTAGCTATTTTTATAAATGTCTAACCACCAATCAGCGATAAATTGTGCATTAGCCCGCTGTCTTGCTCTTGTAAGTGGTGATGCTCAGGTTTAATTGGCATTAAAGATTGTAAGGCATCAATCAGTCCCTCAACGTCATCATTTTGCAAATAAGGGCGAATGTCATAACTGGCATTGTCAAATAGGCATAGATGCACTTTACCTTGACTGCTGACCCGTAGGCGGTTGCAACTGTGGCAAAACTGCGGGGCATACGGGGCAATAATACCAATGCGACCTGCGTAATCAGGGTGACAATATTCAATAGCAGGACCATCGGTGATGCCACGCTGTTTGGCTTGCCAGCCATTTCTAATCAGATGCTCGCTAATCAGCGGTGTTTGGGCGTGTTGGGCAAAAAACAAATCGGCATTATCACTGGTCTGCATAAATTCAATAAAACGAAAGCTAATCGGACGCTGTTTGATATAGTCGAGTGCTGAAATCAGCGTGTCATAAGCCGTTTCAGCCATTAAAATGGCGTTCATTTTTAGGCGAATGTCGGTGGTTGCTAGTAATGTATCTACGTCATCTAATAGTTGTGGCAAAATATCAAAGCCAGTGATTTGCTTAAAGGTGTCGGGAGTAAAGCTGTCGATACTCAGATTAAGCTGGTTCAGTCCTGCTTGTTGCCAGTTTTGGATATGTTTACCGAGTTTGTAGCCATTACTGGTGATGGCAACGGTGTTGATGCCTTGAGTTTGTTTGGCGGTAGCGATGATGTCGCTAATATCTTTGCGAATGGACGGCTCACCCCCTGTCAGGCGGATTTTTTGTGTACCAAGTTTGGCAAAAGCGGTCATTAAAGTTGCCATTTCAGCAAGGGTAAGCTCATCATCAGGTCGGCGACCCTGATAACCATTAGGTAAGCAATATTGACAACGAAAATTACAAAAATCCGTCACCGATAAGCGTAAATAGGTCAAATGCCGAGAAAAGCTATCGGTTAGAGTTGGGGTCATAATGCCTGTACCGTTTTGTTATGAGTGAGTGGTGTGCTTTAAGCGTTGCCTCAGGTTGTGAAAAAATTTGTGCCTGCCATTATGTCAAAATAGCACCCATAATGACACTATACTAATGGAATCTCTGATGGAAAAAAGATACTACTTTGGTGGTAGTATTATTAATCTAACATTCCCCCGTCATTGATCTAGTATCAACCCAACCGCCATGTAAATGGTTGTACGTTGACCGTTTCGCCTGCTTGCACGTTACCACTGTCCTCATCCAATACAATTAAGCAGTTGGCATTGCTTAACTGTTTGATGCGGTGTGATTGCTGGCTGGCAAGGGCGGTGACTTGATAGCTACCATCGGTAAGTTGAGTGAGTACGCCCCGTTGAAAATCCAGTCGTCCTGCTGACTTTTTAATGTCATTGTTGACGGTGGCTTTTAGGGTGAGCGTAAGCGTAAGCGGTAAATCATCTTCAGCCACACCACTCATTTGCCATAATGCAGGCATCACCAGTTGCAAACAGCTTACTACTGCTGATAACGGATTGCCCGGTAAGCCAAAGTAAAAGACGGTATTATTATCTTGTGGCGATTTGTCTGCTTGTAGCGGATTTTGTTTTTTGCCTTGTAGCTCACCAAAGACAAAGGGTTTGCCTGGTTTCATTGCCACTTTATAGTGGTTGATTTTGCCCAGTTTTTCAATCGCAGTGGTCAAAAAATCATAATCGCCTACCGATACCCCCGCACTAGAAATCAGCACGTCACATTCTTGTGAAGCGGTGATAAGACATTGCTCAATCTCAGATAAATCATCTTTTAAAATGCCATAATCTTTGATGCTAATAGGTAGCTTAGATAGTAAGGCTTTAAGGGTGGGGGTATTAGAATTATAAATTTGTGCTAACGAGGTTAACGGCTGACCCAATGCCACCAGTTCATCCCCTGTTGCCAATAAACCAACCACTAACGGCTGATAAATTTGCACCTGTGCTATTCCTAGATTTGCCAATAGGCTAATATCAGTGGGGTTTAATAGTTTGCCTTTGTTTAATACCACGTCACCGAGTTCGATTTCATCGCCTTGTTTGCGAATGTTGGCGTTTGCTTTGGCGGTTTGGCTCAAAGTGATGTGATAAGGCTTGGATTTATCTAATACTTGTTGGCTATTTTTATCCGCTTGTGGGTCAGGGTTTTTGAGTTGTTCAAAATTGGTATTTTCTTGAATCACCACTGTATCACAGCCTTCTGGCACAATCGCCCCTGTAAAAATCCGCACTCCTTGTCCTGTTTGTAACTGTTGTTGGTTGGTGAGTTGAAACGGTTGTCCTGCTTGCGATTCACCGATGATTTCTATTTGTTCACCCTCTGCAAGCGAGCTGTTTTGAGCAATGGCAAAACCGTCCATTGATGATAAGTTTTGTCGAGGAACATCAAAAGGGGCGGTGATATCTTCTGCTAATACATGCCCCATACTGTCTAATAAATCCACATTTAACCTTTGCCGATGTTGATAAAATGACGTGTCATAATAACTGGCAATGCGTGCTTTGATGGACGTTTTTAGCTGGGAAAGGGATATCATGATGACCTCTGTTTAATATCAGCAAATAAATGAATAGATAATAAAATTTGTATTGTCGAAATTGTGAGTTATTAGTGGTCTTTACGATTTACGTTTATCTTTTACAAACATCTGTGAGCGATTGTTAGATAACTTGACCTCAAATAAATCAATGGCTTTTACAAGATCACTAAGTTTGGCGTAACCATAGTTTTTACTATCAAAAGAAGTTTGGTTACTGATAATACTACCAACGGCACCTAGATTAGCCCAACCTTCTTCATCACAAGCATGAGAGATGGCATCTCGTAATAGATTCATTAAAGAGGTATCACATTTAAGCTCACTACCTGATTTTTTGGCTATACCAGTATGGTTGGCATTGTCATCTTTTGCATCAAGATATAAAAAACGGCTACAAGCTTTGACCAAAGATAATGGTGTTTTTTGTTCACCAAAGCCAATAACCTGTTTTCCTTCCGCTTTGATACGCATGGCTAAAGGGGTAAAATCGCTGTCTGATGAGACGATACAAAATATGTCAATTTTGCCACTGTATAGTAAATCCATCACATCAATGGTCATTGCCATATCAGTGGCATTTTTACCTTTGGTATAGTCAAACTGTTGTATCGGTTGGATGGCATATTCTAGTAAGATATCTTCCCAACCTTGTAAGGTTTGATTTTTCCAGTTGCCATAGATTTTGCGTATCATGACAGCCCCATAACTAGCCAGCTCATTGATAATTAAATCAATTTTTTTTGCTGGAGCATTGTCTGCATCAATAAATAAGGCAACCGTAATTTGTTGATTCATAATAAACCTAACGTTATTTAAATATCTTGGTATAAATTTTGACACCAGTAAAATCAATAGTTTAGGAAAACAAGTTGAAAGTGGAGTAACTTTATATAGATTTACTTCATGTTTTTTGTAAAATTTATATAAACTTTCCTTGTTTATATATTAATTAATTGGTTAGTATTCCCACTTGTATTAACAAGAGTTACCTGCGTTCATTACTTTGATTAAAACACTGCTTGTAAAATCAGCCTCTCAATTTTTCTACAAAGTTCAACATACCTTAGTATAAAACCATTTCCACCTTGTTCATTGTGATGTACTAAGATAGAATACGATTTATGTCACTCATCGTTTTTTATAAACCGTTGAGTATCATTTATAGACCACTTGTAATGATAAGGTTATATGAAGTTTTAGCAATTTTTATTATTTTAATAAAGTTTTTTAAATTTTGTCATGTATTATCAATTATATGATGTTATATAAAGATTGTATAGGTATCTAAAATTCAAGAAAGGAGGTTTACCTATCAAAAAGTCATAAGTCATATATGTACTGATTAATATATCCCAAGGAGGGGTTATGGTACACACAAAAGGAACAAACAACATACGTTTGCCGTTAATTTTGACCAAACTCAAAGCACCGTCTGACTTTCGGCATTTATTACAGCGTCCACGCCTGATAGATAAGCTTATCAGTGCCATCGACTACCGAGTAATGCTGATTCAAGCACCTGCCGGCTTTGGTAAGACCAGTCTTGCCATGCAATGGCGAGAGCTATTAATTGAGCGAGGTTATCATGTTGCTTGGCTAAGTCTAGATAATGAAGATAACGACCCTGAGCGTTGTATTAGCTATATCGTTGGGGCAATTCATAGTGTCGCTGAGTGTATCAGTGTTGATACCACCGCTCTATCAGGGTGTCATTCTCATCAAGCCATTAAGTTTATTTTGACTGAGCTGATTAATCAAATTACTACCTTTGATAAAAAAATCTATCTGGTACTAGATGATTGGCATTTTATTGACAATCCAGTCATTCATGACGCTCTAAACTTTCTGGTTGAAAGTGCCTCTGATAATTTTCATCTGATAATTTGTAGTCGCAAACAGCCCCCATTACCCATTTATACTCTACAAGTTAAACATCAACTGTGCGTGATTAACAGTACTGATTTGCGGTTTGATGAAAATGAAACTGCGGATTTTTTACGCAAGGTCAATCAGATTAATTTGGGCTCAGCAGACATTCATAGCTTATGGCAAAAGACTGAAGGTTGGGTTGCCTCATTACAGCTAATTTTATTGATATTACGCACCCAAAAACGTGAAGATGGTGTGTTAAATGTATTTGATAATATTGAAAATACCCACTCTATCAGTGAATATTTGACTGAAAATGTGTTGGATAACTTACCTGCTGATACTTTGGAGTTTTTATTAAAAACTTCGATTTTAGAGCGATTAAATGGTGATTTATGTAATGCCATCACTGCTCGTACAGACAGTCAAAATTTATTAAAACAGTTATATAAACAAGGTTTGTTTGTTCGTCCATTGGACCCAGAGCAGCATTGGTTTCAATACCATCATTTATTTGCCGAGTTTTTGCAGCGACGTTTAAAACGGCAAATGCCTGAACAGCTCAAACCTTTGCATTTATTGGCTGCCCAGTGGTTTGCCAATATTGAGCATACAGATGAGGCGGTGCAACATGCCATCGCCGCTCAAGAGATGGAGCTTGCCATCTCATGGGTAGAAAAAGATGCCATGTGGCTGGTTGAACACAGCTTTATGGGTACATTGCTGCGTCTTAAAGACAAATTACCCGCCAAAAATATCCAAACTCGTTGCCAGTTACAAATGGCCATCGCATGGGCATATTGCTTGACCCATCATCAGCATGAGGCACAGCAAGCCTTAGATATTGTCAAGCAGGTATTGGCAGATAAAGAGCATGCCAATGAGAAAAGTATCCGCATAGAAATGCAGGTGTTGCAGGCATGTATTGATATGTATGCTGACCGCTTGGACAGGGTTGAGCAGTTATTACCCACCCAATTTGATGAGGAAGAAAACCTTAATCCTTGGGTGAGGGTAGTTGCTAATAACATCATTACTTATGTGCTGATACATAGTAATTGCTATACACAAGCAATACAGCTACAACAACAAACCAGCCGTTTTCATCAGCACACACGAGGGACATTTAGTAGTGTGTTTAGTGATTGCTTTGCAGGGATTGCTTATCTGGAGCAGTGTCAATTTGACATGGCAGAGCAATGCTTTAAACAAGCCCAACAAAAAGCATGGGAAAAAACAGGCAAACACTCACATGCCGCTTATTTATCGGGGGCATTGTTGGGGCAAGTGTATTATGAACGCAACCAAATTGATGATGCCACGCCCTTATTGCTTGATAGCCGTAAATTAGGCGTTGAGGGGGGAATTGTTGATTTTTATATGGCAACGTATTGTTTTGGCAGTCGGATTGCCATGCAACAGCGTCATTTTTCTGAGGCCCACGCTATTTTAGACGAAGGTCAGAAAATTGCCCAAAAGCTAAAGCTTATCCGTTTAGAGTTTGCTTTAAAAGCTGAGCTAATCAAATTATACCTATTAGATAATAAAGTAAAATCAGCAGAACAACTGATGAGACAGTGGCAACAGCAAATCATACCTGTCGAATATGCTCGTTTGGGTGAGCGAATACTGGATATTCGCCGTTGTGCCAATGCCCGCCTGCTATGTCGTAATGGCAAGCAAATGCAAGCCATTGAACAGCTTAGTACAATGCTACACAATCATATTGAACAGCAAAGACATTATGCTGAAATGGTAACCCGCACATTATTAGCAACCATTATGAATAAGGCTGGACGCTATGCTGAGGCAGAAGAAATGCTACTGCCTGCACTACAGCAAGGCTTTGCACAAGGTATTATTCGTACTTTTATTGATGAGGATGAAGATACCATCAAAGTCATTAGCAGGCTTGCCAAACGCTGTCGTCAAGAACCTGATAGCAAATCCGATATAACAGAAAATAGCGACACTCATGATACGACAACTTATAATAATGCGGAATTTAGCCGTTGGTTAGTGGGCTTAATCGCACTGTATAAAAAGCAGGCAAGTGACAGTAATGCACCATCAGCAAAAGATGATAATGCCACGACAACCAATCAAAACGAGGAAGTATTGATTGAGCCATTTAAAGATAAGGAAATCCATATCATTAAGATGTTAGAAAAAGGACTGACCAATAAAAAAATCGCCCGAAATCTAAATGTCAGTGTTGATACGGTCAAATGGTATCTAAAAGCCATCTATAGCAAGCTGGGTGTATCTCGGCGTACACAGGCAGTGATTGAAGCAAGAAAACTGCGGTTATTGGATTAAGGCTATCTGTTAACACATGGGTTGCGAAGTTGGTTTTGATATGATATTGTTATGTTATAACATTATTTTTATAAAATGCTAAAAGTAGTATTGAAAATAATGCCCTTTCAAATCAAACAAAATCACCTTTAGTCAAAAAATATTGCTTAATCATCAACATTTTTTGGCTGTTTTGTCATGCTACCCATGTATGACTACCCGTTTTTACCCTAATTATTACCCACTTGTGTAGTTCGCTACACCGTCACTCTTGTTATTATTAACTCGTTCTCAATTTATATGCCCACTATTTCATAACATGATGATAGTTATTAATTAGTTGAGAGCAAGGCTGGTTGATGAGAAGGATTTAATCGACCATATAAAACAAACATCGGAAGTGTCTCTAAAATCATGCTGTTTTTGTTGAGCCATTAGCTCAAATACACAGCTTTATTACCCACGTCTTCCTTCTGCCAATCTTATGGCAACACTGGGAATAAAGTGGCATGTTTTAGAACACCACCTAAATAATCAAGGGAGTGAAACCATAATGCTCATAAATATCGATAACGGGGGCACACTGACAGACATCTGTGTCGTCGGTAAAGATGAGGTGTATTACACCAAAACGCTCACCACCCCGATTGATCTCTCAGAATGCTTTTTTGAAGGTATCAACAAAGCGGCCAAAGTTGTGTATGGTGAAGGCAGTTTTGCCACCCTTTTACATAACAGTTCTTTAATTCGTTATTCATCAACTCAAGGTACTAACGCACTTGTTGAGCGTAAAGGCCCTAAAATTGGCTTGATTACTGATGAAGCAGACCTTGTCGAAAGACTTAACAAAACAGACGCTGAAAAAGACATGTTCAAAAGTCTTGTTGGCGACCGTGTTGCTGTCTTAAAACAGACCGATGATCATGAAGAGATGGATCAGACGTTGGTCGCTGCAATTAATGACTTGACCACTGCTGGTGCAGAACGTTTGGTCATTGCCATCCACGATAAGGAAAAAGAGAAGGAATATAAGCATTTCTTCTTACTACGTTTCCCTCGTCATTTGCTAGGCTCTGTACCTGTCTTGTTCTCATGGGAGTTTACCACTGACCCTTCTCGTGAAAGACGTATTTGGTCAGCCATTATCAATACTTTCTTACATCCAACCTTAGAAAACTTCTTATATTCTGCTGAAAACAGACTAAGAGCCCATAAGGTGAAAAACCCACTACTTATTTATCGCAATGATGGTGCATCATCTCGTGTTGCCAAATCTGTGGCATTAAAAACCTATTCTTCAGGCCCTCGTGGCGGTTTGGAAGGTACGCGTGCATTGGCAGAAGCTTACGGCTTTAACCATGTATTGATGATTGACGTCGGTGGTACAACCAGTGACATTGGTGCAGTGGATAATTTAAGTATTGTTGCTGACCGTCGCGGTAAGGTTGAAGGCATCGCTACCTCATTTGAGCTAAGTGATGTGCGTTCTTACGGTGTGGGTGGTAGCTCTATCATTCGTGCTAAAGATGGCAAAATCGAAGTTGGCCCAGAGAGTGTGGGTGCTGCACCCGGCCCTGCGTGTTTTGGCTTTGGGGGCAAAGAAGCAACCATTACTGATGTGAACTTACTATTAGGTATCCTAGACCCATCAACTTACTTAAATGGTGAGCTAAACCTTGATACTGAGCGTTCTCGCCAAGTCATTAAAGCCAATGTTGCCGACCCATTAGGGGTTAGTGTTGAAGAGGCCCTATTCTTAATGCAAGAAGCCTTTGCAACTAAGATGGCAGACAGCTTTAAAGATTGGAAACATGATGGTGATGAAACGGTACTAGCAGCCTTTGGTGGCGGTGGTCCAATGAGTGCCTGTCAAGCTGCTCGTAAAGCAGGTATCAAGCGAGTCATCATTCCAAAATTGGCAGCGATTTTCTCAGCTTATGGTCTAAGTTTCTCTAACGTCTCGCAAGAGTTTGAAGAGGACATCACAGGCTTTAGTGACGAAGAAATGCAGCATTCAAGAAAACGTCTGCTTAAACAAGCCAAACGCCACATGTACCAAGAAGGTTACTCACTTAAAGATGATTGTGACGTTCACTGGAGTGTGATTGTTGAAAACGCTGATGGTAGTGAAGATACACGCTTAACCCTAGAAGAAGATGCCAATCATACCGATGACCAAAGACGGATTTTGGTATTAGAAGCAAGCTATGAGTTAGCACACCCAACCTTAGATGCGACATTACCTGATGGCAGTAATAATGTTGAAGCCAAAGCCTCTGGCACTCGCAAAGTGTTGATAAAAGATGAGGGTGAAAAAGACGTGCCTGTGTATGTGCTTGATGACCAAGACGCTAACGCCTCAGCACAAGGACCTGCCATTGTTGAAGGCCCATTCTTTACCGCTCGTGTTACTAAGGGCTGGAGTTTTGTGGTCACTGATGCAGGCGACCTTATCTTAACTGACAATGCTTAAACCTAATAGTAACTCTTAGGATATTTAGAGTAAAAGCCAACTAGGAAATAAATCTAATAGAAGGAAAAATTCAATGAGAGTTCCAATGACAGAGTATTTGCTGATCGATTTAGACAGCGAACGTTGGGTATGTCGTATCTGTGAGCATGATTTTGGTGATGCTCGAGATACCTATAAAAAAGGTACATTGGTTTACGACCGTAACCCAGAAGAGATTCACCCACCAGTAATTGATCCAAAACGTTACAAATATACATTCTCGCCAGATCCGAATTATTGCCGTATCTACGAGTATTACTGCCCCGGTTGTGGTACACAAATCGAAACTGAGTATGTACCACCAGGACACCCGCCCACCATTGATATGCTTTGGGATATCGACGATTTACGCCGCCGTTGGGAAGAGATTGGCGAAGATCCTGAAGAAATTGTTAACTATGGTCCAGGTGAAAATGCACAAGTTGACTTACGTGAAGGCTGTCGTCATCACGGTCATGGTCATCATCGTGCACCGAAAAAACTATAAAGGGGGAGAACATTATGAAAAGAATATCTGTTGATATTGGTGGTACATTCACCGACTGCTTTTTCGCATGGGACGACTTATACATTGAGTCAAAGTCACTAACCACTCACCACAACTTAGCTTTAGGGTTTAACAACGCACTTGATAATGCGTGTAAACGTGCCGGCTTAACGCGTGAGCAAGTGTTAAAAGAAGTCGATTCAGTACGTTATGCAACCACATTGGGTACTAACGCTTTGATTGAAGGTAAAGGTCCTCGTGTTGCTGCGATCGTCACTCATGGCTTTGAAGACACCATTCACATTTCACGCTCAAAAGGCTATGGTGAAGGTTTAGACCCTATCAAACAAGGGGATATGGCAGATGCAGAACGCCCTGAGCCTATCGTACCTCGCAACATGGTACGTTCCATCAAAGAGCGTATTGATACCATCGGTGAAGTGCTAGTACCACTACAAAAAGAAGACGTACGCGAACAGGTACGTGAGCTGATTAGTAACGGTGCAGAAGCGATTGTGGTTGCTTTGGTTAATGCGACAGAAAATCCAGAGCATGAACAGTTGGTATTAGAAACCATCTTGGAAGAATATCCCGCTCACGAATTGGGTTCAATTCCAGTCATCTTAAGTAGCCAAGTATCTGGTCGTAAAGGTGAATATGTACGGGCAAAAACAGCGATTATTGACGCTTTCTTGCACGCCATCATGTTTAATGCCTTAAACCAGTTATCAGGTAACTTGCGTACTTCAGGTTATGAAAAGCCCATGCTTGTGGTGCATAACTCAGGCGGTATGGCTCAGTCAAACTCAACTGACGCACTACAAACCATCCACTCAGGACCTATCGCAGGGGTTGGTGGGGCTCAGCATTTATCAGAAAGTACTGGTATTGGTGACGTTGTGACTATGGACATGGGTGGTACATCATTTGATATTGGTCTGGTGCCTGAAGGTGGTGTTAAGCACTATGACTTCCATCCTGTTATTGGACGTTGGTTAGTCTGTGTACCTATGATTCACCTAAATACGCTAGGTGCAGGTGGTGGTTCGATTGCCAGCTTTGACCGTATTCACAAAGCTGTGAAAATTGGTCCTGAATCAGCAGGTTCTGACCCCGGTCCTGCCTGTTATGACCGTGGTGGCTTATACCCAACCGTAACTGACGCTGACTTACTGCTTGGTTACTTAGACCCAGAAAACTATGCCAATGGCTTTATTAAGCTAAATCCAAAACGTTCACGTTTTGTGATTGAAGAACAGCTTTGTGATGAGCTTGATTTAGACGTCATTGAAGTTGCTAAAATCATCAAACGCAGTGTTGATGAGCAAATGGCGATTGGTATCGAGATGGAGCTAAGAAGTAACGGTGGTGTGGTCGAAGACTTCACCATGGTTGCTTATGGTGGTAATGGTCCATTACATGCTTGTGGTATTGCCAACCAAGCTGGTATTTCAAAAATCTTATTCCCTCCATTTGCCTCAGTATTCTCAGCACTGGGTGCAGGTAACATGAAACCATTGCACATTCATGAGCGTAGTGCTTATGTGGTGCTATATGAGCCATTATCACGCACCTTGTTTGATGAATATGACCGCTTTAACGGTTATGTCGAAGAGCTTGAGAAAAAAGGCCGTGAAGACTTAGTCCGTCAAGGCTATGATGTGGAAAAAGTTGAGCATGGCTTAGAGCTAGACATGCGTTATGGTAACCAACGTGTCACCACTTCGGTTGCTCTAGATATCAATCGCATTGAAAACGTTGGTGATGTATTGCATGTTATCCGTACATTCTCTGACATCTATGCTGACCGTTATGGTAAAGGTATCGAAGCCCCAGAAGCTGGTGTACGTGTGCAAACCATTCGTGTTGCCTCATACATTGATGGTGAAGTGGTACGCTTTGATGAATTGGAGTACGCAGGAGAGCGTACTGAGCCGACACCAGTGACTCATCGTAAAGCTCACTTCGTTGGTGAAGATAAAGCCGTAGAAACGCCTGTTTATGATGCCACAGCATTAAGTGAGAAATATGTGGTACATGGACCTGCCATTATTACGACAGAAAGTACGACGTATCTGATTGAAAGAAACTGGCGGATTGAGCCCACACCTCAAGGTGCAGTGTGGCTATTAAAGGACAACGCTACTCAAGGTAGTGCAAAAAAATCATAGGGAGATAACCATGACTACAGATACATACAATCCAAAACGTGAATTGACCGATGAAGAAAAAGCATGGGTTGAAGATTTCATGAATGAAACGACCTTGTTTTTGGGTCCTGACCCAGAAATTATGCGTCACCACTCTATCTCAGAGCGTTCTGAGCTAGAAAAAGAAGTCATCGCTAAAGGTAGTGACCCCATTTTATACGACCGTATTCGTCGCAGATTGGTTGGTTCACTCGATGAAGCTTTCGAGATGTGTGAAAGTATGGGGGCAGCTCCGGGTGCGAAATGGGCGGACTTATCAGTTGCCGTTTATACTGCACAAGGTGACGTTTGCTATATGTCAAACCGTGGTGTTATCGCCTTCTCAGCGGTACTGCATCACCCCATTCGCTACATCATGAAATACTGGAAAGATGAGCCTACCGTTGGTATCAACCCAGGTGATGGTTTCTTCCATAATGATGCACGCTTTGGCTGTGTGCATAACACTGACCAATCACTACTAACACCCGTTATCCGTAATGGTGAAGTGGTGGCATGGGTAGGTGCAACTATTCACGAAGGTGAAAACGGTGCCTGTGAGCCGGGTGGTATGCCATCAGGTTCAGAAACCCCATTTGATGATGGCTTACGTGGCTCACCAATGAAAATCGTTGAGCGTGGTAAAGTACGCCGTGACTTATTAACCTTCTTACAGCACTCAACACGTGACCCTAAGCTTATGCTTGCGGATATTAAAGTGAAAATGGGTGCGGTACGCCGTGTGATGGAAATCGTTGACCGCTCTATCGAAGAGCATGGTCTAGACGCATTCATCGGTGCGATTCGCATGACCGTTGAGGACGTGGAAGAAGAAGTACGTCGCCGTATTGATGCCATGCCAGATGGTACGGTCACTGTTAATCAGTTTGTTGACTCAACCTTAAAAGAAAACATCTTGATTAAGTTTGCCTGTAAAATCACCGTTAAAGGCGACACAATGGTTTGTGACTTGCGTGGTACAGGTCCTGAAATCCTAAACCGTGCGATTAACTCACCACTAGCATCGACCAAAGCCTTCTTTGCCCAAGCGGTATTATCTTATTGGTGGCCTGACCTACCACGCTCAACAGGGGCATTATCACCGATTGAGTTTATCAGTGATGAAGGTACATGGGCTGACTGTAGCTATGACGCACCAACAGGACAAAACTTGCAAGCATCGTTCCGTGGCTTTACTGCATTGCAAGCTGCTTATGCAAAACTACAGTTCTCAATGCCTAATAAATACGCCAACGTCATTGCTCCATGGTTTAACCAGATTAATGACTTCTTATGGGGTGGTGAAACACAACATGGTGAACAAGTTGGTAACTTGTGTGCAGACTTAAATGGTATGGGTGGTGGTGCAAAAGCCTTTAAAGATGGCGAAGACGCTGTTGCTCCTCTATTCTGTGCCATGGCTGATACTGGTGAGCAAGAAGTGATGGAAGAAGAAGTACCCTTCCTACAGCTTGTCTCAAAACGTATCGTCCGTGACAACCAAGGCTTTGGTAAATATCGCGGTGGTATGGGCTATGAGATGATTGTTGCTGCTCGTAACACACCTGAGTGGGGCTTTATGACCGTTACTTCTGGTGCGAAGTTCTCCAGTGTTGGTGGAATGTTTGGTGGTTATGGTTGCCCAACATATCCATTATCCATAGTCAAAAATATTAATATCTATGAGATTATTAAAAATGACCCCAGCCAGTTTAACCTATCTATTGAACGCATCATGAATGAGCGTCCTTTTGAAGGTGGCGACTACATCACCTATCACATGGGCTTACAGTTTGAGCGTTGCCAAGAAGGTGAGCTGTACATGATTTCGCAAGGCTCTGGTGGTGGCTATGGTGACATCTTAGAGCGTGACCCAGAGCTTGTGATGGACGACTTGCAACTCAATCGTATCTCAGCACATACCGCAACCAACATCTATAAAGTTGTTTGGGATGAAGAAACCTTTGTGGTTGACCAAGAGGCAACAGAACGTCTGCGTAACGAAGAGCGTCAAGCTCGTCTAAAACGTGGCGTGCCTTATGATGAGTTTATGAAAACACATGTCAAAGATGAGCCACCAGAAGATTTATTCTACTACGGCTCATGGGGACAAGATGACGACGAAGAGCTATACGCTACCATATGGGAAAACAACAAACCGAAGCGAGTTCATGGTAAACTAAATGAGTTACCATTGGTCACTGTTCCAAACCGTCATGTGCTTAGGATTGAAGAGCTTGAAGCTCGGGTACGTGAGCTTGAAGCAGACCTTGGTCTCGAAATTCAACATCTCACCTAACAATGAGAGACGTTGTGTAAGCAATACTTTTCGCTGTGCGTTGGGATTTGGCTTTTGTGGTCAAGTCCCAACAATGCATTAAGGAAGACAACAAAAACCTGATAAATAAGGACATTATCATGCCAAATAGATTAAGAAACTTATTAAACGATTCAGCCACTAATACCAAACTTATTATCAATGCCGAAGACTATGCACAAAAAGTCTTGCTCCAAGGCAAACCCATTCCATGGCATGACGCAACTGCCTACGCCAATCACTTAAGCCAAACGGCAGCATTATTAAAGCCTGAAGTATCCGTCATCTCCATTGACAAAATGATTATGCAAGAGCTTGCCGATAATGAGCAACTGACCAGTGCGATGGGAGAAAAAAGTCGGGCAGGCTATGCTCTAAAAACCTTTATGGGTAATGATGACTTTAAAGCTGCTGTCAGTGCATTGGTTGCCTCAACTGTGCAAACCCAGCGTGTACCCGTATTGGTACAAATGCCATCACCGCTACAAATGCTTTATCTGACTGCTCGTGCAGCCAAGCCAGATGATGAGCATGAATTTGATGATGACTCTGCTGAAAATGCAGCCATTTATTGTGCTGACTGGTTACGTGCTTTTAAAGATGCAAATATTGCCGGTCTTATTTTTGATGAGCGAGAAGGTGATGTCTCTGATGAAGCCTATCAGCCCATCAAAAATACCGCTGAACATTATCAATGGGTTGTTGGTATACGCCGAGACAACGAAATCATCTTTAAAGACCCACAGCTAAGCATTGCTGTACTACCTTCTGATTATTGGACATCAGGCGATAGTAATGTAGATACTTCAGGGGTGGTTTTCACCGAGATTGCCCAAAATGCTGTACCAGAGCAGGTACTAGAATTTAGAGAAAAGCTGGGTTAACGTTAAGTTGGTGTTAGCTTAGATAAGCCATAACCTTATAATTTATTTTTGATAAAAAACACACCCAAGAACCAAGAAGGTGTGTTTTTTGTTATAGTCATAGTCAAATAGTACTAAAGTAGGTATAAGGTGATGTGATAAGAGCTTTGGTTTAACCCTCTGTCTAAAAATGAAATACTTTCATGTTATTAGAAGAAAAAATGAGCACTTTATTTTTTGATAATGATACAGAGGCTGCCGATTGTCATGTAGACAAACATGTGGGCAAAATGATACGTGAATCAGTTCAACTATTATCCACTACACACCGAGTGCTAGATGTGGATGATCTAGATGAACAGAGACAGGACAAACTTTATAGAAAGACTCACTCCAATCAACCTTCAGCAGTCTGGGTAAGAGAATCTTCCGAACATTACAACTGGTCTTACAGCCTATTTTTATCTTTAGTCGAATAGCATAGCTCTTTGGCGGGTATTCCTGCATCGGCTTCTTTTAGTATCGATACTATTTGACTCTCTGTCATTTGTTTACTCATTTTAAAACTCCTTATAGATATTTTATAAGAATTTCTATGTTTGAGCTGTGTTATTTTAGGGGATAGGTACAAAAGTAGCTGTATTATCTGAAATGACTATAGCTTAGAAATTTAGATAATGCTAAGATTTGTTTCTCGCTAAAACTATTTATTAAAATTTTGAGATGGGTGCTAATATTGAACGGTCATACTTAAGGCAAAAATATAAATAAGGAATAAATAATGAATTTTTGGCATATGCAGTTGCATCCTGATAATTTATCTTGGGGTAGAGAGAGAAGGGTACTAGAAGAAACTAGCTATATAGGGATTGGAGTTTGGGAAGATCCAGATGAAGATAAAATACAAGAATACAAATTTGCCAAACAAATGAAAATCGGAGATATTGTCGCTATAAAAAGAGGAGGTACGATAATAGCTTTAACTAAAGTTGTTGGCGACTATAAGTTTGAGAAGAATATTAATCAGGATTTAGATTGGTTTCAACGGAGACGAAAAGTTGAAATACTTGATTGGTATAATAAGGCATATGATTATTATATAGCTCCAACAGCTGCTCTAACAAGATGTGATATGGCTTCTAATAATAGTGCGCCAACTAATAACTCAATTAAAAAATGGTATGAAAAAGTTATGAGTGACTCTGACATTAATGAAGTAATTAACCTTCTAAAATATAAACACCAAGTTATTTTGCAAGGTCCTCCAGGTACGGGTAAAACTAGACTGGCTAAATTAGTGGCAGAACGTATCATTCAGCCCGAAAATAAAGGAACGCCAGATCAGATAATTGATGACTTGATTCAATCATTTGATGCTGATAGTACAGAAACTGAATTTGAGCGTGAAAAGTGTCAACAGTTATTATCAGGTTTTCATAATACATTTCCTAGGGAAAAACTCAAAGATCTTACTTTAGAAAGTTACTGCATAGGGACAGGTGAAAATAACTCTTTTTGTTGGTGGATAGAAAGAGGATTACAAAGCTTGGGCTACTATTTCCCCGGTAGTTCGCTTTCTTATAAGATATATTGGAGCAAAGCTAAGGATATTTATAGTAAACATGGTTTCGTTGAAGATATAGAAAATGATGATCTCGCCATGAAGATGATTGCCGAGACTCTACATGATCTAGTCAACAATCATAATACGGCACAAGCTTTTGAGCGCTTTGGCAATAGTTTCGTACTTAAGGTATTGCAAAGCTATTATCCAGAAGTGTACTTCCCAATTAATAGCGAGACAGCGATTGATAACGCATTGAAGTTACTCCAAGGCTATGATGAGAGTCTAAGTTTACTCGATAAAAATAAAAAATTGACAGAAATATACTTAGATAAAAAGAAGCAATTTAACATTGAGATAACGAAAAATGAGTTTGCTCGTATTATTTGGGATAACTTTGATTTAAAGTCTGGGCAGGATTTGACACAGTCAAATGAAGTTAAAGCACAGGGAAAATATGAAATTATCCAATTTCATCCGGCTTATACCTATGAGGACTTTGTCAGAGGCATAGTTGCTAGTAGTGATGAGGGCAATATTAGTTATCATGTCGAAAATAAAAAACTCGCTGAAATTGCCCAAGAAGCCTGCGACAATCCTAATGGTAACTATGTGCTAATAATTGATGAGATTAATCGAGCCAATCTACCGTCAGTGTTAGGAGAACTTATTTATACGCTTGAATATCGTGGTGAGTCTATACAGACGATGTATGAGCATAATAATTCACGAAATATTAAATTGCCTAAAAACCTATATATCATTGGTACTATGAACACAGCTGATCGCTCAGTTGGTCATATCGACTATGCCATTCGCAGACGCTTTGCTTTCTATAATGTTTTGCCTAACGTTAATGTTGTGAAAAATGAACAGGCTAAAAGGCTGTACAATGAGGTAATGGAGCTATTCGATAATACTTATCTGTCAGCAGATTTTGATGCTAACGATGTGCGTATAGGGCATAGCTACTTTATTGCATCTGATAAGAATATGTCTGATGAAGATTTTATTATTGAGCTTAGACAAAAGCTTAACTATGAGATTAAGCCGATACTATATGAGTATATAAAAGATGGCATCTTATTAGATAGTGCTAAAGACATTGTAGGAAATTTACATGTCTAAGCTAATACAATTTAACCACTTAGAGACCATACGAGAACACAATCAGATAGACTTTGATTGTGAAGGTATAGAAGTATCAGATATATTTTTTCAAGACAACATAAACAATGAGCGTTGCGTTCAGGTTATTTATGGTAGAGGCAGTCAATCACTTAAAATGTCATACTTTATCGGTGCAGACTGGCTTGTTAAGAACCAACAAGCCATTTATGTTGCACCGAAAATTAATGAGGGTGATAAACAAATTGATTATCTTGGCATGCTTCACTCATGTTTGACTCATGGTGATATCGCTAAAAACACCAAAGATCTATACCACATTAAGCTAAACGAACCTTTTATCGAAATAAATCAACAATTTGATTTATTAACACCGCTACTAATCATGCAGTTTCTTCAGTTAGTAAAAGATATTGTGCGTAAAGGCTTGCGGCAATCTTATTATAAGGTTGAGCATAATCTTACTTGTAAGATTAAAGGCAGGGTATTAGTCGCTGAGAATATAAATAAAAACCTGACCAGAAACAAACCTACTAACACATACTGTCGCTATGATGAATTTGGATTTAATAGTGTTGAAAATAGGGTTTTAAAACGTACATTAAAGTTTGTTCAACGTTATTTGGCAAAGTGTCCAGAATATCACCACTCAATGAAACATCTAATGGATTTCTGTATGCCTGCATTTGAGATGGTTAGTGATAAAGTAAACTTGCATGAAATGAAAGCCACTAAGCGCAATCCATTTTATAAAGAGTATCAAGAAGCACTAACATTGTCTCAAATCATTCTTAAGCGCTTTGGCTATCATATTAATGAAATTG
This sequence comes from Psychrobacter sp. I-STPA6b, assembly GCF_020662265.1. Classification (GTDB taxonomy): domain Bacteria; phylum Pseudomonadota; class Gammaproteobacteria; order Pseudomonadales; family Moraxellaceae; genus Psychrobacter. The sequence goes on from NZ_VEWM01000095.1 coordinate 45,431, forward strand.
AAAATAGCACTACACAAGAGACAACTGTACCGCCATTCTGGATAGATATGTCGAAGCTTTTTGAGCTGTATGTTTTGGGACTTTTAAAAGACAAATATGCAGAGAAGATTATATTTCAAGCCAAAGGTAGCTACGGAAGCCCCGATTATTTACTCATAGATGACGTACAGCCACTTATTATTGATGCAAAATACAAACCTACTTATCAAAAGGACAGAGGATTAAGTAATATCATTGAAGATATTAGACAAATAAGTGGCTATGCAAGAGACAAAGGTATATTAAATAAATTAGGTTATCATACAGAAGAGGTGCAAACCATGAACGTGGTTAGCTGTGTGGTTATCTATACGGACCAAAGAGAGGGAAATGAGCTACCTGATAGCTTAACAGATGGAAATGCAATTAAAGGCTTTACTAAGTTTTATAAAGTTCCGATTGCTGTGCCTATTCTAAATAATAAAGAACTAAATTGTTTTGATAATTAAGATTTGCTTCTTGATACTAGTTTTTAATAGCTTTGGTCACAAAATGGTCACCAGTTGGCTACAGAGCAGATGGTCACCGTGGTTTTTCTAATTTTATTTTATAATTAAATTAAAATATAGAGAGGCATTTTTAAAAGTACCTAAGACCAATAATCCAACTCATCATTACACCCAAAATATCATAAACTCCTGACAAACCAAAAACCTACAGACATAAAAAAACCCCAAGTAAGGGGATACTTGAGGCGAAACTTGTTTAAACTTTTAGTCTAAAATCTAGTTTTGAAATATGGCGCAGCGGACGGGACTCGAACCCGCGACCCCCGGCGTGACAGGCCGGTATTCTAACCAACTGAACTACCGCTGCTTAGGTCGTTTACAACAAGTGGTGGGTGGTGACGGGTTCGAACCGCCGACATTCTGCGTGTAAGGCAGACGCTCTACCAACTGAGCTAACCACCCTTGCTGTGGGTGTGTATTATATAGATTTGAGTTTCAGTGTCAAATGTTTTTTTTAGATAATTGCAAAATATATGGTGTTTGCTGTTTTGATTAGCAAAATGCTAATTAAGATACCTGAATATCAAGATGATAGATTATGCCAAACTGTGCAATATGCTAAACTAGATAGTAATAAAATAACCTGACTAGATGAGTTTGAGTAGATATATGAATAATAGTAACAATCCTAGCCGTATCGTTATTGACTTAGATGGTGATTTAGATGATGACGACATTACTTTACCAAGTATGCCAGTTCAGCAAGTGCCTATTGTTGAATCATCAGGTATCACAAATGAAACAGATGCTATAGAGAAAAATAAAAATGAGATAATCGCACCATCTAATATACAGTCCACACCTATTAGTACAGATGAAGTGGAGGCTACTGAAGATAAACCTAAAAAGGGTAGTTGGTTTGATAGGATGAAATCAGGTCTGTCTAAGTCGCGTAAGAACTTAGCAGAGGGTATGGTTAATATCTTAATTGGTGGTAAAGAGATTGATGATGAGCTATTAGAAGAAGTTGAAGACCAGCTACTAGTCGCTGATATTGGCGTCAATGCAACCAATCGTATCATTACTAGCTTGACAGAGCAGACAGATAGGGGAGATTTGATTTATTCGCATTCCTTATATAAGGCACTACAAAAAGAGTTGGTGGATATTTTAGAGCCAAAAGTTGCACCATTAGTCATTGATACGAGTAAAAAGCCATTTGTTATTTTAATGGTGGGTGTCAATGGGGTAGGGAAGACCACGACCATTGGTAAGTTGGCTAAGCGTTTGCAAGCTGAGGGCAAGTCAGTGATGTTGGCAGCAGGGGATACCTTCCGTGCAGCAGCGACAGAGCAATTACAAGTCTGGGGAGAGCGTAACAATATCCCAGTTATTGCACAGGGTCATGGCTCGGATAGTGCTTCGGTTATTTTTGATGCAATGCAGTCAGCAAAAGCAAAAAATATTGATGTACTGATTGCAGATACAGCAGGGCGACTGCAAAATAAAACTCACCTAATGGCAGAGCTAGAAAAGGTAGTACGTGTGATGCGTAAAGCTGACCCAACTGCACCTCATGAGGGTATGATTGTGTTAGATGCAGGTACAGGGCAGAATGCAATTAATCAGGTACAAATCTTTAATGATGCAGTACCTTTGACAGGGATTACCATTACTAAGCTGGATGGTACGGCAAAAGGTGGTGTGGTATTTAATATTGCCGAGACGACAGACATTCCCATACGTTATATTGGTGTCGGTGAGTCAATTGATGATTTGCGAGCCTTTAGTCCAAAACAGTTTGTTGCAGCGTTGTTTGAGACTGATAAAGAATAAACTGCTATGTATCAGATTGATATAAAAAATCGAGAAATGATAAAGTTGGAGACAGTGTCGTTTTCTCAAATGCAGTTAAAAGAGAGCCAAGATTTACAAGAGTGGATAGTTAGTAATCCCTCTTGTTTGGGCGAAGAGCTATTAATATGACGTCGTCAGATCCATACAGAACGGTTAACTTTTAGCTTCATTTGTGGTTGAATGGACTATAGAAGAGAAAGTCACAAATATGAATGATAAATAATGATAAAAATGAAATTATTGATACGCTCTTCTTACCAGTCATGGTGTGACATAAAAAATTATAAGTCAGTCACAAGTTTCTGTCATGGACTCAGTATGGATTTTAATGGGTCTTGTATTTTCAAGACTGATAAAAACATGAGGACGACTAAGAGCCATTGTTACAGGGCAGTTGGCATCTCTGCTTGTATGCAGGAAAATAACATGAACAAACTCACCATCATCATAGACTTGTTTTACAGTCGTTTCCATTGAGCCACTATATAATAATCCTAAGCTATCCATCACCACACGTTGTTTGGAAAAATCAATGCTTGGGGCTAAGGCATTGCTAAATTTGGCAAATTCTTGCTGAAAGGTTTGACTATCATCAATAACCTTTTGATAGGCTTCACTTTTTGTGGTTGATCCAAAGTCATCATAGCTTGAGTTGAGTAATATTTTATAATCAAGCTCAATACCACCTGAGGGTATATGGGTAGCTGTGTCTGAGCCAGTCTTTGTTGAACTTTTTGTTGGGATTTTTGCAGGGTTACTGGTTTGGCAAGCTGTTAGAGTGAGCAAACTACTTAACATAATACTGATAGTCATACTGAAGGCTGATGGAGTTTTAATGGTTTGTATCATGTTATTACGTCCTTTTGTTATGGGTTGTTGTAGATGATAATTGTTGAAATAAGATATAACCATTTTTATTTATACTAAAAGTTATGAGTTGAATCAATCTTTTAAGACATATCATGATGGTAGACACTAATCAAAAAATAATAATCTAAACTCATAAGCCAAAATTAGAGTATTGTTAGGTAAAAACTACCATTTATGGGTTGTGAATATAGGTTTTAATATGCAATATCATAGCCAGCAACGACAAAGCAAACGCCAGCGAGAGTGGGTGTATTTATGTCACTATCTTGCCATTACAGGCTTAGACCCTGTGCATATCATCTCTGGTGAAGATGATGGACATGAGCCAGATTTTACGCTGATATTTTGGCAAAATGAGCAGTTACGTTATATCGGTATAGAGTTGACAACATTGCCACGTCTGCGAGACCAAATGGGGGAGGTGGGCTTGATTGCAAAGCGTTGGTATTGGCAGTCTTTAAGAGTGTTGGCACGTATCAATGCTAATACTACTAATAAAATAGATAGCCAATATAAAAGAGAATATGATGAGCAATCACTATATTTGCAGATAGATACTGAAGGTTTATATCAGTATGGTTTTGAGAATTTTCGTTTACCAATTTCTACTTGGTATATGCCAGATTATCAGTTTTCTGAATATCGTCATCATTTTTCAGAGATTAGCCAAGCTGATATGGATGCTGTTTTACAAAAAAAGGCACATAAAGTAGATGCTTATCAGCGCCGTCGCACATTAGATGAGTTATGGCTTTTGGTACATACAGATAAATATCAGTCAAACGGGATTTTAGTTGCTGCAAAAAAGCCACTGCTTCATGACAGTGGCTTTCAGAAAATCCATATTACCCGATACCCGAGCCATAAGATTATTGATGTACAGTCAGTCAACGGATAAATAAGGACTGTCTAAATCATTTATTATATGTAGGTCACTTACTATAGCTGTGCCATGATGTCATCACTAAAGTTGACATTAGTATAAACTTCTTGCACATCATCTAAGTCTTCAAGCATTTCAATCATTTTCATAACTTTTTGAGCATCATCAATATTATCAATATCAGCAGTGGTTGATGGTGACATCGTTACTTCAGCATTATCAGAAACCAGCCCTGCCTCGTTTAAGGCATCTTTGACAGTACCAAAGTTTTCAGGGTCAGTCACAACAACCAGTGAATCACCATCATTTTCGATATCGACTGCACCTGCATCTAAAGCAACCATCATGACTTCATCTTCAAGTGAGACATCGTCAAAGATAATCTCACCACGCTTGCTAAATAAATAAGCCACTGAGCCTGACGTACCAAGATTACCATCATGTTTACTAAAGGCATGGCGTACTTCACCAACGGTACGGTTAACGTTGTCTGTCATGGTTTCGACCAAGACAGCAACACCACCAACACCGTAGCCTTCATAGGTGATTTCTTCAACATTATCACTGTCACCACCACCAGCACCACGCTCAATAGCACGTTTAATGGTGTCTTTAGTCATATTGACGGATAATGCTTTTTCAACAGCAGCTCTAAGACGAGGGTTTTTGTCTGGCTCAGGCTCACCTTGCTTGGCTGCTGAGACAATTTCTCGAATAATTTTGGTAAAAACCTTACCTTTTGCTGCGTCTTGCTTGGCTTTACGATGTTTAATATTAGCCCATTTGGAGTGACCTGCCATGCTACTTCCTTAAATAACTTGTAAATATATATGATAAACACTGGGTTAAATGGCTGTATGCGCTAGTTTAACGTATAATAGCGCCAGATGACGAAAACATTATTATAGCCAATCCGTCATATTTGTACTACAGTATCCCGAATTATGCCCAATAGAGACTCAGTCATTATATGAAATCCACCACTGCTGATGCCATCAATCATTTACGTAATCGTATCCATATTATCGTTGAAGGTACAGATACACCGCTAGGAAAACTGTTTGATATTGTGCTATTGATTGCGATTATTGCCAGTGTCGGTGTTGTTATGCTCGATAGTGTTTTATATTTGCGCTTGCAATATGGAACACTGTTTTTTTACGCAGAGTGGTTTTTTACAATTTTATTTACCTTAGAGTATTTGTTGCGGTTGTTCTCTGCACCAAATCGCCTACGCTATGTTTTTAGTTTTTTTGGTATCGTCGATTTATTATCTGTGTTACCCAGTTATTTAAGCTTATTCTTTGGTGGTGTTCAGTATCTGATTGTCGTACGTGTACTGCGTATGTTGCGAGTCTTTAGGGTATTAAAGCTTAAGGCTTATATGCAACAGGCAGGTTTCTTGGCTGCGGCACTCAAAACCAGTCAGCATAAAATCACAGTCTTTTTCCTATCCGTGCTGTTATTGGTGACGATATTTGGCTCAGTGGTTTATGTGGTTGAAGGTCCAGAAAATGGCTTTACCAGTATTCCGTTATCCATCTATTGGGCAATCGTAACTTTAACCACGGTGGGTTATGGTGATATGTCACCAAAAACTCCACTTGGTCAAGCGATAGCAAGTATGGTGATGATAACTGGTTATTCAATCATTGCCGTACCAACGGGTATTTTTACGGCTGAGTTAGCAAAGACCATGCGCCCACAGCTACACCCCATTACTTGCCCAAACTGTGGTAAATTTGGGCATGCTGCTGCTGCCAATTTTTGTGACCGTTGTGGTCACGACCTGCATTTGTAGTGATTTATAGTGGTTTATCTTTGTTAGTTGTGCTGCAACAAAGCTTAGTAATCAACATAATGGCGCACGTCTTCAGAAAAGTCGACACTGACACCGAGGTTAACCAAGTTCCAGTATTGTCCTGATACGGTTCTATCAACCATCATTGTGGTTGCTGAAGGTTGAAATTGATTAAAGTACTTTAATGAGCTTTTAAAATTTTCCATAACTGCAAAGTGCACATCACTGTTCCCGTAATCAAATTCTCCTTGATAATAGGGGGCAATGGCTAATGGTTTTAGCATAATATCTATCCACTGCTGATAAAATTCACTGGGGATAATCTCATCATCACGACGGCGAATGCCTAAGGTTACCAAATCCTGCTCTAAAGCAGTGATGTCAGATTTTATAGCATGTTTGACAAAGCGTCTAAAAAGTTGTACCTCAGCATCAGAATAACTACGAATACCACCAAAGTCATAAGCAACAACGCTACCATCGGGGCGGAAAGCAAAGTTGCCTGGATGTGGGTCACAGTGCATACGATATAATTCAAATAGTTGTCCTGCACTAAAATGGAACAGATGCTTAGCAATTTTTTGCTTAATGGCATTATCCCATGTTGCCGCTACCTCTAATGACTCTCCCATCTCTTCAGTCAGAGTTAAGACTCGTTTTGACGAATGACTGCTAATCACTTTAGGAATAATAATGCCACCGTCTTTTTCATGAAATGCGCCGAAAATAGCTAGGTTTTGTGCTTCTTTGACATAATCTAGCTCATCATGCAAACTTTGACGGATTTCATGAAATAGCTGATCTTGTAGCTCACGGCTCATATTGAGTACGCCAGCAATTTTTAAAGCCATACGAACTTGTTTTAGGTCGCTATCACAGTTTTTATCCACATCTGGATATTGGACTTTGACCACCACCTTTTGTCCTGATGGTAGCGTCGCTCGATGTACCTGACCAATAGAAGCTGCCGCAAATGGCTCAGTTTCAAACTGCGCAAAGCTCTCTGTAATTGGCTTGCGTAGCTCTTTTTCTACTTGTTTTTTGATAACGGCAAACGGCATGGGAGGTGCATCTTTTTGTAGCTTTTCTAAGGACTTAGCAATTTCAGGTGGAAAGATGTCTTTATATTGTGAGGCAATCTGCCCGACTTTCATGACCGCCCCTTTCATCTCACCAAGTGTATCAGCAATTTGCAAACCAACATCCTGCATAAGTTCGGCTCGTGCCTCATTACGTTTAGTCTCATCACTAGATAGATGCTTTAATGAGTTTTTTGCTGCTTTTCCTGCGATACTGGCGGTCATACCTGCCAGCTTCATAAAACGTTTACCTGAGCTTGCCATAATTATCATTACCTTGGAAGTTGCTTTAAAATCTATTTTTTCAAAAAAATACAAAAAATTTTTACTATATTTTCTACATTATTTGCCATATTTTTATTTTTAATCTTTATTTGTATATTGCCTTGCCAGATATTGTAAAGCCATTTCATAACCTTGTGCGCCAAATCCACAAATAACCCCAATAGCACAGTCACTTAAATAAGAGTGGGTGCGAAAAGATTCACGTTGATGAACGTTGGATAAATGAACTTCAATAAAAGGAACTGAAACTGCCAATAATGCATCACGTATGGCAATGGAAGTATGTGTAAATGCACCAGGATTAATAATAATACCATCAACACGTTGCTGTACTGGGTTGAGCAAACCAAATTGGTGAATGGTATCTAAAATTTCACCTTCATGGTTAGACTGGAAGCAGATTAAGTTAATATTTTGATTTTTAGCAATATTTTTTAGATTTTCTTCGATGTCTGTTAATGTATCTGAGCCGTAAATCTCAGGCTCACGTTTGCCAAGTAAATTTAGGTTTGGACCATTGATAAGTAAAACTTGTTTTAATTGGACAGTTTTTTGTGATTGATTTAATTGAACGGAGGTTAAATCAGACATGTTGACTCCAATATTACAATAAATTGCATGAAATTTATGTTAAAACACTTTGTGTTACAAAATTAGCATGCTATGATATTTTTTTAGATAGAATATATTTCTATATTATTACAGTCTGCTTGATGCGATAAATATGGATGAACCAGATTCACTCTAAATCATAATAAACACGATGATAACGATTGACTGGCATACATCATAAAATTGTGAAGCAGAATGTGGGTTGCATAACAGACTATGTACTCTATGTATGATGCTTAAAGCAGTAAGACATATCATAGCGGATTTTGCATCAACAATTTGTTATTTAATTTTTTTGGTCAGTGAGTATATACTCACACTGGTATCTATTATGAGTAAATGTGTATAAATAGCAATATTTATGTATCATTCATATGAGTAGTGGTTATCAGTATTTGTTTTCGTTTGTTTAGGAAGTTTTATTATGTCAGATCGTGAGCAAGGTGTTGTTAAGTGGTTTAACGATTCAAAAGGCTTTGGCTTTATTCAACGTGAGAGTGGTGAGGATATTTTTGTTCATTTCCGTGCCATTCAAGGTGAAGGCTATCGTTCGCTACAAGATGGTGAAAAGGTAGAATTCAAAGTTGTTGAAGGACAAAAAGGTCTACAAGCAGAAGAAGTAACGAAAGTTCAATAACTGCAAATGGCTGTGCCTTTTCATACTTTATATTAGAATGTGTCGCTGTGCTGTATGGTTGGTAGCTATAGGACAGGTAACACTTGATATAAAGCATTGTATAGCAACACTTATACTCTGGTGGTCAGATAATACTTATATTTTGTCGCCAGTTTCTTGGTATTTTGATAAGTTTTTACGAAAGTTTTGATAAATAGCAAATATATGGTGCTATCCAGTATAATCTAAGCCAATGTGGGTGGTTTGTGTTAAATAAATCATCTGCATTGGCTTGTTTTTTTGTCTATTTTTTTATTTAGAGATTGCTATTCTTGTATTGTGTGGTTAAATAATTATAGCTTTAATGTTTTAATAATAAGTTTCAATAATAATAAGGATGTTTGCATTGACTACTGCTAATATGACAAGTGATATGAGCAATTCTAATACAATGATGAATGATACAAATATAGACACCGACCCTGATACCCAATCAGAGTTAACCTCAGATTTTTCTACTTTTGAGTCTTTACCTTTGTCACCACAGACCCTACAAGCAGTACAAGCGTTAGGGTTTGAGAAGCTAACACCGATTCAGGCACAGATTTTACCGCATACATTGGCGGGGCAAGATGCCATTGGTCAGGCACAGACAGGTACAGGTAAGACGGCTACTTTTTTATTAACTTTGATTGAGTTTTTGCTTAAGCATCCATTTGCTCAAGATGAGCAACGCTATCTAGGTGAGCCAAGAGCATTGGTGCTTGCACCGACCCGAGAGCTGGCACAGCAGATTTATGAGGACTGCTTACAAATGACACAGCATACACAGCTACATAGTGTCTGTTTGATGGGTGGGGTGGAATATCAAGCGCAGTTACAGAAGTTATCACAGGGGTTTGTAGATATTATTATTGCGACACCAGGGCGATTGTTGGACTTGATTGAGAAAAATGAAGTCTTTTTAGACCGCATTGAGGTATTGGTATTAGATGAGGCAGATAGAATGCTGGATATGGGGTTTATACCAGCAGTTAAAACGCTGATTGGGCAAATGCCTGCCAATACTGACCGTCAAAGTTTGCTATTTTCGGCAACATTTAATCAAGATGTGATGAATCTTGCTTATCGTTGGCTCTATCAACCCATTTTTGTAGAGATTGAGCCTGAGCATAAAACCAGTGAGCTGGTGCAACAGCATTTTTATATTTTGACTGAAGCTAAAAAGTTAGAGGCGTTACAGCAGATACTTCAGCAACAGGATGTCTCTAAAGTGATTATATTTGCCAATCGTAAAGACCAAGTAAAGCGCTTATATCATAAACTGCGCTCGCACTTTAAAACGGTGATGTTATCAGGTGATGTGGCGCAGTCTCAACGTGAAAAATATTTAGAGCGTTTTAAAAATGGTGATGCTGAAGTGATGGTGGCGACAGATGTGGCAGGGCGAGGTATTCATGTCGATGAAGTCAGCCATGTGATTAACTACACTTTACCTGAACAGCCTGACGATTATGTGCATCGGATTGGACGTACGGGGCGGGCAGGGCAGACAGGCATTAGCATTAGCTTTGTGAGTGAAGATGATGCGTTTAACCTGCCTGCTTTAGAGTCACATTTACAGACTAAATTTGACCTTGAGTATTTAAGTTTTTAGGTTTTCTAATGTCGCAATAAACTTATCTATTTGTTTATCTGCTGTCGCCCATGAGGTGACAAAGCGTACGATACTATGCTGATTATCCAGTTTTTTCCATTCATAAAAGGCAAAATCTGTCTTGAGCGCTTGAATAAGCGAGTCAGGTAATATGGCAAAGACTTGGTTACTCTGTAGTGGTGCATAAAGCTGAATACCTTGTGCTAGTAGTGCATCAGAGAGACGTGTTGCCATTAGGTTGGCATGTTGGCACAGCTTTAGATATTTGTCATTATCCAGCAATACCTTAAATTGTAACGCTAATAGATAGCCTTTAGCCATCAATGCACCACGTTGCTTGAGATGCACAGCAAAATCTTCGGCAAGTTTGGTATTGGGAATAATGATGGCTTCACCAAACATTGCACCCATTTTTGTGCCACCCAACCAGAATATATCTGCAAGTTCGGCTATATCAGCCAGTGAGCCAGTATTTTCTTCACTAGCAAGTGCTGAACCAAGCCTTGCACCGTCAATAAATAGATATAGCTGATGCGCTCGGCAATAGTCAGAGATGGCTTTTAGATCGTCATAAGTGTAGACCGTGCCAAGCTCTGTACTATTAGAAAGATAGACGGCTTTGGCACGGACAACGTGGGGTAAAAATTGATGGCGCTGATATACGTCATCAATCGCTGAGACAGTAAGCTTTCCATCCGTATGTGGTGCGGTGATGACTTTATGTCCTGTGGCTTCGATTGCACCTGCTTCATTACTGGCAATGTGTCCAATATCACTGGCAATGATGCCATCAATCGGAGATAGTAGAGAGGCGATACAGACTTGATTGGTTTGTGTCCCTGTGATGGCAAAATGTATGGCAATGTCATTGTTATTAAGCTGTTGACGCAAAGTCGCTTTAACGACTTCTGAGATATCATCAAAGCCATAGCCTGTGTGCTGTTGTAAATGGATATCTTGTAAGGCAGTGATGATATCTGGGTGTGCGCTTTCACTATAATCGTTTAAAAAACTGTATGTCATGGTTGCGATGCTCTAATGATTTTATGAATTATGTTTATGGTTGATGCTAGGTTTTGCTTGATGGCAGTTAGCATGTTCCAAAGACTTCTGCACGTTCAATAATTTGTGTTGCCCAGATGCGGTGAGTGGCTGGCTCTAGCATACTATTATTATATTTAAACACAGCTTTTGCATCACTGTGTAAGATGGCTTGTGCTTCGTCAAGGACATGATTTGGCACGGCATAGGCTTGTTGCACCAGTGCAATTTGGTTAGGGTGTATCACAGTCTTACCAACCAGTCCTAAACTGACATCAGTGCTTAGCTCTTGCATAAAGAGGGTAGGCTGTTCAAGATACTCAAAGACAGGTGCAGTCAGATAAAAGCCATGTGGCACAAAGCATCCTAGAAGCTGATAAATCAGCGTACCAATGGGGGTATCGTAAATGTGATGTTGATGAGGTCGGCGCAAGCGTAAGACGGAAAATAGGTCATTGCCACCAATGCGTAACGCAAAGATAGGCTGGGTAAAGGCTTCTTTGAGTGCGATGGCTAAATCCTGATTGTGTAACGGCTGAAATAAAGGTGCAGTTTCCAAAGTTGGCATTAATAATTGCTTGTCAGAAATATACTGACAGGCGATGCGCCATTGTGACAGGCTATTCATATCAATTTTGGGCAAGACAAATCCATCTATCAACTCAATATCGGTAAAATCAGCAAGCTGTTGCAACATTTGCGGATGACGAGGACGGATAAAAACTAAGGGTCGTTCGCTCAAGTTAGTGCTGTGGGTTGCCCATGTCGTCAGTAGCGTTTGTAACTGTTGTAATGCCATGTCTACATCAGCACTATTCACCGCATCTTCAAAACAAATAATCACACTATTGAGTGTGGGTAGTTTCTCTCGGCAAATCACCTGCCAAATATCTTGGCGAGTGGCAGGCATGTATAGACTTGCCCCAAGATGGTAAGGGTGTAAGTGTTTTTGTGACTGAGGCTTTGTGTGTGCTGACGCAGTCATTATAGAGGTATTGGATATTGGTAAATGAGAGCTAGGATATTGATGAGAAACGGGTAGCGTAACAGGGTGAGTGTTGGGCTGACTATGAGTGTAAGTACGATGATGAATCATAGGTGGCGTCTTATGTCCTGTAAAAAAGCTCAATAGAATTGAGTGATTATTTTAAGATGTTTTAAGGTTGGATTCTGTATAAAACTTGAAGTGCTATCTTAACGTTTTTGTTCTTTAGCATTTTTTGATGATGGTAATTGCCTGATAGGGCAAAATCTCATTGCCAATCGTATCTATCTGGATGTTTTTTTGCTGACATAGGTGGCGCAGTAAGGCTGTATCAGGGTGCTTTGCTTCTGCCAGTAGCACTCGCTCTGGGTCACGGCGCAATATTGCCCGAGTTGCTTCAGCGATGGTGGGCTTGATTCGATTACGATTGCTAATTTGATACTGTTTGGCAAGGTGTTCTATCAATGCTTGCGTGGTATAGCGTGGCGCATCATAAGTGGGTAGTATTTTAGCAGAATTTTGTAGTTTTTTTCTTTGCTTATCAATTGTTTGCACAAAATCCAAACTACAATCATGAGACAGTAGCTCATGATATAGCACGCTACGATGCAAACCATATGTCAAATCTTCGGCTGGCTCGGTAAATAATGTACGAGAAATCAGACCAGAGACAGTACAGCCCAGCACCCCAGAAGGAATGAGCCAATCTTTATCACTGGCAGATAGCCAAGCCACCCCTGCTGGGTCTGCTAAAGTAACTAGCGGAATGACACCCTGATGATGACCGTCTTGATGGAAAATATTATTATAATAAGGATGACTCGTCTGTTGATATACTCTCAAACTGCGTACCAATTCGCCATAAATAGCCCCTTTTCCTGTCCAACCATCAACAAAAATGATAGGACTTTTAGGGTGGCGAGATAAAATTTGTTGCATCGCCACAGGGTCTAGCCCACGGTCACGAATGATACTAATACCATAATGCACACTGGGCAAACTGTCATAAGACTGTGTGTCCTGCAATGCCCGTTGTAATAGCACGCCAATCGGTAATCCTGCTCGTACCAAACTTACCAATATCAATGGGTTTGTGCTACTGACTTGCTCTGCAAAAATATGATGCAAAGTATGAGCTAGGTTGGCAATATCACTTGCCATACGCTCACTACCTTGTTGTAGTGCTTGATAATAAAGCCGTTTATGAGTGTCACTGGGTGCTTGCTCTAAGGTCAGCATATCTGAGTAGTGCTTTTTACCTGACTGTATTAATGCCTCTTTTTGAGGTACTGGCACATTGTTTATACTGTCTTTATCGACAATATCGAGCAAAAAAGTCACATCATCTGGCAAATAACTGCCTGATTGTGTTGATAGATGAGCAGGGGATTGAGTTGGTTTCATGGCTTTGATATCACATCATGTGGAAATGTAGGATACAGGTGATGGCTTTAATGATGCTCAGACCTATTTATAGTCCTATTTTAGCATCTATCTGCTTATGAAGTTGCCCATGATTGGGTGTACCGTACCAATCTAAAAGTTGTAAAAAAGGCAAATCTGCCAAGCTATCACCAAAGCCAAAACTGGGACGCTCAGTCTCTAAGCAGTGTTGTAATAAAAACGCTACCGCATGACGTTTGTGAACCACATGAGGCAATATTGCCAAATTGTTGGCATTGACATGAATATAAAAATTATCACTTAACTGAGGAAATAAAGACGGCAACCGCTCGGCAAATTTTGCTAAGGCTTGATGGTCTTTTTGTGTATGTTTGATTGCTAGATAGATTATCACGTCTTTATCTGGTGCAGAAGTAAATAACTGGCGATGGATGGCAAGTTTTAAGTTAAGAGATTCTATCTGATTAAGTTGTTCGACTTGTTGTATTAACTGTGCCAACATATCTTGTAAGGGGGTCAATTGTGTCAGCATGTGTTTTTGCCACTGAGGATGTAATTTTCCATCAGGCTCAACAATCACCGCACCATGTGTCAGCACTTGCCAACTATTAAAAGGCAATTTCACTCGCTTGATTTCATCGCTATCTCGTGCTGTCACTGCAATCAGCTCAGTACTGGTGTATAGCCAATGGAAAAAATGTGCTTGGCGTTTGCTCATAAAACTCAGTGGCTGACCTTGTTTATTTACTGTGGCACAGACTAGAGTTTCTGGCTCAGCCGTGGGTAGTTGCCATGCGTCTATTTTACGCTGTGTTTGAAATAGGGTGTCGTCTAAATCCATTAAGGCATAAGGTTTTACTGGTGTGTGAAGCGTATCAATGGATGGAAAAAAATAGGTGTTCATAGGAAGTTTCTGACTGGTTGATTAAAAAATAATGATTATAAAGTTTGAGAAGGCTTTTATTCCTGCTATGATAAACCAGATAGTCGTTAAGGATTACGAAATTTAATCACCATATATGGATATAGGAAGCAATGATGAGTACACAGCAAGCAAATAAAGCCACTGCACAAGGGATTGACACTATTTTTGCATGGGCAGACGAATTTGCTATCCCAGAGGATGAAATCCCACGAGACAAACAAAAGTTATTGGCGCTGACTGAGTTAGATATTGATCGCGGATCATCACATCAAAAAACGCAATTGCCAAAAGTAACATATTTGCCTGAGGATATTGGTCAGCTTATTAATTTAACCAAACTAAATATTAGTCAGAATAAACTCACGCAACTCCCAAGTACGATTGGACAGTTAACTAATCTGACTACTTTACATATCAGTTTTAATCAATTGACTGAATTACCAGAAAGCATTGGCGAGCTTTCTAACTTAACTGAGCTTCATATTGATTTTAATCAACTCCAAAAATTGCCTGAAGCAATAGGACAATTGGATGGTTTAACAGTATTTGATGCTTTCTCAAATAAATTGTCACAGATGCCAGAGAGTATTGGACGCTTAACTAATTTAGAAGAGCTGAATCTTTCGAACAATCAATTGACAGAGCTTCACGATAGTATTGGACAACTGAATCAGTTAACCACATTGAAACTTTCACAAAATCAAATAGCCCAATTACCAGATAACTTTTCACAATTAAGCCACTTAGTGCTGTTAGATATGAGTGACAATCAGTTGACCACCATTCCAAAGAGCATAGGTAGTTTGCAAGCCTTGAGTAGTCTTTTACTGAATCATAATCAGATTACTGAAATACCAGCGCATATTGGCGCACTTGTTAATTTAACTCTGCTAAAACTTAATAATAATCGCATTCATCAAGTAGCAGAAGATATTGGTCATCTTAAGCAGTTAAAAAAATTGGATATTAGTAAAAATCAGCTGACAAGTTTACCTGAAGGTTTGTGGACACTTAGTAATCTAGGTCATCTTTATATTTATGGTAATCAAGTTACGGCATTGTCAGAGAAGATGGCACAGCTTAGCAGTTTAGAGGAGTTTGATGTTAGTGGTAACAAACTGACCAATCTACCGAGTGATATTGGCGAGCTTACTAATTTAAAAGACCTATATGTCAGTTATAATCAACTCTCACAATTACCTGCAAGCCTATGTCACCTTAAAAATTTAGAAGCTCTTAATTTAGAAGGTAATCCATTAAAAGATTTATCTGAAGAAGTACAAGAGTTTATGAGCCATATACCTTTTGTTTGGGGTTGGCGTAAAGTGGGATAAGTTATTAGTTTTTACACTTATTCTCTACTGACTAGCATCATATTATTAGACCTCTGCCATAGGGTAGTAACATGACTTACTATTTGGCAGGGGTTTTTATATTTTCATGTTATTTATTTAGTTATAATATTTATTATAATTAAATATTTTTTATATAAATGATAAGTTTTGGAGTCAGTAATGAATACAACGTCAACACAATACAACAATGAAGATGAGCAATGGATAGATGCCATCTTTGCATGGGCGGATGAATTTGAAATTCCAGAGAGTGCAGTGCCAAGAGATAAAGAAAAGTTACTGGCGATGACGAAGTTGGATATTAACCGCTCTGATGGTAAACATCATCTACCTAAAATTACTTATCTACCCAATGAAATTGGGCAACTGACGAATTTAACAACGCTTTGGATTACTTATAATCAACTGACCAAACTACCTGAAAGTATTGGGCAACTGAATCATTTAACTGAACTGATACTTTGGGGTAATAAATTGACTAAACTACCTAAAAGCATTGGGGAGCTCACCAATTTAACAAATCTGAATATTGGTTGGAATAAACTGACCAAATTACCTAAAAGTATTGGGAAACTGACTAATTTAACAAAGCTTGATATTCAGTATAATCAACTGACTAAACTACCTGAAAGTATTGGGAATCTAAAAAAATTAATAAGTTTTTGTATTAGTGGTAATCAACTTAAGGAACTACCTGAGAGTATAGGGCAACTTACTAATTTGAGTTATCTATGTATTGGTGATGGTTCACTTATGGAAATATCTGATTGGATTGGACAATTACATCATCTAACAGAACTTGATATTTATGATACTAAACTTGAGAAGTTGCCTGATCATATTGGTAAATTAACTAATCTTATAAAACTTAGAGTTTCTGGAAACCCACTTATCGAGATACCTGAATGGGTTGGTCAATTGACTAATTTGGAATGGCTTTGGATTGATGATAACCAACTAACCGAACTGCCTGAAAGTATTTGTTATCTAAAAAAATTAGAATATATTAGGTTAGATGTTAATCCACTAACTCATTTATCAGAGCCTGTTAAAGACTTTTTACGGACTGTACGTTATGTTACAGGTTGGCAGGATAATGATGAGTTAGCCTAATTAACCTACGCTTACCCAGCACTCACCACCAACACATTATCAAGCTCTTGCCATAGCGTATCGACACTATCGGCAGGGGTTTCGATACATAAGATAATCAAATCCCATTCATCAGCATTAATATTATAAACAAAGTTGGTCATGCCTAAGCCATAGTTATCAGCAAAACGTAGCATGTGCTTAATCGCCCCACCCAATGCGATTGGAGAACGGGTTAAGGCACTAAATTTCACTATGTTTTGCGTGTTTTTTGTCTGCTTTGTTACATGACTTTCTAGCCATTCTGCTAATAAAAACGGCAACCATACAAATTCATTACTACCCAATACCAATATTCGCTTGGGTAGGGGGTTTTGTTGCCAATCATTAGCTTGCCAGTTTTCAATCCCAAAATGGCGAGCATAGGCTTGCTGAAACTGAGCCAAATAATTAGCAAATCCTTGTGTGCTATCCAGCGTGGGAAAGCGTCCCCAATTACCCGTATCCAAGATAGGTTGGCTACCTGCCTCAGTGGTATCTAGACTTGGCATAATAATCGGTTCAGGGTTGGGGCTGTCCGTCCATTGCCACGAGCCTGCCAATAAATGATGACGATGAAAGGCTATTGTTTGTTCCATTCGTTCTATTTGTTGTAATGGTATATCCGTAGATTGAGTTAATTTTTGGCTGATACTGTCATTTATATTTGTTTGTTTCAGTGACCAGTCAACCAATGTGGTCAGATGCACTTGTTCAAGCTGATGTAGTCCTGCCTGCTGTAAGGCATTGACCACATTGATACAGGTATTACCTGTTGACGCCTCATCATCAACCATAATCAGAGTTTTACTTGCCAATAGCTGAACTTGAATATCAGGGTCGTTGCTTTGATAGATAAGGTGTTGGCTGGCATGGCTATGGTCTTCACTAAAAGTGGTGAGTAAGGTGGCGTTTGTTTGACTATCAGTATGGCTATGAGTATTAGTCTCTTGAGCATGACGGGTGGAGTTAAGTAGTAAGGCGTTCGGGTAGCGATGTTGTAGCACTTGATGTACGCCTGCCGATAGCCCAACCGCGGTTTCTGCCATACCCACCACTACAATTGGTTCAGGTAGGTTATCAGGGATAAGATTGGCAAGGTCACTAAATACTTGACGCATAATACTAGGGGCAACTGGGATATGTCGTCCCAATACTTTGGAGACAAACAAAAACGCCCGTTTGGGGTTGATACGTTGAGCAAAGTCAAGTAGGTCATCTAGTTCATATAGGTGACTGGTTTCTTTGGTTTGTTGATAGGTTAGGGAAAGCATGCCACGAGGTAGGGTGATGGTTTTGGTGGAGGTATGAATGGTGGTATTTGCCATATTTACTAAATTTCCTTTGGTTTTTTTGGCTCTAATGCACTGTTTATAATGGCTGGGCTATGGGTTAAATTATGAATATCACGCCTGACACCCCACCAACCATAACGCCCCACGACTTTGACGGCTAAGCTGAGGGGTGGTTAGCGGTGTTGGTGATACAGCAATTTGTGCGTTGTTATGGGTTTGGTTAAGGTGTGGGTTCGTTAGGCTAATGCCTGCACTGGTTAGTAGTGCGGATAATAGCTGAAACTTCACTGCATAATTGACATTTTGAGCGTGTTCATGGGCAAAGCTGGAGGTTGCCATGGCGATAACTTCCCCTGTGGGCAGTAGCAAGGGGCTACCGCTAGAGCCGGGCTGAATAGGGGCGGTAAACTGCATATAACGAATGTCATCACCAAAGCCTGTGAGTGCAGAAATACAGCCTTGTGTCACTTGTAGCTGACTGCTAAGCCCTGATAGTGGAAAGCCTAATGTGGTGATGGTTTCACCCAAAAAGTCAGTACAGCCAGTCGCTAAAGGCAGATAGCAAGGCAGAGGCTCACTAACTTTAATAATGGCACTATCACTGCCAATGTCGCTTAACACCACTTGCACTTCTCGGTCAGGCTGTCCTTGTTGGCGAATCCCAATCATCTGAGCCGATTCGATGACATGATGGCACGTTAATAGGTGGTAAGGGTCAATGGCAAAGGCTGTACCTGTCCAAGTCTCACCTGCTTGTACTTGGCGTGGTGGACGTTGTCGGGATTCGGAGCTGATTTGTTGGTTTTGGGCTTGGATTTGCTCATGAGTTTGTGGTGGGCGGGTATCAATGGCGATTTGTACCCGTTGCGATAGGCTATCTAGTCCTTGCGTTGAGGTTTCGCCCAACGCTCGGCATTTATATTGTCCATTACGCCGATAAATCTCTAGCACAATCACCGCTTTAACATGGCGTTCTTGGGTGGTAAATTCATAGTGTATCTGCTCGTTATCAATACTCAGTTGTACACCATCAAGCTCAACAGCAGGTAAGTTAAGAGTAGGGCTATGGTAAGTATAGGCAATCAGTTGCAAAAAATGCACACCTTGCTTGTCAAATAGGCTGTCTAAGTCCAGTCGCCACTGTTTAGGGTTATTGGTATTGTCAAGGCTTGCCCAATCTTTGGTTTCGTGTAGGTAGGCTGGGCTACAGATGGCATGACGTTTGTCATCAAGTGGTAGCCAAAGCATGCCAAGTTGTTGGTTAAATGCTTGATTGGGGTTGATTGCTTTAAAGTTGACCGTACATTTTGCTTGTGAAATGACGGTATTTGCCCCTAAAACTAAGGTTGTGGTCATGGTGGATTGCCTGTGTGCATTTATAATGAGAGTTTGTTTAAAAATATCTTTAATACCGTAACTTAGCTATCATAGCTTAAGGGCTATTGCATATTCATCTTCATAGGAAAAATTTAGCTAATTTTTACATAAAAGTAAAAAACAGCTATATCCCTTGTAGATATTAGCCCAACGGGGTGAATGTTCAACAGAGCTTAATACTGCTCATTAATGGACGCACTTTACAGGGTGTTATTTGCTGAGCAATGTCTTGTAAATTGGGTTTATCTGTCCAGCCAAGCCAATAAGCAAAAGCTACCTGAGTTAAATCAACCCCACTATGAGCTGTATAGCCAATGCCCCCTGAAGGTCGGCTATTAATCTCTAGTACGCGTTGTTGTCCTGTATCATCAGCTTTGGTCTGTACACTAACGATGCCATCACAACCGAATGCCTTAATAAGTGGTATTACTACTGTCATCACACTTTTTTCATAGCCAACATACTGCACACTGCCGACTTTATGACGCGTGATTGCTCCTAGCACTTCTCCATGCTCACAAACCACATCAATTGAATATTCTTGTCCTGACAAATATGGCATAAGTAGCATCGAAATGGGGCGTTGGTACACCATTTCACTATGGGCATAAGCCTCTAAAAATTGTTGTGTGTGGATTTTTCGATTATCTGTAAAATATAAATGCTCAAAGCTGTCATAAGCTAATGATTTATCACCTGTATCTAACCGCCAAAACCCCTGCGCAAAAATACCACTGATGGGCTTAACACACAAACGTTGATGTCCATATTCTGCTAATAACTGCTTTAACTCATCATAAGAATCAAATCGCCAACCTGTGGCAACAGGAATATCATGATGTTGGCAGTGTTGCATAAAAGCAAACTTATCATCAATTTTCTCAAGCATAGCCACATCAGATGCACCTGTGAGCAAACGAATCCCTGCTTGTTGAAACAAAGGACGATGCAACTCATAATCATAGCCATTGCGCCCAGTTAATAATACCTTTACTTGTTGCTCTTTGGCATGTTCTAATACAAATTGCCAACGAGATAGTAAGCAATGAGTGTTTGTTGCCTGCCTTTGAGATGTGGAAAGCTCAGCTTGTCGGTTTGGTTTCCCCTGATTTCTTAGGTGTTTATCATCTGGCTCAACATAATGTTTATCTGCACACATAACAATTTCTGGTCTATCGGAACGATGTGATGCAATGATGGTTAAATGTTTATTGCAGTAATGATTTTTTAAATGTTGTAAACTAAGAAGCATATCTCTTTGGCTAGATTGTGCCTCAGCAAGCCATACTGCATCTGTGTTGTACATAACAATACTCACTATAATAAAACTAAATTCGGCTTTTGCATGACCTTAAAGCCACTATTTTATATTAAAGTTGTATTTTATATTAAGGTAACGCTATTTAGAATAAAAAAACTTTCTGATGATAGATAAGTTTTAATAGAAACAATAGAGAAGCATATTATGGGAAAAGAAATTAGCTATCTAAAAAGTATTTTAGCACATTGGGAAAAATCAGTTATAGACTATATACCTAATATATTTCTAAGTATTATAGTCATGCTATTGTTTTTTATCATAGCAAAAATTGCTAAAAAATATATTTTTAAAATATATTCAACAGCCACTGCAAAAACCAATAATAATTATATTGAAATTGCTTATATATTTTCCATTGTTATATATGGTTTTTTTATCATCTCAGGGGTATTTATTGCCCTGCAAATATTGGGATTAGAAAAGGTATTAACCAAACTGCTGGCAGGGGCAGGGGTGCTTGGTATCATTGCAGGTTTTGCTTTTAAAGATGTGGCATCTAATTTGTTTGCAGGATTACTACTAAAAGTACAGCAACCTTTTGGTAAAGATGACTGGGTAGAGATTGATAATACTTATGGGAAAGTCATTGAGTTGGGCTGGATTACTACTACAATAAAGACAGTGCCGGGTCAGCAAGTGTTTGTACCCAATCAGCTTATTTATAATAATACGTTTACCAGTTATACCGCTTTTCATAAACGGCGGGTTATCTTTGAAAGTGGTGTCTCGTATGGTGATGATTTAGAGCTGGTTAAGCGAGCGGCATTAGAAGAGGCAAGATTGGTAGAAAGTGTATTGCCTGATGAACCCATTGATTTTTATTTTACTGAAATTGGTTCAAGTACTTATAATTTTCAATTACGTTTTTGGATTCATTTTGAAAATAATGTCGATTATAAACAAGCCAGCAGTGATATTATCATGCGTATCAAAAAACGCTTTGAAAAAGAAGATATTTGTATTGCTTATACAGTGACGACATTGGACTTTGGAGTTAAAGGTGGGGTTAATGTTTTTGATAAGCCTTTGCAAATAGAGTTGGATAGTGACAACAGTATTGATGTAACTGCAAAAGATGTGGTGACACCTATGCAAATAAATGAAAAGATGGTTGATAGTGTAGATATACCACAAAAGCCTGTGACAGTTAAGAAAGAATAGATAATAAAATATCAGAAAAATGCCCCAGTCAAAGGTTGATTGGGGCATTTTTTTAAACTAAAAAGTTGATTTTAACTTAAAGTTAAACTATTAATAGAACGAATGTTCTTTAAGCATGAGGTATAATGGCAGGCATTAAGTCTTGGAAAGTACGACCTGAGGCAATCTCACCAATAGCATGCATTTTCCATTCACCATTATGGCGATAAACTTTTGCCATAATCATAGCGGTATGGCTACCTTGTGAAGATAGGTTATAGCGAGCTACTTCACTGTTATTGTTGGCATTAACAATCCGGCAAAATGCATTTTCAACGCTTTCAAAGGTTTGTCCAGTAAAGCTATTTACGGTAAATACTAACGATTGTACGCTAGCAGGTACTCGTGATAAGTCTACATTGATGACTTCATCATCACCATCACCTGCTCCTGTACGGTTATCCCCTGTATGAGTGATACTGCCATCTTTAGATTGTAGTTGCCCAAACCAAATGGCATCGATAGGCTGTTTGTTACTATCAAACATGATGCAAGAAGCATCTAAGTCGATGCTATCTTCACCACCTGAACCACCACCAAATAGACCACTTAAAAAACCACCTTTTTTACTTGAGGCAGACTGGGCAACATCCCAACCTAGCCCCATTTTGATTTTTGTAAGTGTTCCACCAGCCTCTTTATTTAAAGAGATTTTTTGTCCTTTTTGTAGATTAACAGCCATAAAAGATTCCTTAGTTAAGATTTGAGGTGATTGTATAAATGTTAATATTAAGATGAGATTTACATAATTTGGTCTAGGAAACCACCATTACCACCACGTCCCCCTGAGTTGCTACCAAGGATACTTTGTATCCAGCCTTGATAGCTGTCACGGTTGCGTGAACAAATAATGACTTTACCTGAGCCTGAGAAATTTAACACCATCCCTTCACCACTGGTGACGGAGTTGATGATATTGCTCATAAAGCCATTTTTTTTGCTGGTTGACACAGATAGCTTATAGTCTAAACGAGAGTCCCAACAGACCACATGACCATTATCAATGATGACGTCTTTTCTGGGTGTGACTTCTATTTCAAACAGTGAGCCAAATCCTGATACCACTAATTGCCCTGAGCCAGAGGTTTGCATGACTACAAAGCCACCCGTATCACCAAATACAGCACCACCTAAGTTGCGTTGAATATTGGCACGAACATCTACATTGTGGGTAGCCGCAACAAATGCACCATCATTTAGAGTGTAGTGCTTTTCTCCTATATCAATGATTTGCATGTCACCATCTAGGGTAGGGGCGAGCAAACAGTCACCTTCACCATGTACAGCTTCAATTTCTTGTTGAAATAAGGACTCATCATTGGCAAAGCGACGCATTAAGGCTTGCATGATACCACCTTGTAGTTTACCTTTTAGCTCAAGGTTAGACTCCATCATGACCATTGCATTGGCTTCACAATAGATTCTGTCACCTTTTTTAAGGTTACAATGCAAGAATGGCTCGATGGTTCCGATTAAGCTAAACGTCGCTGCCATGATAGAGCTCCTTAATGATAGTTGATGAGTAGATTATACATTGACACCATAAGAGGCAGCTAAAGGTCCAAGACCACCATTAAACCCTTGCCCAACAGCACGGAACTTCCAGTCACCATTATGACGGTATAACTCACCAAAAATCATTGCTGTCTCAGTGCTACTATCTTCTGATAAGTCATAACGAGCAATTTCTGAGTTACCATTGTCATTCACAACTCGAATAAATGCGTCACTGACTTGCCCAAAGTTTTGGTTACGCGCTTGCCCTTCATAAATAATGGCACAAATTGCAATTTTGCTGACATCAGCAGGTACTTGCCCTAGATTGACTTTGATTTGCTCATCATCGCCTTCACCTTCACCAGTACGATTATCCCCTGTATGCTCAACTGAGCCATCAGTAGATTTTAGATTGTTAAAAAAGATAAAATCTTGGTCATTACGTACTTTGCCTGCTTCATTGAGCAAAAAGGCAATGGCATCTAAGTCAAAGTCTTGTCCGTCAGTGGCACGAGGATCCCATCCTAGACCGACTGTGATATTGGTTAAGCCTGGTGCTTCTTTTGATAAGTTTACGTTTCCGCCTTTGGTTAAGCTAATTGCCATGATTCATATCCTTGTGGTTGTTGTAGAGCTGTTGTAAAAGCTGTTTTACAACACGGTTTTTTAAAATAGTTACCTTATATGCGTCAATAACATATTACCTTATGATATGGGTATTTATGCTTAGTAATCAAGGTGTCTGTAATAGAATGAAGCCTGTTAAAACCAAAACTCAACAACTGGTTAACATGGGTCAAATGATAATAAAAATAGCTAACAAAAAACGCCTAATAACTGTATTAGGCGTTTTTTATCTTACTGTTAATATTGAAGTTTAGTGAGGCTGGGCTATTCTGTTTGTTCTAATTTACGGTGTTTTAGTGAAGCTAGCACTGCCCATACAATAAAGGCAACACCAATTAAGCCTGTAATCAGCTCATGGATATGGAACTTCATAGATAGCAACATAATGATAGCCAATGCACCGATGGCATAGTGTGCGCCATGCTCTAGATAAATAAACTCATCAAGTGTGCCTTTTTCAACTAAGAAAATGGTCATCGAGCGTACAAACATAGCACCGATTGCTAGACCCAACATAATGATAATCACATCATTAGTAATGGCGAAAGCACCAATCACACCATCAAAACTAAATGATGCGTCTAATACTTCTAAGTATAAGAATCCAGCTATACCACCTTTCATAACAGCTTTACCAACATCAGCAGAAGCAACACTCTCTTCTTCAATACCTTCTTCTGCTTCGTCTATATCACCTTCAAGTAGTCCAGATACGACCTGCACACCCAGATATACTAGGATTCCCCAAACACCTGCCATTAATACGACTGATTCTTTTTCAGCATCGACCCAAGTTAAGGATATCATTAATACAACTAGAGCAACGAAAACGCTCATGGCATCTACTTGCCCAAATTTTACTAAGCGGCTTTCTAACCATTCGAACCAATGTACATCATTGTCATCAAATAAGAAGTTTAAGAATACCAATAGTAAGAACATACCACCAAAGGCAGATATTTCAGCATGGTGTGCTAGTAGCTTTTGTGAGTATTCATCAGGATTATATAAAGCAAGGTTTACGACTTCCATCATGCCCATGTTGGCAGTGACAGCAACGATAACAATTGGGAATATCAGGCGCATACCAAAGACAGCAACCAAAATACCAACTGTTAAGAAAATCATTTTCCAAAACTTATCCCAATGCTTTAATACAGAAGCATTAACAACAGCATTATCAAAAGATAAAGAGATTTCCATGACGGCTAAGATAGCAGTAATAGATAAGGCTGTAATCAGCCCACTCATACCACCATGCGAAAACCCCCACCATGCAGCGACTGCAAGTGCGATGGTGGTAAAAACAATGTCAAAATAAAAGTGTTTCATGAGCTATCCTGTGTTTTTGCAACGAAGGCAAAGACTGACTGATATAAAAAACAAATATACAAAAAAAGTGGCTAGTAAACCACTTTTTTTGTATGAAAAAGGATATATTGATAGGTGTTATAAAATATCAATACAATAGCAGTAATGATTAAAAAGCCAGTGTTGACAGACATTTATGCTATATTTGGCTGTCAGAGGTGTCATGCTAGTTAAATATTTACACCGTATTGATGGCACATGGCCTGTAGTCCACCAGAGTAGCCTTGTCCAACTGCACGGAACTTCCACTCACCATTGTGACGATAGACTTCACCAAAAACCATGGCTGTTTCAATAGAGTAGTCTTCAGCTAAGTCAAAGCGCACAACTTCTGTACCAGTTTCTTCATTGACGACACGGATAAAGGCATTGGCAACTTGTCCAAAGTTTTGGTTTCTTTGCTGGGCATCATGAATGGTGACAGTTACAACAATTTTATCAATATCAGCAGGTACTTGGGTTAAGTTGACTTTGATAACCTCATCATCGCCATCACCTTCACCAGTGCGATTATCGCCAGTATGTTCAACAGCCCCATTATCAGACTTGAGCTGATTGTAGAAAATAAAATCATGGTCGCCACGTACTTTACCAGTATTATTCAATAAAAATACACTGGCGTCTAAATCAAATTCAGCACCAGAAGTTGCACGTTCGTCCCATCCTAAACCAACCAGCAGTTTATTTAAGTTTGGGTCTGTTTTTGTTAGTGATAGATTGCCACCTTTGCTTAGCGATAACGCCATATAAATACTCCTGTATGTTTAAATTTCCACAGCTTGCAGTTATTGTGATTTAGCACATCAATTGATGTGTTAGTGATTC
The DNA here is from genome assembly GCF_020662265.1 of Psychrobacter sp. I-STPA6b. GTDB lineage: Bacteria > Pseudomonadota > Gammaproteobacteria > Pseudomonadales > Moraxellaceae > Psychrobacter. Next base: position 71,933 of record NZ_VEWM01000095.1, read on the forward strand.
TAGACCCTATACTAAGGTGTTCAGGGTTTGATTTCAAACTATAGAGTGTAATGATTGTGCAATGCTTTTGTGACATTTTTTTAGGCATTATAACGCATTGGTAAATGACGATGAACATGCGTGGATAGAAAAAAATGATCTAATAGTATGGTTTTAAGGTTGCATCTGTATTGCTAGCCTTTATAATTCAACAGTTTTAATTTGGATATCAAAAAAGACATCAATTTAAGTTATTGAAATGGATGTTAAGGTATTAATTAGAACATCAACCACACAGACAAAAGAGCTTGCTATGACTGACCATAATGCCACCGCTTTTCAAAGTGATATTCCTACTCCTTATTATCAAATTGATTTAGTTGCACTCAAGCAGAATCTAATGACAGTACAGAGACTGTGTGAGTTATCTGGCGCTAAAGCATTGCTGGCACTCAAGTGCTTTGCAACATGGGGTGTATTTGACTTTATGCGTCCTTATTTGCATGGAACGACTTCATCATCATTAAACGAAGTTCGTCTTGGTAAAGAGACATTTGGCAAGGAGACGCATGCTTATAGTGTCGCATACTCTGCCGATGAGATTGACGCGGTGTTAAGTTATGCCGATAAAATTATATTTAACTCATTTAATCAGTTATCTGCATTCAAGGATAAAGCCTACCAAGCCAATATTCCTGTAGGTTTACGATTAAATCCACAAACCAGTAACTCTTCATTTTTAATTGCTGACCCAGCACGTCCATTTAGCCGTCTTGGCGAACATGATGTGGCTAAGGTTCAGGCGGTGCTGGGAGATATCTCTGGTGTGATGATTCATAATAACTGTGAAAATGATAGCTTTGAGGCGTTTAGTGCCAGTCTGGATGATATTGAGGCTAAGTTTGGTGAAGTTTTTCATCAGCTATCATGGGTCAGTCTTGGTGGTGGTATTCACTTTATTGCCCCTGATTATCCTTTAGAAAAGCTTGCGCATCGCTTAAAACAGTTTAGTGATACTTATGGTGTGCAAGTGTATTTAGAGCCCGGTGAAGCATGTATTCATGGTGCTGCCAGATTGGTGACAACCGTATTAGATACATTGCATAATGGCAAACCATTGGCAGTGGTGGATGCGTCTATCGAGGCACATATGCTGGATTTATTGATTTATCGAGAGACTGCTCCTGTGGTTAGTATTAATCATCAGTCTTGCCAGCTATCGCAAAAGCAAACATCAGATAGCACCATTATTTATGGTAAGTCTTGTTTGGCAGGGGATATTTTTGGTGAATATGAGCTACCAGCACCTTTGCAGATAGGGGATACCGTGGCATTTGGTAATGCAGCCGGCTATACCATGGTTAAGAAAAATTGGTTTAATGGTGTTGCTATGCCTGCCATTGTGATTTGTGATGAAGCGGGCAAGCAACATTTGCAAAAAAGCTTTAGTTATGAGGACTTTAAAGCAAGTTTATCATAGGCTTATTTGGTTTGTTTTTAGTATCATTTATACGCTTGTAATGAATGACACTTGCCCTCATATAGATAGCAACTATACTTTAATACAGTAAGTTTCGGAGTGCGTGGGTTTTCCTTTGGTCTTCCTTTTTAATTCACGCACATCATTCACCAGTGCCACAAGCTTTGAGCTTGTCTATTTGGCACGCTAAGGAGGATTCATATTTTGAATAAAGGCTCATCAGAAACAGTTCAATCACCTCAATCTACTGGCACAAAACGCAATGTTTTAATTATTGGTGCTGGTGGTGTCGCCCAAGTCGTCGCGCATAAGTGTGCAATGAATAATGATGTCTTAGGTGAGATTCATATCGCATCACGGACACTGTCTAAGTGTGAAGCCATCGCTGCCAGTGTGGTAGAAAAAGACAGTTTTAAGCAACCTGCGACTTTGCATACGCATCAAGTTGACGGTATGGATAGTGAGGCTGTTGCTGCATTGATACGTGAGACGGGCGTTCAGATTGTCATTAATGTTGGTTCAGCATTTGTTAATATGACCGTGTTGGAAGCATGTATTGAGACGGGCGCAGCCTATATTGATACCGCAATCCATGAAGACCCTCGCAAAATCTGTGAAACGCCACCATGGTATGGTAACTATGAGTGGAAGCGTAAACAGCGCTGTGCAGATAATCAAGTGACGGCCATTTTGGGGGCAGGATTTGACCCTGGTGTGGTGAATGCATATGCCAGAATTGGCTATGACATGATGGATAAAGGTAGTGTGACGGATATTGATATCATTGATATTAATGCAGGCAGTCATGGTAAATACTTTGCGACCAACTTTGACCCTGAGATTAACTTCCGTGAATTCACAGGTACGGTATACTCATGGCAAAATAGTCAATGGCAATCAAACAAAATGTTTGAAGTCAAACGTACTGATGATTTGCCAGTCGTTGGTGAGCAAAATAGCTATCTAAGTGGGCATGATGAGATTCATTCATTATCAGCTAACTTAGATGTACCAAACATTCGTTTTTGGATGGGCTTTGGTGAGCATTATATGAATGTGTTTACTGTACTACAGAGCCTTGGGCTATTATCAGAGCAACCAGTCACTACCGCAGAAGGACAAGAAGTTGTACCATTAAAAGTGGTAAAAGCTGTGTTACCAGACCCTAGCTCATTAGCACCAAACTATACTGGTAAGACTTGTATCGGTGATAAAGTGAAGGGTAAGCAAAATGGGGAAGAGGCAGAAGTCTTTATCTATAATGTCTCAGACCATAAAGAAGCCTATAACGAAGTCGGTAGTCAAGGTATCTCTTATACCGCTGGCGTGCCACCTGTTGCTGCCGCCATGTTAGTTGCTACCGGTGAGTGGGATGTAGCACATATGGCAAATGTCGAAGAGCTAGACCCAAAACCTTTTATCAATCTGTTAAACAAAATTGGTCTGCCAACTCGCATTCAAGATGCACAGGGTGACAGAGCGTTGCAGTTTGATATTTAATGCCTAGTATCAGCTCACTACAATAGCCTATCATTGTTAAACTACTATAGCTTGCTACTATACTGTTGTACGGGATTATACTGGCAACTTGTTTTTACTGATAGGCGAATTTGTTGAAATGCTATAACAAGCTTGTAGTATGAGATAGAGACAAAAAAGCCAGATATATCATATATCTGGCTTTTTTATGTTTATGTGGATTAAATATTTTTGACATCAACGTCTGGGCGTAGAGTTAATGGGTTTTTTTCCATTAAAAATGCTTGCCAGCCCCAATGCAAAAAGTTACGGATATTTTGGTGATTTGTACCATTGGGTGTAGCACGGACATTATCATAATGCTCACCAAATAGCTTTAAAGTATCTAACTGGCTGAGGTTATGAAGTTTGGCAAATCCAAAGATTTTTGCACTGCCTTCATTTTCTCCTACAGCATTATGCAGTGTACCATTGGTAAATGATACAGGTGAGTAACGATAAAAGTCATCAATAAACTCAATGACATCATTAAAGCCAATGGCTTTTTTCTGTAAGCCATTGAGTAAAGCAGAAACATCTGATTGTCTAAGACTCATATTATCCTCAAATTCAGGGTGATATCACAACTAAAGTGATGGATAGATAAACCTTGATAGTTAACGATTGAAATAATCTTCATCATCAAAAGATGGTGCAAACCCACCTTGTTCAAGATGTTGCATTTGCGATTGAACGGCGCGTTCATGTTGAATGCGCTGATAAATCTCTTCGCGATGCACTGCGATATCTTTGGGTGCATTGACACCAATACGTACTTGATTTCCTTTGACCCCTAATACAGTGACACTGACTTCGTCACCAATCATTAAGGTTTCACCAACACGGCGAGTTAAAATTAACATGCGTCACACTCCTTATGTCGCAAAATAGGTTGTTGTGCCCTTTGCGATAATTGATAAAAATAAAAGTTTTCCATAATGTTGCCCTAAAAACGAGTCATTTGCCCTAATGACTCTTTGTTAATGGACATTATATTATAAGTATTAACCCCAGTACTGTCACGGATTTTAACAAAACTTATCTGCTGTGTAAGGCAGTACAAGATATATAAATATCTTTATTAAGAGTTTTGTTAGTATTTTTTTATCATAATAAGGTCTCAGTAAGCAAATGTTTACTGATGATATTGGGTATAAATAATTTTTTATAGAGGTTTTTATCGAGTAGGTTTGGAGTATTGTATATACAATGAGATAGTAAATAGACAGAAGGCAAGTATTAAACAGTAATACTTACCTTCTTTTTGAATAGAGATTAGGGACTAATCCGTAGATTGCATATTAGAAATGGATAGTACGATATAGCCCGTAGCTGTTTACAATCCAGCAACGCGACTTTCACCATCTTCTCTATCTAGTCCAAAGGCAGTGTGTAGTGACTTCACTGCTTTTTCCAGATGTTGCTCTTTGATAAGGACAGAAATTTTGATTTCACTGGTAGAAATCATTTGGATATTGATATTATTTTCTGCCAAGACTTGGAACATTGTGCTAGCAACGCCAGCATGAGAGCGCATACCAACCCCAACTAAAGAGACTTTGACAACATCACGGTCTCCATGCACTTCTTTAGCACTGATTTCATCTTTAACATCATTATTTAAGATGCTAAGTGCTTTGTCAAAGTCGATACGGTTGACAGTAAAGCTAAAGTCAGTTGTGCCATTGGTTGATAAGTTTTGCAAAATCATATCAATTTCAATGTTTGCATCACTAATAGGGGTGAGAATGGCAGAGGCAATACCAGGATGGTCTGGGACACCCCGTACTACGATTTTTGCTTCATCACGGTTAAATGCGATGCCTGAAATTACGGGCTGTTCCATGTCGTCTCCTTCATCTACAGTAATTAGTGTTCCAACGTTTTGTCTAAATTCATCATCAAAGCTACCATCTTGGCCTTCGTCAAAGCTAGAGAGGACACGTAAAGGTACTTGATATTTACCAGCAAACTCAACTGAGCGAATTTGTAATACTTTTGAGCCAAGGCTTGCCATTTCGAGCATTTCTTCAAAGGTAATTTTGCTGAGTTTGCGAGCTTTGGCTGTAACGCGAGGGTCTGTGGTATATACACCATCAACGTCAGTATATATTTGACACTCATCAGCACCCAGTGCGGCTGCCATAGCCACACCTGTGGTATCAGAGCCACCACGCCCTAAGGTGGTAATATCCCCGTGACTGTTGATGCCTTGAAAGCCTGCGACAACAACAACATTACCTGCATCGAGTTGTTCACGTACTTGTTCAACATCGATTTTTTCAATACGGGCTTTGCTATGGGTATCATCGGTGTGAATGATGACCTGTCTACCTGTAAAAGAGCGTGCACCAATGCCTAGCTCTTTGATAGCCATTGCCAGTAATGAGATAGAGACCTGCTCACCAGTTGATACCATTTGGTCATATTCACGTAGATCTGGCTGTTTACTGATTTGTTGTGCCAAATCAATAAGACGATTGGTTTCACCGCTCATGGCTGAGACTACGACCACGACTTGATGACCATGATCATGCCAGCGCTTAACACGCTTGGCAACATTTTTGATGCGGTCGATGCTACCCATCGAAGTGCCGCCATATTTTTGTACAATGAGAGCCATAGTCTTAATCCTTATTGTATTTCGTTGGTTATTGACTCAAAACTATTTAAAATAGTACAGTTGTGATGAGTCGTCAACTGAGTTTGCTATTCATCATAGGTGATGTTTTTCTTTTCCATTATTTTCTTACTAATCTATTATGAGTTAGTAAGCTGAGCTTCAAGCCAGTTTGGCAAAGTTTGCAACACATTAGGCAACTTATCAGAAGCAGGTGCGCCACCTTGAGCATATTCTGGCTTACCACCACCTTTTCCACCAAGCTCTTGTGCTAAATAGCGAATGATATCACCTGCTTTAACTTGTTTGCTTAGTGATTTACTGACAGAGGCGGCAAGTGCTAATTGCTCAGATTTCTCCCCGACCAAAACAATGATGGTATCAGGCAGTTTTGACTTTAAATCATCAATCAGTGGTCGGATACCTTTGCCATCGATACCACTGACACTGGCAATAACTGCTTGATGCCCAGCGATTGTTTGCACTTCATTAACAAGGCTTGATGCTTGTGAGCTGGCAAGTTTTTGGTTGAGTCGTTCTAGCTCTTTTTCTAGCTCACGTTGTTTATCACTCAGACTTTGGACCCGTTCAGCAATCTCAGGACGCTTGGCCTTTAGTTGTCCTGCAAGCTGAGATAGTTGCTCATCTCCCTGCTGGACATACTTGAGTGCACCCATGCCAGTCAGTGCTTCGATACGACGGATACCGGCAGCAATGCCAGATTCTGTAGTAATTTTGAAGAAGCCAATATCACCAGTACGGTGAACATGTAAGCCACCACATAGCTCAATAGAAAATGGGATATCAACGCCATCTTTATATTGGTGTGTCCCCATGCTAAGGACACGCACAGTGTCACCATATTTTTCGCCAAATAGTGCCATTGCGCCTTTTTTCATGGCTTCGTCAATGTTCATATGCTCAATACGAGCAGGCTCATTGGCTTGAATTTGTTCATTGACGATACGCTCAATACGGTTGAGTTGCTCACGACTGACAGGACTGTCATGTGAAAAGTCAAAACGTAGCACATCACTGGTGACCAATGAGCCTTTTTGCTGCACGCCTTCACCTAACACTTGTCGTAAAGCTGCGTGTAATAGGTGAGTGGCAGAGTGGTTTCTGGCACTGGCAGCACGGATGGATGAAAAAACTTGTGCTTCCGCAATTTGCTGTTGCTCAATTTGTCCAACATTGACGATACCATGATGAATGATGGTCTGCCCAGATTTTTTGGTGTCTTGCACACTAAACACACCAGTTTGAGTGCGTATCTCACCAATTTCACCTGCTTGACCACCGCCTTCAGCATAAAATGGTGTACGGTCTAATACTAATACACCTTCTTCGCCTTCATTAAGCTGTGAGACGGAGTTGCCCTCATGATAGACACCAATAACGGTGGTCTCATCATCCTGCATTTGTTCATAGCCAAGAAACTCTGTAGGGCTTTCTGTACTGATGACACTGGAGTAATCAACGTCAAATTTGCCTGCATCACGCGCGCGTTGACGTTGTGCTTCCATATGCACTTCAAAGCCTTCTTCATCAATACGAATACCGTGTTCACGGGCAATGTCTGCTGTTAAGTCAGCAGGGAATCCGTAAGTGTCATAAAGTTTGAAGGCGGCTTCACCAGATAAGACATCCCCTTCGTTTAGAGCATCTAGCTCAGTTGATAATAAGCGTAAGCCTTGAGCCAGTGTTTTGGCAAATTGTGTTTCTTCTTTTTCGATGGTTTCTTCGATTTTGCTTTGTAGCTCAACCAGTTGTGGGTAAGCATCGCCCATTTCTTTGACCAAAGGGGTAACCATCTGGTGGAAAAAGGAGGTTTCTGCACCCAGCTTATTACCATGGCGGACAGCACGGCGGATAATACGGCGTAGTACATAGCCACGACCTTCGTTGCTTGGAGTGACACCATCAGCAATCAAAAAGCTTACCGCGCGAATGTGGTCAGCGATGACTTTTAATGATGCTTGTCCTTGATTTTCAATACCTAAAATCTTGGCAGCAGCCTCAATTAAATAAACAAAGGTATCTATTTCATAGTTGCTATGCACACCTTGGATAATAGCACTGATGCGCTCTAGCCCCATTCCTGTATCCACACTGGGGGCTGGTAATGGCTCCATTGTGCCATCTTTTTGGCGGTTAAACTGCATAAAGACGCAGTTCCACACTTCGATATAGCGGTCACCATCTTCTTCTGGCGTTCCGGGTAGGCCACCTTCAACTTCTTCACCATGGTCAAAAAATACTTCAGAGCATGGGCCACAAGGTCCTGTATCACCCATTGCCCAGAAGTTATCTGAGGCATATGGGGCGCCTTTGTTATCTCCAATACGAATGATGCGCTCAGCAGGTAAGCCAATGTCTTTATGCCAGTGGTCATAGGCTTCATCATCTGTCTCATAGACTGTCACATATAGGCGGTTTGGGTCTAGTCCAAGCCAGTCTTTTGAAGTCAAAAACTCCCACGCATAAGCGATGGCATCTTTTTTAAAGTAGTCTCCAAAAGAGAAGTTACCGAGCATTTCAAAAAATGTATGATGGCGAGCGGTATAGCCGACATTATCCAAATCGTTATGTTTACCACCAGCACGCACACATTTTTGTGCAGTAACAGCACGAGTATAATCGCGCTTATCAATGCCCAAAAAACAGTCTTTAAACTGATTCATACCCGCATTGGTAAATAACAATGTAGGGTCGTTATGTGGGATAAGGCTGGCAGATGGCACATGGGTGTGCTGCTTGCTTTGGAAAAACTCAATAAATGCTTGGCGAATTTCGGCGCTGCGATACGGCTGGGTCACATTAGTTCCTTACTGTACAGTAGTATGTATATGAGAGATAGCACACATATTTGACGTGTCTATATTGATAACCGCAAAACTGCAATTTTAGCACAAATTTGAATCAGGTTTCATCTTGTGTAGACAGATGCCAGATACGATAGGGTCAAATAGGCTCTGTTGAACATTCATCTTCATAGAAAAAATTTAGCCAATTTTTACATGGACGTAAAAAGTAGCGGTATCCCTTATAGATATTAGCCTAACAGGGTGAAAGTTCAACAGATATTAATATCATGGTTATTTCTCGCTGGATAAAATGGCAGCATCAGTTTGATCAATTTTATCAGTTTGCTCAGGGTCTGCTTCAATAACAACGACAGGTAAATAGCGAATTTGTAAATGAACGGGTCGTATATTGGGATAGTTTTTTGCAATACGTTCAGTGATTTTTTGTTCAAGTATTTCTACATCTCTTGCTGTAGGTTGTGTTTCACCACGAATGACCGCTCGAATGGTCTGATATTCATTACGATTAACAAACTGAGTAGCAGTCAGTACATCACCTTGGTCAATAAAATAATCACTAATCATAGATTTGACATCATTTTCAAAACGTTGTGTGCGTGCAATCACATTTAAGTTAACAGACAAATAGATACCAAGACCAAACAATAATAATAGTGTGACAGCATTACGCCGGAAAAAAGTGAAAGCAGTGCCTTTTTTATAATCATCTTTTACCAAACGACGAAATCCAGAAAACCATAGCACTAAGGCATTGGTAAACTGAATGGCAATGATGTTGGTTAATGCTAATAACAATGCACCAAATCCTAAGCTACCTTCACCATTAGCAAATAAAATACCACTGGCAGCTAGTGGTGGTACTAAAGCGGTTGCAACAGCAACACCAACCACAGCAACAGATAAATGAGGTGAGATAATGGCATAAGCACCTGCTGTACCCCCTGCAAGTGCAATCATTAAATCCATCGAGGTTGGCTGTGTGCGAGATAAAATTTCATTGGTTAGCGGCTGTCCTTGATGTAGCAGACCAATAATAAAACCAATGGTAATCACCATAATGCCACCAGCCAAAACAGTGAGCAGTGATTTTTTTAAAAAAGGTATACGATAATCAATAATTGCTAGCGCCACACCACTGATAGGACCAAGCATCATAGCAACTAACATTGCGCCAATCACAACCGCAGCAGAATTAATCACCAGACCATAACTGGCAATTACTGCCGATAATGCATTCATAATAAAATACATTTGGCTGGGTAGTGCATTGGCCTCGATGCTAATTCGAATTTTTTGATAATCAATTTCTTTATGGTTCTCTTGCTCAGCAATAAACTGTCTATAGGCCTCTAGTTGGGCTTCTTTTTCTGCCTTTAACGATTCACTGTCTTTTGGTGTTGTTTGCTCTAGATTATTTTCAGAAGCATCATGAGATAAAGTTTCTTTATTCTCAATATCCAGTTTATTAATCTCTTTTATTTCTTCTTTGGCTGATGGCTTGTTAGCGTTTTTCTCTTTGTTAGTGCTGTGTGTTATAGCAGGGACGCTATCACTGTTTGCATTTTTTGTACTATCTAAGGATGATTCTGTCTGAGTAGGTGTCTGAGAAGTTATCTCTGTTGGCTGTGTTTCGATATCACTACTGTGACTCTCATCTGTTGCTTGAGTCTCAGTTTCAGCTGGTTTGACGCTGATTTCAACCACATCTTCAGCTAACTGATGAGTTTCAACTATATCTGGAGTAGATTGCGTATTAGATGGTGAGTTTAGATTACTACTGTCTTGTCCGTCCTCTATATTATCTTCAATGATTTCAGTTTGACTATCTTGAGAGCTAGAGGAGGGTTTATCAGAATGAGCCATAAAAACACCATGTAATATAGATAGAGAGTCGCCAATAAAAGTTAGTTTGGCATAATTTACTGATATTTTGATAAAAAATCTATCCACTTTTTTTGTTTGAATGGTGTGGGGGTGTTATCCAGTTGCCACAGTAGAAAAACAGTAGAGAAGAGGGTAAGGGAGGTTATATTGTATATGGATAGAATAATAGTATTTATGAAGGTGTGATGGCGTGTGAGTCTCAAGTTATGTTATTGGGGTTATGATAGATTATCTAACAACAAAAAACTTGCCTGAGCTTATAGAATTCTAACATGACTGTGTCTGTTTGTCAGTGAAATTGTATATCCTAAGTGTGCGTAATTAATACTTAAAAAAATTAGGGAATTAGTTGTAAAATAACTATATCCACAAAATATTTAAGGAATTAATTATGTCAAAAAAATCAATGAACTGGCCGTTATTTAGCATGATATATTCTATGACCAGTACCGTTGTTATGGGGCTGTTCATGATTGTTGTATTAGCAACCATGCCAAACAGTAGCATCGAGCTGATTATTGCTATTGCCGTAGGTGCAGTGATTTCAATTCCTATTGCTTTTGTTGTCACTAAGAAAATACGCAAGTTGGGTGAAAGTAGTAATAACTCTACTCCAACATAGATGCTGGAAAGTTAAGTTATTCGGTGCAACACAAAAAGGATGAGTAGACTGAAGTGTCTAATATCTAGATATCTTTATATATAAAATCTAGGGTCTGTTGAACATTCATCTTCATAGGAAAAGTTGAGATACTGATTTTAATAAATAGTGTCTTAGTCAAGGCAATGAATGCAGGTAATATCAAGATATTAACCAGTTCATTAACGCTTCATCATGCAAATAAAGCTCCTTTTTACATGAAAGTAAAAAGGAGCTTTATTTCTTGTAGCATAGTAACCTAACGGGGTGTAAGTTCAATAGGTGCTAGTCATCTAAAAGTAAGAAAGGCAAATGGATATACTTTCCATTTGCCTTTTTGATTTTAATATTAACACTTGTTCTCTGACTATGGAGACTATTTCAGACCATTAATATTTTTAATATGACAAGTGCTATTTTGTTAATGAGATGGTTAGAATTTAACCATAAGTGGTATGTATCTCGATTTATTATGTATTATTTTATAGATTAACGGAAAAAACCCACAATTTTAATAAGGTTTTATATATTGTATGTTTGTTCCCTTAACCGTGAGATCATATAGGCTGAAACTATTGAGCATTTTGAACCCTTGTGATAGAAGAGGTGTCCAATAAGTTTGCTTGGATGAATGTATATTTAGGCGCTAGTTATTGAATAAATTTAAAATCAAATCATTGATATTTCTCATAATCAAAATTAACAGGTATGGTAAAGGAACGACTACTACTCCCTTTTAATATTTCAGAGGGTGGTTTTGGTAGTGGTGAGGCGCGGTTAACCACTGCTTGAGCCTCTCTATCCAGTACGGTTTTGCCACTACCATTGACAATGGAGACATTCAGTACCTGACCTGAGGCATTGACGGTAACACGTAAGGTGGTTTGTCCACTCCATTTTTTGGATAAGGCTTGTGGTGGGTAAATCAGTTTACGCTCAATAGCCAGTCGAACCAGTGCTTGCCAATCTTGCTCCATTGCTTGGGTGTTGGGTGAACCACCTTGAGCTTGTTTGTTACTACTGTCTGTCCCTTTACTTGGAGTGGTATTGGTGTTTTCTTTAGAAATGTTTTTTTCTGTAGTCGCTTGTGTTGGTTGAGAGAGAGTTTGCTTTTCTGTTTGTTGGTTATTTATGGTAGGTGCATCAGCATTATTCTGCTGATTATCTTGAGCATTGTTAGTGTGATTACGGTTACTATAATTACTATTATTATGCTCTATAAGATGGTTTTCTTGAGTCATTTTACTTGAAGGTGTTGATGTGGATTCAGTGGTATTTTTTTCTTTGGAGTTATGAGTCGGCTTGGCAGTGGATAATGTTGATAATGTCGCACTATTATCCTCAATACTAATTATATTCGTTGGTTGAGGCTGATTTTTAGTTGTGACTTGCTCTACTATCGGGTTGTTAGTCACTGAGATTTTGGAGTCAGACTTTTGTTTGGGTGTTGGGGTGGCTTGTGTTGGTTTCGTAGTTGGGACTGGCATTGTAGGTTGTCGTTGAGTCTGCTGACTCTGTGTGATTGTGTTTGATGTTGTTGGTGTAGGTGTTGTTTTTGGCTCGGTTTCTGTTATCAGTTGGCTGTCTTGACTGGTATTCTCTAATGCGTCACTTTTATCCATATTATCAGCAATCTCAATAAATTCGACAGTTAATGGACGTGCTGAGGGTAGGGTTATTTGTGGTACGTCAACATGCAAAAGTCCCCACAATACAAAACCGTGCAATAAAATGACCAATAGGGCAACCAGCCAAGTCCATTTGTTTGGTTGCTCTATATTGTGAATTACTGGTGAGAAGTTCTGCATAGTTGTCATAATAATAAAGCTGATATATGGTGATTAAAATTTAAATTCTGCTCCAACTTTGATGGTGCGACCACGTGCATAGTTGGTATAGCTGTAACTTTCACCATCATCATTTAGTTGAGAATAATCTGAGTTTTGTGAGTTCAGAGGGTGAATGTATAGCTTGTTAAATAGGTTCTCTACGCCTAAGCGGAATAAGATGTTTTTATTCATCTGGTAGCTGGCGTGTAAGTCAGTGACAATGGGGGCTTTGGGCATTTCTTGTAGGTGGTAGTTTGAGGTTTCTATATCTGTGCCATCAGGGCGTAGGCGAAGATTTTTGCCATAGTATTTTAGGCTGGTACCCAGTTGTAATTTATTATCTAGTAGGTTGGTGCCTAAGTCTAAAGTCCAATATGTTTCTGGTAGGCGGTCAAGCGCACCACCAGAGAAGCCAAAGTCAGCAAATCCTGAGTTGATATTGACAGGTTGGTTTGAGGTTGAATTTGTATAAGACAATGCGCCAAAAAATTTATCATGGGTATAGTTAGCTTGTACTTCATAGCCTTTGCTGACCACTGGCTCTAGTGAGTTTACTGAGATTTGGGCATGAAAGCTGGGTGATATTTCAGAGATGTCTTCATTGAGATTGTCAGTTAGGTGACCATCTTGTTTTAAAAAGAATGATTGAGAATGGATATAGTCTTTGATTTTACTATTAAAATAAACGGCTTTAAATCCTAAGCTGTCATGTTGGTCAAATATGCCATGTTTAAAGGTGTTAAAGCCTATTTCTTTGATATCTGCTTGTTCTGGTTTTAAGTAGGGGTTCATTGAGCCACCGCCCTCGTTATTAAAAAACACTTCTTGAATGTTTGGCATACGGCTGGTGCGTGAATAGCTAACAAAGGGGCTAAACCAGTCGTTAATATTGGCAGACAGTTGGATTTTGCCATTGGTTAAGACGTGGTTATTTTTAAGCTCGCTGGCACCTTGTGGAAAGCAAGGAACGGTAATGCCACTAACCGAATCACACGCAGGTTTATGCCCTGAAAATTTGGTATCCACTCGGCTAAGACTTAAATCCATCTCGTAGATGTCTTTTTTAAAGTTATTATTTAGATAGTAACTTAAAATCTTTTGTTCACCGCTAGGAGAGAAGGTGGTGTAATTATAGTTATCTTCATTAACAGCAGTTGCTTGTCGGCTGTAGTCATTGGTTAAGTAAGATATGCCGTAAGTACTGGTAATGTCCATTGCTGGCAGATAAAAATAGCTGGTGTTATTTATATCAAAGTAGTTAGAGCGGTTTTGACTTTTGGCATCTTCTAATAAAAAGTATTTGGCTGTACGGTTTAGTGCTTGGGTATTTTTGGTGGTGGTCGCTTTTACCCCCAAGTCTAGCCAGTCTGATTCTGGGGTGTAGTGATAGTCAATGCCATAGGTTGTATTTTGTAGCTCTCGCCCACCAATATTGGTTTTATAATCACGTGTGGATAAGGTAATATCATGATTGGGTGCTGGCTCAAGCTCTAATTTTGCAAGGTATGAGCGAGGTTTTTGTACTTTTGAGATAACGTAAGTGTTACTACTTGCCAACTTGCCGTCACCACGTCTGTAATCTGTACTTTTATTTGCACCGCTAATGGCAAGCATTGCTCCAATATCACCCATTGATTTTGTTTGATAACGTGAGGCAACGGCAACCATCGCATCATGCCCTAATTTATTTGTACCATAGCTGTATTTGGCAAGAATACCTTTTGAGTTGTCACCTAAAATGATGTCATCAACACCAATGGTACGAAAATTTGCACTACCCATCAGTGCGTTGACCCCATGACTACCACCTTGTCCGCCTCGATTAATATCTGCACCAACTAAAAAGTTAGGGTCAATGGCAGTACCAAAGGTGCTGGTTGAGGCTGGTGAATCATGAAAACCGCCATCACCTTCACTGGTTGCAGTCACTCCAAATAGGGTTTGTGGTACACCGTCAATCATGGTGTTCACTCGCCCAAATCCTGTCATACCACGCACGTTGACGCTAAGCGTACCTTGTGGGGTATCCATATAGGTAAAGCTACCCGGTAAAGCCCGTACCACACTGTCTAACCCTGTTACAGAGCGGTCGATTTTTTCTTTATCCGCAGTAGATACCGCCCCTGCGGTGGTAAAAGTTTTTTTGACTTGATTGGCTGTATCTTTGGCTGAAATACGTACAGCATCTAACACCAAATCATCACTGCCCACACTTGATGAGGAAGAGGGAAGATTTGTTTCTGATGTGGTTGGCTCATTGGTGATAGTCTCTGCATATACTGATGAGCTGATAAGCAAAGCAAAGAATAAATAGGTTCTATAGGTTTTGGCTGTCATGATGGTAAGTTTCCTTAATATGAACTCATAATAAAAAGATGTCTTACAATTTGCTTTTAGAAAATTAGGGATTGTGGGTGCTAGTCTGGCTATTATGATGGTTATAGCGACTGTCTGTATTGTCCAGTTGATTGAGCATAAAACCATAAGATAAGGCATTATTTTTGATACGGCTTGCCCGCCCAAATGCACCACTATGCCCACCTTGTAGATGAGTTTTAAGTAAAATAGGGTTGTTTGATTGGTTGTATTCTCGTAGTTTCTGCACAAACTTTAAGGCGTCTAAATGGCTGGTACGTATGTCATTGACGTTAGCAATCACCAAAAAACTTGGATAGGATTTTTGGCTGATAATGTCATAAGGGTTGTATGATTTGATGTTGTCATAATCTGGCTTATTTTTGGGATTGCCCCATTCTTCCAGCTCACTTTTGGCAGGCGAGCTTTGTGTAACAGAAGACAACACATCAACAAACGGAACTTGTAAGATACAACTTCTATATAAACTTGGCTCACTGATACAAGCATTGGCAACTAATAATCCACCAGCACTTTCGCCCATTGCAAAGGTTTTGTGTTTATCGCCATAGCCTAGATTTTGTAAGGCTTTGGTGACCGCAATAAAGTCATCAAAACTGTTTTGTTTATTCAGAAATTTGCCTTGAGTATGCCAGTTTTCACCAAGCTCCCCTCCGCCTCGAACATGAGCAATGGCATAAACAAACCCTCTATCTAGTAAGCTGGTGTAACTGCTTCCATACATGGGGTCAAGGCTATGACCGTATGCACCATATCCATAAACTAATAATGGGTTTTTATTGGCTTGAAATAATGAGGTTTTATAGACCAGTGTGACAGGGATTTTGGTGCCATCTTTACCCGTTATTTCTAAGCGTTCACTGCGATAGTTAGAGTGATTAGAATTAGAATTGGAATCTGCTGGGCGGTTTGTTTTATTAATGGCTGTATGCAAGCGTTTGCCTGTTTTTAAATCATAAGACAATACGGTTTTTGGGGTGGTCATTGAGGTATAGCCCACACGTAAAATATCTTTATTTAATAAAAATGCTGACTCATTGAAATCCCCATCATCAAAGCCCCTATCGTCAAAGCCACTGTGCTCAAGCCAGAGCATATAAGCCTTATCTGGAAAATCTAGATAACGTAGCGTTGGTTTGGCTTGCCTTAAGTCAGCATAGACAAGGTGGCTTGCCCCTTGTTTGCGAGTTTTATAAATTACCCAGTTATCTTGAAACATAAAACTTTCAAACAGCTCATCTTGCTTGGGTATAAATAGTGGTTGCCAGCTTGTATCTTTATGAGCTTCATCAGTACGATAAAAGCCAAATTGGTCATGGCTGTTAGGATTATTTTGTGTATTATTTTGGCTGTCGCTTTGGTTAAGAGCATGATTACTGCGAATATAAAAATGCCCTTGATAATGGTCAAGGTAGTATTCTTGATTGGGTGCTAAGGCTTTAAATAAAACTGGCTTAGGTAACAAGTCAGCTTGCTGAGTATTTGCAAACTGAGATTTTGCTAAATACCAAACTTGCGAGCTGGTTTGACTATTGGCAGTGATAAAAATATAGTCACCAGAGCTTGACTCACTTAACCATACATAAAAACCCCGATTTTTACTTTCAAAAATAAGTGGGTCATTATCCTGTTCGTCACCAATGGTGTGTAATAGCACTTTAAATGATTGCCCATGATGTTGCTGGCGGATATATAAAATTTGCTGTGCGTTAAGCCAAATATAATCCCCATTGGTTTGGGTGATGGTGTCAGCAATTTGCCCAGTTTGGCTATTTTTTATAATAATGTCATAGCTTTCCATACCAGTGGTATCTTCAGCAATGGCGATATATGGCTGATATTGGGTATTGGTCGAAGTATTTTGGGGTAAGGGTGATAGAGTAGGGGCGTTAACTTGGTACTGCCTAACCCCCAATGTTTGCATACGTTGCTGACTTGACCAAATAAGTTGCCATTGGTTTGCTGGCGTGGCATCTAAACTATCTGTGTTGTCTTTCGTATTGTCTTTTGAGTTGTCTGATGTTGGTTGTCGGTCAGCTTTATAATAAAAGTCTGGGTAACGACTGTTTTGGGCAAACTGCTCTTTAAAATAATATCCTTGTTGATGCCAATAGCGTGGCTGGCGGTGGCTGTCCATTCGGTTTTGGCTTTCTTGCTCAATATCTGCAATGGTTTGCCATGTTGTATTTTCTTTTAGAGGATTTTGCTGGCTTAATAGCTGTGTCAGATAATCATTTTCTTGGGTAATAAGTAGTGATGCTTGTTCTTTATTGTCAGCTTGTGTTAGCCAATGGTAATTATCAATGCGTTTATCATCATGCAATGTGGTGCTGTGTGGGCGTTTTTCTGCTTGTGGTGGCAAAATCGCTGTGGTTTTTTCTTGGGGTGGTGTCGCTGGAGTGATTGCGGATATTTGCGATATTGGGCTACATGCAACCATAGAAAGAAAAGAGATGGATAAGCCAGCAGATACAAGGGCAGTAGTTAGCTTTTTTTGGGCAAAATTAAGACGAATCGAAGCGTTAAACATAGTGAGCCTATCTCAAAATGACTGGGGGTCTGGGAAGTTGAACATTCAACCCATTAAGTCGTGTTAAGTTGGTATTGCTAAGAAGTAATGAAGAGCTATCTTCAAAGATGTACTAACTAAATCAATTAATCAGCATCAATGACCCAAGCATAATCAGCATCGTCAGTGCTCAAATCATCTGTCTTTGATACCATCATGACGATAACACCTTGTTTTGGATTGCTCTGGTTGTATTGCAGGTCAGATAAATGAATGGGTACTCCGACGGATTTTTGCGCATGAAAGTTACCAGTTAACAGCAGGCTAGGTGATGGTGCTGAAAGGATTTTTTCAGCCATACGTCTGTCGCGAAATTGCTGGATTTCTACCATTCTATTGACAATAACCATGTCTTCATCACTGGCATTATCTAAATGATGGTTGTCTAAAATACTGTTTCTAATGGTTGCCTTGATGGCTGGAGTGGTCGAGTCATAACCCTTTATTGGTTCGGCACCTTGCATTAGGGTGGATACTTCAGGTTTGGTTAAGTTGGTGGCAACCAAGCTGTAATGATGGTGAATGGGGTGCTGTACAATCTTGCCATACAAGTCCCAATCCCATGAGGATTGCCAGTTTAGCGCTTTGCTGAGTTGCTCTAAATTTTGGGGAGGATTTTGAGTAGCTTTGTTAACCAATGGCTGTTGGTCAACGGTTAACATCTCTAATAATAAGCTACCTTGTGGACGTTGCTGATTTAGGCTGTCAAGTAGCCAATATGCCAGTTGATGTTGGGCTTTATTATCATGATATTCGCCCAAGATGACGTAATCTTGGCTGGCAAGCTTTTCTAAAAACTGTTGGGGGGTTAAGGATTGCTGAGTTGCTAAATCAATAATTTGGCTGTTAGTAAGTAAGGTTTCAGCTTCTGTTTTATGAGTTATGGTTTCTGGTTGATGGGTGTTGTTAAGAGGTATTGTGACAGAGTGATTAGCTAGAGTAGGAATAGATGTATTGGCAAAGAGCATATTTGAGCCAGTCATTACAATGCCCAAAATTGCCAATTTATAAAAGCTCATACTCTTTAATTCAAACATCAATAGATACCTCTTGTTGTATGTTGCTTTGATAGGTTGTTTAGAAATCATGGCTGTTAGTCACAGCCATGAATGGTTATTGTTTACTCATAAATATTATGTACGTTTGTTAGATTTAGGGTGCTGTACGTACTAGACGAACCAATGTACCAGAGGCTTTTTTACCTTGTCCTCGACTGCTACCAGTGTAAAAGTAGACATACATTGCATTTGCATCATCTCGGATATCAGGTGTTGATGACCAGTAGTTATTTTCGTCACTATCTTTCCAAGGAAATACCTGAGTATTGACTGCTGGCCAAATACATTGGTATTCAACAATACTTTGTAATTCTTTAAGATTAGGGACACGATAGCCATTACCTGCTTTTTGAGCTTCAGTTAAAGCACCTTTCCAGTCGACAAACTTTTGCGTACCTGTACAAGTTTTGGTAACACTGTCCCAAGTTTGACCAACTGCACAGCGTTGCCAAATTAAGTTGGTTTGTGTATCTTTAACTTCTGTACCATTTGCCAAAATTTCAAAGCGCTCTGTTGGTGTTGTTGCTGCCACAACATCAGGTGCTAGACATTCCTGTTCTGACGCTGCAATTGCATAGGTTGATAACGAAGCCATTAATACTGCTGATGCTATTTTTTGAATGCTTAATTTTTTCATGTTTTTCCCCTATTTATTCACACCTGTACGAACTGCACGAACGGCTAATCCTGTTTTCTTGTCATTGTAAGTTGTGGTACTGGCACTATAATAGTCTATTGCCCATACATAATTTTCTGGTTCCTCATTATCTGGAGTGCTTGACCACCAATACTGTTTATTGTCTTGTTTAACATCATCAAAGATGTCACTAATGGAGGGGATTTTGTTATAGTTAGCTATGCTATATAGCTCATTAAGGGTCGGCAGTCGCCAGTCACTATAGCCACAGTATTTTTGTTTGTTCAGCTCAGCGATATAATTTTGGGTATCACATAAAGCGCTGTTTGCACCACCATCACAAGTGCCTTTATTTTGATAGCCTTCTTTACCACCATTGGTTTTTTCATCAGTGTTATACCAACTGTAGGTGTTATCCATACTATGCAGACCACTAGAGGTTTTTTTCTCCCAAACCAGACCGGTCACATTGTCTTTGATACAGGTTTCACCATTGACCATAAGCTCTTCATAGCTCATGGCTTGTCCTGCTAGTACTAAGCCATCTTGTGGTAGCTCTTTCCACTCACCTGTTAATGAGTCACAAGGCAAGCCATTTTTTAGGTCATTACCACAAGTGGTCATCCCTGTTGCAGTCAGTTTGGAGGTCGGTTTACTTATGGGCTTATCATTTATAGTGAAAGTTTGGCTATAGACTTTTTTGTCTTTATTATTAAGTATTAGTATCGTGTCACCAGCTTGTTTTGGTGTGCATTCATAGACAATGGTTGTATTATTTTTGCTAATGACTGTGCCTGATTCACACGCATCAACTGCAACATCTAGATTTTCTAAGTTTTCACCTGTGATAGTTAGGCGCAACGTATCATTATCAGTGCCTGTATATTCTTGAGCAATGTTACTGACAGCGACATTAAGACAGGACTTACCATCAGCGCTGACAAGCTGTGTATCATTGCAAGTTAAAGGTTTGTCTTGAGTGGTAGATGGTGTGTGGGTGGATGAGCCCCCTCCACAAGCAGAAAGAAGAAGTAAGCCAGTTGCTACGGAGCAAAGTTTGAGAGGTGTCTTCATAAGCTATGAATCCCTAGTTGAATATTTGTGTGTTGAATACAGATATCTGATTGAAGGGATATATTATAAGTATTTTTTTATATGTGTAAATAAAAATCATTCTTATTATTGGAATTATTACTATTTGCAAATTTGGTTTTTTATGTTATTAGAGTTTTTCTATAATTTCACTATAAGGCAACCCAATCTAAACAAATAGTACAGATAGGTAGGGTTGTACAGCAATGGAAGGCGTAAATATGGCAACTATCTAGTTTGGATTGATAGGTAGTTCAATCACAACCATCACACCATTATGAGGAGTTGTCATATCTTTATCATTCGGATTGTTATCAGTATTATTTTGATAAAGATGCGTATGAGTGACATTATGAATACTAATCTGTCCACCATGACGCTCAATCACTTGTTTGACCAGAGTCAGCCCCAAGCCCGTGCCTTTTTTACCAGTAGGGGCAGAGGTGCTATGGCTAATATGCTGATGTGATAGGCTAAAATAACGCTCAAACACTTTAGATAGTGCATACTCTGGGATAAGTTCTCCATTGTTAAACACAGTTAGGGTAAGGTGATTTGCTTGATTTTGTAGGGTAATGATGATTTGTGAGTGAGCAAAATAAAGCGCATTATCCAAGATGTTTTGTAATGCTTGTGTTAGCCAGAAATTATCAGCCAGTAGCATGACCTGAGTATCAGTTTGGTCGTCTAAAATGATGGCGACTTGGTAGTTTAGGCGTTGACTTTCATTGTGAGTTAATAGCTGTGTTACCAAAGCGCTGATGTTAAGTAGCTCAAGATTAAGCTTAAAGGTGGGCTGTTCGATTTTTGCCAGTAGCAATAATCGGTCAATCAATGATTGCAGTTTGATGCTTTGCTCTGAGATAGTTTGACTAAGCATCAAGCGGTCATCTTCCTCAAGCTGAGTATCTTCTAATAGCTCACCACAGGCTCGAATGGCAGTGATGGGACTTTTTAGCTCATGGGTTAAAGTGTGAACATAATCAGTCACATAGGCTCGGTTTTCTAGCCGATGTTTCATCTCCTCAATGGTATCTGTTAATTCATTTAGCTCACGCCCCAAGTAAAAATAAGGCTTTTTTTCATCTTGTGCCAAAGACTGAGTGTAGCGTGTTACCAAACGCATGCTTTGTTGTAACCACCATGCGACCAGACCAGCCAGTATCAATGCCAATAGACTGATAATCAGGCAGGTGGTGAGCATGTGCTGGCGCGTGATATTAATATACGGGAGTATGGTAGACATTGGTTTACCAACACTTACCACACCGATGGTCTGTCCCTGTTCGTCTTTGATGGGCTGGGCAACATACATCACAGAAGTTGATGAATCATCGGGATTTAAGCGAGTTGTTCTTGCACCATATTGACCATTGAGAGTGAGATAGACGTCATTCCAGTGTTGATAATCTTCCCCTTCAGCATTATCTGGTTGAGTGGAAGAATCATAGATAACTTTACCCTGATTATCAGTGATATAGACGCGAAAATGGCTGTGGGTTTTGTGTTGATACCATTTACCAAGTTGTTCAGTCGCATCTATGTTATCTATGCTATTTGTACTACTGGTTGGTTTTAAGTTGGCATCAGCTTGTGCCTGAAAGGCTTTGTCTAATCTTGCCTGAAAATCTGCTTGATAAATTTCCTTGGAGCGCATGGGCTGTTCAAGGTTTACGGCTAATAGCTTTGCTGTATCAACCAAGGTATCTTCAATCACCTGCTGAGTGACAGGGCGGACATAATCAAATAGCTGAATAAAAACGACAGCACCTGAAAGGCAAATAATAAGAGCAACTGCCAGCCAAATACGAAAAAATAGACTCAAGTTTAATGAGTGGCGGGCAGACTTTTTGCTATGTGTGCCATCAGAGGATGTGCCAATAGGGTGTAGCTTGGCATACCAATTGCTTGAGCCATTGTCTGGTGATGTGTTTTGTTGTGGTTGAGGGGTATTTTGCTGTGTTTTATCATGATTCATGCAGGCAGAATTCCATAGCCAATCCCACGATGAGTATGAATGACCTCAATATTTGGATTGAGTTCAGCAAGCTGTTTGCGAATAGACTTGATATGACTATCAATAGTACGAGCCAATCTATGGTCGGGATAATCACTAATCGCAGATAATAACTGCTCACGGCTAAATACACGTGCTGGTGCAGAGAGTAAAGCAAGAAGCAACTTGCGCTCAGTATTACTTAGCCCCAGTTTTTGCTCATTCCAAAATAAAGTATAGCTGTTTGGCTCATAACGCCATTCACCAGAGGGTAAAGAGAAATGTTGCGGTGACAGTTGCTCTTGTGCAGTTTCAGAGTTAGTTTCGTTATGATGGGATTGGGTAAGCTGTTCACGTCGCCAAATGGCTTTAAGCCTTGCGACCAGCTCACGAGGGCTAAAGGGCTTTGGACAGTAGTCATCAGCGCCAACTTCTAGCCCTAAAATACGGTCAACTTCATCACTACGAGCAGTCAAAAATACGATGGGCAAATGGCTAAGCTCACCAATGCTATCACTATGGCGGATTTGCTGACATAGGCTCAGTCCATCACCATCAGGTAAACCAACATCTAAAATAATGGCAGATAATGGCACTGTCGATGAGTGATTGTCTTGGTGATGGTTGGTTAAAAACGTCAATACCGCACTGGCATTATCTAACCAGCTAACTTGCCAGCCCTCACGTTTAAAGGTGATTTTGAGAGAAGCAGCAATGGCTGGGTCATCTTCAACAAGTAAAATATGTGCTATAGGATTCATATTCCATCACTTTTGGCTAAAATATCAGTTTATCCTAGCATAATTTTACAAGTTTACAGGGAATGGCTGTGATAACTTGATGAAAAAATCATGAATTACCAGTGGTTAATAATCATCACCAACCCACTAATGACCATCAGCATAATCAAGGCAAAGCGAAACTGGCGCATATTCATTCGTGATAGAAACTGTTTACCGATGATATTGCCTATGGTTGCACCAACACCTAATATCAGTCCATATATCCACAGTGTCGGTGATAAAATTCCAAAAAAAGTATAGCTACCAAGTTGGGCAATACCGACAAAAAATGCGTTGGCAGTTTTGGTAGCGATTAAGTCTTCTTTTTGTAGCCCTGAGTTCATATAAAATGGATTCATAATAGGGCCTAGTCCGCCAACCAATGTACTGACAAACGCCACTATAAACCCTAAAGGAATAAAGCCTTTGAGTGGCATATCAAAAGTTTTATCAACTTTACCAAAGCGGTATTGAAAAACCGTTGAGACTAAAAATATCCCGACCATCAATTGTATCCAGTTAGCATTGAGTCGGCTAAATAACAACCCTGCTAATAGCGCACCAAGTAACGCACTGGGAACATAATAACCAACCAGACGCCAATGGATATTTTGCCAAAATAGATATAAACGTACTGGACGACCAATGAATGTCCCTAAATTAATCACTGGTGGTGCAGCCGTTGCACCAAGGCACCAAGAGACAATCGGAATAAGTAGCAGTGCGCCACCACCTCCTGAGATGGTTGAAATCACAAAAGCCAGTAGCCCTGCAAAAAATAGCATGATGGCTATCCAAAAGGATATCTCTGTACCGAAGTATAAGAGTATTTCTGCCATAAGCTAACCCCTGATATTGGTTATATGGGAGGAAGATGCGGAGCTACAAATAAGATAGACTATGGATAATAGCGTATTTATATGACAGCCATAATGATAAGTGTGCTGATAGTCTCATATAAAATCATGATGATGAATGAAGTATCATGAGCATTTGTGGTGACTATGATATAGTGTGTAGTTATTAGAGCCTGTATTTATAGTCACAGTATGACTAAATATTGTGAGTATAGAGCAATACAGGTTTTTAGTTTCTTATACAGCTGGTTTATAAAAATTTTGGAGATAATCATGACACAATATTTAGACTGTGTAATTGTTGAGCATAACCCTAATAATAAAACCATTGACCGTTCTGTCATTTGGTTGCATGGACTTGGGGCAAGTGGTCATGACTTTGAACCCATTGTACCAGAGCTGGGGCTAGACAAAGACAAAGCCATTCGGTTTGTGTTTCCACACGCACCACAAATTCCTGTCACCATTAATGGTGGCTTTGTCATGCCGGCATGGTATGACATCAAAGAAATGAGTCTAGAGCGTAAAGTAGATGTGGCACAAATTGAGCAGTCCGCACAGCGTGTGAGAGACTTAATTGCCAGAGAAATAGAGCGTGGTGTACGTCCAGAGCATATTGTGATTGCAGGGTTTTCTCAGGGTGGGGCAGTGGCATATCATACGGCATTAGGTTACGCACAGCCATTGGCAGGATTACTGGCATTATCCACCTACTTTGCCACAGAGTCTCAAGTAGCCTTTACTGAAGAAAATCAATCCTTACCCATTAAAATTGACCATGGTACACAAGACCCTGTTGTGCCTGTGATATTGGGTGAACGAGCGGCACATAGCTTGGAAGAGCGTGGATATCAAGTGGACTTTTCGACTTATCCAATGGCACACCAAGTATGTCTGCCACAGATACAGCATATTGGTGCATGGCTCAATAAAGTGTTGGGCTAATTGGCTTAATAACGCTTAAAATTAAGGTTTAACGAAACCAAAAATGCCCGCATTCATTGATTGAATACGGGCATTTTTATTTATGAAAATGCTGATGGTCAAACTGTTTATAACAAAACTGTTTATAACGAATGACATTAACAATCAGCGTAATTTTTACTGCTCTATAACAGATAGAAGATTAATGGCGGAAGTGGCGCATACCTGTAAAGACCATAGCAATACCATGTTCATTGGCAGCAGCGATGGTTTCTTCATCACGAATTGAGCCACCGGGTTGAATAATAGCACTAATGCCAACTTTGGCAGCGTTATCAATACCATCACGGAATGGGAAGAACGCATCTGATGCCATGACAGCACCTTGTGTTACCAATCCAGCATGTTCAGCTTTGATGGCTGCAATACGAGCAGAATTAACACGGCTCATCTGTCCTGCGCCAATACCAATGGTGCGTTGGTCTTTACCATAGACGATGGCATTTGACTTAACATATTTGGCAACTGTCCATGTAAATAATAAATCTGCCAACTGCTCTTGAGAAGGTGCTATCTCAGTAACGACTGTTAAATCATCAGCGCTAATCAGAGCAAGGTCTTGGTTTTGCACTAATAAACCACCAGTGACACGTTTATAATCAAATTGAGGCTGGCGCTCAGTAGGGATAGGCAACTCACCACAGGTTAAAACTCTGACATTTTTCTTGCGCGCAGTGATGTCAAGTACCCCTTCTTCTAGGCTAGGGGCAATGATAACCTCAGCAAACTGATTATCAACGATAGCTGCTGCTGTAGCACAGCTTAGTGGACGATTAAAAGCAATGATGCCACCAAACGAGGATTCAGGGTCCGTGCTAAAGGCCGTCTTATACGCATCTACTTGATTGGCATTGATAGCGACGCCACATGGGTTCGCATGCTTAACAATCACACAAGCAGGCAGGTCAAACGATTTCACACATTCCAAAGCTGCATCTGTATCGGCGATATTATTATAAGACAGCTCTTTGCCTTGATGCTGTTTGGCAGTAGCGATACAGCTTTGTAGCTGATTAATGGGATGGTTTTCAACATAAAAGGCTGCTTGCTGATGTGGATTTTCTCCATAGCGTAAATCTTGAGACTTCGCCATTTGTAAATTAAATGTACGTGGGAAGATAGATGGCTGACTTTCTGTTGATGTTTCAGCATTTTGTGTTGGTAGACGGCTACCTAAGAAAGAAGCAATCATGCCATCATATTGTGCTGTATGCTCAAAAGCTTTCACTGCTAAATCAAATCGAGTTTCAGTACTTAGACTGCCAGTATCTTTTAGCTCGGCTAAGATACCTTCATAATCGTTTGGTGATGTCACAATACCCACACGTGCATGATTTTTGGCAGCAGAGCGAACCATTGTTGGACCACCAATATCAATATTTTCAATAGCATCTGCTAAAGTTACATCGGCTTTTGCAATGGTTTGCGCAAAGGGATATAAATTGACAACCACAAGGTCGATAGGGCGAATGTCATGTTCAGCCATGACTGCATCATCTTGATTAGCGCGTCCTAGAATACCCCCATGTATTTTGGGATGTAGAGTTTTGACGCGTCCATCCATCATTTCGGGAAACTGAGTATAATCAGCGACTTCGGTGACCTCAACACCTTGTTCTTGTAACAGGCGGTAAGTACCGCCAGTCGATAACAGGTCAAAACCTGCAACAATCAGACCTTTCGCAAAAGGTACAATATCAGTTTTATCAGAGACGGATAACAGAGCAAACGGCTTAGCAGACATAATTGAGTTTCCATTAAGATAATCATGAATGGGAAGTCAGTGAATTTACTGACTTTGAAAGCATAAATTATAACATGCTGTTTACAGATAGTCTGAAATTAAGAAGGCTAAAGATAATATACTTGATATATACAGGTATTATTTTTAGCCATAAATAACAAAGATTCTTGCTAAATTAATAAAGAAGATTATTAATAAAGAAGTTTTAGTCCACGACAACTTACATCAAGTCATACATCTGCATTTTTTTGCGTAATGTTCCTCGATTTAGTCCCAATATTTGGGCTGTTTTTGTCTGATTGCCATGAGTGTTTTCAAGTACAACAGATAATAGCGGTCTTTCAACCTCTTGTAGCACCAAATCATATAGGTTGTGAGGTTGCGTACCATCAAGCTCAGTAAAATACTGACGAACAGCATGTTCCACATGTAGACGTAGAGGCTTATGATGCTGTGTTGTGTTATGTAAAGAAGTATCAAATGGTAGCTGTGACATGAATAAATCCTTGATATGAATATATCAAATGAATGATATATAAAGAGTAAAGCATATTGAAAAACTAGGCAAAATTTTAGCGGTTATTATAATTCTAAGATGGTATTGTAAATCTCCTATAAATTGGTTGTATATATTAGTGAGTCACTGTTAAAACTAACATGATGACTCATTCTGAATGGTGTATGTAATTTTGTTAAGATTGCTTGTCGTATTAGCACCTTTATTAATGACCTATGATATGCATCAATGTATTAACTGTCATATCATAAAACTAATAAATAGGTGTCATATCAATTTCAGTAATGTCCTTATTAGGGATATCAACAGTAAACATAAATAATTTTACTTGTTGACGACTTAGTAGGCGCTGTGGAACAGTCAGATAATCTTCTGGAGCAGCAATAAACTCTCCAATCAATGTACCATTATCATATAACTTAACATGTAAGTTAGGATAAAGTTGGTCATCATTACTGGTATTTGCCAATGTGGCAAGAATATCCGTACCACCGGGTAATATCTTACTAGAGCGTTGCGTTTGATTAATAATATCTAGACTTTGTGGATCAGCCGCAGGCAGTGCGCAAGAAACCGCATGGCAAAATTGAGATAGTTGAGCCTGTCTGACAGGATCTTTTATTAAGGTATCTAAGTTAAAAATGACATATTGTGCTAGTAACAGCAGAACCAGAGAGCCACAACCAAGCGTCCAAAATAGGTTGGCATAAAAGTTGCGACCTGTAGATATTGAGACACTATTTCCGTGTGTTGTATTAGTGATATCTTTCGCTTTTTTAAATAGACTTAGTGACGCAATACCACTGATTTTCTGTAGAGAGTTTGTATTTGTATTATCAGCTGGCTGTTGTATCATCTCAGATGAGTTGTCCACATTTGAGCTAACAGGTGCAGGTGTAGATGGCTCTGATATCGTTTCAGGCTGGCTATTATTATCTTGTTTTTCTGACTGAGTGGTTACAGGTGCTGATAAACCTACCTGATTTGTATTGCTATGACTTTCTTTTTCTTCTTTCAATAAGTCATGAAGCCATTCTTCAGCATTGTCTTCAGTTTCAGCTTCAGTAATGTCAGTTCTAGATGATTGAGTTAAAGGTATGGCTGTTGGGACAACGAAGTCATCAACACCATCAGCTTTGAAGTCAATATCGAATGTTGGCAATTCACTATCTATATCTGATGTAGACATATCATCATGAATTAGCTCATTATTTTCTATTGCCTCGTCTTCACTGGTAGATGTTAACTCTGTTGGTGAATCTGTTGTTTTTCCTTGTAACCATGCTTCAGCATCTTCGATATCTTCAATATCTAGAGAAGATTCTTCTAGTTGATTGGGTATGTCAGTGGTGTCAGTATCTTGTAGCCATGTTTCCGCTTCTTCAAGATCTTCAATATTTAAAGAAGAGCTTTCATTAAGTAGAGGTTCTGCTAGAGTCTCTGGTGTTTCAGTTGGTGTATCTTGAAGCCATGCCTCAGCTTCCTCAAGATCTTCAATATTTAAAGAAGAAGGTTCATCAATTAAAGAAGTATCTTTTTCTATTTGTACAGGTGTTTCTACTGTGCTGTCTTCTTCTATTTCTAAGCTAAAAGGCTCTTCTATATTTTCTACAAGAGCAGTTTCTTCATTTGAAACTTCATCTTTAGTAGGAGCAGGGGCATAGACACTTTCTGTAGAGTCGGTTTCCTCTAAGCTAAAAGGCTCTTCTACATTTTCTACAGGAGCAGTCTCGCCACTTGAAACCTCATCTTCCATAGAAACAGGAGCATCAACAGTCTCTGTAGAAGTTTTTTCTGATTCATCATCAGCAAGCAGTTCATTTAACCAAGCTTCATCCTGATCTGGATTTGTCGGTATTTCTTCTACTTGTGTAGTCTTGTCGTCTTCATCTAATTCTAAGGTAAACTCTTCAGATGATTCGCTAGTCTCTTCTACATTTTCTACAGAAGCAGTTTCTACACTTGAAATTTCATCTTCCATAGAAACAGGAGCATCAACAGTCTCTGTAGAAGTTGTTTCTGATTCATCATCAGCAAGCAGTTCATTTAACCAAGCTTCATCCTGATCTGGATTTACAGGGGTTTCTTCTACTTGTGTAGTCTTGTCGTCTTCATCTAATTCTAAGGTAAACTCTTCAGATGATTCGCTAGTCTCTTCTACATTTTCTACAGAAGCAGTTTCTACACTTGAAATTTCATCTTCCATAGAAACAGGAGCATCAACAGTCTCTGTAGAAGTTGTTTCTGATTCATCATCAGCAAGCAGTTCATTTAACCAAGCTTCATCCTGATCTGGATTTACAGGGGTTTCTTCT
>NZ_VEWM01000058.1 GCF_020662265.1 Psychrobacter sp. I-STPA6b
CGAGCGACCGAGTTACGGGGGTATCTTTGACTTTGCAGGCAAGCAAGAACGCTTGGAAGAAGTCAACCTTGAGCTAGAAAACCCCAATCTCTGGGACGACCCCGAGCGAGCCACCAAAATTAGCAAAGAAAAAAGCCAACTTGATGGGGTGATTGATACCATCGTTGGACTAGAAACCACGTTAGAAGATGCCAATGCCATGCTTGAGCTGGCGATTGAGGCAGAGGACGAAAGCCTACTTAAAGACGTACAAAGTGAGCTAGACACCGCTCAAAAGCAGGTGGAAGAGTTAGAATTTAAACGTATGTTTAGCGGTGAAATGGACGCTAATAACTGCTATTTGGACATTCAATCAGGTTCAGGCGGTACAGAAGCACAAGACTGGGCAGAAATGCTACTGCGTATGTACACCAGATGGTGTGAGGCTCATGGCTTTAAGGTCGATGTGATTGAGGTATCAGCAGGGGGTGTGGCAGGGATTAAATCAGCGACCATTCAAGTCAAAGGTGATTATGCTTTTGGTTGGCTACGCACCGAAACAGGGGTGCATCGTCTGGTACGCAAATCACCATTTGATAGCAATAATGGTCGCCATACTTCGTTTGCCTCAGTGTTTATCTCACCAGAAATTGATGACAATATTGACATTGATATTAATCCTGCTGATTTGCGTATTGATACCTATCGCTCAAGTGGGGCAGGTGGTCAGCATGTCAACACCACCGATTCGGCGGTGCGTATCACCCACGAACCCACAGGCACAGTGGTGGCGTGTCAAAATGAACGTAGCCAGCATGCCAATAAAGATACAGCAATGAAAATGCTACGTGCCAAGCTGTATGAGTTGGAAATGCAAAAACGCATGGAGAAACAGCAAGCCGTTGAGGATAATAAATCAGACATTGGTTGGGGTAGTCAAATTCGCTCGTATGTGCTTGATGATTCTCGTATTAAGGACTTACGCACAGGGGTTGAAACCTTTAATACTGGGGCGGTGCTTGATGGCGACCTTGACCAGTTTATTGAGGCAAGTCTTAAGGCGGGGTTGTAAGTCTTTTTGCAAGATATACTATTCATAAGGGATGGCACTAGAAGGGATTGCTAAACGATGAATGCTATTAAACACGCACAAATTTCTGCTCGCCGTCATGGCGGTGTGGCAGAAGATTATTTAGACATTCATCAGTTTATTGACAGTACAAAAAACCTGTGTAGTGACAATCGCCATCGTATTTTTCATACACTCTGGGCAGTCAATGAAATTGTCTTGCCCATTTTTGGTCATCAAATTACCAATAGTGATGGTGTACAAGTTGATGTCAAAGATATCTGTGAAAAAGACCATCTGTTGGTCGATTTCCGTCATCGTTTTATTCCTACCTTAGCTGACTTTGTGCAAGCCATGCAGGGTGAAGTTACCCCTGAGCAACAGCAAGCCATTCAGCGATTTCATAGTCAATATGCATTATCACCATCTATTAGTCGTTTGTTGTTATCACCATTGGCACTGACAGGACAATTAAAGTCATTGCTGATTACCCATAATAGTTGGTTTTTATTGTCAGTATTACCACGAATACCCAACCTAACAGAGACACAAACCACTTCAGCTACAGAAAATATCTTAGCGTCTGCTTTGTTGGATGTTAAGTTCATTGATTTTGAGCTGGCAGGTGAAGTTATCTTTGCTGATATGCGTTTTGAGCAATGGATGAATCAAGGGGCGGACTATCCCCCATCAGCCCGCTATATTCAAAACATGCACCAGCATAATCTAAAACAAAATCTACAATAACAACCATAATTTACATTGTATTAAGGGACACAAGATATGGCATATGCAATCCACAGTCGAGGATTTGAATATAATGATGCATATTACGAGCTAAGTAATGCGGTCTCATTACACAAAACTTATACCAATAAAATAGAGGCAATGAGTGAGTGGGCAAAGTTAGAACGGGATAATCTTGATTTGGATTTGCTGGTAAGAGAGCCTTTTGCAGACATGGAAAGTGATAAAAATTTGCAAAACTTACAGGTTTTGTTTGATAAGTTACGAGAACATGGTGTGGTAGTCAGCAAGGCGACCGAAGAAAAATTATCCAAAATACAAAGCCAAGAAGTAAATTTTTGGGATTGTTTTATAGATAGTCAAGAATTGCAACTTGATACACTAACTGATGAGCAATTGCTTGATGTGTTGTTGGCAGTGGATTGTAATATTTACCGATTGACTGAATTTGACCCCATTCAGGACAAGCGTTATGTACTACAGATTTGTCACCCTGAGCGTTCATACTGCACACAAGGTTATAATTATCTAAAAAACTTCGATGAAGAGTGGAGTGGTATTTGGGACGTGGTACACCCTGATGAATTTTTTGATTCAGACTTTTTTAAAAATATTGAAGTATTTGAAGGTGACTTTATCGCCACTGTATATCAACAAGCTGATGAGAATAACCCAATTCTACAAAGTCTATTGGTGCAATATGCACAACACTTTGCCATTAGACAACTTGCTGTTAAACAACCAAGTGATGGGACTAATGGTGAAACAGAGTTACACTACCTAGGTGGTGATGTGCAGGCATTAAGGGCGGTTAATGCTGTATTGTCACAACCATTTTTTCATATTCATGAATTAAGCTATGAAGAATTAATGCAATTGCAAGAAGAGCAAAACCAAGAAGAGCAAAACCAAGAAGAGCAAAACCAAGAAGAGCAAAACCAAGAAGAGCAAAACCAAGATTTCTAAAATTAGATTCTAAAATCAAAGTTTCCAAAATTAAGCGGATTATAAAGGGATAAAATTAATTTAGTTTTTATTTTATCTCTTTTTTTATAAAAAATACTTGACTTTTATTTTTAAGCCTTTATTATATCCGCACATAACCTTTCCCATTAACCCACAACTTATAGGAGTAAAAGCAATGTCGTTATTTTCATCTGTGCTAACTAAAGCATTGGTTAATACAAAGCAGACAATCACCCCAGCAACGCTTAACTCTGTTGTGGGTATAAAATCAGTATAGCTCTATAGTAGTAGGCTTTATTTATTACTAAGCTATATCCTCTGATTTTCTAAAACTGATTGTTTATAATTGGCTGTTTGGCGTATCTTGTGATGTCCATTTATGGCATATGGCTGTTGTTTAATGGCTATTATGGTATAAGTGCAACAATGGTATGTTGTCAGTTGTGATGTCTAGTCTTTGTTTTATCCTCTCTTAAGAAATTTAAACTTACAAGACAGCTTATAAGACAATAAGGTAAAAAGACCTTATCTTGATAGCTTATGTTTGTCTTTAAGTTACCTCTTAAACCGCTTTTTTTAGCACATTCCAAAAACTTAAATTTACTTCGCTTTATAGTGAGCTGGTAAATAACAGAATCAATAACTAAACAAAACCTTTATTAGGTTAATTTGTTGGTGTTTTATCGTGTTGCTTTTTTATTTTGGCAATTCTTTAATAACGCCATAGGATTTTATTGCCCAAAATTTTGTACTTAACAAAAAATATGGGACGGAGATAGTTTTGTCTGCTGTTTTTTAAAAATACAGTTTTAATAAAATCCTTTTATAAAAAAGTAATAAGTCAAATTAACCCAATATAAAAAATGAGAAAAAACGATGAGCATACAACTAACCTTAAATAAAAGTGGCAAACATGGCGTGCCAGTAAAGATTTACACCAGCGATGTTGAGCAATCTGCCTTGCAACAGCTCCGCAATCTTGCTCAGCTTGAATTTGTGCATTCACATATTGCGGTGATGCCTGACGTTCATGTCGGTAAAGGGGCAACGGTGGGCAGTGTGATACCGACCAAGTCGGCGATTATCCCCTCGGCGGTGGGCGTAGATATTGGCTGTGGTATGAATGCCTTACGATTGTCATTAACCGCCAATGATTTGCCTGACAACCTAAAGCCATTACGCCTTGCCATTGAGCAACAAGTCCCCGTTGGCTTTAACATGCACAAGCAAATTGAGGCAAAAATATCGACCCTTGACCCATTGGCAAAACGCCTAAAACCCATTACCGATAAGCACAAAGGCTTATTAAAAATGCTCAAAGGCTTTGAGCGTACATGGGCAAAACAGCTTGGTACATTGGGTGGTGGTAATCACTTTATTGAGCTGTGTTTGGACGAAAACAATGACGTTTGGGTGATGTTACATTCAGGCAGTCGCGGTATTGGCAACTGTATCGGGCAGTATTTTATTAACCTTGCCAAAAAGGAGCGTCAATCCCGTTTTGGTCATGTGCCAGACCGTGATTTGTCCTATTTTGCTGAAGGGTCGGACAGCTTTGCCGATTATATCGAGGCGGTGGAATGGGCTCAGGATTATGCCATGCAAAACCGCAAAGAGATGATGCGATTGGTCATCAAAGCCATGCAATCACCACAAACGGGCTTGCCTCGTTTTCAAATCACCAAAGAGGCGATTAATTGCCATCATAACTACGTCAATGAAGAAGTTCATTTTGGCGAAACCGTTTATGTGACCCGCAAAGGGGCGATTAGTGCTTATAGCGAGGAGCTTGGCATTATCCCCGGTTCGATGGGAGCAAAATCCTTTATTGTGCGTGGACTTGGCAATCCACAATCGTTCTGCTCATGCTCGCATGGGGCAGGTCGCAAAATGAGTCGTGGTAAGGCAGTGCGTCAGTTTAATTTGGACGATTTACGTCTGCAAACCGAAGGCGTGGAATGTCGTAAAGACAAAGGCGTGATGGACGAAATCCCCAGTGCTTATAAGGATATTGACGAGGTGATGGCAAACCAAAGTGATTTGGTAGAAGTGGTGCATACGCTGAAACAAGTGATGTGTATTAAAGGCTAATAGCAAACCTGCAAATCCGCCTACCTGTGTCAGACATGTTCAATGTACTAACTTGTACAATTTTCACATGTCTTCCTTGGTAGGCAGATTTTCGCAATTGCTATTTTTTACCATGACCATGATATTTTTAATCAAATAGAAAATAGGAAAACAAAAAAATGAGCTTAAAAGAGACATTAAAACAAGCCAAACAGTTAGAGCGTTTGGCAGAAATGCAAAAACAGGATAAGCAGGACTCACAATCAAACACAGATGTTCCTGTCAGCCGTTCATTAGGTGCGGTCAAACCTCGCAACTATTTGGCACTCAATCCGCTACTAAGAAAAGGTGGCGTACATGAAAAAGACGATGTCAAAATCGTGCGTAAAAAACGTCGTCGTGAGACTAAGCAAAAGTTACGGCAAACAGATTGGCTGTCGGAGCTGTGAGTTGGTTAAATAGTGATTGACAAAGGCTTAGTAATTAAGTTTACTAAGCTGTTACTATTAAACTTATGGTCATATTTATATTAACAGTTAAAAGGAGATAATCATGCCAAAAATTAACCAGTATTTTGATAACAAAGTAACTTCAATTGGCTTTCAAACCGCTAATAAGCCTGCTACTGTCGGGGTGATGGAAGTGGGTGAATATGAGTTTGGTACTAGCGAGTTTGAAACCATGACCGTTGTTAGCGGTGCATTAACGGTGAAACTACCTGATAGTGATGACTGGCAAACCTTTTTGGAAGGTGAACAGTTTACCGTTGAGGCTCAGCAAAAATTTGCGGTCAAAGTGGAGATGGAAACTGCTTATTTATGTACGTATGGTAAGTAAGCTGGCTAAATAGACATTAGCGAATAATGATATCAAGCCCCAGTTGTTCTGTTTTAATACTTAAAATAGGGTAACTGGGGATTTTTCTGCCAGTTATATTCTCATACTAGCTATAGTGTTTTATAACTCCAAACTGGCAGTAAAATGCCATATTCTAAATAAAGAAATTGCCCAAAATATAAGTAAGAATAATAATAAAATGATAGTAATAATCAGATTAATATTGTTAGGAATGATTGTGCCAATAGCAAATATAGTGAAAAATAATGAAAATAAAGCAAACGCAGATATAAAAAACATAACAACTTCAGCATAAAGGGGCAGTTCACTATATATAGACTTACTATTTGCCCATATTTTTAGCCATAATGGGATAGATAAAAATATCCATAGCCAGTGTAAAGGTTGTATTAATATGGTTTCATTTGATTGGGTGAGTACAGCCAATATATTTAACAGTACCCATACACTAAATAGCACACTAATGTACCAAGCTCCCAGTGCTAAGTGGATGTTTTTTGCTCGGTAAGCCAGCAATAATACCATAATCAGTCCCAGCCCATTTTGTAATAAAAACAGACTTGCTTCTGCTGATAGGGGCAAGGTGATAGCTAATTTCTGCGGTAATAGGATACTCAGTAGGTATGCACTGACAATTAATACAATGGCTATGGGTTTGGATAACATCATACCCAGAGTTGAGAGGGTTGAGTATGATTTTTTAGGTGGTTGCGGTTGATTGTGGAAAAAGCTGTTGCTATGCATAAATAGCCTAAGCTGTATCTGCCAAAATATAACAGTAAAGCTAAGCAATAAAAAAACACCCATACTATCTATAATGATATGTTGCCAAGTCCACAATGGATTAGCATAGATTAAGGATATGGTGATGACAAAAACTGTGGCAATAACTGCCAATACACAAAACACCGATGGTCTTAAAAATCCATTAAATAACAGTTGATATAAAAAATTTATCTTTTTGGAACAGTGCCAGTATTGATAAACTTTAGAAGGTTTACTTGAGGTTTTTTTAGCCTCTGCAATATTATTTATATAGTCTGGGTCAGTTAAGCCATGAGCATTTAACCATTCATAGTGTTGGATATCTTTTTCAACAGTACGTAATTTTTTAATAAGGATAATGACTTTATAGGGCAGTAGAAGACGGTAAAAAAACTGCCAATGCCACCGCCAAGATTGCCACTTTGAAGGCTTTGCTTGATAGTCTGTCTGGTATTGATTGCATTGATAGCAAAGTTGTTGAGTATCAGAATGGTCATGATTGCCATCGCTATCGTCATTATCACCATTATTATTGTTTTTAGTATCAGCTTCTTGATAGTAATAATCAGCAATGATATTAGATTTATCACCATTGTCTGTGTACCACTGCTTATACAGGGACGGATGATGATAGGATAAATAATCTGCAAAATCATGCAGTGTGTTGATTTTAAACTCAGGGATATAATTTTGTATTAGTTCAGGTAGGTAATGCCATGGAAAACGGTATCTATCTATACCTTGTAAATGCTTGTGCCAAGAGAAGTGTTGATAAGCTAGAAAAAACTCATTCACCAAGTTTGTGTGGGTATTATAAAAAAAGAAGATAAATAGGGATTGCTCAAAATATGCTTGGCTTTGCTCATCATTAAGTAGTTGGTTGTTTTCGATATCCCATTGCAATTGCTCAAAAAAATGTCCTTTTATAATGCTATCCTGCCACTGTTTTTCGATATAGTTTAAGTCGGCATTTAGGTCATGATGTTGTGATAAGACACTAAAAAAATTTTGTTGATTATTTTGTTGATAAAAATTAATCAGTGATGATAGATATTGCCACATATCAAAGCCAGTGTGGATATACTTGGTTTTTTGTTGCCACTGTAATGTATCAACTGTAAAGCAAAAACTGATTGGATAATTGGGTGCATGAGCCAGATGCCAGTTGAATAGTGTTTCTTCAAATTCTATGGTTTCATCAAGGGCTAGAGTATGTCGCTGTGCGAATTGATGAGACAAGCAGTGGTATAAGGCTAAGTCAGCATCATCTAAATTTGGGTGCAGTTTGTGACAGCTATCCCATGCTTGTTGCCATGTTTCTAATTTGCTTATACTGCAGACAGGATTAGCACTGCTTGTAGTAGGACTGTCCTCAAGGTTAGGCTTATTTTCTATAGTGTGATACGTATCATTTGTATCATTGTCGTAGCTATGGTCATAGCCCTGTTCATAGTGATGCTTATAGTCTAGGTTTGCATCAACTGTAAATTCAGTATCTGATTTATCTACATATTCTTCATCTTCTGCCAGTAACTCTATATTTGCCAAGTTTGCCAATGCCGTTTCATAAGCTTCTCGCAACTGGCGAAAACCAGTTGGATTTTTATCAGGTTTATTGTCTTTTAGCTGTTTGGCATAAGCACGTTTGATAAGGTTTTTATCAGTAGTTGGCTCAATAGCAAGAATTTCCCAACAGTCTTTTTGCATAATGTCTCAGATAACTTTATTGTAATAAATGATAGAAGAGTAGCAGAGGTTGAGAAAGTTTATCATTTTTTAGGTTTGGTTTTATGATGAGTATTATTTGTTTGTGGCGTTTAGTCTGGGCTTTAAGAGTCATAAGTATTTAGGTGACTGGGTAAACACGAATTTAGATAAATACTCTAAATAGGCAAGTAATCAGAAGTAAAATCTTAAAAGAGACGATTAATGATAATCGTAAAAATGATACAATATGTATTGAAATAATGGTTATAATGCGCTATTAATAGGTCATAGGATTTTATATTAGTTAACGTAGCTAAAGGACTAGCCTTATGACAACACAAAATCATCAAACAACATCTCAAACCAACACTTCAAACTCTCCAGTCTCTCAAAACAGTTATCAGCACGCTTACGATAACTTCACCATGGATAATCTACAGCAAGAAATCTTTGGCAGTCACCCTGATGATGGCAGAAATGCTTATATGGCGTGTTGTGGACGTCATGTGCGTGATGGTAAAGCTAATAAGGTTGCTTTAGTGCATGAGGATTGTGAAGGAAATCTGCGTCAATTAACTTTTGCTGAGCTTGCCGAGCAAAGCGGACAAGTTGCCAATTTGCTGAAAAGCTATGGTGTGCAGGCAGGGGATAGAGTGGCAACCATGCTCCCACGTACCCTTGAACTGTTGGTGATTGTTCTAGCGACATGGCGTATTGGAGCGGTATATCAGCCGTTATTTACTGCCTTTGGTTATGAGTCGATTGATTACCGTCTGCAAAAAGCCGATACCAAAGTGGTGTTTACCAATCCTGCCAATCGGGGCAAATTTACAGAATTAGAAAAGCATGGTGAGCTTGCCAGCCTACCAAAAATGGTGTTAGTTGGTGCAAACAGTGCAGAAAACACATGGGGCGATGTGCTGTATCAAGACGAGATTGCTTCGCAAAATAGCGATTTTGAGCCAGTATTATTAACAACTGATGCCCCATTTTTGCAAATGTTTACCTCAGGTACAGTGGGTAAATCTAAAGGGGTGAGTGTGCCATTATCTGCCTTGCCTGCTTTTTATTTGTATATACGTTATGCCATTGATTTACGTGAGGATGATAAATATTGGAATATGGCAGACCCTGGTTGGGCGTATGGTTTGTATTATGCGATTACAGGACCTTTGTTGATGGGTATGACCACCCACTTTAATGAAGCAGGATTTAATGCTCAAAATACCTTTGATTTTATGGTGCGTCATGGTATTACCAATTTGGCATCATCACCAACTGCATTTCGAATGATGAAATCTAGCGGTGTGTTTGATAATAATAGTGATAAGTTATCATTACGAGTGGCAAATTCAGCAGGGGAAACACTAAATACCGAAGTGGTAGGTTGGGTGACGGATAATTTGGGTTGTCGTGTATGTGACCAATATGGACAAACAGAAACAGGAATGACCTGCTGTGTGCATCATGCACTTACTCATGAAGCAGACACGGGCTCAATGGGTAAACCACTATTGGGGCATACCTTAGTGGTGCTTGATGATGAGATGAATGAAGTTGCCGATGGTGAGCAAGGACAGCTTGCGGTGGTGGTGAGTCAGTCTCCAGCATTTTATTTTACGGGTTATAGCTGGGATGAAAAGCAAGCCTTTCATGGTGATTACTATCTGACAGGCGATGTGGTTGAGCGTCATAGTGACGGCACATATTGGTTCTCAGGGCGTGATGATGACATCATTATTACCGCAGGCTATCGTATTGGACCGACCGATGTTGAAAATACCGTATTGGAGCATGAAGCCGTTGCAGAGTCAGCCGCCGTTGGAGTGCCAGATGAAGTGCGTGGTCATGTGATTAAGTCCTATGTGGTATTAAAAGAAGGCTTTACTGGCAGTGATGAGCTGGCTCAAGAGATTAAAAATCTGGTTCATGAACGCCTAGCAGCCCATGCTTACCCTCGCCATATTGAATTTGTGACTGCTTTGCCAAAAACACCCAGCGGTAAAACGCAACGCTTTTTACTACGCCAAAATGGTTAATGGTGTTTGTGAATATAAAACACCTTATATAATGATTGAATGTAATAAATAAAGGAAAAATTATGCAATTAAAAGATAAAACATTTATCGTCACAGGTGGGGCTTCAGGGTTGGGAGAGGCCAAACATTGGCTCAAGAGCTAGGCGATACTGTTCATTTTGTGCGTTGTGATGTGACCAGTAGTGAGGATGTGCAACAAGCAGTAGAAATGGCGGAAAATAAGTTTGGTAGTTTGCATGGCTCGGTCAACTGTGCAGGTATTGTGGTCGTACAAAAACTGCTTGATAGAGACAATAACCCTGCGGATTTGGATAAGTTTAGTAAAGGGGTTCAAGTTAACTTAGTCGGTACTTTTAATGTGGCACGTTTGGTTGCTGCCAGTATTGCTAAGAGAGTAGCTAGCGAAGGTGGTGCAAATAATACTGATAATGCTGACCAAGGGGTGATTATTAATACAGCAAGTATTGCCGCCTTTGATGGTCAAGTCGGACAGGGCAGTTATGCTTCCTCTAAAGCAGGTGTGGTTGGGTTAACGTTACCATTAGCACGAGAGCTTGCCCGTCATGGTATCCGAGTGATGACCATTGCCCCCGGTGTTTTTAGCACCCCAATGATGCAAAGCATTCCTGAGGAAGCACGCCAGCAGTTAGAAGCCAGTGTGCCTTATCCCAAACGCTTGGGAGAGCCAAACGAGTTTGCTAAGCTGGCTTGTCATATTATCAGTAATGCTTATCTCAATGGTGAGGTGATTCGCCTTGATGGGGCAATCCGTATGGTGTAGACAGTTGTATAAAGTTGATATTCTAAGTTATCGAATCTAGGGGTATATCAGCTTGTATTTCACCTTGGATATATTTAAATAAAGTTAGGTTTACATTTTAGTAATTTTATAAGAGCATTTTGATTTGGTATTATCAAATCACTGTGTTCTTTTTTTTCGTCACAATAAAAAATAAACAATAACCTAACTGAAGCTGCCGTGCATATGTCTAATTTTACTAATACGTCTGAAACTGTACCAACATCACCACAAAAAAGCCCTATAGAGTATATTGCTGAGGCTTTTTGGAGTGACTATCAGGAGTCTCGA
Organism: Psychrobacter sp. I-STPA6b; assembly: GCF_020662265.1. GTDB lineage: Bacteria > Pseudomonadota > Gammaproteobacteria > Pseudomonadales > Moraxellaceae > Psychrobacter. The sequence continues at coordinate 11,291 of NZ_VEWM01000058.1, forward strand.
CCAATTGATGGTGGAATATTGTATGAGGATAAACTTCGACAATGCCGGCTAAATGGTAGCATGCAAAGTCTACAACGGTTAGATAAATTGCTATTAGAGTTGCGTCAGTCTTTAACGCAGACGGAGATGGTGTTTATTGATAATACTAAAAACCGTAATTTGTTGTTATTTATTGGTTTTTATATGGGTAAAATATTAGCTCAAGCATGGGGAGTAGCACCAAAGTGGTTAAGTCGTAGTGAAGTTAATTTGCGATATCCCCATCTTAGAGTAGATCAGGATAATCCATATCACTTTATGGCTTTAGAATATCTGCCACGTCGGTTTCAGACGACCCATGAGAGTAAACACTTATTTTTTGTTTTAGAGCCAATTGCGCAATGTCTATTTGGTAATCCGCAAAAGCCTAATCGTTCAATCATGGGGGATGCTGTCAGTAATAGTATTTTTCAGGCAGTGTTTAAGCGGTTACCCCCAGCAAAAAAAGAAGCTATCTTAGAAAAAATGCAGGCACAACAAGCCAGCCTTGTACAACATACACACAGTCGTATTACAAATAAGGCAGATGTTGCGGATAAAGGACATTCAAATAACCACATATTAGCGACACCTTCACATAAAACGGTAGAGAGTACAGTAGAGCATAGTCATGCTGAGCATGCTAAAAGTCAGGATGGGGTATTTAGTACATCAAAACAAAGTACGCAACAAATATCCGAGCAAAAGTCTACTAGCATAGAGCAAGGGGTATCACAAAAAGTAGCAACTGTAGAGACAAAAGCGGATGTTCAAACAAAGCGCCAAGCACCAGTAGTGGTAAAAAAAGCACAGCCTTTGATTCGTCAAGATGACTTTACAGACTTGCGTAATGATTTGGCACAGATTTCTGTAGATCAGGTTGCTGGTAAAGCAGAGTATGTTAAAGCCAATCAAATATTAAATCAGTTTGATAAGCATATCGCTAAGCTGTGTCAGTCTGGTAAAGAGTTAAAACAGATTAATTTTGATGAAAAGCATCAGCAAGCTAGAAAGCAAGCTGTTGTGCAGTTAGCTAAAGCAGCCAAGCAAGGTAATACCAGTGCCATGTTACGATTGTCTATATGCTATTTTTTGGGAGAAGGTATTCAAAAGGATGAGCATAAGGGATTTAAGCTGGTACAAAAGGCTGCTGAGATGGATGACCCACGTGCGCAACGTCAGCTGAGTCGTTTATATTATCAAGGTCTTGGGCATACTCAAGATATGATGCTTGGTCGGCATTGGCTAGAAAAGGCGGCGGATAATGGACATGTTGAGGCAAAAGCTTTGCTAGAGCAGTGGAACCAAGCACAAACTGCACTTGATGAACGTAAGTATGATGAAACCACCGATAGGCGTTATTTATTACTAATAGTGGGTGTTATTATCTTGGCAGTTATGATATTTATTTTAGTGTAATGGACTGCTACTGAAGTTATATTTTTGAAATTAAAGGTAATTGTTTATCTTTGATAACCTCAAACTTATAAATAGCAAAGTCTGTGGCGGATTTTATTAAATCACTAATTTTATTGTGGGAATAGAAGGCAAAGAATTTTATGGGGACTTTTATTTTTCTACGGATAAAGGGTTTTTGACGTAGTCAATAGTATTTTTTATTGTTTTTTAGGTTAAAAAAAGCAACTTTATGTTTTGGTCAATTAAAACTGTTATTTCATCCTACTAAAGGTAGCTTATTTTTCTAATATTGTTATTGTGTAGCACGATAAATAATGAAGCTCATACATCATGCATGGTTTAGTTGATTTAGTGTACTAGCATTACATTTTTGAAGTTTGGCTATGGATTGATAGGTTTGAAAGGCATATCATGAAGGACAAAGTCACAATGTTACCTACTCAGCCAAAACGGCAACCGGCAGGTAAACAAAATGTTTTATCACGGTTTTTTGCTGATAAACATATTTTAATGCAGGTGGTTGGCATCACGATTTTAAGTGTCAGTGCTGTTATGAGCATGGCGTTTAGTAGCATCCAGAGTTTACCACATGTGTTAGTACAGACCGTGAGTAATGAGCATTCTGGTAACTATGAGGGTGTCGTTACTTTTGCTGGAAAAGAAATTACACTAAAAACACATGAGCGTACTTATCTTGTCAGTGATCCATATCATATACTAAGCCAGTCACAGTATTTTGAAAAGGATACACCCATGCAATCATTTCGTGTCTGTGTTGAAGGTAAGCGCAGTGCATTAGGAAATTATGGAAAGGGCAATCATCCTTATCTATTGGTACTTTCACACCTTTGTCATTAGTCTAAATAATAAAGTGTGTGAATGGTACCGCTTCATCTTTTCATCTCAGTCATAAGCCAGTAAAATACGCCACCCAAAGATAGCCTAAGTACTTTAATGGATATAAGCAATGATTTTGGTGGTTACCTAATTGGTGAGCATATAGTAGAGAGCATTACATTATTTTGTGTACCAGTCTTTTATGGCTCTCTTGTTTAGTCTTATTTATTTAGATTATCTTTCTTATTTGTTATCTTCTATTTTATTCTTATCTTACTATGATTCTCTTGCCTTCTTTATCTCATCCTGTGCGTCCGCCCTTATATTATCGTTTGGTGATGCAGGTGTTAAAACCTCTGTATCGTCTGAAAGTGTGGTGGCAACGTCGTCAGAGTCCAGACTATTTGTCAGAAGTCAGTCAACGTTTCGCTTTGACATATCCTAAACGTCCAGATACTGAGCAGGTGATTTGGTGTCATGCAGTATCATTGGGTGAAACAAATACGATTGCACCCATGCTTGATGTCTTATTAGAGAAAGGTTACGGTATTTGGTTAACAAATACAACGCATACAGGCTTTACAAGAGCGCAGCAACGTTTTGCTGAATTTATTCAAACAGGACAGATGACACATAGCTATGTACCCGTTGATACACCACAGGTGGTTTCACGATTTTTACAGCATGTTTCTCCTTGTTTGGCGCTATTTGTTGAGACAGAGTTGTGGGCAACCATATTGTATGAGTTGACATCCAGAGAGATTCGGTCGGTTTTAGTGAATGCGCGTTTGTCTGAAAAGTCATTTCAGAGCTATCAAAAATTTTCCTCACTTAGCCGATGTATGATGAACAATATTAGTTTGATTATTGCTCAAGATGTACCATCAGCAAAACGTTTTCGCCAGCTTGGTGCGCCTAGTAAAAAAATTCGCATGGCAAGCTCTTTAAAATGGTCAGTGACTTTACCAGAATTGCCTATTATCGAAAATCATTTGCTGGCAGTTGAGGTAGAGCAACGACCTATATGGGTAGCAGCCAGCACACATGCTGGTGAAGAAGAAGCCGTGATTCAGGCGCATCAAAAGTTAATACGACAGGTAGGTCTGGAAAATGCACTGTTAATCATAGTTCCTCGACATCCTGAGCGTTTTGATGAGGTCGCTAAGTTGATTGATGCGTCGGGATTACAAAGTGTGAGACGTAGTCAGCAACAGCCTATACAGCCAGAGACACAAGTCTATCTGGCAGATACCATGGGAGAGCTGATGTGTTGGTATCAGATAGCTGATGTGGCTTTTGTTGGAGGTTCGTGCGTAAACGTTGGTGGACATAATCCAATTGAACCTGCTAGTGTGGGAACACCTATCATAATGGGACGGTATACGCAGTCATGTGAGCAACTGGTTACAGAGTTACAGCAGGCTGGGGCATTGTGTCAGGTTGGTGATAGTACGGATGTTGTCGCTTTGGTAGAGGCGGTTAAAAAATGGCTATCTTCTGATAAAGAGGCTCAGCAGGCAGGTAAAAAAGGTCGGGAGCTGGTTGAGAAACATCACGGGGCAGTACAAAAACAGCTATCTATGATTTTAGGTGAGTGATTTTGTGAATCAGTTATTTAAGGTCAAAAATTTCATATGAACTGTTTATTATTACCAAAAAATTGGCAAGATAACGTATCAGGTCAGTTGATAAATAGGACTGATGCCAGATTGCAGGCTGTCTTGACTGATGATAAACAGGTGGCACATATCCGACAAGTGCTAAAAAGTCAGGTGGGAGATACACTTCAGATAGGTGCGCTTGGTGGTATGTTAGGGACAGGAACGATTTGTACCCTAACAGAGACGATGGTTGGGTTGTCCAATGTTCAGTTAACTCAAAATCCTCCTGATAAATTAGATTTAACAGTCATTTTGGCATTACCACGTCCAAAAGTACTGCGCCGACTCATTATGGATATGACGGCGATTGGTGTTCAGCGTATTGTTCTGGTGAATAGTGTACGTACTCAAAAAAGCTATTGGCAAAGTCCATTACTGTCTCGAATAGATGAGTTTGTTCTAGAGGGGTTACAGCAAGGTGTCGATACCATAGCACCAGAAATACTCTATCGGCAACGCTTTAAACCATTTGTCGAAGATGAGCTATCAGAATGGTTAAATAACAAGTCCCAGATAGCGATTGTGGCACATCCTTATACTAAGATGAGTTTTTTTGAGTGTACTATCCAGCAAGGCATACCTCAGATACTATGTATTGGTGCAGAGGGAGGCTGGGTAGATTATGAGGTTGCGTTGATGCAGGCTCAAGGGTGTTATATTGCCAGTCTTGGGCAACGGATTTTACGCACTGAGGCAGTGGTCAATGTATTGTGTGGTCAAGTGCTAGCAAATGCAAAGGACAGTTATTCATGACGCAGCGTTCTAGTTGGATGGTTTTAAAAAAGGTGTGCAGTGGTGCTAAGGCACATTGGTTTAACTGCTTGCGACAGAAGGCAAGGCTGGTATTAATGGGTGCTGTCGTATTATCTGGCATCAGTGGTTGTACACCGGCGCCATCAGAGCCAGTAGAAGAAGATGGCATGAGTCTAAATACTGAAGTCATCTCTGTTGCAACAGATATGGATACAGCGCTTCTACTACCAGCCATGCGAGCCTTTACTGAAGAGACAGGCATTCAAGTTGTACTACATTCTATTGATATGCATAGCTTTATTCGTAATGCACAAGCGGATAATCCTAGTATACAGACATCAGAGCCAGTGGATGTTTTTCTTTTATATCAAAGTGTGCTACTAACACAAGCTGAAGATGCTGATATATTGCAGGCTGTAAGCTCAGAAGTATTACCAGAGCGACTAGGAGGACAGGGTGAAGATAAGTTATGGTATGGATTAAGTTATTATGGTCGTACCTTAGTTTATAACCAGCAACGAGTAAATGAAGCAGAGCTGTTTAATTATGCAGACTTATCAAGTGATAAATGGCGAGGTCGCTTGTGTTTATCTAGTAGTCAGCTTCCAGCTAATCAAGCATTGATTGGACACATGATAAACTATCGTGGTGAGCAAAAAACACAAGAGGTTGTAGCAGGGTGGGTCGCAAACTTAGCTCAGCCCGTTTTGGCTGATGATATGGCAGTGATAACAGCCATTTCTCATGGGCAGTGTGATGTGGGTATTGTTGGTAGTGATGTATTTATACATTATGTTGCAGAAAATCCTAAGACACCTGTGCGCCTAGCATGGGCAAACCAAATTAATAATGGAACAGTAATTGATGTGATAGGGGGTGCAATTAGTAAAGAGGCACTGAACCCTGATGATGGTTTGCGCTTGTTAGAATGGTTATCAGAAGATACAGGTCAGGCATTACTGAGCTTTTATAGTTATACATTCCCTTTAGCATCTATTACTGACCCAAATATCAATAGGCTAGCGATACGCCCTGAATGGACAAAGTTTCAGGCTGATAATAATACCCCATATTTAAAATCCATAAGTGATGATGAACGTGCAGAAATTAAGGAAATCATTGAGCAGGCAGGCTATTTATGATGAGTTTGATTATAAAAAGATAGAGGATAGTGATACTAATTATTTCAGCAAAGACAGCTTACCATTTAAATTAACACTTGTTATCATAGATTTGATTATATATTTATTGTAACAGTATTGTAATAAGGTGTGTTTAAGCGTATCTATCAGGAAAGATACACTCGTTATTCTATTGATAATTATTATTATTTATATTATTATATCATCCGGCGTAATCACCAACAGTATCAGGTAGATATGAAAAATACAGCAAACTAAATTTTATCTGGCTGTATAGATATACTAAATCTGTTGTTAAATTATTTATTATTGGTAGTCATTATAAATGGTTCATTAAAGGATATTAAGACATGAGTTTAACTATGCAAAAGACATATTTAGGTGCTGCCATTGTTGCAACAATGGCTTTATTGAGTGGTTGTGACAAGGGTGCAAAAGAAGATACTGTTGCACCAGAAGCCACAGAAACTACTGAATCAGCAACTTCTGAGCCAGAAGTAACTGAAATCTCAGAAGGTACAGAGCCTGCATCAACTGAAAAAGTAACTATTTATTCTTCACGTAATGAACAGTTGATTCAACCACTTTTAGATAAATTCACAGCTGAAACTGGAACACCTGTTGAGTTGGTTACTGATAAAGAAGGTCCTTTAATGGCACGTCTAGAAGCAGAAGGTGAAAATACACCTGCTGATATGCTATTAACTGTTGACGCTGGTAACCTATGGCAAGCGGGTGAAAAAGGTCTATTACAGCCATTAAAGTCTAGCATTGTTAATGAAAATGTACCTGAAAAATATCGTGATGCTGATGACTTATGGACTGGCTTGTCTTTACGTGCACGTACTATTTTCTATGATCCCTCAAAAGTACAACCAACTGACTTATCAACTTATGCAGATTTAGCAGATCCAAAATGGAAAGGCAAACTATGTCTGCGTACATCTAAGAAAGTATATAATCAGTCATTAGTTGCTAGTATGATTGAGCATTATGGTGCTGATAAAACTGAAGAAATTGTAAAAGGTTGGGTTGCTAACTTAGCTGCTCCTGTATTTAGTAATGATACTAAACTGCTAGAAGCCATTGATGCTGGTCAGTGTGAAGTTGGTATTGCAAATAGCTATTACTATGGTCGTATTTTAGAAGATAACCCAAGCTTCCCTGTAAAACTTTTCTGGGCAAACCAAGGCGATGGTGCTGATGACTTTGGTACACACGTCAATGTATCTGGTGCAGGTATCATCAAAAATGCTGATAATGTGGTTGGTGCGCGTCAGTTAATTGAATGGTTATCATCAGATCAAGCTCAAAGCATCTATGCAAGTGCTGATAAAGAATACCCAGTTAAGCCAGGTACTGATGAGTCAGAAATGTTAAAGTCTTGGGGACCATTTAAACAAGATGACATCAATGTTAGTATCTTTGGTAAGCGTCAAGCTGAAGCTATCCAGCTTATGGATCGTGCAGGTTACGAATAATAGTAAGAAGCAAAAAGAGAAAGTGTAAGCGATTAAGCTTATATTCTATTTTTCGTATTTTGTGATATACGGCTGATTTATGTAGTCATTATAAACTTGGTCGTATATCCAAAATAAAATCAGCGCTTTTTTAAAGAAATTTGTGATATGCAACATTCTTCTTATCGAGCATTAATAGCGAAATCAGTCTTAGGATTGATTTCGCTTTTTATGTTAATACCCATCTTAGTTGTCATGCGTTCATGGCTTGAGCCAATGGCAGATATTTGGTCTCATCTGACTGAGTTTGTGTTACCTCAGGTGATGAAGAATACTCTTTTGTTGCTAGCTTTAGTAACAGTCATTGCTGGAAGCTTGGGGACTTATCTGGCATGGCTGACCAGTATGTACCGCTTTACAGGGCAAAAAGTATTTGTGTGGGCATTGATGTTGCCTTTTGCAATACCTGCTTATGTACTGGCATTTGTGGGTGTGGGGCTGTTTGATTATAGTGGTATTATTCAAACGACCTTACGGGATATGGGAGTATCGTTTCAGTTTCCTAATATTCGCAGTGCATGGGGCGCTGGTGTCATGCTCTCTTTAGTCTTTTATCCTTATGTTTATTTATTGGCACGGCAAGCATTTTTATCGCAAGGACGGCGGGCATTAGAAGCAGGACAGATGTTAGGGTTAACACATCGACAGGCTTTTTTTAAGGTTGCGTTACCGCAGGCAATGCCTTGGATTATTGGTGGGTTGTTATTAACATGGATGGAGACGCTGGCTGACTTTGGTGCAGTATCAGTATTTAATCTAGATACATTTACCACAGCGATTTATAAAGCGTGGTTTGGATTTTTTAGTTTAACCACAGCAGCTCAGTTAGCTGCATTATTGATTCTTGTTGTTTTAGTGGTATTACTGTTTGAGCGTTATTGGCAAAAACGTCGCAGTTATCTGCCCAGTGCAGGACAGCATCAACGTGTGCAATTAACTGGCTGGAAAAATCTTTGGGCATTTGGCTTTTGTAGTGTTATTTTTCTAGTATCCTTTGGTCTGCCAATGATACAGCTTATTTATTGGGTGATTGGTCATTATCATCAAGACTTGGATGGTCGTTATTGGGGCTTTGTGACTAATACGGTATTGATTGCTTCAATGACAGCCATGTTTGTGGCTATTTTAGCCATGATAGTTGCTTGGATACAGCGTCAATTTCCGACACAGTTAAATCAGCTGCTGGTTTCTTTTTCTAATCTTGGGTATGCAGTTCCAGGAACAGTATTGGCAGTGGGTGTATATATTCCAATTGCATGGCTGGATAATCATCTTATTGGTTGGGGTATTAGTGATGCTCAAATATTAAGTGGTAGTGTACTTATCATGTTATTGGCGTTATCAATACGTTTTTTAACGGTAGGATTCCAGCCAATAGATAGACAGTTGCAACGCTTAACTCCAAATCAAGAGCATGCAGCTAGCTTGTTGAGTGATAGTATATTACATCGTTGGCGACGTGTATTTTTACCGATTATTAGTCCAGGTGTGTTTACTGCACTGATTATGGTTTTTGTTGAAGTGACAAAAGAGATGCCCATTGTGTTAATGACTCGTCGTCATGGTTGGGATACGCTGGCAGTACGTGTGTTTGAGATGACCAGTGAAGGTATGTATGAGCGAGCGGCACTTCCAAGCCTGTCGATTGTATTGGTTGGTTTGATTCCAGTTATTTTTTTGATTCGCCAGTCAGATAAGCATTAGGCTTTAAGTTTAGACTGCTGGATATGTTGTGTCTGGCAAAAGCTCTGCTAAATTTTAAGCATTTTTTATTTTATTTAACATTTAAATTGATTGAAAACTATGATGCAACCAAATGACAAAAACTTATCATCTAGTGAGTTCGATACGATGACTGACTACTTTTGTGTGGACAACCTTGCTGTAAGCTTTGGTGAAACAGAGGTGGTGCGCTCATTGTCATTGAGGTTATCACAAGGTGAAATTGGCTGTTTGCTTGGTTTTAGTGGTTGTGGTAAGACGACGGCATTGCGTGCGATTGCCGGTTTAGAAACACCACAAAATGGTGTGGTTGTATTAAATAATAGAACACTGACCTCAATATTACCGAATAAGCCTGAGCAAAAAGTTGCACCTGCAAATCGTTGTATGGGTATGGTGTTTCAGGATTATGCATTATTTAGTCACTTAACTGTCAGTGAAAATATTGGTTTTGGTCTGCATCGTTGGAATAAACAGCAAAAGTTGGATCGGATACAAGAAATGCTGGAGCTGGTTGAGCTAACAGCACATGCTAAAAAACGAATCAGTGAGCTGTCAGGTGGGCAACAGCAACGTATTGCATTGGCTAGAGCATTAGCACCAAAGCCAGATTTGTTGCTATTGGATGAGCCTTTTTCCAATCTGGATATGATGCTAAGAGAGACCTTAGCCGCAAAGGTACGTGATATTTTAAAACGTACAAATACTACGGCGATTTTGGTGACACATGACCAGCATGAGGCATTTGCGATTGCCGATAAAATTGGTGTGATGCACCAAGGCAGATTGGCACAATGGGCGACCCCTAGTGAGTTATATCATCAACCCAACAGTCCATTTGTTGCAGAGTTTGTTGGTGAAGGAGCGATGATTGATGGTGTGATTGAAAATGGTATTATCAAAACAGCCATGGGAGATATTAGTCGTCAGCCAGTTCATTTCAGCTCTGATGATGTGCAACGTGCAGTTAACTCTGATAAGTTCTGTAGTAAAAGCTTTCCTAATGGTACTAAATTCAAGGTATTGATACGTCCTGATGATGTGGTACATGATGACACCAGTTCACAAAAAGCAACTGTGATGGGACGTGTATTTCGTGGGGCAAATTATTTGTATCAGCTTCAGCTCTCTAGTGGAGAGCAAGTATTATCATTAATTCCAAGTCATCATGACCATGCTGTTGGTACACAAATCGGTTTTCGTCCACTGTTAGAGCATGTGATTTTATTTTCTGGTCAGGATGTTGATACTGCATTGTGGCAACGTATCTGACTTTGAGCTGGATGCTTTAAGTTGATAGTTTTTAACTATAATTTTTAATTAAGTTTTTTAATTAGGGTGTGTTGAACATTCATCTTTAGTCTGACGGGATGGCAGGTGATAGTTCAACAGACCCTATTGCTCTATTATCTTTATCTTTCGTATTTTGCCAAGATATGTAAATATCGTCCCAACCATTTAAATGGTTCTTGCGTTGAATAACGTACTTCCATCTCAACGACTGCATTAGGGTTAGTATGACCCCCACGTTTTAGTGGTGAATAGTCATGAAATACTCGCAATCCTGATACGGATTCGATGGTAAAGCCTGCCTGCTCTAACCACATGCTTACTTCTTCATAAGATACGGGATTATTAGGAGTCAGGCTTCTTTTGTTATCCGCTTTATAGTTTGGATTATTTAATACATTGAAGTTACCCATAACGAGGTTACGATAGATAAAACTGGCTGGGTTGTAAAAACACAGTGATAGTTTGCCAGTAGGGCTAAGCCATTGTTGGAAAAAAGCAATAATATCCGCCGGTGTTGCCAGCCATTCTAATAACGCATGACACAAAATTAGGTCATACTCCCCCTGTAGTTTGTCTGCAAGTTGTTGATAAGGGCAAGCTAACCATCTGATGCTCTCTAAAAGTGTAGATTCTGTTATGGACTCTTTTGCTTTATTCAGCATATTTATTGAGATGTCATTGATGGTGACTTCATGTCCCATATCAGCCAGCTCAATAGAAATCTGTGCCAATCCTGCACCAATGTCTAAAATACGTAAAGGACGATTTTGCTCAGAGATTAGGGTATTGATGGCTTGGGAAAGGTCTTTTTTAAGGACAGCCAGCCGAATGTCACCTTTTAATCCACCATAAACTTTGTCAGTAAAATGATCGGCTATGGGGTCAAAGTTGCGGTCGCTGAGAGTAGGTTGGTTCATTAAGCTATCCTGTTTAGTTTTCTAAGGTAAGTCTAAGTTAGGTGATGACTGGATGATGATTGGGTGGAAAAATTACTCCAAATTTTATTTTAGCATTAATCGCCTATTTTGCAGATATAATGCCTGCTTTAGGGTGTAATAGCGATGCCCGAGAGAGACGAAAATGTGGTAAAATAGCCATCCATTAAAAATGAATAATTACTATTGCCCATCGTGGGTATGCAGTGCATGGAGATGTATGTATGAGCGGTTCGGTTAATCCTATTGCCATCGTTGATGAGTTGAAACAATCCTATCTTGATTATGCGATGAGTGTGATTGTGTCACGGGCGTTGCCTGATGTCAGAGATGGCTTTAAACCTGTGCATCGCCGTGTGATGTTTGCCATGCACGAGCTATCTAATGATTATAATAAACCTTATAAAAAATCTGCACGTGTGGTTGGTGATGTCATTGGTAAATACCACCCACATGGTGATACAGCCGTTTATGATGCGATTGTGCGTATGGCACAAGACTTTAGTTTGCGCTATCCGATGGTGGATGGTCAGGGTAACTTTGGCTCGATAGATGATGACCCTGCAGCAGCAATGCGTTATACCGAAGTGCGTATGACTAAGCTCACCCACCAAATGCTTGCAGACTTGGACAAAGATACGGTTGACTGGGAAGATAACTACGACGGTTCAGAGCGTATGCCCAGTGTGTTACCAGCACGTATCCCTAATTTATTGGTTAATGGTGCAACAGGTATTGCTGTCGGTATGGCGACCAATATGGCACCTCATAACTTAACTGAGGTGATTAATGCATGCTTAGCATATGCTGAAAATCCGCAGATTTCAGGTGAAGAGTTGATGCAACATATCTCAGGACCTGACTTCCCAACGGGAGGTATCATCTATGGACGCTCAGGCATTGTAGATGCTTATCGTACAGGTAAAGGGCGTTTACATGTTCGTGGACGTTATCATATTGAGCCAATGAGTGAGACAGGCGTAAATCGTGACCGTGAGCGCATTGTATTTACTGAGATTCCTTATCAAACCAATAAAGCCAAGCTGATTGAACGTATTGCTGAGCTGGTACGTGATAAAAAAATTGAAGGCATCTCTGAGATACGTGATGAGTCTGATAAAGATGGTATGCGTATAGCCATTGATTTACGTCGTGGTGAAGTTGCAGAAGTCATTGTTAATAATTTATTTTTGCAAACACCTTTAGAATCAAGCTTTAGCATTAATATGGTCGCACTAGATAATGGGCAACCTAAACTAATGACACTGCGTCAGTTGATTGCTGCGTTCGTTCGTCATCGTCAAGAGGTAGTGACTCGTCGTACTATCTATGATTTGGATAAAGCAAAGGCACGTGGTCATCTGTTAGAAGGTTTAACCGTTGCATTGGCAAATATTGACGATATTATCCAAACCATTAAGCATTCTGCTAATCGTGGTGAGGCAAGAGAGCAACTACTTGCGAAAACATGGGAGTCAGGAACGGTTGTCGCTATGCTAACAGCGGCGGGTCGTGGTGGCGATGAAGTTCGTGCTGTACGTCCTGAGTTTATTGAGGGTGAAGATTTAAATAATCCTTACGGATTGATAGAAAGTAATACTCGCTATCGTCTGTCATTAGACCAAGTTAATGCCATTTTAGAAATGCAACTGCACCGCCTAACAGGACTTGAGCAAGATAAGTTAACGGATGAATACCAAGATATTCTTCGTCAAATTGCTGCATTAGAAGCCATCTTGGCAGATTTTGACAAGCTGATGACAGTGATTAAAAATGAAATGATCGAAGTTCGTGATAACTTTGGTGATGAACGTCGTACAGATATTGTAGATTCTCGCAATGACTTTAGTCGTGAAGACCTTATCCCAGAGCAGACCGTGGTGATGACTGTTTCTCGTACTGGCTATGCTAAGACACAGCCTATTAGTGACTATGTCGCCCAGCGTCGGGGTGGTAAAGGTAAGTCTGCCACTGCGATGAAAGAAGATGATGTGATTGAGCATCTATTAGTGACGTCCACACATGCGACCGTGATGTGTTTTACTGATAATGGACGTGTCTTTAGCTTACGTGGCTTTGAAGTTCCTTTGGCAAGCCGTGGCTCACGAGGTCGCCCATTGGTCAATTTGATTGCGCTAGACCCAGATGAAACAGTCACCACCATTTTACCAATTCCAGATTTATCTGCAGATATTGCTGGGCGTTTTGTCTTCTTTGCAACCGCAAATGGTACAGTGAAGCGGGTAGAGCTTGAGCAGTTTGCTAATATTCGTTCAAATGGTTTGATAGCAATTGGGCTAGAAGAAGGTGACAAGCTTGTTTCTGCTCGTATTACCAATGGTAGTCAAGAAGTCATGTTGTTTGCGACCAGTGGTAAAGCCATTCGATTTGATGAAAATGATGCCCGTGCGATGGGACGTACTGCAAAAGGTGTGCGTGGTATGCGCTTAGAGGCTGATGAGAGTATTAAATCACTGGTTGTTCTTGATGATGACGTCAAAGAAATATTGATAGCCTGTGAAAATGGCTATGGTAAACGTACCTTAATTGAAGAGTTTAATGCTCAAAAACGTGGTGGTGGTGGTGTGATAGCCATTAAGACCAGTGCGCGTAATGGAGCATTGGTACGGGCAACAAAAGTGGATGAAGATGATGACATCATTTTAATCTCTGATAAAGGCACTTTGGTACGTACACCAGTGGCACAAGTGGCTTCAGCAGGACGTAATACTCAAGGTGTGACTTTAATTCGTCTTTCTAAAGATGAGTCATTAGTTGCCATGGCACGTGTCGAAAATAATGAGGATAATGAGCTTATCGAAGCACTGAAAGAAGATGGTTTGGCAGAAGATGGTGCAGACAATAGTGATATAGACAGTGAGGCTTTAGAAGATAAGGAATAAAAGATGAGTCAATTACATTTACATCATTTAGAAAACTCTCGCTCATTTCGGATATTATGGTTGTTAGAGGAGCTAGAGCTTGATTATCAACTGACTAAATATGAGCGTACAGCAGCATATCTAGCACCAGAGAGCTTAGAGAAAATAGACCCAACTGGTAAAGCTCCAATTTTGGAAGTGGACGGTGTGTCAATGATTGAGTCAGGACATATCATTGATTACTTAATGGCAAAATATGATACAGAATATCAGTTGCATCCAAAAACAGATGCGGACAGCTTGGTCTGGCAAGACTATGACTTTTGGATGCACTATGCAGAAGGCTCAATCATGCCATCATTAGTGATGCGTCTGGTCTTTCATAAAATTGCTGAGAAAGCACCTGTATTAATTAGGACAATTACCAGAGGTATTCGTAAACAGGTTGAAGCAAACCTTATTGCAAAAAATATTAATACAGCGCTGGATTTGGTAGAAAAGCAATTAAGTAATACACAATGGTTTGCTGGTAGTGAATTTAGTGCGGCTGATGTACAAATGGGGTTTGTCATTGAGGCTGCAAATGCAGGTCATGCGTTAGATAAAAGCAAATATGCCAACACACTGAACTGGTTAAAACGTTGTCAGGCACGTCCAGCATATCAACGTGCTGTTGAAAAGGGCGGTAAGCTTAATTTTTGAGTGTGTGCATTGGTAAGCTAACTGGTTTAGATGCTATATAGTATGTAGCAAGTAACATATAGTTCGTAGTCATTAGTTAGTAATTAGTAATAAGGTGGATTGATAACAATTCACCTTATTTTTTTGGCAAAAATAAATGGTTGTTGTGGAGGAATCATGAATATAGTCAAAAACTACTAAATGGCTACGATGTTGACCTTATTTGTTGTACTAACTGTACTAGCTACACTCAGTCACCTTGTATCTGTTTTAGTCTTCTTTGACCATACTATTATAGAGGCGTGACTTATTGGTAATATTTTTTATTTGACAATAATAAATATTTTTAATTTTTATATTGAAATTGAAGGTAGATAGCCTCATATAATTTAAAAGAGGCGATAATATTGTTTACATAATTTCACTACGATAGTGGATATTTGTCATAGTGGATAAAGTTTGTTTTCTGTATAGTGATAGAGCAACATAAAGCATTTAATGAATGCTTTTGTAGCAAATACAAGGGCTATTAAGAAATAGATAAACAATATTGTCTAAGAAAAATTTATATTATAAGGATACTAAAATGAGATTTGAAAAATTTACCCAAAAGTTGCAAGCTGCTGTACAACAAGCCCAGAGTCTTGCTGTAGGTCGAGATCATACAGGAGTAGACCCCATTCACCTAATGGCAGCATTGCTAGAAGATGAAGCAAATATTGCTATTTGCCAACAAGCAGGGGGGAGTGTACCCGCTTTAAAAAATGGTGTGGCAAAGGCTTTGAATAACCAAGCTACCATTAGCAATCCAACTGGTGATGTGAGTTTAACGCCTAGCTCAGTAAAAATTCTAAACCTTGCTGATAGACAAGCACAAAAAGCAGGAGATGATTTTATTGCAACAGAGTGGGTGCTATTAGCTTTAGCAGAACAGGGCGATACTAAAAAGATTTTTACTGATGCAGGCGTGACAGCAAGCCAGCTAAAAGCTGTGATTGAACAGTTACGTGGAGACCAAACCGTGAATAGTCAAAATGCAGAAGATCAAAGAGATGCGTTAAATAAATATACCATTAACTTAACCGAGCGTGCTGAGCAAGGGAAGTTAGATCCCGTCATTGGTCGAGATGAAGAAATACGTCGTACCATTCAAGTCTTGTCACGACGCACCAAAAATAACCCTGTATTAATCGGTGAGCCAGGGGTTGGTAAAACGGCGATTGTGGAAGGTCTGGCGCAAAAAATCGTGAATGGTGATGTACCCGAAGGCTTGCGTCGTAAAGAAGTGTTATCTTTGGATTTGGGTGCATTGATTGCAGGTGCAAAATTCCGTGGAGAGTTTGAAGAGCGCCTTAAAGGGGTATTAAATGACCTTGCTAAGCAAGAAGGTAATGTTATCTTATTTATTGATGAGCTACATACCATGGTAGGTGCAGGCAAGTCTGATGGTGCGATGGACGCAGGTAATATGCTGAAACCTGCATTGGCACGTGGTGAGCTACACTGCGTTGGTGCAACCACGCTAGATGAATATCGCCAGTATATTGAAAAAGATGCAGCTTTAGAGCGTCGTTTCCAAAAAGTGTTGGTTGATGAGCCAACAGTTGAAGATACCATTGCTATTTTGCGAGGACTCAAAGAGCGTTATGAGTTACATCATGGGGTTGATATTCAAGACAGTGCGATTATTGCAGCAGCACGTATGAGCCATCGTTATATCACTGATCGCAAACTACCAGATAAAGCAATTGATTTGGTTGATGAGGCCGCTAGCCGTCTACGTATGGAGATGGACAGTAAACCTGAAGCACTGGGTAAGTTAGATAGCCGTTTGATTCAACTGAAAATGCAACGAGAAGTGCTGAAAAATGAAGATGATGCAGGTGCAAAAGCTGAAATGCAAGTGCTGGATGAGCAAATTGAAGCATTAGAAAAAGAGTATGCTGATTTAAATGAGATCTGGCAAGCAGAAAAAGCATTGGTCAAAGGTAGCCAACAGCTTAAAGATGAACTGGATAAGGCTCGTATTGCTTATGATAAAGCCAGCCGTGAAGGTGATTATGAAACCATGTCCAAGTTGCAATATGAGACCATACCACAGCTAGAAAAACGCATTACTGAGTCTGATTTGGCTGAGCAAAAAGAGCAGTCAGGAGAAGTTTCTGGTATTAAGCTGTTGCGTAATAAAGTGACAGATAATGAGATTGCTGAGGTAGTTAGTGCAGCTACAGGTATTCCAGTTGCAAAAATGATGCAAGGTGAGCGGGATAAAATGCTGGCAATGGAAGAGAAGTTGCATGAGCGAGTCATTGGACAAGATGAAGCAGTACAGTCCGTTGCTAATGCCGTTCGTCGTAGCAGAGCAGGGTTATCAGACCCCAATCGTCCATCAGGCTCATTCCTATTTTTAGGACCTACTGGGGTGGGTAAGACTGAGCTGACCAAATCTTTAGCAAACTTCTTGTTTGACTCAGAGGATGCGATGATTCGTATTGATATGAGTGAGTTTATGGAGAAGCATAGTGTTAGCCGTTTGGTTGGTGCGCCTCCAGGGTATGTGGGCTATGAAGAAGGTGGGGTATTGACTGAAGCAGTGCGCCGTAAGCCCTATAGTGTTGTCTTGTTTGATGAGGTAGAAAAAGCACACCCTGATGTGTTTAATATCTTATTGCAAGTGCTTGATGATGGGCGCTTAACTGACTCACATGGGCGAGTGGTGGACTTTAAAAATACTGTCATCATTATGACCAGTAACTTAGGCTCACATAAAATCCAAGAGATGGCAGGTGATGAATACGAGGAAATCAAAGCGGCTGTGATGGAGTCAGTCGGGCAACACTTCCGCCCAGAGTTTGTAAACCGTATTGATGAAATAGTCGTTTTCCATCCACTAGGTATGGCACAAATGGCAGGTATTGCGGATATTCAGCTAGCACGTTTGCGTAAGCGCCTACAAGAGCGTGATATGGATATTGTATTAGCCCCTGATGCAATGAATAAATTGGTTGCAGTAGGCTATGACCCTGTATATGGCGCACGTCCACTTAAACGTGCTATCCAGCAACAGATTGAAAATCCATTATCTTTGCTATTGTTGGCAGGTGATTTTGTAGCGGGTGATACTATCAAAGTCGATGTTGATGACAATGATGAGCTGAGCTTTAGTAAAGCATAATGATATAGCGCATTATTTTTAGATCTTGCTTTTAAAATAGTTGTTTAGTCAGATAATCTCATCACTTAAACAAAGTGGTGAGATTTTTTTATATACTCAATTAAGTAAGATGATAAAATCAAAAAAAATATAATTTTTTTGAAAAAAACATTTGACACTGAAGCTCAAATCTATATAATACACACCCACAGCAAGGGTGGTTAGCTCAGTTGGTAGAGCGTCTGCCTTACACGCAGAATGTCGGCGGTTCGAACCCGTCACCACCCACCACTTGTTGTAAACGACCTAAGCAGCGGTAGTTCAGTTGGTTAGAATACCGGCCTGTCACGCCGGGGGTCGCGGGTTCGAGTCCCGTCCGCTGCGCCATATTTCAAAACTAGATTTTAGACTAAAAGTTTAAACAAGTTTCGCCTCAAGTATCCCCTTACTTGGGGTTTTTTTATGTCTGTAGGTTTTTGGTTTGTCAGGAGTTTATGATATTTTGGGTGTAATGATGAGTTGGATTATTGGTCTTAGGTACTTTTAAAAATGCCTCTCTATATTTTAATTTAATTATAAAATAAAATTAGAAAAACCACGGTGACCATCTGCTCTGTAGCCAACTGGTGACCATTTTGTGACCAAAGCTATTAAAAACTAGTATCAAGAAGCAAATCTTAATTATCAAAACAATTTAGTTCTTTATTATTTAGAATAGGCACAGCAATCGGAACTTTATAAAACTTAGTAAAGCCTTTAATTGCATTTCCATCTGTTAAGCTATCAGGTAGCTCATTTCCCTCTCTTTGGTCCGTATAGATAACCACACAGCTAACCACGTTCATGGTTTGCACCTCTTCTGTATGATAACCTAATTTATTTAATATACCTTTGTCTCTTGCATAGCCACTTATTTGTCTAATATCTTCAATGATATTACTTAATCCTCTGTCCTTTTGATAAGTAGGTTTGTATTTTGCATCAATAATAAGTGGCTGTACGTCATCTATGAGTAAATAATCGGGGCTTCCGTAGCTACCTTTGGCTTGAAATATAATCTTCTCTGCATATTTGTCTTTTAAAAGTCCCAAAACATACAGCTCAAAAAGCTTCGACATATCTATCCAGAATGGCGGTACAGTTGTCTCTTGTGTAGTGCTATTTTCAATTTCATTAATATGATAGCCAAAGCGCTTAAGAATGATTTGAGACAATGTTAGTGCTTCTTGATACTCTTTATAAAATGGATTGCGCTTAGTGGCTTTCATTTCATGCAAGTTTACTTTATCACTAACCATCTCAAATGCAGGCATACAGAAATCCATTAGATGTTTCATTGAGTGGTGATATTCTGGACACTTTGCCAAATAACGTTGAACAAACTTTAATGTACGTTTTAAAACCCTATTTTCAACACTATTAAATCCAAATTCATCATAGCGACAGTATGTGTTAGTAGGTTTGTTTCTGGTCAGGTTTTTATTTATATTCTCAGCGACTAATACCCTGCCTTTAATCTTACAAGTAAGATTATGCTCAACCTTATAATAAGATTGCCGCAAGCCTTTACGCACAATATCTTTTACTAACTGAAGAAACTGCATGATTAGTAGCGGTGTTAATAAATCAAATTGTTGATTTATTTCGATAAAAGGTTCGTTTAGCTTAATGTGGTATAGATCTTTGGTGTTTTTAGCGATATCACCATGAGTCAAACATGAGTGAAGCATGCCAAGATAATCAATTTGTTTATCACCCTCATTAATTTTCGGTGCAACATAAATGGCTTGTTGGTTCTTAACAAGCCAGTCTGCACCGATAAAGTATGACATTTTAAGTGATTGACTGCCTCTACCATAAATAACCTGAACGCAACGCTCATTGTTTATGTTGTCTTGAAAAAATATATCTGATACTTCTATACCTTCACAATCAAAGTCTATCTGATTGTGTTCTCGTATGGTCTCTAAGTGGTTAAATTGTATTAGCTTAGACATGTAAATTTCCTACAATGTCTTTAGCACTATCTAATAAGATGCCATCTTTTATATACTCATATAGTATCGGCTTAATCTCATAGTTAAGCTTTTGTCTAAGCTCAATAATAAAATCTTCATCAGACATATTCTTATCAGATGCAATAAAGTAGCTATGCCCTATACGCACATCGTTAGCATCAAAATCTGCTGACAGATAAGTATTATCGAATAGCTCCATTACCTCATTGTACAGCCTTTTAGCCTGTTCATTTTTCACAACATTAACGTTAGGCAAAACATTATAGAAAGCAAAGCGTCTGCGAATGGCATAGTCGATATGACCAACTGAGCGATCAGCTGTGTTCATAGTACCAATGATATATAGGTTTTTAGGCAATTTAATATTTCGTGAATTATTATGCTCATACATCGTCTGTATAGACTCACCACGATATTCAAGCGTATAAATAAGTTCTCCTAACACTGACGGTAGATTGGCTCGATTAATCTCATCAATTATTAGCACATAGTTACCATTAGGATTGTCGCAGGCTTCTTGGGCAATTTCAGCGAGTTTTTTATTTTCGACATGATAACTAATATTGCCCTCATCACTACTAGCAACTATGCCTCTGACAAAGTCCTCATAGGTATAAGCCGGATGAAATTGGATAATTTCATATTTTCCCTGTGCTTTAACTTCATTTGACTGTGTCAAATCCTGCCCAGACTTTAAATCAAAGTTATCCCAAATAATACGAGCAAACTCATTTTTCGTTATCTCAATGTTAAATTGCTTCTTTTTATCTAAGTATATTTCTGTCAATTTTTTATTTTTATCGAGTAAACTTAGACTCTCATCATAGCCTTGGAGTAACTTCAATGCGTTATCAATCGCTGTCTCGCTATTAATTGGGAAGTACACTTCTGGATAATAGCTTTGCAATACCTTAAGTACGAAACTATTGCCAAAGCGCTCAAAAGCTTGTGCCGTATTATGATTGTTGACTAGATCATGTAGAGTCTCGGCAATCATCTTCATGGCGAGATCATCATTTTCTATATCTTCAACGAAACCATGTTTACTATAAATATCCTTAGCTTTGCTCCAATATATCTTATAAGAAAGCGAACTACCGGGGAAATAGTAGCCCAAGCTTTGTAATCCTCTTTCTATCCACCAACAAAAAGAGTTATTTTCACCTGTCCCTATGCAGTAACTTTCTAAAGTAAGATCTTTGAGTTTTTCCCTAGGAAATGTATTATGAAAACCTGATAATAACTGTTGACACTTTTCACGCTCAAATTCAGTTTCTGTACTATCAGCATCAAATGATTGAATCAAGTCATCAATTATCTGATCTGGCGTTCCTTTATTTTCGGGCTGAATGATACGTTCTGCCACTAATTTAGCCAGTCTAGTTTTACCCGTACCTGGAGGACCTTGCAAAATAACTTGGTGTTTATATTTTAGAAGGTTAATTACTTCATTAATGTCAGAGTCACTCATAACTTTTTCATACCATTTTTTAATTGAGTTATTAGTTGGCGCACTATTATTAGAAGCCATATCACATCTTGTTAGAGCAGCTGTTGGAGCTATATAATAATCATATGCCTTATTATACCAATCAAGTATTTCAACTTTTCGTCTCCGTTGAAACCAATCTAAATCCTGATTAATATTCTTCTCAAACTTATAGTCGCCAACAACTTTAGTTAAAGCTATTATCGTACCTCCTCTTTTTATAGCGACAATATCTCCGATTTTCATTTGTTTGGCAAATTTGTATTCTTGTATTTTATCTTCATCTGGATCTTCCCAAACTCCAATCCCTATATAGCTAGTTTCTTCTAGTACCCTTCTCTCTCTACCCCAAGATAAATTATCAGGATGCAACTGCATATGCCAAAAATTCATTATTTATTCCTTATTTATATTTTTGCCTTAAGTATGACCGTTCAATATTAGCACCCATCTCAAAATTTTAATAAATAGTTTTAGCGAGAAACAAATCTTAGCATTATCTAAATTTCTAAGCTATAGTCATTTCAGATAATACAGCTACTTTTGTACCTATCCCCTAAAATAACACAGCTCAAACATAGAAATTCTTATAAAATATCTATAAGGAGTTTTAAAATGAGTAAACAAATGACAGAGAGTCAAATAGTATCGATACTAAAAGAAGCCGATGCAGGAATACCCGCCAAAGAGCTATGCTATTCGACTAAAGATAAAAATAGGCTGTAAGACCAGTTGTAATGTTCGGAAGATTCTCTTACCCAGACTGCTGAAGGTTGATTGGAGTGAGTCTTTCTATAAAGTTTGTCCTGTCTCTGTTCATCTAGATCATCCACATCTAGCACTCGGTGTGTAGTGGATAATAGTTGAACTGATTCACGTATCATTTTGCCCACATGTTTGTCTACATGACAATCGGCAGCCTCTGTATCATTATCAAAAAATAAAGTGCTCATTTTTTCTTCTAATAACATGAAAGTATTTCATTTTTAGACAGAGGGTTAAACCAAAGCTCTTATCACATCACCTTATACCTACTTTAGTACTATTTGACTATGACTATAACAAAAAACACACCTTCTTGGTTCTTGGGTGTGTTTTTTATCAAAAATAAATTATAAGGTTATGGCTTATCTAAGCTAACACCAACTTAACGTTAACCCAGCTTTTCTCTAAATTCTAGTACCTGCTCTGGTACAGCATTTTGGGCAATCTCGGTGAAAACCACCCCTGAAGTATCTACATTACTATCGCCTGATGTCCAATAATCAGAAGGTAGTACAGCAATGCTTAGCTGTGGGTCTTTAAAGATGATTTCGTTGTCTCGGCGTATACCAACAACCCATTGATAATGTTCAGCGGTATTTTTGATGGGCTGATAGGCTTCATCAGAGACATCACCTTCTCGCTCATCAAAAATAAGACCGGCAATATTTGCATCTTTAAAAGCACGTAACCAGTCAGCACAATAAATGGCTGCATTTTCAGCAGAGTCATCATCAAATTCATGCTCATCATCTGGCTTGGCTGCACGAGCAGTCAGATAAAGCATTTGTAGCGGTGATGGCATTTGTACCAATACGGGTACACGCTGGGTTTGCACAGTTGAGGCAACCAATGCACTGACAGCAGCTTTAAAGTCATCATTACCCATAAAGGTTTTTAGAGCATAGCCTGCCCGACTTTTTTCTCCCATCGCACTGGTCAGTTGCTCATTATCGGCAAGCTCTTGCATAATCATTTTGTCAATGGAGATGACGGATACTTCAGGCTTTAATAATGCTGCCGTTTGGCTTAAGTGATTGGCGTAGGCAGTTGCGTCATGCCATGGAATGGGTTTGCCTTGGAGCAAGACTTTTTGTGCATAGTCTTCGGCATTGATAATAAGTTTGGTATTAGTGGCTGAATCGTTTAATAAGTTTCTTAATCTATTTGGCATGATAATGTCCTTATTTATCAGGTTTTTGTTGTCTTCCTTAATGCATTGTTGGGACTTGACCACAAAAGCCAAATCCCAACGCACAGCGAAAAGTATTGCTTACACAACGTCTCTCATTGTTAGGTGAGATGTTGAATTTCGAGACCAAGGTCTGCTTCAAGCTCACGTACCCGAGCTTCAAGCTCTTCAATCCTAAGCACATGACGGTTTGGAACAGTGACCAATGGTAACTCATTTAGTTTACCATGAACTCGCTTCGGTTTGTTGTTTTCCCATATGGTAGCGTATAGCTCTTCGTCGTCATCTTGTCCCCATGAGCCGTAGTAGAATAAATCTTCTGGTGGCTCATCTTTGACATGTGTTTTCATAAACTCATCATAAGGCACGCCACGTTTTAGACGAGCTTGACGCTCTTCGTTACGCAGACGTTCTGTTGCCTCTTGGTCAACCACAAAGGTTTCTTCATCCCAAACAACTTTATAGATGTTGGTTGCGGTATGTGCTGAGATACGATTGAGTTGCAAGTCGTCCATCACAAGCTCTGGGTCACGCTCTAAGATGTCACCATAGCCACCACCAGAGCCTTGCGAAATCATGTACAGCTCACCTTCTTGGCAACGCTCAAACTGTAAGCCCATGTGATAGGTGATGTAGTCGCCACCTTCAAAAGGACGCTCATTCATGATGCGTTCAATAGATAGGTTAAACTGGCTGGGGTCATTTTTAATAATCTCATAGATATTAATATTTTTGACTATGGATAATGGATATGTTGGGCAACCATAACCACCAAACATTCCACCAACACTGGAGAACTTCGCACCAGAAGTAACGGTCATAAAGCCCCACTCAGGTGTGTTACGAGCAGCAACAATCATCTCATAGCCCATACCACCGCGATATTTACCAAAGCCTTGGTTGTCACGGACGATACGTTTTGAGACAAGCTGTAGGAAGGGTACTTCTTCTTCCATCACTTCTTGCTCACCAGTATCAGCCATGGCACAGAATAGAGGAGCAACAGCGTCTTCGCCATCTTTAAAGGCTTTTGCACCACCACCCATACCATTTAAGTCTGCACACAAGTTACCAACTTGTTCACCATGTTGTGTTTCACCACCCCATAAGAAGTCATTAATCTGGTTAAACCATGGAGCAATGACGTTGGCGTATTTATTAGGCATTGAGAACTGTAGTTTTGCATAAGCAGCTTGCAATGCAGTAAAGCCACGGAACGATGCTTGCAAGTTTTGTCCTGTTGGTGCGTCATAGCTACAGTCAGCCCATGTACCTTCATCACTGATAAACTCAATCGGTGATAATGCCCCTGTTGAGCGTGGTAGGTCAGGCCACCAATAAGATAATACCGCTTGGGCAAAGAAGGCTTTGGTCGATGCTAGTGGTGAGTTAATCGCACGGTTTAGGATTTCAGGACCTGTACCACGCAAGTCACAAACCATTGTGTCGCCTTTAACGGTGATTTTACAGGCAAACTTAATCAAGATGTTTTCTTTTAAGGTTGAGTCAACAAACTGATTAACAGTGACCGTACCATCTGGCATGGCATCAATACGGCGACGTACTTCTTCTTCCACGTCCTCAACGGTCATGCGAATCGCACCGATGAATGCGTCTAGACCATGCTCTTCGATAGAGCGGTCAACGATTTCCATCACACGGCGTACCGCACCCATTTTCACTTTAATATCCGCAAGCATAAGCTTAGGGTCACGTGTTGAGTGCTGTAAGAAGGTTAATAAGTCACGGCGTACTTTACCACGCTCAACGATTTTCATTGGTGAGCCACGTAAGCCATCATCAAATGGGGTTTCTGAACCTGATGGCATACCACCCGGCTCACAGGCACCGTTTTCACCTTCGTGAATAGTTGCACCTACCCATGCCACCACTTCACCATTACGGATAACGGGTGTTAGTAGTGATTGGTCAGTGTTATGCACACAGCCAAAGCGTGCATCATTATGGAAGAAACCATCACCTGGGTTGATACCAACGGTAGGCTCATCTTTCCAGTATTTCATGATGTAGCGAATGGGGTGATGCAGTACCGCTGAGAAGGCGATAACACCACGGTTTGACATATAGCAAACGTCACCTTGTGCAGTATAAACGGCAACTGATAAGTCCGCCCATTTCGCACCCGGAGCTGCCCCCATACTTTCACACATCTCGAAAGCTTCATCGAGTGAACCAACCAATCTGCGACGAATACGGTCGTATAAAATGGGGTCACTACCTTTAGCGATGACTTCTTTTTCTAGCTCAGAACGCTCTGAGATAGAGTGGTGACGCATAATTTCTGGGTCAGGACCCAAAAACAAGGTCGTTTCATTCATGAAATCTTCAACCCATGCTTTTTCTTCATCGGTCAATTCACGTTTTGGATTGTATGTATCTGTAGTCATGGTTATCTCCCTATGATTTTTTTGCACTACCTTGAGTAGCGTTGTCCTTTAATAGCCACACTGCACCTTGAGGTGTGGGCTCAATCCGCCAGTTTCTTTCAATCAGATACGTCGTACTTTCTGTCGTAATAATGGCAGGTCCATGTACCACATATTTCTCACTTAATGCTGTGGCATCATAAACAGGCGTTTCTACGGCTTTATCTTCACCAACGAAGTGAGCTTTACGATGAGTCACTGGTGTCGGCTCAGTACGCTCTCCTGCGTACTCCAATTCATCAAAGCGTACCACTTCACCATCAATGTATGAGGCAACACGAATGGTTTGCACACGTACACCAGCTTCTGGGGCTTCGATACCTTTACCATAACGGTCAGCATAGATGTCAGAGAATGTACGGATAACATGCAATACATCACCAACGTTTTCAATGCGATTGATATCTAGAGCAACCGAAGTGGTGACACGTTGGTTACCATAACGCATGTCTAGCTCTAAGCCATGCTCAACTTTTTCCACATCATAGCCTTGACGGACTAAGTCTTCACGGCCTTTTTTCTCAAGCTCTTCGACATAACCGTTAAAGCGGTCATATTCATCAAACAAGGTGCGTGATAATGGCTCATATAGCACCACATAAGCACTACGCTCATGAATGTGCAATGGTTTCATGTTACCTGCACCCAGTGCTGAGAATACTGAGGCAAATGGAGGGAATAAGATTTTTGAAATACCAGCTTGGTTGGCAATACCACAAGCATGTAATGGACCATTACCACCATAAGCAACCATGGTGAAGTCTTCGACCACACCACCGTTACTTCTTAGCTCCATCTCGATACCAATCGCCATTTGCTCATCAACACTGCGTTTGATGATTTTAGCAACTTCAATGACGTCTAAATCAAGCTCATCACAAAGCTGTTCTTCAATCACAAAACGTGAACGTTTTGGATTTAGCTTAATAAAGCCATTGGCATAGTTTTCTGGGTCTAAGTAACCAAGCAGTAAGTCAGCGTCAGTTACGGTTGGGTATAAGCCACCACGGTCATAACAGGCAGGACCGGGGTCAGAACCTGCTGATTCAGGACCAATTTTCACAGCTTTGTGAATACGGTCAAAGCTGGCAATCGAACCACCACCTGCACCTAGCGTATTTAGGTGAATCATAGGTACACAGACTAACCAACGTCCAATAACAGGATGGAAGTCATAGTGCTTAACACCACCTTCAGGCACCAGACCAATATCAAATGATGTACCACCCATGTCCATAGTCACAACGTCACCAATACCAGTACTTTCTGATAAATGCTGAGCCCCACCAACCCCTGCGATAGGTCCTGAGTGGATGGTTTGTAGTGCGTCAGTTGAGTTTGACTGAGCCATACCGCCTGAGTTATGCACCACAAGCATGGGCTTTTCATAACCTGAAGTACGCAAGTTACCTGATAACTGGTTTAAGGCATTAAACATGATGGCGTGCAAGAAAGCGTCAATAATCGCTGTTTTTGCCCGTACATATTCACCTTTACGACCAGATACTTGGCTACTTAAGATGACTGGAATTGAACCCAATTCGTGAGCGGGATATTCTTCCAAGATGGTTTCTAATACCAACTGTTCATGCTCTGGATTTTCTGTCGCATTAACCAAAGCAACCACAATCGCTTCTGCACCGTTACTAATCAGCTCACGTACCTGTTCGCGTACGTCTTCTTTTTGTAGTGGTACTAGCACTTCACCGATGGTATCAATACGCTCTTTGATGGAACGTACCATGTTGCGAGGTACGATAGGCTCAGGGCGTTCTGCATCTGCCATATCCCCTTGTTTGATAGGGTCTAAACCTTCACCATAGCCTTTTGAGCGTGAAATGTGAATGGTGTCTTCAAAGCCATGAGTGACGATCGCAGCAACACGAGGACCTTTACCTTCAATCAAAGCGTTAGTACCCAATGTGGTTGCATAACGTACTGAATCGACTTCTTTTAACACTTGCTCACGCGTTAAGCCGGCACGTTTACACGCATTATCAAGTGCGTTGTTAAACCCTAAAGCTAAGTTGTGGTGAGTGGTTAGTGACTTTGACTCAATGTATAAGTCGTCCCATGCGAAAAAGCAGTCGGTGAATGTACCACCAATATCAACAGATATTCTTTTCATAATGTTCTCCCCCTTTATAGTTTTTTCGGTGCACGATGATGACCATGACCGTGATGACGACAGCCTTCACGTAAGTCAACTTGTGCATTTTCACCTGGACCATAGTTAACAATTTCTTCAGGATCTTCGCCAATCTCTTCCCAACGGCGGCGTAAATCGTCGATATCCCAAAGCATATCAATGGTGGGCGGGTGTCCTGGTGGTACATACTCAGTTTCGATTTGTGTACCACAACCGGGGCAGTAATACTCGTAGATACGGCAATAATTCGGATCTGGCGAGAATGTATATTTGTAACGTTTTGGATCAATTACTGGTGGGTGAATCTCTTCTGGGTTACGGTCGTAAACCAATGTACCTTTTTTATAGGTATCTCGAGCATCACCAAAATCATGCTCACAGATACGACATACCCAACGTTCGCTGTCTAAATCGATCAGCAAATACTCTGTCATTGGAACTCTCATTGAATTTTTCCTTCTATTAGATTTATTTCCTAGTTGGCTTTTACTCTAAATATCCTAAGAGTTACTATTAGGTTTAAGCATTGTCAGTTAAGATAAGGTCGCCTGCATCAGTGACCACAAAACTCCAGCCCTTAGTAACACGAGCGGTAAAGAATGGGCCTTCAACAATGGCAGGTCCTTGTGCTGAGGCGTTAGCGTCTTGGTCATCAAGCACATACACAGGCACGTCTTTTTCACCCTCATCTTTTATCAACACTTTGCGAGTGCCAGAGGCTTTGGCTTCAACATTATTACTGCCATCAGGTAATGTCGCATCTAAGGTTGGGTGTGCTAACTCATAGCTTGCTTCTAATACCAAAATCCGTCTTTGGTCATCGGTATGATTGGCATCTTCTTCTAGGGTTAAGCGTGTATCTTCACTACCATCAGCGTTTTCAACAATCACACTCCAGTGAACGTCACAATCATCTTTAAGTGAGTAACCTTCTTGGTACATGTGGCGTTTGGCTTGTTTAAGCAGACGTTTTCTTGAATGCTGCATTTCTTCGTCACTAAAGCCTGTGATGTCCTCTTCAAACTCTTGCGAGACGTTAGAGAAACTTAGACCATAAGCTGAGAAAATCGCTGCCAATTTTGGAATGATGACTCGCTTGATACCTGCTTTACGAGCAGCTTGACAGGCACTCATTGGACCACCGCCACCAAAGGCTGCTAGTACCGTTTCATCACCATCATGTTTCCAATCTTTAAAGCTGTCTGCCATCTTAGTTGCAAAGGCTTCTTGCATTAAGAATAGGGCCTCTTCAACACTAACCCCTAATGGGTCGGCAACATTGGCTTTAATGACTTGGCGAGAACGCTCAGTATCAAGGTTTAGCTCACCATTTAAGTAAGTTGATGGGTCTAGGATACCTAATAGTAAGTTCACATCAGTAATGGTTGCTTCTTTGCCCCCAAAGCCAAAACACGCAGGGCCGGGTGCAGCACCCACACTCTCTGGGCCAACTTCGATTTTGCCATCTTTAGCACGAATGATAGAGCTACCACCCACACCGTAAGAACGCACATCACTTAGCTCAAATGAGGTAGCGATGCCTTCAACCTTACCGCGACGGTCAGCAACAATACTTAAATTATCCACTGCACCAATGTCACTGGTTGTACCACCGACGTCAATCATCAATACATGGTTAAAGCCGTAAGCTTCTGCCAATGCACGCGTACCTTCCAAACCGCCACGAGGGCCTGAAGAATAGGTTTTTAATGCCACAGATTTGGCAACACGAGATGATGCACCATCATTGCGATAAATAAGTAGTGGGTTTTTCACCTTATGGGCTCTTAGTCTGTTTTCAGCAGAATATAAGAAGTTTTCTAAGGTTGGATGTAAGAAAGTATTGATAATGGCTGACCAAATACGTCTTTCACGAGAAGGGTCAGTGGTAAACTCCCATGAGAACAAGACAGGTACAGAGCCTAGCAAATGACGAGGGAAACGTAGTAAGAAGAAATGCTTATATTCCTTCTCTTTTTCCTTATCGTGGATGGCAATGACCAAACGTTCTGCACCAGCAGTGGTCAAGTCATTAATTGCAGCGACCAACGTCTGATCCATCTCTTCATGATCATCGGTCTGTTTTAAGACAGCAACACGGTCGCCAACAAGACTTTTGAACATGTCTTTTTCAGCGTCTGTTTTGTTAAGTCTTTCGACAAGGTCTGCTTCATCAGTAATCAAGCCAATTTTAGGGCCTTTACGCTCAACAAGTGCGTTAGTACCTTGAGTTGATGAATAACGAATTAAAGAACTGTTATGTAAAAGGGTGGCAAAACTGCCTTCACCATACACAACTTTGGCCGCTTTGTTGATACCTTCAAAAAAGCATTCTGAGAGATCAATCGGGGTGGTGAGCGTTTTGGTGTAATACACCTCATCTTTACCGACGACACAGATGTCTGTCAGTGTGCCCCCGTTATCGATATTTATGAGCATTATGGTTTCACTCCCTTGATTATTTAGGTGGTGTTCTAAAACATGCCACTTTATTCCCAGTGTTGCCATAAGATTGGCAGAAGGAAGACGTGGGTAATAAAGCTGTGTATTTGAGCTAATGGCTCAACAAAAACAGCATGATTTTAGAGACACTTCCGATGTTTGTTTTATATGGTCGATTAAATCCTTCTCATCAACCAGCCTTGCTCTCAACTAATTAATAACTATCATCATGTTATGAAATAGTGGGCATATAAATTGAGAACGAGTTAATAATAACAAGAGTGACGGTGTAGCGAACTACACAAGTGGGTAATAATTAGGGTAAAAACGGGTAGTCATACATGGGTAGCATGACAAAACAGCCAAAAAATGTTGATGATTAAGCAATATTTTTTGACTAAAGGTGATTTTGTTTGATTTGAAAGGGCATTATTTTCAATACTACTTTTAGCATTTTATAAAAATAATGTTATAACATAACAATATCATATCAAAACCAACTTCGCAACCCATGTGTTAACAGATAGCCTTAATCCAATAACCGCAGTTTTCTTGCTTCAATCACTGCCTGTGTACGCCGAGATACACCCAGCTTGCTATAGATGGCTTTTAGATACCATTTGACCGTATCAACACTGACATTTAGATTTCGGGCGATTTTTTTATTGGTCAGTCCTTTTTCTAACATCTTAATGATATGGATTTCCTTATCTTTAAATGGCTCAATCAATACTTCCTCGTTTTGATTGGTTGTCGTGGCATTATCATCTTTTGCTGATGGTGCATTACTGTCACTTGCCTGCTTTTTATACAGTGCGATTAAGCCCACTAACCAACGGCTAAATTCCGCATTATTATAAGTTGTCGTATCATGAGTGTCGCTATTTTCTGTTATATCGGATTTGCTATCAGGTTCTTGACGACAGCGTTTGGCAAGCCTGCTAATGACTTTGATGGTATCTTCATCCTCATCAATAAAAGTACGAATAATACCTTGTGCAAAGCCTTGCTGTAGTGCAGGCAGTAGCATTTCTTCTGCCTCAGCATAGCGTCCAGCCTTATTCATAATGGTTGCTAATAATGTGCGGGTTACCATTTCAGCATAATGTCTTTGCTGTTCAATATGATTGTGTAGCATTGTACTAAGCTGTTCAATGGCTTGCATTTGCTTGCCATTACGACATAGCAGGCGGGCATTGGCACAACGGCGAATATCCAGTATTCGCTCACCCAAACGAGCATATTCGACAGGTATGATTTGCTGTTGCCACTGTCTCATCAGTTGTTCTGCTGATTTTACTTTATTATCTAATAGGTATAATTTGATTAGCTCAGCTTTTAAAGCAAACTCTAAACGGATAAGCTTTAGCTTTTGGGCAATTTTCTGACCTTCGTCTAAAATAGCGTGGGCCTCAGAAAAATGACGCTGTTGCATGGCAATCCGACTGCCAAAACAATACGTTGCCATATAAAAATCAACAATTCCCCCCTCAACGCCTAATTTACGGCTATCAAGCAATAAGGGCGTGGCATCATCAATTTGGTTGCGTTCATAATACACTTGCCCCAACAATGCCCCCGATAAATAAGCGGCATGTGAGTGTTTGCCTGTTTTTTCCCATGCTTTTTGTTGGGCTTGTTTAAAGCATTGCTCTGCCATGTCAAATTGACACTGCTCCAGATAAGCAATCCCTGCAAAGCAATCACTAAACACACTACTAAATGTCCCTCGTGTGTGCTGATGAAAACGGCTGGTTTGTTGTTGTAGCTGTATTGCTTGTGTATAGCAATTACTATGTATCAGCACATAAGTAATGATGTTATTAGCAACTACCCTCACCCAAGGATTAAGGTTTTCTTCCTCATCAAATTGGGTGGGTAATAACTGCTCAACCCTGTCCAAGCGGTCAGCATACATATCAATACATGCCTGCAACACCTGCATTTCTATGCGGATACTTTTCTCATTGGCATGCTCTTTATCTGCCAATACCTGCTTGACAATATCTAAGGCTTGCTGTGCCTCATGCTGATGATGGGTCAAGCAATATGCCCATGCGATGGCCATTTGTAACTGGCAACGAGTTTGGATATTTTTGGCGGGTAATTTGTCTTTAAGACGCAGCAATGTACCCATAAAGCTGTGTTCAACCAGCCACATGGCATCTTTTTCTACCCATGAGATGGCAAGCTCCATCTCTTGAGCGGCGATGGCATGTTGCACCGCCTCATCTGTATGCTCAATATTGGCAAACCACTGGGCAGCCAATAAATGCAAAGGTTTGAGCTGTTCAGGCATTTGCCGTTTTAAACGTCGCTGCAAAAACTCGGCAAATAAATGATGGTATTGAAACCAATGCTGCTCTGGGTCCAATGGACGAACAAACAAACCTTGTTTATATAACTGTTTTAATAAATTTTGACTGTCTGTACGAGCAGTGATGGCATTACATAAATCACCATTTAATCGCTCTAAAATCGAAGTTTTTAATAAAAACTCCAAAGTATCAGCAGGTAAGTTATCCAACACATTTTCAGTCAAATATTCACTGATAGAGTGGGTATTTTCAATATTATCAAATACATTTAACACACCATCTTCACGTTTTTGGGTGCGTAATATCAATAAAATTAGCTGTAATGAGGCAACCCAACCTTCAGTCTTTTGCCATAAGCTATGAATGTCTGCTGAGCCCAAATTAATCTGATTGACCTTGCGTAAAAAATCCGCAGTTTCATTTTCATCAAACCGCAAATCAGTACTGTTAATCACGCACAGTTGATGTTTAACTTGTAGAGTATAAATGGGTAATGGGGGCTGTTTGCGACTACAAATTATCAGATGAAAATTATCAGAGGCACTTTCAACCAGAAAGTTTAGAGCGTCATGAATGACTGGATTGTCAATAAAATGCCAATCATCTAGTACCAGATAGATTTTTTTATCAAAGGTAGTAATTTGATTAATCAGCTCAGTCAAAATAAACTTAATGGCTTGATGAGAATGACACCCTGATAGAGCGGTGGTATCAACACTGATACACTCAGCGACACTATGAATTGCCCCAACGATATAGCTAATACAACGCTCAGGGTCGTTATCTTCATTATCTAGACTTAGCCAAGCAACATGATAACCTCGCTCAATTAATAGCTCTCGCCATTGCATGGCAAGACTGGTCTTACCAAAGCCGGCAGGTGCTTGAATCAGCATTACTCGGTAGTCGATGGCACTGATAAGCTTATCTATCAGGCGTGGACGCTGTAATAAATGCCGAAAGTCAGACGGTGCTTTGAGTTTGGTCAAAATTAACGGCAAACGTATGTTGTTTGTTCCTTTTGTGTGTACCATAACCCCTCCTTGGGATATATTAATCAGTACATATATGACTTATGACTTTTTGATAGGTAAACCTCCTTTCTTGAATTTTAGATACCTATACAATCTTTATATAACATCATATAATTGATAATACATGACAAAATTTAAAAAACTTTATTAAAATAATAAAAATTGCTAAAACTTCATATAACCTTATCATTACAAGTGGTCTATAAATGATACTCAACGGTTTATAAAAAACGATGAGTGACATAAATCGTATTCTATCTTAGTACATCACAATGAACAAGGTGGAAATGGTTTTATACTAAGGTATGTTGAACTTTGTAGAAAAATTGAGAGGCTGATTTTACAAGCAGTGTTTTAATCAAAGTAATGAACGCAGGTAACTCTTGTTAATACAAGTGGGAATACTAACCAATTAATTAATATATAAACAAGGAAAGTTTATATAAATTTTACAAAAAACATGAAGTAAATCTATATAAAGTTACTCCACTTTCAACTTGTTTTCCTAAACTATTGATTTTACTGGTGTCAAAATTTATACCAAGATATTTAAATAACGTTAGGTTTATTATGAATCAACAAATTACGGTTGCCTTATTTATTGATGCAGACAATGCTCCAGCAAAAAAAATTGATTTAATTATCAATGAGCTGGCTAGTTATGGGGCTGTCATGATACGCAAAATCTATGGCAACTGGAAAAATCAAACCTTACAAGGTTGGGAAGATATCTTACTAGAATATGCCATCCAACCGATACAACAGTTTGACTATACCAAAGGTAAAAATGCCACTGATATGGCAATGACCATTGATGTGATGGATTTACTATACAGTGGCAAAATTGACATATTTTGTATCGTCTCATCAGACAGCGATTTTACCCCTTTAGCCATGCGTATCAAAGCGGAAGGAAAACAGGTTATTGGCTTTGGTGAACAAAAAACACCATTATCTTTGGTCAAAGCTTGTAGCCGTTTTTTATATCTTGATGCAAAAGATGACAATGCCAACCATACTGGTATAGCCAAAAAATCAGGTAGTGAGCTTAAATGTGATACCTCTTTAATGAATCTATTACGAGATGCCATCTCTCATGCTTGTGATGAAGAAGGTTGGGCTAATCTAGGTGCCGTTGGTAGTATTATCAGTAACCAAACTTCTTTTGATAGTAAAAACTATGGTTACGCCAAACTTAGTGATCTTGTAAAAGCCATTGATTTATTTGAGGTCAAGTTATCTAACAATCGCTCACAGATGTTTGTAAAAGATAAACGTAAATCGTAAAGACCACTAATAACTCACAATTTCGACAATACAAATTTTATTATCTATTCATTTATTTGCTGATATTAAACAGAGGTCATCATGATATCCCTTTCCCAGCTAAAAACGTCCATCAAAGCACGCATTGCCAGTTATTATGACACGTCATTTTATCAACATCGGCAAAGGTTAAATGTGGATTTATTAGACAGTATGGGGCATGTATTAGCAGAAGATATCACCGCCCCTTTTGATGTTCCTCGACAAAACTTATCATCAATGGACGGTTTTGCCATTGCTCAAAACAGCTCGCTTGCAGAGGGTGAACAAATAGAAATCATCGGTGAATCGCAAGCAGGACAACCGTTTCAACTCACCAACCAACAACAGTTACAAACAGGACAAGGAGTGCGGATTTTTACAGGGGCGATTGTGCCAGAAGGCTGTGATACAGTGGTGATTCAAGAAAATACCAATTTTGAACAACTCAAAAACCCTGACCCACAAGCGGATAAAAATAGCCAACAAGTATTAGATAAATCCAAGCCTTATCACATCACTTTGAGCCAAACCGCCAAAGCAAACGCCAACATTCGCAAACAAGGCGATGAAATCGAACTCGGTGACGTGGTATTAAACAAAGGCAAACTATTAAACCCCACTGATATTAGCCTATTGGCAAATCTAGGAATAGCACAGGTGCAAATTTATCAGCCGTTAGTGGTTGGTTTATTGGCAACAGGGGATGAACTGGTGGCATTGGGTCAGCCGTTAACCTCGTTAGCACAAATTTATAATTCTAATACCCCCACCCTTAAAGCCTTACTATCTAAGCTACCTATTAGCATCAAAGATTATGGCATTTTAAAAGATGATTTATCTGAGATTGAGCAATGTCTTATCACCGCTTCACAAGAATGTGACGTGCTGATTTCTAGTGCGGGGGTATCGGTAGGCGATTATGATTTTTTGACCACTGCGATTGAAAAACTGGGCAAAATCAACCACTATAAAGTGGCAATGAAACCAGGCAAACCCTTTGTCTTTGGTGAGCTACAAGGCAAAAAACAAAATCCGCTACAAGCAGACAAATCGCCACAAGATAATAATACCGTCTTTTACTTTGGCTTACCGGGCAATCCGTTATCAGCAGTAGTAAGCTGTTTGCAACTGGTGATGCCTGCATTATGGCAAATGAGTGGTGTGGCTGAAGATGATTTACCGCTTACGCTTACGCTCACCCTAAAAGCCACCGTCAACAATGACATTAAAAAGTCAGCAGGACGACTGGATTTTCAACGGGGCGTACTCACTCAACTTACCGATGGTAGCTATCAAGTCACCGCCCTTGCCAGCCAGCAATCACACCGCATCAAACAGTTAAGCAATGCCAACTGCTTAATTGTATTGGATGAGGACAGTGGTAACGTGCAAGCAGGCGAAACGGTCAACGTACAACCATTTACATGGCGGTTGGGTTGATACTAGATCAATGACGGGGGAATGTTAGATTAATAATACTACCACCAAAGTAGTATCTTTTTTCCATCAGAGATTCCATTAGTATAGTGTCATTATGGGTGCTATTTTGACATAATGGCAGGCACAAATTTTTTCACAACCTGAGGCAACGCTTAAAGCACACCACTCACTCATAACAAAACGGTACAGGCATTATGACCCCAACTCTAACCGATAGCTTTTCTCGGCATTTGACCTATTTACGCTTATCGGTGACGGATTTTTGTAATTTTCGTTGTCAATATTGCTTACCTAATGGTTATCAGGGTCGCCGACCTGATGATGAGCTTACCCTTGCTGAAATGGCAACTTTAATGACCGCTTTTGCCAAACTTGGTACACAAAAAATCCGCCTGACAGGGGGTGAGCCGTCCATTCGCAAAGATATTAGCGACATCATCGCTACCGCCAAACAAACTCAAGGCATCAACACCGTTGCCATCACCAGTAATGGCTACAAACTCGGTAAACATATCCAAAACTGGCAACAAGCAGGACTGAACCAGCTTAATCTGAGTATCGACAGCTTTACTCCCGACACCTTTAAGCAAATCACTGGCTTTGATATTTTGCCACAACTATTAGATGACGTAGATACATTACTAGCAACCACCGACATTCGCCTAAAAATGAACGCCATTTTAATGGCTGAAACGGCTTATGACACGCTGATTTCAGCACTCGACTATATCAAACAGCGTCCGATTAGCTTTCGTTTTATTGAATTTATGCAGACCAGTGATAATGCCGATTTGTTTTTTGCCCAACACGCCCAAACACCGCTGATTAGCGAGCATCTGATTAGAAATGGCTGGCAAGCCAAACAGCGTGGCATCACCGATGGTCCTGCTATTGAATATTGTCACCCTGATTACGCAGGTCGCATTGGTATTATTGCCCCGTATGCCCCGCAGTTTTGCCACAGTTGCAACCGCCTACGGGTCAGCAGTCAAGGTAAAGTGCATCTATGCCTATTTGACAATGCCAGTTATGACATTCGCCCTTATTTGCAAAATGATGACGTTGAGGGACTGATTGATGCCTTACAATCTTTAATGCCAATTAAACCTGAGCATCACCACTTACAAGAGCAAGACAGCGGGCTAATGCACAATTTATCGCTGATTGGTGGTTAGACATTTATAAAAATAGCTAAACTCATATAATAGGACAATCCCATGACAAAAAAACCAGCCGAATTTATCCCGCTTAATATTGCTGTGCTTACTGTTTCTGATACCCGTAGCCTTGATGAAGATACCTCAGGTAGCTATTTGGTTGAGCAAATTACCCAAGCAGGGCACAACCTTGCCGAGCGTAAATTGATTACTGATGATATTTATCACATTCGAGCAGTAATCAGCGATTGGATTGCCAATGCTGATATTCACGCCATCATCACCACAGGCGGTACAGGATTTTATATTCGTGACAGCATGCCTGAGGCGGTAAGTGTGTTATTTGATAAACAGATTGCTGGTTTTGGTGAAATGTTTCGCCTAATCTCCAAAGATGACATCGGCATGGCAACCATTCAATCTCGTGCCATTGCAGGTATGGCAAATGCCACTGGGATTTTTTGCTTACCGGGGTCGACTGGGGCGTGTCGTTGTGCGTGGGAAGGTATTTTAAAAGAGCAACTAGATAACCGCACCCGCCCTTGCAACTTTGTGCCACATTTTTTACGCAATAATCCATCACATGGCTCATAACCAATAAAAAATGATACACCTACAAGCCATACTAATATTAGCAGGGGGGCAATCTCGGCGAATGGGTGCAGATAAAGCCCTACTCACGTTGCCCTCAAAGCAAACCTTACTTGAGCATCATATTGATGGGGCAATAACGCTCGCTGATAAATTGGGTGTACCTATTTTAATTGCTGATAACCAAAAGAATTTCTTAGCTAAAATAAAACCTATTAATAGTAAGATACCCATCATCAGTATTGATGATTATCAAGCAGGACAAGGGGCATTATCAGCCATTGCAGGGGCAATGCTTGCCAGTGATAAACCTAATAAGAAACTTAGTGAAAAGCTAAATACAAAACAAAAATTTGAGCCACAAACAGATAATGCCTATCTATTGGTGTTGAGCTGTGATGCGATGGTGACAGCAAATGAAATTTGGCAAACGTTATATACTTATTTGCAAACTTTACAAACAAAGCCTTTATTAAATCAGCCACATATTTTTTGTTTTGCTGATAGTGAGCACAGCTACCCATTACTCGGCTTATATCCGTACGCTTTAAAACAGGCGTTATTAGACTATTTGCACACAGGCTCACAACGGGTGATGAGCTTTATCAAGCCTTATCAGATCACTATTGATTTGCCCAAAGATTGGCAAGGGCTGGTCAATATAAACACCCCTGAGCAGTTTATACAAGCGTGTCAGTTATTAAACTCTAATATCCTTTTTATCTCTAAGGAAAATCATGTCAATTAATAAGCAAAAAACGCCCAACACCTTAACCCATAACCTATCCCATATTGACGCAAAAGGTGATGTACACATGGTAGACGTGAGCCATAAAACCGCCAGCCAGCGTCAAGCCACCGCTCAGGGTCGGGTGATATTTCCACAAGCCGTGTATCAACAAATCAAAGACAATGATGGTATGAGTAAAAAAGGCAGTATCATACAGACCGCCCATATTGCAGGGATAATGGCGGGTAAACGCACCCACGAGCTGATTCCATTGTGCCACCCCCTACCCCTTGACGGCATTAACCTTACCTTTGATTATCAAGACGACAGCCACAGCATACAAGTAACCGCCACCGTCAAAGTCACCCACAAAACAGGGGTAGAAATGGAAGCCCTTACTGCTGTGTCTGTGGCGTGTCTTACCTTGTATGATATGACCAAAGCCTTATCGCATGACATCATCATTAGTGATATTCAACTATTACAGAAAACAGGCGGAAAATCGGATTATCAACTATGAACACCCTAAAACCCATTACCCTACTTTACTTTGCCAGCCTTGCCGAGCAAGCAGGTTGCGACAGCGAAACCCTAAATATCGACCCAAACACCAGCCTAACCGAGCTGTATACCGCCCTTAAAGTCAAACACAACTTTAAACAATCCCAATCACAACTACGCATCGCCATTAATGATAACTTTTGTGATTGGCAAAGCGAGATTCAAGCAGGTGATAGCATTGCCTTTATCCCACCTGTGGCGGGAGGTTAATCATGTCTAATGACTCTTCAGAATTGCAAGAATTACAAGGATTGCAAAACTCAGATTCAAACTTAAACAATCCACACCAACAAGCCATGAAAATTGCCTGTAGTCATGACGAGGCGTATCAGATTGCCATTAATGATGGCTTTGCCTTATTGGATATTGCCATTGATGAAGGACGCTTAAAAAAGGCATTAAATAATGACAGTTGCGGGGCATTAGCTACCTTTGAGGGTTGGGTACGTAACCACAATAACGCTCAATCGGTTAGCCACTTAACCTATTATGGCTACGAGCAACTGGCACTGAATCAAGGCAAACTGCTTATTGAAGAGGCAAAACAACGCTTTGACATTGAACACGCCATTGCCATTCATCGTATTGGTGAGCTAAACATTGGTGATATGGCGGTGTGGATTGGAGTCACTGCAAGCCACCGCTACCCTGCGTTTGATGCCTGCCGATGGTTATTAGATGCCATTAAAGCAGACATTCCGATTTGGAAACAAGAATTTTACCCTAACCAAGCGAGCAAATGGCTCAGTAATAATGGTTAAATAATCATGTTTTGAAAACTAGTCAATCAGTGATAGTTAGAGGAAAAGCCAAGTAGAAAACAAGAGGAGACTCTAAATTCAAAAATACAGCCTATAAAAATAGAGCCTTTTGATGGTATGTAAATGCTTAGATATTGCCAGCGGCAAGCTGTAATATTGGATCAATATCATCCACTGATGATGGTGCTGAAACAGCATCATCACCTTCTTTTAGAAGGATATTAGCCTCTGTATATTCAATATCTACTAGCTCTAAATCACTACCCTGACTATGTGCAGTTAAAGCTTGGGTTGCCATAAGGCTATTCATATTTTTAGACTGCCGCTCATTCTGATACTGCATTTGAATAGCTTGTTCGGTTAACTCAATATATCCTGTATTCAGCAGATAATCCAAGTCAACTTTATCAATCATTTTTAGACCAATGTGGCGACTCATTTTATCTTCACTTTTTAATAGCATGCAAAATTGTCGCTCACGCCCTGTCAACTCTTCATCACAAGACTCAACACCAGATAACACTTTTAAACATTTTTCAGTACAGCATATGCCCTGATTATGAAACAACTTATCTATATAAATAC
>NZ_VEWM01000092.1 GCF_020662265.1 Psychrobacter sp. I-STPA6b
AATTCTTATTAAAACTGGCAATTGCCACTACAAATATAACTGACAATAACACCAAAATTAGCGACATTGCATGTGCTGTCTCATAATTTAATGCCTCCACCTGCTCATAAATAGCAATGGATATCACTTTTGTCTCACCTGAAATACTGCCACCAATCATCAATACCACACCGAACTCGCCAATGGTATGGGCAAAGCTAATCAAAGAGCCTAAAATTATCCCCGTACGTGCCTGCGGTAGAGACACTCGTAAAAAACGGCGCCATGCTCTGGACTCTAATAAATAAGACGCATCATGCACACTTTGGGGAATACGCACAAACTGAGCATAAACAGGCTGTACAAAAAATGGTAAAGAGTAGATGATAGAAGCAATGACTAATCCATTAAAACTAAACGCCAATGAGCCAATACCATGATGAGCAAGCCACTTCCCTACGCCATAATTAGGACTAAAAAATAATAATAAATAAAAGCCAATTACCGTTGGCGGTAGCACCAACGGTAAGCTAACCAATCCTAATATCACCACCTTAAATCGAGATAACACCTGAGACTGACTTTTTTTTGCTAGCCAATATGCCAATGGTGTCGCCATAAATAACAAACACAGCACCGTCACAGTTGCTAACTTAACACTTAGCCATAATGGCAACAGCATTGACAGCAACTCTAACCTTGCAAACATCGGCAAAGACATAGGTAATGACACAGACAACGATAGCAACAAAATTATTTATTACCTCTTATGACATCTCAATTAAATCAAATAATGATTATTCCAAGACTGACAAATATCCAGCCTGCGCAAAATAAGCTTGTCCTTTATCTGACTGCAAATAACGAACAAAATCCTCTGCCATACTATTATTAGTAATCACCAAACCATCTTGTAAAATCGCAGGATATGTATTACTAGGAATCACTTGATAATGACCTACCTTTGACTCAGATACTTGATTTTCCAGACCTTTTATCTGTGATAACGCGACAAAGCCAACATCTGCATGCCCAGTATTAGTAAACTGAAATGCTTGCCCAATATTTTCTGCCATTATCAATCGTTTTTGTTTATTTAACACATCATACAAATTTAACTCAGTTAAATATGCTTGTGCCGCCACCCCATAAGGTGCTAACTCAGGATTAGCAATGGCCACTTTAAAATCAGGATTCTTCAATAAGGTTAAATTAT
Organism: Psychrobacter sp. I-STPA6b; assembly: GCF_020662265.1. Taxonomy (GTDB): domain Bacteria; phylum Pseudomonadota; class Gammaproteobacteria; order Pseudomonadales; family Moraxellaceae; genus Psychrobacter. The sequence goes on from NZ_VEWM01000092.1 coordinate 1,196, forward strand.
TACCATCAGGCTCAACAACCTGCGTTGTGCTATATAAGGCTAACTGCCCTCTTGTATAGGTAAATGGCTGATGCTGAGCTTGCTCACCTACCATTTCTACTACTAGTTTTTCAGGATATGACTGATTGGCTGCCAAGAAGATATCATAGGGCGCACCTGCAATAATTTGTGCATATAGCTTACCTGACGACGCAAACACTGTTTCAATAGGGCAAACATTCAAACCTCTATCTATACAATAGCCTGAGATAATTTGAGGTAAAACATCAGCTAAATTTGCAGCTGCTGCAATTGAGATAGGCTGTGCTTGTTGTTCATCTTTTATCGTATCAGCTTGTGCTTGCGTTTTCTCTTGAGGCTGACACCCCAATAACAAACTGCTGGTTAATAATAAAAACCACCACCCAACAAACACCCATCGCAACTTAAATGATAAGACATTAAAATTTACCGTCATACAAACTACCTACTTATTACCATATGATTTTCGCTACAATACCCAAATTCTAAATATATGAAAATACATCTTATGGCTATTTCTTTATGGGTCATTCTAAATCCATAGGACACAAAAAAACAGCAAACCATAATTAGTTTGCTGTTTTATATTTCTAGGCTCACTACGATTGAGTGTCAGCTATAAAGTGCTAAGAAAAACCAATTCATTTCACAATATAGCTAATATGCTCTAGATGTGTTTATATTATCTTAGATTAAACTGTACTTTAAATGGTACTTGTGTATTATTACGAGCTTCGTTACGAGTCAATAAAACACGTACAGGCAATACTTCATTTTGTGTTGCTGTATAGCCATTATCAGTCAACTCAGTCATAGATAGGTCATCTCGTCCATAAACTATAACATAAGCACCCAACGATGAACTATCAAAATCAACATTTAAATGCTGACCCGCTTGTAATGGGATATTATATTCACAGTACTTATAGCCTTGTAGCATACCCTGTTGCGCCACACCACCTTGATTTAAGTTTAAGTTAACGCTTTGGTCATTACAAGTTACTGCATTTAATGTACGGATTGGTTTTACCGCATTATTATGAGTGACAGGTTGTGTTTGTGTAGTTGTATGAGTTGGCTGTGTTGTTTGAGTGTGGCTAGGTGCCTGACAACCAAATAAAGCCAATGCTGATAATGATGCAATTGCAGTCAATTGAATATGTTTCATAACAAACTCCTAAAGTATAAATATTAAATTAATATAGTTCTTTTTTACCTACCAAAGAGGTAAGTACTTACTATCATAATTATTTCTAAAATATAAATCGTATTAATTTGTTATCAAATTATCACTATTTATGAAATATTATCTAACTTTCTTTCTCATATCTTCTCCATAAACTCTTTAAACTTGACTCTCCACAGACACTGAAACACTGTTATAATAAGCAAAGCAGTGAGTCATACCCTTAAACATTCATTTAAAATGAATGTTTCTGCATCATTGTTCCCAAAAAGTTTAACGCCTTATCCTCTTCGCCATATTCTTTCTAGGTAACATTTTACAGGTCATAGCATGAAGCAAATACAGCCACCTAGCGCACGTCCCGTCTCTGTACACCCCATTCTTAACCTTGGATTTCGTATTTTTTTCTCAGCAGGTGCAGTTTTTGCCATGCTTACCATGGCACTCTGGGTCTTTGTATTTATGGGAAAAACCAATATTGATGTGGGGCAAATCAATCCATTTTATTGGCACGCACATGAAATGCTCTATGGCTATACCATGGCGATTATTGCTGGATTTTTGTTGACAGCAGTCAAGACATGGACAGGCATTATGATGCCTCATGGATATAAGCTTTTGGGAATTTTTATGCTATGGATGGTGGCACGTATTGCATGGATGATGGTAGGGCTGGGTGTGCCAAATCCTTCATTGTGGTTTGCATTAGCAGGCATCTGTGATACAGGGTTTATGCTTTTGATGGCATACGCAATTTTTAGAGCTGTACTAGCAGTCAAGCAATACAAACAAATGGGGATATTATCAAAAATTGCGTTTCTTACGTGTGGTAACTTATTGTGCTATGTCGGGATATTTAGCAACAATATGTCCTTAGTCAAAATTGGTGATTACTTAGGACTGTATCTTATTCTTGGTTTGGTATTAACCATTGGTCGACGAGTCATTCCTTTTTTTATTGAAAAAGGAATTAGCTTTGACAGTCCACACAAGATTGAGGTTAAAAATAATCGTTGGCTTGATATTGCCAGCTTACTACTTTTTGTGGCATTTATGATTAGTGACTTATTTGTAACCGACAAATGGTTTATGTCCATCAGTGCCTTTGCTGTGGGTGCAGTTAATATCATTCGCCTATTAGGCTGGTATCATCACGGTATCTGGAAAAAGCCATTATTATGGTCACTGTATCTGGCGTTTTTGGGGATGTGTATCAGCTTCTTTTTATTTGCCATTCAGCCCCATCTTGGCTTTAATCACAGCTTGGCAGTCCACGCATTGGCTCTTTCTGGTATCGGCATGATGACTGTTGCAATGATGGCTCGGGTTTCGTTGGGGCATACAGGGCGTAGTATTCATCAGCCACCAAAAACTGTATATGCCATGTTTATATTGATGATTATTGCTTTTATTTTTCGGGTATTTTTACCACTGCTAGATATGGAGCATTATATTATCTGGATTATGATTGCTCAAACGGCTTGGATTGCTTGCTTTATGCTATTTTGTATCAGCTATATCCCAATGCTGGCAAAACCTCGTACTGATGGGCTATTTGGATAATTTAAAAGCGTCTTTCTCTAAACCAAATAGAATCCAGAGTGTATTAAGGTATTTTTTTAATACACTCTGGGCTATTTACAAACTTCTAGCTTCTAGCTAAAGCCTGTACGAAATATCGTTCCCACCACCACAAAGGCAACAGATAATAAAGTAACAGAAATAATATGCAGGGCAAAAAAGTTAAGATTGCGCTCAGATAGCGTGGGAATGACTCGAAAACGTGCATGTAAGGCGATGATTGCCGTCATGGTCAAGATGCCTAATTTTAAACAAATTAACTTACTAATATCATTATTTAATGTCCACCACTGGCTCACATTGGGTAAAAAACGGTGTGCCATCCAGATACCAGTGATGATTTGCAACAATAAGGCAGGCATGCCAATTTTTTCAAAACGTTGCTCAAATGCTAATAATGCTGGTACATCTCGGCGGATTAATACTGGCGGTAATACAGTCAATGCCAACATCAAATGTCCACCTACCCATATTGACGCTCCCAATAGATGAATAATGAGTAAAAAGTTTAGCATGGCGGTCTGCTTGCTCTTAAAATTGACGTATTATAACATTCATTATAAATGATACTTTTGAGAATCACCATGCGCTTAACTAACTATAGTGACTATGCTTTACGTACTCTCATCTATCTTGCTGTTGTACCAGATAAACATGAACTAGCAACCATCTCTGATGTGGCAGACAGCTACCAAATATCCAAAAGCCATTTGACCAAAGTCATTCATCAATTGGCACAGCTTGGCTATATTGAGAGTATTCGTGGCAAAAATGGTGGCATACGTCTTGCCAAAGCCCCCGAAAACATTAACCTTGGTGAAGTCATCTGCCATACCGAGCCAGACTTTGCTATCGTTCCTTGTTTTGATAGTCAAAATACATCAGATGAGGCATTAACCAAGTCCGACTGCCGTATCACACCTGTCTGCAAACTAAAACCCATTTTTTGGGAAGCAACGCAAGCATTTATTGCTGTACTCACCAGCCATACATTGGCAGATATTATTAGTAATGATATCTCTTTACAAAGCAAACTGGGCTGATAGCCTAGCCTACTATCTAACTAAGGTCGTTAAACTTTCATCATTGTAGAAAAAACTAAGATACTGATTTTCATCAGCAATGACTGAATCAAGGCAATATATAGATAGAGCTTGTTAATAAAAACAGATAATAACAAGCTCATTAACACAGGATAAGGCAAATATAGCCAGTTTTTATATAAAAGTAAAAAGTAGCTATATCGCCTGTAGATATTAGTATAATTCAAGATAACCAATAAAAATCATCAGTAATTCTCAGGTAAAGTTATTGTGCTGATGGGTCATACTCAGTTACTTTTTATTAATATTAATCTCAACTGAAACGGACTTTGTTACTTTTGTTTCTTACTTGAGTTGATTTTACATTGTTAAATTTATATATATTATTTATTATAATTATTAAGTTTTTCCTATAAGTTTCTCATTCACTATATATTCTAGCTCAAAAGTTGCTTAGACACATCGCCAGTAGAATTAAATTCCAAAAAGCACTTCTTGACCACCTCTAAGTCATCAATAATCGTCGTGGAGCTATGAAGCTCTCCATTTATATACTCCCAATCATCTCTTAAAGCTTTAGGATTAAAGGCAGTTCTAACATTGGGATATCCTTCATCATCGTAGTCTAATAGCATTAGCAAATATTTACCACCATTGAAATATACTGTTAGACTAAGGGGCTCTATATCTTCTATAGATGCAAGGTTTTCCATAATAATAGTTCCAGTACTTGTATTGTTTAACTTATTTAACTCAGCCAAAACTTTTTCACTGGCAGGGTTCATATTAATTGCAATTTTCTGACTTAGACCATTACTAATATAATAGCCCTCAAACTTCATATTCAACATTATTTAACCTCTTTAGTTGACCTCTATTGCATCTGAGTCACTCATACTATCAAGCTCTACTTTACCTAGAAAAACGCCGTATCAAGCCTTTTTCTTACAGTTATATTTTATACCTTATAATTTTATCACTTTCCCCAGCTTGGTTTATTTTTTCTTAAATCCTAAAGTCTGAATGTAAATTTCACCAATGTTATTGCAACAAGATTGTATGATTATCTGCTAACTGTATATGCCATAATGTACGTGCCTTATCTATTATATCTTCAAGATGAAGTTTAATAGCTCGCCAAGGTAATATAGGCTTGAATAAATACAATGTCATAGGCAGCAGACAGTGTTGGGGTAACAGTGAGTGTTTATATTTTGCTTGTATTAAAAAAGACGGATAACTATCCGCCTTTTTTAATACCACCTTATAAGCCAGTCCTAGCATCTAACTATATTTAATCACTTCTTTGATAAATTCTAAAAAGGTTTTACCTGTTTTGGCTAAAATTAGGTCATAGCTATTATAATGATGCACCATATCTGCATCTTTACGATTGGTCACTAAAAAGAAATGATTATCTCGTTTATAAGTTGTAAAATCCATGAGCCATTATGGGCATAATGTATCACCACACCTTTTAAAAATTCAGTAAAATTTTGACCTGTATCTGATATATCTTCTGAACCTTCTGAATAATGATAGACTCTGTAATCGTCTTTATAATGACAAGTTTCTGGCTCTTTACTCCATGTATTCTCTATAGTACGATCGATATAATTCACTTTTTCTATTAAACTCATTTTATTATAAAAAATAAAATCATCACTTAGTAACCCACCAGATGACCGCCCCATATAGTGCATAAAGTCTTTAAGCTGTCCAGTAATCTGAATTTTGTAAACATGTTCAAATGCTGATATTTCACTTAAGCTATAACCCTTGATTTGGGTGATATCATAGTGGCGGTTAGGATGAATCTTGATTAATTCATTAATGTAAGCCTGTTGTTTGTTTAGATAATCATCCACATATTCTGCACCAATATGGGTTGATTGTGGTAATAACTCTCCAGTATAATCTGGATTATTAGAAGTTGTTTTTAAAAAATATAGATTAGTTTCCCAAATACAAGCAAAGAAAAAAGAGTTTTTATAGGAAAAGTCATAACCACTATAATGTAAAAGGTCATCATTATAAGCCTTATAGCGTATCATATGTGATCTGGGCTGTAAGTTATATAGCATCATAGTTCTTTCTGCTAATAGCCCACCCGAAGAGCGTCCCATACAGCGCATAAACTGTTTAAACTCCCCTTGAATACAAATGCTATAAAGTGCTTCTATCTGTTTGATTTCATCTTCACTATAGCCTTTTACCAGATCAGGTCGATACCATTTGCCTTGGGCGACTTCTTCTATATAACTCATTGTTTATTCATTCTCTGTCTGATTAATAAAGTTTTAATCACTTATAAAGCTTACGGACAAAATCATCAGATAAGATATGCTCTTCAATAATATTGGTATTAGATGTGTGAGCATATATTTTGTTATCTTTAAAATAGCTTCCAGCAGTGCTATCAGGAAAGCCCACTAATAAATAATCATGATAGTCAATAAAAAATTTATTTAATTCTGCATCCGTTAGGTGATGTATGACTTGGGTTGTAAACTCCTTATAATAGGTGTAATACAGTTGACACCATAAAAAAGAATCAATATCTTTATATGAATAATATTCATAGGTCCAATTTCCTTCGTTATCAGAATAGGGTTGGCAAATATGACCTGTACTATATTCAATAAAATAAAAATCAGCAAAAGTATGGTTGGATATTAGTGCATAGTCATTGCTTGGCATTTCTTCTGGTGGCTCTTCAAGATATATTTCACTTATCTCTTGAAAAGTACAGTCATAACCACTGCCTTCTGATCTAAAAAAATAAGAGTAATTACCACCAAATCTTGCTAAAAAGTCAATATAATCTTTTCGACAGGGTATGTTCCTCTCTTTAAAAAAATTAACAATGATATTGCGATTTACTGGTACAACGTCATCAGCATATGCCAATATAAGCTCATTCATTTGTCTTTTAAGTTGTGGATAGTCTTTATTCATTATCTACCTCCTGTAGCTACGTCGTTATATATGTCTAGGTTTAGTTTATATGTGGCACATGGCAACATTTCATCATATAACATAATATTAAAAATATCTTAATCATTATGTGGTAACCATAGACCTCCAACTTTATTTTATAATTGTTTTAAAATAGAAGTGAGGTATTCTTAAAACAAGCCCACTAAAAGCAATAATACAACTCAGCATTATACCCAAAACCTAACCAACCCCCTATAAAACCAAAA
>NZ_VEWM01000065.1 GCF_020662265.1 Psychrobacter sp. I-STPA6b
CTATCCGCCTTTTTTAATACCTCTTTATAAGCCAGTCCTATCATTTAGCTATATTTAATCACTTCTTTGATAAACTCTAAAAAGGTTTTACCTGTTTTGGCTAAAATTTGGTCATAGCTATTATAATGATGCACCATATCTGCATCTTTACGATTGGTCACTAAAAAGAAATGATTATCTCGTTTATAAGTCATAAATATAAAACATCTATCGTCTTGGCTATAATTATCTGGGTCTCTCCATTTATTTTCTAAAACGCTGTCAATATAATATACTTTTTCTATTAAACTCATTTTATTATAAAAAATAAAATCATCACTTAGTAACCCACCAGATGACCGCCCCATATAGTGCATAAAGTCTTTAAGCTGTCCAGTAATCTGAATTTCATAAACATGTTCAAATGCTGATATTTCACTTAAGCTATAACCTTTGATTTGGGTGATATCATAGTGGCGGTTAGGATGAATTTTGATTAATTCATTAATATAAGCCTGTTGTTTATTTAGATAATCGTCCACATATTCTGCACCAATATGGGTTGATTGTGGTAATAACTCTCCAGTATAACGGTATTGCAAGTCTTGTGGGGTATCATAACCAAAATCAAGTACCACACCTTTTAAAAATTCAGTAAAATTTTGACCTGTATCTGATATATCTTCTGAACCTTCTGAATAATGATAGACTCTATAAACATGTTCAAATGCTGATATTTCACTTAAGCTAAAGCCTTTGATTTGGGTGATATCATAATGGCGGTTAGGGTGAATTTTGATTAATTCATTAATATAAGCCTGTTGTTTGTTTAGATAATCATCCACATATTCTGCACCAATATGGGTTGATTGTGGTAATAACTCTCCAGTATAACGGTATTGCAAGTCTTGTGGGGTATCATCACCAAAATTTATCACCACCCCTTTTAAAAATTCAGTAAAATTTTGACCTGTATCTCTTATATCTTCTGAACCTTCTACATGATGATAGACTCTATCAGGATTATCAGAAGTTGTTTTTAAAAAATATAGATGAGTCTCTGAAAGACAAGCAAAGAAAAAAGAGTTTTTATAGGAAAAGTCATAACCACTAGAATATAAAAGCTCATCATTATAGGATTTATAAAGAATCATATGTATTGTAGGCTGAAAGTTATATAGCATTATACTATCTTCTGCTAATAACCCACCCGAAGAGCGTCCCATACAGCGCATAAACTGTTTAAACTCTCCTTGAATACAAATGCCATAAAGTGCTTCTATCTGTTTTATTTCATCTTCACTATAGCCTTTTACCAACTCAGGTTGATACCATCTACCTTGGGCGACTTCTTCTATATAACTCATTATTTTATTCACTCTCTATTTGATTAATGATGATTTATTTGGGTGCATTTTGTCGTTCTATGGCTTTTGCTAAAATTTTTATGGGTTTTAACTAAAAAATATCAGTCCATGAAATATCATTATCATTCACCCACTTTATTCTCTGTGATGGTTGATAGGGATTATCTAAAAAATCTGCCACTGCTAACCAAGCCTGTTCAGGAGAAATATAAGTCCCAAGTGGCATAGTAATTTCATCATAATTTTCAACAAAATTAGTCAATAGAC
>NZ_VEWM01000124.1 GCF_020662265.1 Psychrobacter sp. I-STPA6b
AGCTCCTTACCAGTAAACTTATAATCAGTACCAAATGCCCCTGATTGGTCTACCCATGTTGCTCGGAAAAAAAAAAATCTGTTGCGCTTCGGGCAACCGTTCCCCAAACGGTTGCTTTTCCTCGCTCACACTTGGGAAATAAGCAAGTCCTTTCATATCATCAAGCTCTAAATTTGCATCTGAACCATACCTGAAATCTACATAACCTGATATATTTAAATTACTAGTATTCATTGAGGCATCAACATCTGCTCCATATCCAATTTCACTATTTCCATATATTGCACTAGAATGTATTCTCCCTTCTTTAAAATAATATGCAATCATAATACTAGCAACTCCTTCAATTTCTCCGGCAGATTCTAAACCTTTTGCTATATCACCTCCAATATTAATTTTAGAAAGATTAAAACCTTTTTGGGATGCACTCAATTTTATGTCATTGATCACGTTTATATCAACATTTAAACCCACCCCTGCCTCAATAAAGAAAATTTGATTTTCACCCTTAAAAGGATCAGAGTTGGTATTATTGCGAATTTCTGCTATCGAATCACCTAAGTCCACACAAGCAATACATAATCCATCCGGATCAACCAAATTAACAGGATTATTATGACTATAAGCGTATAAATTCAAATTAGGTGGATTATAAACCCCTCCCATTCCCGGTAGCTTACTTGGGTCAGCATTAATACCACCTAAATAGTCACTCAAAATAGGATCAGGACTCTGCCACACCTGCGTTCTTGGATCGTAGTATCTAGCGCCGAAGTAGTATAAACCAGTCTCTTTATCCAGCTCCTTACCAGTAAACTTATAATCAGTACCAAATGCCAGCTCTCGTCTTGCGTCGGGGCGACTGTCTCCCACACACTCACTTTTTCCTCGCTCAGATGATAGAAGTATTGTTGCCCTTCATAATCAATGCCTCTTGGGTCTTCGGCATTGCTCAAGTCAGGTAGGGTGACTATCAGCTTTCTGGGACGTTACTCAAGGATGCCATTACTTCGCTCTTGGGTTAGGGTAGTGTAATGGGCATATAAGTCTTAGGTGCTATTAATGCAGTTAATATGCTAACACAGTCAACAATAGAACAAAGTTTGAGCGACGTATTAAGCAGGAACTCATCAACCCTGATAATCAGCAACATTGGTTGGCTGATTTAAGGCGGGTTGGGTTTGAGGGGTAAGTTCTGTTTGATATGTTGGCTAGGTAAAATGCGCAGACTACGCTTGCTTGCACTTTTCGTATTCTTTTAAATAATTGTCAATAGTATCTGCAGTGCCAAACGTCACAATTTTATTATCAAAAATATCAACTAGAAAAGGTGCATTTCCTGCTAAAGCTTCTCGAAAATCATTAGTCTTAAAAAATTCGGCTGAATTATATGAGAATATGTAACCATAATTAACTTTCATTGGACTATCTGAACTAAATTCTAAGTCAATTTTTATTTCTTTTTCAATTTCCAATAGATGGTTTCTTGCGATATCCCATGCTTCATTTTTACTCAACATATATAAACTCCTTGAATAAAGCCCTAATACAACTATCAATTAACATCTATAGCCAAATCCAAATATAATTAGTACAGTTCAAATGAATCAAGTCATTTGAAGCTATAACTGTACCATTTTGATTGTGTGTTAGCTATAGTCTAATTTGTGTACATCATATGTAGACTAACATAACCTTGCCCTTCAAAAACCGCTTCTTTACCTGTCTGCCCATCTAAGAATCTTATTGTTCCATTTTGATTCACAGCATTGAAAACATGACCCGATGTATTATTACCCCTATATCCATATATAATTGCTCTTGAACCATTTCCTGCTCTTGTCATCCTATCAATAATTCTAGACTTTGCCATAGCTGAGCTGAAATGTCTGCCATAATATTTCTCTAATTCTCTTATAGGGGTGCTACTACCTGGCATAGCTGAAGCGGGACGACCGGCTAAGGTACTATCAGTTGCAAGAGCACAATTTACGCAGTTTTGTGTACCGTTAGTAGGATTAACATTCCTAATACTACCAGCCGATCTTGTAGTATTAGAAGATGGCGAACTCAGTTTAGCAAATGAGAGCTGTATACCAAGATCAGCCAAGCCGTCATAATACTTACTCGCATCTCTTTCATAAACACCTGTTCCAATTCTGTTACCAGCATTATAAGGTGCAGATATGACTCCATCAAATACAAACGCCATTACAATATTGGCTGTATTAGCAGTGCCTAAAGCAAAACCTGTAGCAACACCTATATAATCGCCATTTTCGTATGAACTAGTCATTCCTTCAGTAATAGATCTTTGGTTTTGCAGGGTTGTATTTAAACAATTTATCTGGCCATTGTTAGTTGCACATTTCCCATCCGGATCAACCAAATTAACCGGATTATTACCTACATAACCATACAGATTGAGATTAACAGGATTAAATACTCCACCTTGGCTACCCTGACCATCCAAATAACTGCCTAAAATAGGATCAGGACTCTGCCAAACTTGCGTTCTTGGGTCATAGTATCTAGCCCCAAAGTAGTATAAGCCAGTCTCTTTATCCAGCTCCTTACCAGTAAACTTATAATCAGTGCCAAATGCCCCTGATTGCTCTATCCACGTCTCACCACTTGGGAAATATGCAAAGAACTCATGTACCTCACCATTGTCATCGGTCAGATAACTTGAGCTACCGATATGGTCTTTATGATAGAAGTATTGTTGTCCTTCATAGTCGATGCCTCTTGGGTCTTCGGCATTGCTATGATCGCCTAAATCTATTTTAATTTTGTTAGGGCGGTAGCTTAGAATACCATGACTGCGCTCTTTGACTAACTTATCATAATGGCTGTTAACTTGAGCCTGATCCATATTAATATCGGGTAGGGCACTGATACCAGCAGGCTCTTGTTGCTGTGGCTGACTACCAAACATTGGTGTTTCTAAAGCATTACCAATCTTACTAGCAATCCGTTGACCATCAGCAAAGTAGTGTTTACTAAAGCCAGTACCACTGATGACAGTTGAAGCAAACGGATAAAGCTTATTATTTTTGATACTACGATTACCCTTAGCATCATAATAATAATGCTGACTGACCAACCCCTGACTAAT
>NZ_VEWM01000067.1 GCF_020662265.1 Psychrobacter sp. I-STPA6b
CATACTCTCTACCTTTTTCTGAGGTACGAACCAGTCCGAGTACACGTAGACCTTCAATATCAGCTGCAAAATGTTGCTCTAAGTGTTGCCAGCCAGCAGTTCATACTAACCTTTGAATTTCATCAAATCACAAACTAGGAACTGAGCGATATCATGTCTCAAAAAGTCAACAGAATAATTAATTTTGTGCCAAAAATATATAAAATTAAAACAAGCCATTACGATTTTTCATCAATATGTGGCTTATCTGAAAGCTTTGAGTTCGCTTGAAAAGCGCTACGGTCATCTACAAATGCAAGCAACACAAGAA
>NZ_VEWM01000008.1 GCF_020662265.1 Psychrobacter sp. I-STPA6b
GTATCAACATCAGCAGCGAAATCTACACTAGCACTAGCGTCTGACTGAGAACTGGCGACAGCTTGCTGTACTTTAGTATTACTAGCGAGTGACTGATCAGCGGGTTTTGAATGCTCTACGTCTGCTTCGATGGGCGCTGATGAATGAACGACTATCTCATCATCGTGTAGCGGACGAAATGCTAGCAAGCGCAGCAAGCACATCTCTAAAGACTGCATGGGCGTATTGGCTAAGCGAATGCCTTCACGCGCTTGAATAACAATCTCATAATATAGCTGTAGAGTCTCTGGACTAAGGCGCTGGGCAAGCT
>NZ_VEWM01000108.1 GCF_020662265.1 Psychrobacter sp. I-STPA6b
AAGGGGGAAAAAGGAGGAAGGAAGAGGAAAAGGAGGAAGGAAAGGAAGAGAGGGGAAGAGAAAGGAAAGAGGGGAGGGGAGAGAAAGGAGGAGAGAAGGAGGGAAAAGGAGAAAAGGAGGGAGAGGGGGAGAGAAAAAGGAAGAAGGGAAGGAGGGGAGAAGAGGTGAAAGGAAAGAAGAGGTTTATTAGAGAGATATTGTAAGAGGAATTTAAGAATATAGAGTAATATAAAGTAAATTATTTAGTAATGATGATGTAAAAAATATATGGTATTAATGAAATGAATATATATTAATATAC
>NZ_VEWM01000131.1 GCF_020662265.1 Psychrobacter sp. I-STPA6b
ATAAATGGAGGAAAGAAAAGATGGAAAGGGAAGGAGGAAGGAAGAAGAGAGAGAAAAAAAAGAGGGAGAAAGGAGGGGGTAAAAGAGGGGAAGAAAAGAGGAGGAAGGAGAGGAAGAAAAAGAAATAATGAGTGGAAATAGAGAATGAAAAAAAGGGTTTGAATAAATAAAATTTTGAATTGGTTTGGTATAGAATGAAAAAATAAATGAAAAATAATAAAGATGATATTAAATATGTTTTAATAAAGTATAAATGGATTATTGAAAAAAATAATTGAAAAATTTTGCTAAGGTATAGGCC
>NZ_VEWM01000037.1 GCF_020662265.1 Psychrobacter sp. I-STPA6b
AAAAAGAAGGGAAAGGAGAGAAAAAAGGAGAGAAAAGAAGGGGAAGAAAGGGGAAGGAAGGAAAAAAGAGGAAAAGAAAGAAAGAAAGAAAAAAAGGGAGAAAAAGAAAAAAAAAGAGAAGGAAAAAAAAAAGAAAGAATGAAATAAGGAAAAAGAGAGGAAGAATGAGAAAAAAAAAAAGATTTTGTATAAAAAAAAAAATAATAAATAAGATTTTGTTGAAAAGATGGGGGTGATAAAGTATAGAGAAAATAAGTATTAAAAATAAAGTTTTGAATAGAATTTATGTAAAGTATAGGGT
>NZ_VEWM01000061.1 GCF_020662265.1 Psychrobacter sp. I-STPA6b
CATTGATAACATTCGTGAGCAGTTAAAAAAGTTGGGTCTACCTATCGACTTTTCACGTGAGTTTGCCACCTTTACACCTTAATACTACCTTTGGTATCATTTTTTTTTCTTACATCTTCACAAAAAATTTCTTTTCTATAAAAAACTTTCATCTTTAAACTTTTACCCTTTCTATAATACTTTACTTTCCAACTAACAATTTTTATATTTCAAATTCTTTCTTATTTTCTCACCCTTCTCAAAACTTTACATCCCCATTTATTACTTTAAAATCATTTCTTATTCTTATTATTTTCTTTAT
>NZ_VEWM01000052.1 GCF_020662265.1 Psychrobacter sp. I-STPA6b
GCGCGTCTACCAATTCCGCCATCCGGGCTTAAGCAGACATGAAATAACATTAGCCATTTCAACGCGATAAAGAAATGATTAAATCACTTTATCCTTTAACACGGTGCAAATGTAAATAATTTTTCTTCACATTTTAAAGAAAATAGTTAAAAATATCCTTTCAGAGTCCGTTTTTATTTCTAAATTTGCACCTCGTTAAAATTACACACAACTAACTAACTACATCCGAGGCAATTATATATTTAGAGCTTTAAACAATTTTAAAGCCAAATTGTATGAAGCGCAACGGAATAAAAACAA
>NZ_VEWM01000137.1 GCF_020662265.1 Psychrobacter sp. I-STPA6b
CTCTACGACTTCACGCATGGCTGTACCTGCTGTGCTCACATCATCCAAAACCCAAACGGCTTTGCCACTCACATCAGCGCCTACCAGATGACCACCCTCACCATGGTCTTTGACTTCCTTACGGTTATAGCCCCATTTGGCATTAATACCATGGTTAAGCCACAATGCCTGTGCAGTAGCTGCGACAAATGGAATGCCCTTATATGCCGCACCGAAAATGAACAATTCTGGCGCTTCATCACCATTAGCCGTTGATTGAACTTGCTTAGCCAAAAGCTCAGCATAGCCACTGGCCAATAC
>NZ_VEWM01000072.1 GCF_020662265.1 Psychrobacter sp. I-STPA6b
ACAGCATCAGCGGGAGAAGAAGCGGGGCAAGAAGAAAACGGGGGCGCCAGCAAAGCACGGCGCGAAACGAAGAACAGGGGGGGCGGACGCACCCAGGCGGAGAACGGGAGAGAAGGGGGAAGAGGAGGAAAAGAAGAAGCGGACGGCGCTTCAGGGAGGGGGGGAAGCGGGCAACGAAGACGAATCGGACGAGAGAAGGAAGGCCAAAAAAACAATACAGCGGCAGGAGGAGGGGAGAGCATATCCTGAGCTTTTGCGCTTAAATAGTTGGTATAAAACACCAGCCCATTTTCAGTAATC
>NZ_VEWM01000096.1 GCF_020662265.1 Psychrobacter sp. I-STPA6b
GTTTTTTACGATGAAAAAAATGGTTACGGTAATGGTGGTGGATATGATAATCAAATTGCTGCCGATGCTTGGGATAATTATAAATATATGAATGTGTATATTCAGGCAGAATTATATGCTGATGGTGATAGTGGTCAATCTGGTGTTGCTTGGTATCCTAACAGCTCAATGTCGGATGCAAATACTGCAAGAGTTGTATATAATGGTGCTTATTTACACGGAAATACGGGAAAAGAATTTGCTTCTGTATTTACTCATGAATTTGGTCACTTCTTTAACCTTATACATACATTTCAAGG
>NZ_VEWM01000113.1 GCF_020662265.1 Psychrobacter sp. I-STPA6b
CATCGACCATGGAAGAAGGAAGGGCTGATTTAGTAGGATTGTATTATTTAATGGATCCTAAATTACTAGAATTAGGCTTGGTTTCTGACTGGAAAGAAGTAGGGAAAGCAGCTTACGATGGGTATATTAGAAATGGTTTAATGGCGCAATTAATCCGTATTAAATTAGGCGATGATATTGAAGAAGACCACATGGTAAACCGTCAATGGGTTTCGGCTTGGGCTTTTGAACAAGGAAAAAAAGACAATGTTATTGAAAAAGTAACCAAAGATGGTAAAACCTATTTTGTTGTACATGAT
>NZ_VEWM01000003.1 GCF_020662265.1 Psychrobacter sp. I-STPA6b
CCGAAGCCCATCAGCTAAAGCTTATGGTCTCCAATGTACTAACGCCAAATAATAATACCCAAGCATTGATAGATTTAGTGTGTGAGCATCATCCAGATATTCTTATCACCCTTGAGTCAGATAAGAAGTGGGAGAAGGCATTAGAGGCGGTAGAAGGGGACTATCCCTATAGTGTCAAAATACCATTGGACAATCTGTACGGTATGCATCTGTACTCTAAGCTTGAACTTATCGATCCCGAAGTGAAATATCTTATGATCGATGATATCCCCTCTATCCATACACAGATGCGCCTAAAA
>NZ_VEWM01000014.1 GCF_020662265.1 Psychrobacter sp. I-STPA6b
TACCATTCCCGGTTTTACGAAGAAAGAAAAGTTTCCTAAAGCCCAAAGTGTTTTGGAATCCCGGATAAATCCATCATTTTTACAATAATTTGCATCACCGGCTCCATTGCTTGAACCATTATCAACGTGAATTAATCCGTCTTTGTAATCTCCACGGCTAATAGCTGTCCACCATTGCCATGAAGTTACGCCACCAACAGCAATATCAGTACTGATAATACGCGCTGTCCAAAGTGCCAGAGAAATTCCTAAATCCCTTCCCGGACCTGCGCCACCTGGCAATTCAGCCGTTCCTGGGC
>NZ_VEWM01000049.1 GCF_020662265.1 Psychrobacter sp. I-STPA6b
TGAGTGCTGTGGCCCTATTCCAGGATAATCAAGTCCGGAGGCAATCGAATGCACTGGCGCAGGCTCACCTTTGTCATCAGGGAGCACATAACACTTAAAACCATGAATCCCTCCTTTTACTCCTAAGGTCATGGTGGCGGCATGGTCAGGGGTATCTAGGCCTTTACCAGCAGGTTCGACACCTACTTTCTCAACATCATCATCTGCCAAAAAGCCACTAAATAGTCCAATGGCATTGGAGCCGCCGCCGACACAAGCCACCACTTTACTGGGCAGCTTACCCGTCGTAGCTAAAAACTGCTCTCGAGCCTCATGACCAACGACCGATTGGAAATAGCTGACCATTTCAGGGTAAGGGGCCGGTCCAACGACCGAGCCAATGGCAAACATACTGCTATCAAGCTCACCAAGATAAGTCGCAAAGGCACTGTCTACCGCTTCTTTTAGCGTTCCTGCTCCCTCTGATACAGGAACAATCTTCGCCCCTAGGATCTTCATTC
>NZ_VEWM01000120.1 GCF_020662265.1 Psychrobacter sp. I-STPA6b
CCTAAAAACCACCTAAAAACCACCTAAAAACACGTTCAAATCCTAAAAATCAAAATCCGCCCGCCCCCTTGGTGTGTTTTTTTCTTTTTCTTTTTTTTTGTTTTTTTGTTTTTCTCATTGGTTCGATTCATCTTCCCTTTTGGCTTTTTTTCTCTTTCAAATTTTTCTCCAGTCCAACCAAATAAAAATCCAAAAAACAAGACAAATTTCCTCGCACACGCTACTGTTTAAAAACTTTAAAAAGATTTAAATACTTTAGCCATTCGGGAACCCCAGTAAAATAAGGGTTTAACGAATCGAAAAACGAGTTTTTATAAGCGAAAAACGAGTTTTTATAAGCGAAAAACGAGTTTTTATAAGCGAAAAACGAGTTTTTATAAGCGAAAAACGAGTTTTT
>NZ_VEWM01000112.1 GCF_020662265.1 Psychrobacter sp. I-STPA6b
GTGTCCGATCGTACCAATATTTAAGTGTGGTTTCGAACGGTTAAAGGTTTCTTTTGCCATTTTACTTAATTTTTAATCTTAGTTATATATTTATTAGTGTTCAAAAATATTCAATATTGAGCCAACTACGGGAATTGAACCCGTGACCTCTTCCTTACCAAGGAAGCACTCTACCCCTGAGCTAAGTCGGCAGAGAATTAAGAATCAAAAATTATTTATAATCTCATCTTCAATCTTGTGGGGAGAGCAGGATTCGAACCTGCGAAGTCGTAAGACAACGGAGTTACAGTCCGTCCCAGTTGGCCGCTTTGGTATCTCCCCAAAGCTTTTTCATAAAAAATAATAAAGCTCCTCTTTTAACAAGAGAAGCT
>NZ_VEWM01000048.1 GCF_020662265.1 Psychrobacter sp. I-STPA6b
TCTTTAAGCTGGTCGTTAAGTGCAAAAAGGTTTTCTAAATTTTTATCATTGTCATCATCGGGAAGTAAAATAACAGCTTCACGAATTGGAGTAGATTTAGCTTGCATTTTTTGTCCTACGGTTTCAAAATATTTCTTTTCAATTTCATTCCGGACATCTTTAATTTTTGAATCCACAATATGAATATTTGGGACTTGTCCCTGGATTAAATATTTAGGCTCAATTTCTCGAGTATTGTGCTTTTCTGAAGAGCCTGTTATAGGCTTAATTTTTATACAAGATTTTGTCATACTTACATTTTTTTTCGTAGAAAAAACCCCTCGGGGGAGCCTTCGGAGAACCCACAACCCTTAAGGG
>NZ_VEWM01000002.1 GCF_020662265.1 Psychrobacter sp. I-STPA6b
AAAGAGAAAGAGGAGGGGAAAAAGGGAAAAGGAGAAGGAAGAGAGAAAGGGAGGAAAAAAGGGGGGGAAAAAAAGAAGAGGAAAAAAGGAGAGGGGGGGAGAAAGAAAGAGAAAGAGGGGAGAAAGAAGAAGGAAAGGGGAGAGAGGGGGAGAAAGAGGGAAAAAAAGGAGAAAAAAAAAGAAGAGGAGAAAAGAGAAAGAGAGGAGAAAAAAAAAGGAGAAGAGGAAAGAAGAGAGAAAGAGAAGGAGGGAAGGGGAAAGGAAAGGAAAGAAGGAAGGGGAAGGGAGGAAAAGGGAAGAGAAAGGGGGGGGGGGAAAGA
>NZ_VEWM01000135.1 GCF_020662265.1 Psychrobacter sp. I-STPA6b
GTCACTGTCTCAGTGTGAAATTTTGACATATTTTGCCTCACCGATTTCATCATGGTTCAATTTGCAAT
Organism: Psychrobacter sp. I-STPA6b; assembly: GCF_020662265.1. Taxonomy (GTDB): domain Bacteria; phylum Pseudomonadota; class Gammaproteobacteria; order Pseudomonadales; family Moraxellaceae; genus Psychrobacter. The sequence continues at coordinate 69 of NZ_VEWM01000135.1, forward strand.
TTTTATATTTAAATTTCTTTTTTTTTCATACATTTTCATATTTTTATTATTATCCATCATACCTTTCATTTCATCATCATTAAACCAATAAACTTAATATTTAACATTCAATCACCCATTCTTCCCCTCTTCTTTCCTCCTTTATTTCTCTTTTACCCTTTTTCTTCCTCTCCCCTCCCCTCTTTTCCTTTCAACTTCTTTTTCCTCCTTCTTTTCTCCCCCTTCCACCACACTTTCCTTTCTTTT
>NZ_VEWM01000102.1 GCF_020662265.1 Psychrobacter sp. I-STPA6b
GTGACTTTATCGCCAGCTTCTTTTAGTGCTTTTTGGATAGCATGGATGCGACCATCTGCCTCATTACGTACCTGAGCTAGGGCAGGCGCAGTACTTTTGGACGGTAAAGGCTTTAACTCTAAAAATCAGGAAAAGAACCGCCAAGCCTTTATTGTTTAAAGTCTACAAGGTCGTGAGTAACGGCACAGCCTTGAAATTGTGTGTCATTTAATGAGGGTTCTGATGTTCTTGTTCTTTATTTTTAATCAGCTGTGCTTCTATTTCAGTTTGTAAGTCTTTACTATCGGCATGACCATTTTCACCTAGCCAATACT
>NZ_VEWM01000019.1 GCF_020662265.1 Psychrobacter sp. I-STPA6b
TCATAATCATCATAATGCTTGCCTACCGAAGCACCTTGTGGGGCATAGGACACCATAATATCATCACGTTGCCAACTGGGAATAAAGTCAAACGCATGCAGGATTTGCTTGATAGACTAAAATCTTTAGGAATCCGCTCTAATGGTGTGAACTTTATTGCCTGTCCAAGTTGCAGGGTTGAGCACTGCTTGGGCATTAGCAAATCGGGGTATTAAAGTCACCATACTGGAGCAAAATGCATGTGCCGCTTGCAAAGCCTGCATTTCACGCGCACTCATGGTATCTGTACCTAACTCAGAAAGTAAGCCTAAAT